>CAMAVZ010000016.1:0-45560 GCA_945861645.1 Opitutus sp. GAS368 | reverse complement strand
TTAGGTGTTTTAGGTGTTTTAGGTTATTAAGGGGCCGCTCGCAAGAGGGGCCCCTTAATATTTTAGCTGGCTGAATTTTTTTTAAAATAAATTCAACGTTTCTGAATTAACGCCGTCTTACTCATTGTAATTAGTTTTGAGTTCATAGGTTTGCTTGGTGTTAGGTCATGCAGGGCGTCCCGTTAGGGGCGCCCTTCATGATTTATAGGGCTCGCTGGTCAGGTGGCCGAGTCAGACGGGCACAGGCCACGAGAGGCGCCGAAATCCATTCAAGGCGTTATCAACCGCGAAGCCCACGAAGCTGCGCGAAGGGTTCGAACGCTTCGCGTAGCTTCCTGTCCTGCGCAGTTATCTTCCCGTTTTTGTTTTTTGCGGCCAATCGTACGGTGGAATTAAGTTTAATCTAATTCAGTGGTTGACCTGAAATAAATCCCTCCTGAGCCTGTGCCTGCTCGTAGGGGTGTCCTCCGCGGAGGACTGAGATTGCGGCTCGCTCGGCTGCTCGACCCTCTGAACCTGAAACGGATCATACCGGCGAAGGAAACAAGCAAGAGAGTGCCACGGCACTCTCGGTTTCGCTTTCGGTGGGTCAATTTTGGGTTGGGCGCCAACTCTATGCTAACTCAGACCCGATCGTTTTATTTTATTCTGACGCTGTCGGCGGCCGCCGCCGCGCGGGCGCAAATTTCGCCCGCCGCCGCGCGTGACTCTGCGCCCATCGCGTTAGCGCCGTTGCGCGTCACCGCAGATATCTGGGCCTCGCCCCTCGCGCGCATGCCGGCAAGCGTATCGGTCTTCGATGAGACCAGTCTTCGCGCTGGCGCCGTGCGGCATTTTGGCGATTTGGTGGATCAGATGCCCAATCTTACTTGGACGGGCGGCACCTCGCGCCCTCGTTATCTGCAGATCCGTGGCCTGGGGGAAAATTCTCAATACGAGGGCGAGACGCCAGACTCAGCGGTGCGCTTTCTAATCGATGATTTTGACTTCACGGGGCTAGGGACCATCGGCAGTACGTTTGATGTGAGCCAAGTGGAGGTGCTGCGCGGCGCGCAGGCGGGTGCGTTCGGAGCGAACGCGGCCGGCGGGGTGGTGCGGATGGTAACCAATGCCCCGACGCCATTCTGGACGGGGCAAGCCGAGAGCAGTGTGGGCAGCGATGCTTTGCGTACCGGGAGCTTAGCGTTTGGTGGTCCTCTTGTAGCGGCCCGCCCGGAGCAATTCATGGCGCGGGTTGCCTTGCAGCAAACTTCGAGCGACGGCTTTCGGCGCAATGTGACGCTGAACCGAGCGACGAACGCGCGGGATGAATTCACGGCGCGGGTGCGGCTCACGTGGCATCCGCAGCCCCTCTGGACTTGGGCCGGTGCGGCGATCGCGGCAAATTTTAATAACGGCTTCGATGCCTTCGCTTTAGATAATAATGGTCGCTTCACTTACAGCGATCAGCCCGGACGCGATGAACAGCGCTCGCTCGCCGCCAGTTTACGTGGCACGTACCGCGGTTGGGCCGCCGGGCGCTTCACGACTATAACCAGTGGCGTGCACTCCCGTTCAATTTATAGCTATGATGATGACTGGACCGCGGCCTCCTATGCCGGTTTCAGTGATCTGCGGCGCGAGCGCACCGTCCTAAATCAAGAACTGCGGCTCGATTCGGAGCCTCTGGCTGCGTCGGAGGGGGGCGATCGCTGGACGCTGGGAGCTTTTTTCTCGAGCACGGCGGAAGCTAGTCAGTATGTGGGTCAAGATCCTTACAGCCGGCGCGGCCTCGCTACGCAGTATGACGCGCGAAACGCGGCCATCTTTGGCCAGTGGGGGCGCAATTTTACCGCGCGTACGCGGCTCGTGGTTGGCCTGCGCGCGGAGCGCATCGCGCTCACAGGTGACGGCAAGAAAATGGTCACTTATTTTAATTCAAGCGCTACCGAGCCAGTCGTCACATTTGCGCCCCGTTTTAGCGACATCTTGCCTGGGGGTAAGTTAACGCTCGAACATGAGTTGAGTGATCATGAATTTGCCTTTCTGGCACTGACGCGGGGCTACAAGGCGGGTGGCATCAATATTGATGCACGGATTGATCAAACCCAAGATCCTGTGACGTACGGCAGTGAGCATCTCTGGCAATACGAAGCGGGCCTGCGGGGCAATTGGCTTAAGCAGCAACTGACCGGAGAGATCACCGCCTTTTTGATTCAACGGGCAAATACCCAAGTCCGGGATTCGGCTGGGTTCGGTGGGAATTACCGTTTTTTCACCGATAATGCCCAGCGCGCCAATGTCGCTGGCTTGGAAGCCGCAGGAAGTTACGCCATCATGAAGGCTTGGTCGGTCCGCGGCACGCTGGCGCTGATGCAATCCAATCTTCAGCGCTTTACTCTGACGAATGGCAATCTGGGTGGGGGCCGCCCGCTCGCGAACACGCCCCGTTATGGTTATACTCTTTCAACCACCTATCGCCCGGCATCGGGCTATTTCGCTTCCGCCGAATGGGTCGCCCGCGCGCAGCAATTTGATTCGAATAATCAAAATGAGTCCCGCCGGGCATTTCAGGTTATCAATGCCACGTGGGGTTATGCTTGGCGGACTTGGACCCTGACGCTCTGGGGCAAAAATCTGCTCAATGAAAAATATGACCAGCGGGTCTTTTTCTTTGGCAATGAGGATCCCGACTATCTTGAAAAACGTTATGAGGATCGGGCCGCGCCCCGCCAGATCGGGTTAACTGCCGCCTATCAATTTTGAGCCAGCGGCGGCGGTGCACGATCCCGCAATAGTGCAAAATCTAGCTGGGAATGCACCGCATGCGGGTGGTTATTTTGCGGGCGCAGGGGCAGCGATGACTCCGGGAATGGTGCCGGCTTTAATAATAAACATTTCCTCGGGATTCAGATATTTTTTCATGACATTGTTCACTTCGGTGAGCGTCAAGGCCTCGATAACCTGGGAATATTGATTGAGCCAAGCTTGGTCGTAGCCGCGGTGGAGGGCGATCAGCAGCGCTCCCGCCAGTCCATTCGTGGTGGCGAGTCCCACCTTGAAGCTGCCCACCAAGTTGGTTTTACGGTAAGCGAGTTCGGCCGGAGTGATTCCCTCTGCATACCAATTCGCCAATTGGACTTTGGCTGAGGCAATGCCTTTTTCTAAAAGAGCCGGAGCAAACGTGGCGGTCAGGCGCCAGTCTCCGTCGGTAAAGGTGTCCTGAGTGACATTGGAATAAATGCCGTAGGTAAGACCTTCTTTATCACGGACCGTCTGCATCAGTCGGCCAGAGAAGCCGCCGCCCCCGAGTACCGCCGTCGCTACTTTTAGCGCCTGATAATCTGGGTCACTGTATCTCAGTCCGGTGGTTTGGCCAATGACTACGGAGATGCTCGTCTTGCCGGCGATAAAAACATTTTGATTTTTAGCCGAGTCGGTCGCGGTCGCCTTGGCGGAATGAGGAAGGTCAATGCCACCGGTCCAGCCGCTGAAGCCAGTCGTCAAGGCCGTCGTGATAACTAGCGGCTCAACATCACCGACCAAGACGAGCGTGCAGTGCGCTGGGCCATAATATTTAGCGTGAAAAGCACGAATCTCTTCGAGTGTGGCGCTCGCG
This sequence comes from Opitutus sp. GAS368, assembly GCA_945861645.1. Taxonomy (GTDB): domain Bacteria; phylum Verrucomicrobiota; class Verrucomicrobiia; order Opitutales; family Opitutaceae; genus Lacunisphaera. The sequence goes on along the minus strand of CAMAVZ010000016.1, from coordinate 41,962 downwards.
ATGGCGGTCAGGAATTCATCGGTCGAGGGCGTGCGATTCGGGTGACCGGCTGGATAGGCTGCCTGGTTAAAGGCCTCGCCAGCGCGGAAATCAGTATTTTCAAGCTGGCGCTGCAGACTGCCCGAAAATTGTTTTTTGGCTTTGGCTAATTCTTCTGGGGCAAGGGCCGGATAGCGCAGTTGCTCTGCGATCAGGCCAATCACCAGCGCCACATCCTTTTTAAGGCACTTCGCTTGAATGTTCAGTAGCTGGTCGCCGGCGCTAAACGAAATACTAGCGCCCACGCGCTCAAGTTTTTCGGCAATGACAAATTGATTTTGGGTGGTGGTGCCTTGCTCAAGCAACATCCCGGTGAGCGTGGGGATAGCGACGTTGCCGTCGCCCGCAAAGATATCGCCCGCTGGTAATGAGCCCTCGATCGTGACGACGTCGTTGACCCCAGTTTTATAGATCAGCACATCGAGCCCTGCGATTTGGGCGCGTTGCACTTGGGGCGCGATTTGGGCCCGCCCGGCTGGCAGAAATAGGCTGAGGGCGAGCAGGAAAAAAGAAATAGATTTCATGGGGGAAATGCTTGGAGGATTATTTCGAAGGTGACTGGGCGGCGGCGGTGGGCGCCTGGGGGATGAACCAGCCAGTCGTGCTTTGATCGACGTTGAGATATTTATTAGCCACGCGCAGCACATCGGCGGGGGTGACCTTCTGGAGAGCTTCATCCAGCGTCACGTAAAGCGTCCAGTCTCCGGCCGCGATAAATTCATTAATTTTTCCAGCGATCGCGAACGAGCCATCCCGTTGATAAGCAGAATCGGCGAGCGCCTTTGCGATTGCCGCTTGGACTTCCGTAGCAGTCACCCCGTGTTGTTTAAGTTTTTCGATTTCATCCACGGCAATTTTTTCAACTTGCTCGTGGGTGGCGCCTGGAGCGAGTGGGATAAAAGTGAAGTGCAGCGAGGGATCGCGCAGCGCGAAAGGTCCCGTGGAAACGCCGGTGGAGAGATTCTTGTCCGTGAGCTCGCGGTAGAGTCGGCTGTTTTTGCCGTCACCGAGAATAGACCCCAGGATAGCAAGGGCGGGAAAATCAGGGTGCGTGGCCGCCGGAGATTTGTGCGCGATGGCAATGACGCCTAGCTGGCCTGGACGTTTAACGACCACGCGGCGCGGGCCCGTCTGCTCCGGTTCTTCAGTATATATTTGAGGGATGGGGCGCGGGGCGCGGGTGATGACGCCGTAATGCTGTTTGATCAACCCGAGGGCCTCGGCGCTCTGGAAGTCGCCGACCAAGGTAACGGTCGCATTGTCCGGCCAATAGAAGGTGTCGTAAAATTCGCGCAATTTTTCGACGGAAACATTTTCAATATCTGAGCGCCAGCCAATGGTGCTGTGATGGTAAGGATGGGCGATGTAGGCGGCTGCAAAAATCTCCTTGATGAGCGATTGGATGGGGCTGTTCTCGCCGCGTTCAAACTCATTGCGCACGACGGTCATTTCCGGCCGGCGATCAGACTCGCGCAGAAGTAAGTTGCGCATGCGGTCGGCTTCCATGCCGACAACCATCGCTAACTGGTCGCTGCCTAAATTTTCATAATAATTAGTGCGATCGAGATAAGTCGTCGCATTAAATTGTGCGCCGGTGCGAGCCAGCAGCTGATCAACGGAGTTGCCCTTGTCGCGGTTATAATTGACGGAGCCCTTGAACATCAGGTGCTCCAGCAAATGAGTTGAGCCCGTGGTGCCAGTAACCTCGTTGCGCGAGCCTACGCGGTAGGTTACCATAAAAGTAATGACGGGCGCGGAAGTCTCTGGGATGAGCAGCACCTGCAGGCCGTTGGCCTCGAGGGTATATTCATCGATCCCGCCGCGGGATTTTACATAGGTGAAGCCATCTACGGCCACGGGGGTCGCCCGCAGAGCGGTCACAGCTACGAGTAAGATGAAGGATAGCGGGGGTATTTTAATCATAGGAAAAGTGGATTAATAAATCCGGTGTAATTTAGCCCACGGCAGGGTTGCTGCCAATAGGACAAAAGGAGCAAATGGGGCGCTGAGCGGTCCGTTAACATCGCGAGCTTAATAGCGGTCGATGACGCCGCACATCAGCTAGGTAATGGCGGCGGAGTAGGCGGTCATGCAGACCGCTGGCAGAAAAAACATAGGCCGGCCGTCATGGAGTGCGTAATTAAGCAGCTGATAAAATTCACTCGGCACGCGTGCCGCCAAGCATTGCACTTGGAAGCCGAGGAATATTTCGACGAAAAAAAGTGAGCATCAGGCTGTTTTCAGCCAAGAATAGCCGGAGATAATCGCGGCGCCGCCGCCGACGGGACGCCGGGATCATGCCGGGCGCCGCATTAAGTCGATATTTCTGCAGGGTGGGCTCGGGGAGGGGGGAAGGGACATGGCTTTGCTCAAAGGCTCTGGCCCAAGATTTTTTGGCGCAGGTGAGTGCAGCGCAATTTTGCTTCCGCATTGCGCACCGCCATGCCGTAGGCCGCTGGTTCGCCGACGATGAATACTTTTTTTCGGCCCCGCGTAATCGCCGTGTAGATCAAATTGCGCTGGAGCATCACAAAGTGCGCTTTGAGTAGCGGGACGATGACGATCGGATATTCACTGCCCTGTGATTTATGAATGCTGATGGCGTAGGCCAGGCCGAGATCACCAAATTCATTGCGCTCAAAGGTGTGCTGGGCGCCGTCGAATTCGGCGGTCAGCGTTCCCTTGACCCCATCAATCGAGAGCACGGCTCCAATATCGCCGTTAAATAAATCTTTATCATAATTATTCCGCAGCTGGATCAGTTTATCGCCCGGTCGATATTCCCCGCTGATCGTTTTGAGACTCTGGTGCTGGGGGTTCAGCGCGGCCTGCAGAGCGAGGTTGAGATTCGCCACGCCCGCGGTGCCTTTGTGCATCGGCGCGAGAATTTGCACATCATTGATCGGGTGCAGCCACGTGAAATGTTGCGGGATGAATTGGGTGCAAAGCTCCGTGACTTTCGCCAAGCAGTCTTCGGGTGAGCTTGCGGCGATAAAATTAAGATCACTCCAAGCTTGGGCTTGGGCGACTTCGTTGACGATGGGTGGGGGCGAGTGGTTGCCGTCGTTGATGGCGTGCGCGACCGTCACGATGAGGCTTTGTTCTTTTTGCCGATAGACGACTGCCAAGCGAGTTACCGGGATTTGCTCTGTGCTGATGAGATCTTTCAGCACATTGCCGGCGCCGACGCTCGGCAGTTGGTCAGTGTCGCCGACAAGCAAAAGGTGAGCGCGCACGGGCACGGCCGAGAGCAGCGCGGCGGCAAGCCGTGAGTCGAGCATGGAAGCTTCATCGACGATTAAATAATCGGTCGCCAGCGGATGCGATTCGTTGACGGTGAAGCCGCCCTTGGCCCCTTCAAATTTTAACAAGCGATGAATCGTGGAGGCAAAACCCCCGGTGGTTTCAGCGAGTCGTTGCGCGGCCCGGCCGGTGGGAGCGGCGAGGTGGACGCGCACTTTTTTGGCTTTCAGAATTTCGACAAGCGCGCGCAGGATGGTGGTCTTTCCTGTACCTGGCCCGCCGGTGAGGATGCTGAACTTATGGGCCAGGGCATGCTGGAGACCCGTACGCTGCAAGTCGTGGAAAGCAAAACCCGCTTTTTTCTGCGCCCAGTCAAGCGCGGCATCAATTTTGATGGTAGGCAGGCCGGAGGGCACTGAGTTCAGGCGCTTAACCGCATCGGCAATTTTCCGCTCGGCCCGCTCGTTGGTGGGGAGTTGGAGCAACGCCGTCGCGGGGAGCTCAGTCGCGCCGTGGCTCTGTTGCCCCATGGCCTTGGCGACCAGGAGGGCCTCGATGCGCGCTTCGAGGAGTGTGGCAGAAGTTTCAAGTAGAGTGGCCGCGTAGTCGACAAGTTCACCGCGTGGATAGGCGGTGTGCCCTTCCTCTTGGAGGGTTTCGAGGGCGTAAATGAGGCCGGCGTCGAGTCGGGGCGGAGCGTCGTTCGCGTAGCCGAGGTTGATCGCGATGCGGTCGGCCGTTTTAAATCCAATCCCATCAATTTCACGAGCAACTCGATAGGGTTCATTAATGACCACTTGCTTGGCGTCGGGTCCATACTGGTTAACGAGCTTCACGCATTGTGCAGTGGTCACGCCGTAGGTTTGCAGAAAAATATGCACCTCCCTAAGAGTTTTTTGTTCAGCCCAAGCTTCCTTGATCGCCGTGGCGCGAACTTTGCCGATGCCGGGAACCTTGCGCAGCTTGCCCGATTCTTCGCTGAGAACGCGGAGGGTATCGGTGCCGAAAGTATCGACGATTTTATTGGCGTAAACTTTGCCAATGCCGGGAACGAGGCCGCTGCCAAGATATTTCCGGATGCCGTAGACGGAGGAAGGCAGTTCCGATTTGAAGGCGGCAATTTTAAATTGGGCGCCGTGCTGGGCATGCCGCGTCCATTCGCCGGTGAGCTGGAGCGTTTCGCCGCATTGCACCCCGGGCAGAGCGCCGACCACGGTTACACGATCCGTGCCACTATCGACAGCTCCGGCGGTCGCTTGCACCGCTTTAGGGGCAAGCGCGTCGGGTCGCAATTCAGCGATCGTGTAATGATTCTCTTCATTAAAGAAAATGATGCGTTCAAGAACGCCGGTGAGAGAACTGGAGGCGGGAGTGGCCACGAATGCTGATTAGATACACGCAGTTTCGCGGCGAGGCAACTCTTGGCGGGTTGGACTTTTCCGCCAAATGAGTTATCCGAGAGCCATGCGCTATTTCGAGGATTTGCAGCTGGGAGAAAGATTCAACACCGCTGATTACGTTATGACGGCGGCCGAAATCACGGCGTTTGCCCAGCAATATGACCCTCAGCCGTTTCACACCGATGCGGTGGCGGCGCGGACAACTCTCTTTGGGCAACTGGTCGCCAGTGGCTGGCATACGGCGGCAGTCAGTATGCGTTTAATGGTCCAAGGGGAAATGGCCCTCAATGGCGGGGTCATTGGACAGGGGATGGAAAATTTGCGTTGGCCGCGGCCCGTCTTGCCTGGTGACCGCTTGCGAGTGGTGACCGAGGTCCTGGGGCTGGCGCCGGCGCCGGCGCGTCCGGCTTACGGATTATTGCAGCTCCAGTGTCGGACCTATAATCAAGCGGGCAAATTGGTGCAGGATATGACGGCGACGCTGTTAATCGCCCGGCGGCCAGTGGCGTGAAATTGGCTGCGCGGCGCGAGTAAGATTGCCCTCGGATGGCGCTGGCTTAACTTTCGCAGCCATGGAAACTGTTCTGCCCAGTTCGTTTTTGCCGGTTATTCAGCTCTCGATCACTCCGGTGATTTTACTTTCCGGGGTGAGTGGCTTGTTGATTACGCTGACGAATCGCCTTGGGCGCGTCGTCGATCGCACGCGGGCCTTGGCGCGTGATTCCCAAGGTGCCACCGGTGAGAGCCAGCGGCATATTGAGCGGCAGTTAGAAATTATGTGGCAGCGGGCTAAGCTGGTCCGGTTGGCCGTGATGCTCGCGGGCTCCAGCATGCTGCTCTCTTGTCTTTTGGTGATGGTGATTTTTCTCGATGCCACGATGCAGCGCGAATTCGCGCTTGAGCTCGTGGCGCTATTTATTTCCAGCGTGCTCTTGTTGATCGCATCGCTGGCAGTCTTTCTGCGGGATATTCATGTCTCCTTACGCGCGTTGCGCCTAGAGGTCGAGCGAGCGCGGAGCGCTCAACGCGGGTCGTCATGATTAATTCGCGCGGGGAGATTTGGTTAGATGGACTGGTGAAGCGGGCGCTGTTCTGGTCGCCGTTCCGATCCTACCTGCTCTATAAATATCGTTATGCTTTTACGCCGGCGCAGCTTGCCCGTTTGACCACGTTACTGACGGAAGCCGCCGTGGTGCCCGGCGATTGTGGGGAGATCGGGTGTTATCGCGGATACACGACCGTTTTTTTAAACAAACATCTTGATGAGATCGCGCCGACTAAGCGCTATTGGGCGATTGATACCTTTGGTGGATTTGTGGCGAGCGATGTGGCGCATGAATTACAGGTTCGCGGTAAGCGCGCGGCGGCTGAGCGGCGGGCGTTGGATAAATTTACGATCAACTCGCTGCATTGGTTCGAGCGCACCATGCGCTTTAATAGCATCAGCCGCGTCGCCGCCCAAGCGGCGGCGATTCAGGATTTTAATTTTACCGAGGATACGCACTTCTGTTTTGTGCTCCTCGATGTCGATCTGTACCTACCGACCAAGGTGGCCCTCGAGAAATTATGGCCGCGGCTTAGCCCCGGCGGCATCATCGTCGTTGATGATTGTCAGCCCGAACATGTTTACGATGGCTCGCGGCAGGCTCTGCAGGAATTTAGCGCCGCGCAGGGGCTAGTTTTCGAAGTGCTCGAGACCAAGCTCGGCGTGCTACGTCGACCACGCTAAGCGCTGGCCGGGTTTCGTGATAATAAAATCGGGGTAAGGCTGGGTAGATCCGGGAAGACATTAACCGCCCCAGCGGCCAGGAGTTCTGCCGCGCTATGGGTGCCGGTGGTTACGCCATAGAAGGTGCAGCCCGAATGGTTGGCGGCCGCGAGATCGTAAGGCGAGTCACCGACGAGGGCGGTCTGCGCCGCCGTGGCGCCCATTGTCTCGAGGGCGTGCAGCGTGAACGCGCGAGTCGGTTTCAGCCAGGGGGTATCAGTGGCGCCGAAATTGCCCGCGAGGAGTTCGGTCAGGCCGAGGTGCTGACAGATACGGCGGGATGAGGGCCCATGCTTATTGGTAAAGATGGCGGCTTGTCCGCCGGCCTCTTTGACTGCCGTGAGCAATTCCCTCGCCCCAGGCAGCAGCGCTACATCGTTCAGCATGGTGGCATCCCAGTAGGGCTGATAAATGGTTAAGGCTTCAGCCAGGCGGGCCGCGCCAACGAGCCGAGTGATCGCGGCTGCTAGGCCGCCACCAATGGCGGCGCGCACTTGGGCTGGCGTGGGGGGAGGCAGACCCAATTGCTGCATGGTGTGCGTATGGCAGCGCTGGATCGCCTGAAAATGATCGAGGAGGGTACCATCAAGGTCGCAGAGGAGAGTCGGGCCGCGCATGCGGGGAACATGTTGCTGCGGGGGCGGACTTAATTGCACGGATAAAATCAGTCTGGCGCAGTGGGCTCGACTGTTCACACTCTCCGTTATCGATGGCATCACCTATGATTATCGCTCCAGCTCAAGTGGCCACGTCGCGAGACGGTGAGGTGGTGACGCTCTGTCTCAGTGGCAACTGGCAGATCACGGCCTCGCCGCCGCGTTGGGAGGAGCCTGCGCTGGATCGCCCGCTGCGCCGCATTGTTTTACAGGCGGCTGCGATCGGTGATTGGGATAGTTCGCTCGCGCTCTATTTAAGTGCGGCGCGGACATGGAGTGGACAGCAGGGGGTGGAGTTGGTGGAGCAGGGGGTGCCCGCAGAAGTGGGACGCTTGGCTGCTTTATTGGCGCCCAAGCCGACCCCGCCTGCGCCCCAGCCCCAGCTGGCTGACTTGGTCGCTAGCGTGGGCCAAGCGACGCATCAGCTCTGGCAGGAAACTAAAGATTTGGCGCAATTGCTCGGCGAGTGCGCCTACAGCTTGGGGCGTTTTATCCGGGGCCAAGCACAATTTCGTTGGCGGGATTGCTTCACTGAGATGCAGCAGTGCGGGGCGCTCGCATTGCCCATAGTTGGGCTCATCAGTTTTTTGGTGGGCGTGATTATGGCCTATCAAGCCGCGGTGCAATTGCGGCAGTTTGGCGCGGATATTTATGTTGCCGACCTGGTCGGCCTGTCCGTGGTGCGGGAGATGGGTCCCATGATGGCGGCCATCGTGCTGGCCGGGCGCACGGGCGCCGCCTTTGCCGCTACGCTGGGGAACATGCAGGCCAACGAGGAAATTGATGCCCTCGAAACACTGGGGGTTTCGCCCATCGATTTCTTGGTGATGCCGCGGATTATGGCGCTTTTTTTTATGATGCCGTTACTGGTGCTCTACGCGAATTTCCTCGGCATCATGGGCGGGTTAGTTGTCACGGCCTCCATTCTCGACATTCCTTCGAGCCTTTACTGGATCGAAACTAAATCGATCATCGACCTATCCGATTTGAGCACGGGGTTGATTAAGGCGGCAACTTTCGGCCTCATTATTGGCCTCTGTGCTTGTTTGCGCGGTTTGCAAGCCGAGCGCAGCGCGGTCGGGGCCGGGCGCGCGGCGACCGCCGCGGTGGTGACGAGCACCTTGCTGATTATCGTGTCGGACGCAGTGTTCGCCGTCATCTTCAACATTCTTGGCTGGTGAACGCCTCGCACCACGCTCCTCTCATGACGTCATCCCCCTTAGTGAAAGCGCGCCCAGCGGCCGAGGTGTCCGCATGAGCACCGCCAGCGGTAAAAGTAAATTTGCCATCGAGGTCGAGGGCGTTGAATGCCGCTACGGCGAGCGGGTCGTCCTGACCAACGTCTCGTTCGCGGTCAAGCCGAGTGAGATATTTTTTATTATCGGGGGCAATGGCTGCGGCAAAAGCACGCTGCTCCGTCACCTCATTGGTTTAAAGCAGCCGGGGCAGGGCCAGGTGAAATATTTTGGCCGCGATTTCACCCACGCTGATCGCGCGGGGCGGCAGGAGTTGCTGCGCACCTTTGGCGTCTTGTACCAGAATGGGGCCCTGTGGAGTTCGATGACGTTGGCGGAGAATGTGGCGCTACCGCTCGAACTTTACACCCAGCTCGATCGCCGCGAGCGGGCGCGGATCGTTTCACTTAAATTGGCGCAAGTCGGTTTGGCGGGTTTGGAGGATTATTACCCGGTCGAGCTGAGCGGGGGCATGAAGCGGCGGGCTGGTCTCGCCCGCGCCTTGGCCTTGGATCCGGCCATCGTATTTTTTGATGAACCCTCGGCTGGGCTCGACCCCATTACATCCCTTAAGCTGGATGAACTCATTCGGCAGATCCGCGATACTCTCGGCACAACCATCGTCATCGTTTCGCATGAGCTGCCCAGTATTTTTGATATTGCCGACCGCGTGGTCATGATCGACTCCGGCGCGCGGGGCGTGATCGCCGAGGGCGAGCCCAACCAATTGCGCGAGGCCAGTCCGGATCAACGGGTGCGGGAGTTTTTGAATAGACGTGTGGCCGCGGTTCAGCAACAACAGGGGCTCCTTCACCCGTGAAAATAAAACCTAGTCCAGTCACCGTCGGTTTATTCGTCCTTGGGGCGATGCTCTTGGCGGTAATTTCTTTTCTGTCTTTTGGGGGCACTAATATTTTTTCTAAGCCTTCGCGCTTCATTATTTATTTTGACGAGTCGGTCAGTGGGCTGGACCCGGGCGCCTCGGTTAAGGTCAACGGCGTCCGCATCGGCCGGGTCGCGGCGATCAGTGTCCGTTATGACCAGTCCAGCAAAGAGGCGCTGACGCGAGTGATCTGCGAGATCGACCGCAATATTTTGACGAACAGCACCGGGGGGCCGATCGATTTGACGATTTCGGCTGAGCTCCAAGGGTTGATCGATCGCGGTTTGCGGGCGCGCTTGAGCCTCACCGGCATCACGGGGCTTTTGTTTGTGGAACTGCGGTTTGAAGATGCCCGGCTGTACCCAGCCAGCCGGCGTTTTTCCGCTGATCAATACCCCGTTGTGCCCTCGATCGCTTCGCCGATCTCAGAGGTGCAGCAGAGCATTGTCGAAATTGTCGCCGATATTAAGAAGGTCGACTTCGCCACGCTGTCTAAGGAGCTCAAGACGCTGCTCGTGACGACTAATCAAAAAGTGCAGGACCTCGATCTTAAGGCACTGGCTGAGCGCCTGGGCCGATCAGCTGATGCGGTTAATAATTTTGTGAGCACCCCCGATGCACAAAAGGCTTTTGCGAATCTTAATAACGCTTTGACCGAGACCCGCGCGGTGATGGCGAAATTGGATCACCAAGTCGGCCCCGTCAGTGACGAGTTAAAGCAAACGCTCGCCGATGCGCAGGGGGCCTTGCAGTCGCTCGATGCGGCCGCAATCACGACCAGAAATTTTGTACGCGATCAAGGTTCGGTGGGTGATGAGGCCGCTCTGGCCTTGCGCCAAGTAGCGGCCGCGGCGGCCGCCCTCGAACGCTTAGCCGATGCCATCGATCGCAATCCCAGTTCACTCTTGGTGGGTAAAAAGAAAGCTACGCTCGAATAGTTATGAAAAATTTCCTGCGCTCCCTCGGCCTGACCGCGCTCGCGGCCACCTTAACTTCGTGCAATCTGTTGGTGCCTCGAGCTGACCCGGTGCGACATTTCACGCTCAGTGCCCCTGCGCCCATGGCTCCGGTGCAGCAGGGCACGCTGGTGCGGCCTGTGCTCTTGGCCGGACATCTTCATGGCCGACAGATGGCGGTCCGAGTGGGTGAGCATGAAGTAATTTATTTAGCTGATGTGCGTTGGGCCGAGTCGCTCGATTCAGCTATCACGCAATTGCTGCGCTCTCGGCTTGGCGCCATCAGCAGCGGGGTGACCGTTACCGTGGAAGTGCAACGCTGTGAACTTAACCGCGCGAATGGCAATACGGTGCAGTTGGCCGCGACTTACGCAATTTTACCTGCTGATGGGAGCGCCGTGACCGCACAGCGCGGCAGCTTTACGACGACCGCCCGCGGGTGGGAGGGGAAGGATTTTGAAGTCCTAGTTGGATTGCTGCGCGCCGCTATCGGCGACCTCAGTGAGGCCATTGCCGCCGCTGTCGTAGAAAAAAAGAGCTAAGTTTGTAGACCGTCCCTTGATGACGGGGCTGGCCGCGAGGGGTGGCAGCTGCTTCCGGTGCCGTCGCGGATCTATCTACGGCTCGGGTCTTATTATTCAGGCCAGCAGCGGACATAAAAAAGGCCGTCGCAATGCGCGCCGGCCTTTGCGCAAAGTTTATTTTTAAGCGGGATTAATGCTTATCGATATTCTTCGTTGGTGAGCGCGTTGATGATCTTGAAGTTCTCCACGTGGTAGTTGGGATCAGCCCGGAAGGCTAATTTCACGCCGTGGGCTTTTTCGACGCGGACGAGCAGCTCGGAATCTTCGACGCGGAGGCGTTCGAGAATCGAGGGATGCACGTGCACGCGCAGCGCATATTCCTTCCCGTCGTTGCGGGTCTGGAGTCGACGGGCGACGGCGGAGAGTTTGCGTTGGAGTTCAACCGACATCGTCGTGGCTGATTTCACGATCCCGCGGCCCCGGCAATAAGGGCAGCTGGTATAGATATTGGCCGAGAGCGATTCCTGCTGGCGCTGGCGGGTCATCTGCATGATGCCAAGCGTGGAGATCGGCAAGATGTGCGTCTTCGCTTTGTCCTCTGACATAAGCTCGACCATCTTATCATAAACGGAATTCCGGTGGCGGCGCTCCTTCATGTCGATGTAATCCATAATCACCAAGCCGCCGATATTGCGGAGCCGGATTTGCCGAGAGATTTCTACCGCGGCCTCCATGTTCACTTGGAAGATAGTGTTTTTCTCATCACCGAAGCGCGATTTATGGGAGCCCGTATTAACATCGATGGAGATGAGGGCCTCCGTTTCATCGATCACGATTTCACCGCCCGAAGGCAGGGGGACGCGGCGCTGGAAGGTTTGCTCGATCTGGCGCTCGATGTTGTAGCGTTCGAAGACGGGGATGGCCTCTTTATAATAGGCGATCTTGCCGCGGGAGCGGGAGGAGATCTGCGCGACAAGTTCTTGGGTACGCTTGTAGTCAGACTCGTTATCAATGAGCACGCGGTCGATGTCCTCCGTGAGGAAATCACGCACGGTGCGCTCAACGATATCCGGTTCCTGATAAAGGCAGGTGGGCGCGCGATCGTTTTCCATCTTCTGCATGATCTCCTGCCATTTGGAGAGTAGCAGGTGGAGGTCGCGGACAAAGTAACGAGGCTTCTTGCCTTCGCCCGCGGTCCGGACGATGACCCCCATGCCCTCCGGGATGGTCAGTTCATTGATGAGCGTTTTGAGGCGTTTACGCTCTTGGGGGTCCTCAATTTTACGCGAAATTCCGCAGCCGTCAGAGAACGGGGTGAGGATCAGGTAGCGACCAGGCAGGGAGAGATTGGTCGTGGTCCGCGGGCCTTTGGTGCCAATGGGGCCTTTGGTGACTTGGATGACGATATCCGTGCCCGGTGGGTACATGCTCGGGATGTCCTTGACCGTGGGCAGCGCGGGGCGCTGGCCCCCAGTGTCTTTCTTCTTATTAACGCGGACGACCTCAACCGACGAGTCGGTGGCGGCGGGGAGCATATCCCAATAATGAAGAAAGGCGTTCTTGTTATACCCGATGTCGACGAAGGCGGCCTTGAGGCCGGGATCGAGGTTCTTGATGCGGCCTTTGTAGATGCCGCCGACCATGCGGCTATCAGATTCGCGTTCGATTTCGAAGCGGTCGAGGGTGCCGTCAATGAGGAGCGCGACGCGCTTCTCGAGCGGCTCTGAATTAATGACGAGCTCGCGGAACGAGCCTTTTTCCTTGCGGAAGACGCTCAGAATTTTTTGGAGAATAGGCCGGTTGGCGGCGCGTTCCTTCGATTCATTGCGGAGTTGTTCAGTCGTGAGAGGCTCGCTGTGCTTCGGCGGCGGGGGATTGGTGAGTTCTTCTTCATAACGTGAGGCGGCGTCCTGGGGGGAGCTGGAGTTGGTGGGCTGATCGTTGTTCATGGTGAGGTTGATCCCGGGTGGTTGTAACGGGGCATCCGTGAGCAGCAGGCTGTGCGCAGGAGATTCCGGCAGAGCGGTCCATATCGGGAGGGAGGAGACTCATGTTAAAAGTCCCTCCGGAAACGATAGACGCTTTGAACCAGTCCTTGCAGCAAGCAGCAGCTGAGCACAAAGGTGCCGCCGTAGCTAATGAAGGGAAGCGGTATACCTGTTACCGGCACTAGGCCGATGGTCATGGCGATGTTAACGAAAACGTGCACGGCAATGAGCACTGTGACGCCCAGCGCTAAGAGTGCGCCGAAACGGTCGCGGGCGAGGCCTGCGATCCGAATTCCGTTCCACAACACCACGCCGAAGAGTCCAATGACGGTGATGCTTCCCAAAAATCCTTTCTCCTCCGCAATCACGGAGAAGATGAAATCGTTATGCGCAATGCCGCGCGGCAGATAGCCGAGTTTGGCTTGCGTGCCCTCGGTCCAGCCTTTGCCCGTAAGCCCGCCGGAGCCGACGGAGATGAGTGATTGGTGCTGATTCCAGCCAATGCCGGTCGGATCGATCTTGTCGGGGGCGACGAAGGCAAAAACGCGTTCGCGTTGATAATCATGAAGCGGCAGCCAAGAGTGGGCTTCATATTGGCCGCGAGCTTCTTGGGGCTTTAGAAAGTTATTGTCCGCCAAGAACGTAGCGTAGCGCCATGTATCGAGTGCCACTAAGCCCACAAGCAGGGCAAACACCCCAACTGCCGCGGTAAAAAACCGCGACGAAAGATTGGAAATGTAAAGCATAGCGAAGACCATCGGGGCGAGGACCAAGGCGGTTCCGAGGTCAGGTTCGGCGAGTATCAACACCATGGGAATACCTGCCGCAAGAGCCAATTTTATCAGCGTCTGAAGGGAATCGCGCACTGTGCCGATTTTAGCCCCGGTCAAGGTGGCGGCAGTCATGATCAGCACGGCAAGCTTGGCACTTTCTGAAGGTTGAAAAGAAAAGGCGCCAATCCCTAGCCAGCGTCGGGCCCCCATGCCGCGGGTTTCGCCAATTCCTGGAACGAGGACCAACAATAATAAAATGAGGCTGAAGAGATACACCCAATGCGACCAGCGCAGCCACAGGCGATAATCCAGGAAAGCGGTCGCCAGGTACACAATCGCTCCAGCTCCCAACCACACGATTTGCTGTTCCCACTGCTCGCGCCCGCTAGCCATTTGGGCGCTGTAGATGAAAAATACCCCGAAGGTCGCTAGCAGCACTAGGCAAACGGGCGTCATCCAGTCGAAGCGCTCACGCGTGGTGACCTTGAAGAAATTACTCAGATCAATGCTGCGCGAGGCCTTCTCCATAAGATAGGCTTGTAGCTAAACCGACACGGAGTCCGCTGGCAACGGCGCAGTGGCCGCATGGTGTGCTAATCCTAGCATAATCCAAAAGGGAATGGCCCCCATGGGACCTTCGAGGACTACCCCGAGGCAGGCGCTGATCATGACTACCCACACCGCGGCTTGGAGCGTCATGGCCTCAGCGCGCGCCGGATCATGGCGAGCGGCGCGGGCAACTCGGGCGGTCGAGCGCGCCTGCACAAAATAAATACCCAGCAATACGAAAAATCCCGCCAAACCCATTCGGCCGAGGGTCGTCATGAAAATATTATGCGGGCTGCGTGCCGTAAAATCCTCATTGGACGTGGCGTAATATTCGCGCAGAAATCCATGGCTAAGATCGGCGCCAAAGCCTTGCCCCAGTACGGGTGCAGTAGAAAGAGTTTCTTCCGCGACATTTTTCCACCAAATGAGACGGAAGCGGTTATTGTCACCTTTGTCGTTGGTCAGGTCATTCTGGTAATTGCGCGTGCCGCTGTAATCAGCAATTGAGACGACCGCCTCATACACCGCGTAGGCCTTGCTCTGGTTGAAGTCTTTTTTCTGCAGCAGCGAATAAGCGGTTACTGCGAGCAAGCCAACGGTACAGATCGCGATCAGCGTGCGCAGCGGTCGCCAGCGCCCCGCCCAGGCCAACCAACCGATGGCCACCATCAGGCCGACCATGCTGGAGCGGGAGGTTAAGGTTAGCCCTAAAGTCAGCGAAGCCAGGGCTGTCAGCCAGCGCCACCAAGCATCTTGCCAGTGGAATTGCCCAGCTGGCAGCAGGACGATGTAGCCGGTGAAGAGAAAGGTCGCGAGCAGGTCGCCCTTATAGAAAATCAGCGGTACGCCGCCCAGGATCAGGTTGGAAATGAAAAACTCAGAAAATAGCGTGCTGAATAGTCCTGTTAGAGGCAGTAGGGCAAAGGTAAGCAGCAGGGCGATGTGCAGTAAGCGGCGGGAAGGTGCATGGTTTGCCAAAAACTGAGTCACAAAAAAATAAATTAAGTAATAGACCATGGCGAAGTCGCGCAGAGCGAAAAAGCTGTAGCGCTTTACATCCCACCCAAGTCGTCCGGCCCCAAGGGCTAGCCAGAAAAGCAACAGGCCATTGAGCCAGTCGCGGCGCAGGGGCAGCTGGCGCTGCAGGGCGCCGCGCAGGGCGGTCATCACTAATAAGCAGACCAGGCTTAGCTCACTGAAGAACAGGGGTAAGCTCGCCAGCGGGGCTATTTGGGCGAAACCGCGATTACCGATGATGTAACCAAAAAAAAGAAAGCTGAGCAACCAAGTCTCGGCGAGCGGCCCGCGAGACCAGGCAAAAATAATCCACAACGCACTGCCCGCGGTGAGCGCAGTCATGAAGTATTCCTCATTCGCCAGTGCAACCCCGAGCCAGATCGCCCCAGCCGAGGCCCCGAGGCTAAAAAGCAAAAGGCGCAGACGCGGTTCCATGCCCACGAGGAGAGCTGGGCTCATTATTCGGTGCAACCTCAGAGCATCGGCGGGCTAGGCTCAAACCGAACCTGCATCACACTTAGCGCAGCAATGGGTTAATTTTATGTCAGCAGGCGCGGTGTGCTTAAGCCATTTATCAAGCACTGCCCTGTACGTGATAGCGCGAGTTAGGGCTTTTCTAGCGCCAGAAAATAGAGTTGCCGATAACCATCTCCCATGGCCTTGGGGCTGAATCGCGCCAGAGCTAGCCGCTGGGCTTTATGCACCGCCTCCCCCCAGTGGTCGGTTTTTGTAAGCGCTGAACTCAGGCTATTTGCTAGGCTCTCGGCATCGTTTGGCTGGGCCCGCCAGGGATAGTCTGGTGGCAATGCTTCACGCAGGCCGGGTACATCCGTTGTCACTACGGGCAGACCGCACAGGGAGGCCTCAATGGCGATCAACCCTAGTCCCTCAAAGCGCGAGGGCATTACCACCAGATCAAATTGCGCGTAGATTGTAGTTAGGTTGGCGTTAGGTGGGCATAGGGTGACCGCCCACCCCGGGGGTGGATTTGCCGCCAATTTGCTCACCTGTGCGGCCTGCGCTCCATGCCCCATGAAGGTGAGCTCACCTAGAGAAATATTGGCGGGTAGGCGAACCAGTGGCAAGGCGCGGCACAATATGTCCGTACCTTTTTGCATTTCGAAACGTCCCGCAAAAAGAATCTTGCGGCGGTCACTGTCGTGTGGGCTAGAGCGTGGCGCCCGGGGTTGAATAGCGACTCCGTTGTAAATGACTACGGGTTCCGTGGGAGGCTGACCTGCGCCGCTATCTTTTCGATAACGGAGAAATTCATCGCGAGCAGCTGCAGATACGCAAGCTACGTGGGCGTGCACCAGCCGCCGGTCACACCAACGACCAATCCTAGGCCAATAACGCCAATAGATGCTGTTGTGAATTGTTCGAACTACCGGAACTTGGGCAAAGATCGGAGAAAATTGAGCTAACAGCGCACCGCAAGACTCAGGAATCTCTGTGTGAAAATGAACTAAATCGGGACAAAATTTCCGGATGGCTTGTGCCAGGGCATACGCGCCAGTTAGCATCCCGCCGCATTTTATCGGCACAGCCGTGCCGGCAAACCAGGGGGTTTGGGTTGCCTCCAGTTCACGTTGGAGGCCGGCACCTACCGCGTCTCCACTGGTCCCGTGAACAGTGAAAACCGCAAAGTCGATCTCAGCGCGCAATGCATCCATGATGGCGAAGGCTACGCGCTCGGAGCCGCCCAACCCCAGACGAGTGATGCACTGTAGCACGCGCAATCGGCGGGGTTTATCTGGGCGTGAGATCATGGCTTAGTGAAATTGTTGCGCTGCAATGGAAGGTGGTTCCATAGGCTTGCGAATTCCCGCTGCACTCGTGGCCAGATCAAAGCGCAAAGAGCGATTGCAGCGACACCACAAAAAATCGCGGCCATAAATTGGGGAAAGAAATTTAGGCCGCCAAACCACCAACTGCCAGCCTGCAGGCCACCGGCGAAAATTGCGGCGACGCTAACCGGTCCGATAAACGCCTCAGCATAATCTCGTAGCCTCATGGGGGTGTTGTGCGTTGCCCACCACAGGCGAGGGATTAATAAACAAAGATTGGCGCAGGCCAGTCCGGTCGCCAAACCAACTGGTCCGTGGTGTCGACCCACCCATAAACCAAGCAGAGTGACGGGTAGCGTTAACAAGGCCAGCTGCGTCAAACGGAGGGTGCGACCTGACGATACACAGAGTGGGTAGATGGTGATAGTCAGTAACGATACTGCAGCGCTGACGGCTAGCCATCTGAGCAAGGGAGCGGCCCCAATCCAGTTAGAGCCGAGCACGATCTGAATAATATCATCCGGCCGCACCATAGACACCACGGTGAGGGGAAGGGTGAAGTGAGCAATGGTGTTGGCTGTATCGCGCAAATGGCGCGCAAAATTTGGCGACCCAGTTCCAAGCCGTGACAAGGTGGCTAGTAATACCTGACTGAACGGTGCGGCGAGATGCGTTGTAGGTTGGACGAGCAATTGGCCGGCTCGATTGTAGAGCCCGAGCGACCCGGCACCGAACCATTTTCCCAGTAACAGGGTATCTGCTTGTTGCACGCCGTAGAGTAGCAGATTATAAATCGTGAGATGTAGACCGGTCTGGCCAAGTCGGCCAATATCCCGCCACGCGGCCGGCGCGGAAGGTCGCCAGCGGCAGAACCGCCACGCCATCACTAGCATCAGCGCCTCAGATGCGAGTAGAAACGCGACGAAAGCGTAAGCCCCCGCGCCACACGCGCCGCCTATCACCATGGCCACCGTGCCGACAACAGATCCGAGCGTCTCTACACGGTTGAGTTCGGCGAAGCGCAGTGCACGATGGAGTAGGGTGCGCGGCCAGGCGTTGAGGCCGTTCAGGAAAAAACTGGCGCTCATCGCAATTAGCAGAGGAGCGACCCGCGGCTCATTATAAAATAAGGCCACTGCCGGTGCGAGCCCGAGCGTGAGTACAGTCAGCACAATCCCCAATCCAGCGTGCAGCCACCATAAAGCCGTCATCTGGCCCTCGGCCAGCGACTGAGTTTGGATGGCGGCGCCGCCAGTGCCGAGGTCGCGAAACAGCGCAAGCAGCAGCGTTAGACTGGCGCCCATAGCAAACAAGCCGTGTTCCGATGGTGAAACTAGCCGGGCAAGCACGACTACGCCGGCGATTTTGAACAGCAGGCGTACCCCCTGTGATAGTAAGGTCGTTTGATAGCCAGCAGCTGCTTGGCTCAGAGTGAAATCGGATCCACCACCTGCAGGAATCATCGTAGGGCTATTGATAAAATGATGAAAGAACCGCGGTTAACATTTACGCTGGCTCAACTCGATGGGCTGAGGCAAGCCCCCGTCGACTACGCCTTTCCGTTTGCTCTGCTGGAAGCAATTTTTTGTTAGAATCACGAGTACAATAAGGCGGAAGAAAAATGATCATGCAGCTATAAACTTGCCGCAGATAGGAGCACCGTCCCAGCCTCGGTCACCATGAGTCATAACTTGCCTCGGGTGGTGCATATTACTCCGCGCGTCCAGGCACATGGCGGCACTGAGACGCTGCATAATTATCACCGCCACTTGCCCGGTGAGCAAGTTTTCGTCGCGCTGTTTGATCGCGCCCCAGAGAGGAGGCTGAATTATATCAACCTTGGTTTCACCTGGCGCACCCCATTGCGGGAGATGCGCCGGCGATTTGCGCTCGCGCTCGCGCCCTTGGCTGGGCGGCTTGTAATCTATCACGATGGCTGGGGCCTGCCCCTGTTTCATGATCTTGATCAGTCGAGCCGTCGGGTGGTTATGCTGCACAGCGATCCGGCTTATCATGCTGCCGCGTTGCCGGGATTGGCTGGACTGATTGATGGGGCGCTGGCGATCACGCCCGCGGTGCAACGGACTGTGGCGATCGCTTTACCGGAATTAGTTGAAGACCGCACTCATCACTACCAGGTGCCGATTGAATTGCCTCCGGAGCGAATCGCGAAAAAGGCAGGTGGTCCGCTCATTTTCGGTTATGTTGGTCGGCTGGAACGGGCGCAAAAAAGGCTCGACCGACTACCAAAATTTATCCGCGCAATGCGTGCCACCGGAACAGATTTCCGCTTTGAACTGATCGGTGACGGAGCCTACCGGCGAACCTTGGAGCGCGAGCTTGCAGGGCAGGCCCATCTGTACGGCTGGGTCACTAGAACGAAATATAAACAAGTGATGGCCAATTGGGATGCGGTCGTTTTTTTTAGTGATCACGAGGGTGGCCCTATCGGATTACTCGAAGGAATGGCCGCAGGAGCAGTGCCATTCTATCCTGCCCAAGGCGGCAGCTGGGCCGACGGGTATGTTCCCCAGGTCGATGCATTATGCCATTATCCACCGGCTGATATGCCGGCTCTGGCCCAGGCAATTCACACAATTTTTCAGCGTCCTGTCGAACAGCTTGACCACTTGCGAAAGCGCAGCCGCGAATTGGTGCTAGCCCACACTCCGGAAAATTATCTCATAGATTGCCACAAATTTATCAGCCGAATATCTGTGGCTGCGCGTATTTCACGCTCGGAGCCCCGGCGAGCGCGCTTATCTGATCTTCTGCCGCTCGGTTGGGCGACACGAATGGCGCCTAGATTGCTCACGTGTCGGTGAGAGCAGCCGCCAGCGCGGCGAGATGTTTTTTTTCAGTGTAATAGGCAAGGAAGTGTCGGCGTAAAATGCCGGATGCCGGAGGCGCCTTTCGAAGTTTAATCAAGGCTTGGGTCAACTCATGCGCGTCGCCCGGTTCCACTAGAATTGCTGCCGGGGGCAGCATGTCGGGTATCGCGCCCCAGCGCGTCGCGATGATCGGAAGATCGTAGGCCAGGGCTTCGAGGAGCACGAGGGGTTGACCCTCGGGTCGATAGTAAGTGGGTAGGCACAAGCAGTGGCTCGTGCGTAGCCAGCGAGCTTTCTCTGCGCCATGGACTAAGCCAGCGTAGCCGAGACAATCGGCATGTTGCGCGCATAGAGCGCGGAATCGCGCGCTGGTCGCACTATCGGGAAACGCCCCCGCGGCGATTAGGGTGAATTTCGGTTCAGCTACTGGTCCCTGCATCGCGCGATTGGCCGCGAGCACGGCCTCAGCCGTGGCAAAGAGCCCCTTCTCCTCGCTGCACAGGCCGATAAATAAAACCAGGAACGGGTTGCCGGATCGGGCCGAGCGCTCACCAGGAGCTGGATCGGGGATGCCGTTGGGCACGACCGCGATATTTTTCGGGCTGAGCGCTTCCGCATCGGCGCGCAAGTTTTCACTCAGCACTAAGGCGAGATCGGCGTGGCCCAGCAGCCAGTGCGTGCAGCGGCGTTCGAGGTAATTGGCCTGAGTCGCTAACCAGCCGCTCAGCCCAGCGGCGTGCCAGTGCAGTACAAGTTTTTTAAAGAAGGGCCGACAAAGTAGCATAATCACCCAGTCGCGATAAAGGGCCCCCCGCTTACCAGGGGCCGGTACATAATACAAAGTATCGCAGCCTTGGGTGAAACGCGCGACAATCGTGTGGAGGCAGGCGTCGACCACGGTGGCTAGTTTACCTAGACGCCAGCGGCCAATGTCGGCGGCGGCGCGCGACAGACTCAGGTTGACGTGGTAAACCTCGATGCCGTGGCTTGGCAGGCCCTCGACGAGGGTTTGCACCATGACGCTTTGCCCGTGCAGGGGAGGAGGAGTCTGAGCTAAAACAAGAAGCTTCATCTTCGGCTTGGAAATAGGGCGGGACCCGAGATGATGGGCGGCAACCGTGAGCAATCCAGCTGCAAAACAAATGAATCGGCGTACCGCTCAGCTGACGGCCGCCTTAGGCTGTATCGTGGCTGGCTTCGCCGTATTTCATTTTTTTGGTAATTCGGCGCAAGGCTATATCAAAACCGCTTCGCTTTTCTGGTGGTGGGCTTCGCACTGGGCCGATCCGCAGGCAGAGAGCGAACACGGGTGGTTGATTTTGGCGATCAGCGCATGGCTGTTTGCGCGTAATTTGCGGCTCAGTAAAATAACCCAAGCCAGCGACCTGGCTTGGCGGCCTATGATTGTGATGCTGGCCGGGCTCGCGCTGCATCTGCTCGGCTATGTTATGCAGCAGGGGCGCATTTCCATTGGGGGGTTGTTGCTTTTTGGGTGGGGCGTGCTCGCGCTGGCCGGCGGGCGCCGCTGGGGACGGGCGGCGATCTTTCCGCTCGCTTTTCTGCTCTTCGCTATCCCGCTCAATGTGCTGGATACCGTAGGATTTTATTTACGCATGGGCGTCATCGATACGGCGTGGCACCTCGCGCAGTTCGTGCACATCGATGTGATTCGCAATGGCACGCAACTCCTCTCGCCTGATGGCCGCTATCAATACGACGTGGCGGCGGCATGCTCGGGCCTGCGTTCACTGATGGCACTCGCGGCGCTGTCGCTGCTGCTGGGTTATTTAAATTTCCGCTCGTGGTGGTGGCGCGCCTTGATCGGGTTGCTCTGTTTTCCTTACGCCTTCCTCGGTAATGTCGCGCGAATTTTTTCTATTATTGCCGCCGCTGCTTGGCGGGGACAGGGCGCCGGCGAAATGACCCATCGCGTGATGGGCGTGGGGGTCTTTGTCATCGTACTCGGCCTCGTGCAGATGACGGTGTGGTTGCTGCAAAAGTACCAGCTCGCCCGATCCTGTGATCCAGCCGTGAGCCAGGGAACTTCTCCGGCGGCGGCGCCTGCGCTCAGCAGTAAGCCACTCGGTTACTTTAGTTCGGCCTCTTCGGTTTGGATCATTGCCGGCGTGGTGAGTGTGGCGGCACTCGCCGTGAGTATCGTCGCGCGCCAAGTGGAGGCGATGGGGGTTAGTCCGCGGGTCGGCATCAAGCTGGCGGCTGATGGGGTGAATCCGGTCACGCTGCCGGCTTATCTTGGTTCTGAGTGGGAGGGACAAGCAGCCGATATTTCGGCGATCGAACGCGAAGTGTTGCCGGCTGATACGGGATTTTCACGAAAAAATTATGTCTCACTGCAGCGGCCTAACGAGCGGGTCTTTATCTCGATCGTGCTCAGTGGGCGTGATCGCACTTCGATTCATCGTCCTGAGATTTGTCTGGTGGGGCAAGGGTGGACGATTACTCAGCGCGCAACGCACGCCTTTGCTTGGCCATCAATCCCGTCGCCATCAGCACAACAGCCAAGTCCCATCAACGCGGCCGTGCCAGCGACGCTATTGTCCATTGAGCGAGAATTTCGCCCGAAGCAGGGTGGGAAAATCAAGGTGCCCGCACTCATGGCCTATTGGTTTGTGGGCTCAGATAAAATTGTCGCCTCCAATACCGAGCGCATCGTCGATACTTCCCTCGATCGACTTTTGCATTGGCAGGCGCATCGTTGGGCTTACGTGGTCGTGCAAACGCTGGCGACTGATGGCGAAACCGCTGCTCTCGCCCGGATGCAGGCGGTGCTCGACGGCACTTTGGCCACGTTTCAACTGCCCTTGGGGCTGCCGGCTACGGCTAGCCCATAGCCTGAATTGGTCGCCTTTTTGCGGTATTGCCAAGCGGTGGCTCATTCGTAGTTTGGCCGTCCTTCTGATGTTGAACGCCATCGCCGCACTTAAGCCACTTGCACCGCCTGCTGGAGCGGAGTTCTCGCTGGGGACTTTTTTGGTCGCTGTCATTGCAGGAATTTTAGTGGGGCTGGGCTTAATCTGGTTCCTCACTCGCCAGACGCGGCGTTTATCTGCGCAGAGTGCGGCGGCGCATCTCGAGCTAACTAAGCGTGAAGCGGCCGTCGCCGCGCAAGAGCTCATCAGCCAGGCCGCTGAAGTGATTCGGCAGCGTGAGTCAGAACTTACGCGCGACCTCGATCGCCGTAAGATTGAAATTGAACACATGCTTCGCGAAATTCGCACGCATGAAGAATCCATTGGCTTGCTCGATTATCAATTAGAGCAACGTCAAGAGCGGCTCACCCGCGAGGCGAGTGCGCTCACCCAAGCGCGCGGGGCAATGCGTTTGCTATCGAAGCGCTTGCGCCAACGTCTCGAAGGCGTGGCCGCACTCGATGGCGAAGAAATTCGCAAGCAGTTGCGCGAGGAAATTACTTTTGAATGCCAAGAGGAGCTGCGTGTGTTGCGCAAGGAACTGCTGGAACGTTCCGAGCAGGAAATTACGCAAGAAGGGAAGCGCATCGTGGTCACGGCGATGCAGCGCCTCGTCAGCAAGCCGAATAATGATCTCACCGCGACCATTGTGCAGTTGCCCGCGGAGGAGATGAAGGGGCGCATCATCGGGCGGGAAGGGCGGAATATCAAATCCTTCGAGGCGGCCACTGGTACCACCCTGCTCATCGATGAGTCGCCGCAAATGGTGCTCATTTCTTCGTTCGATCCGGTCCGGCGAGAAGTCGCCAAGCTCGCGCTCGAAGCGCTGCTGAAGGATGTGCGAATTCATCCCGCGAGTATTGAGGAATTCGTCAATCGGGCGCGGCAGGACATGGAATTGCATATCGCCCAAATGGGGGCGGAGGCAGTGGATCAATTAAAAATTTCCGGGCTGCATCCGGAGAGCATCAAGCTGCTCGGCAAGTTGCGCTTTCGTTTTTCCTACACTCAAAACGTCCTCGATCATTCCATCGAAGTGGCGCAGCTCTGCGCCATGCTCGCGTCGGAACTGGGACTTGAGCCGCAAATCGCCAAGCGGGCGGGTTTACTCCACGATATTGGCAAGTCGATTGAAGGCGAATACGAGGGCAGTCATGCGCAAATCGGGGCTGACTTTATTCGTCGTTATGGCGAAACCGCGATTGTGGTTAACGCCGTCGCTGCTCATCATGCCGAAGTTAAACCTGAGACGATTTATGCTGGGTTGGTGATTCTGGCCGATACAATTTCCGCCTCGCGACCAGGCGCGCGGGCTGAGTCGATGACTTCCTATGTGGAGCGACTCGAGCGACTGGAAAAATTAGCAATGACCATGCCCGGCGTGCTGCAGGTTTTTGCGATTCAGGCCGGGCGTGAGGTGCGCGTCTTGGTGCAGCCTACGATCGTCACGGATGATCAAGCGCATGCCCTAGCCAAGACGCTGCGCCTGAAAATCGAGCAAGAGCTGGATTATCCTAGCACGATTAAAATCACGGTCATTCGTGAGCAACGTTACGTCGAGACCGCCACGTAGCGCTCGAGGTTGGGCCTGCCGCCCGCGCCTACGGCGTCAGGCAAAATTTCAGCCTTTCAGCGGTTCGTCCTTTCAGTATCTATTTTACCATGCCTGATAAAAAAATTCTCGAAACTTTTCCTAACCCTGCGCCGCGGCGTGACTACGTCATTGAGCACACGCATCATGAATTCACTTCGGTGTGTCCGATGACCGGTCATCCTGATTTTGCGGCCATTACAGTACGTTACGTGCCCAATAAAATCTGCGTCGAACTGAAGTCATTGAAGCTTTATTTTCATGCTTATCGCAACGAGGGCATTTTTTTCGAAGCGGCGACCAACAAGATTTGCGATGATTTGGGGACGGCCCTGAAGCCGCGCAGCATGACCATCGTTGCTAACTGGAAGGCCCGAGGCGGATTTTCTTCGATCGTGACGGCCGCGTGGCAGCCCAAACGGTAAGGCGAGTTAGCTGGTCGCACCGGGATTGTTTGTCATGACCTGGGCCGATCAACCAATTCATTTCATCGATTTCGAGGGCAACGCGGCCTCGGGGATTATCGAGTTTGGGGTCGTCACGTTACGCGGCAGGGAGATTACCGCCACGCGGACCCGTTTTTGCGCCGCGGTGGGCTGCGTCAGCGCTGAAGATACGGCGGTGCACGGCTTACGCGCCGAGCAAGTGGCGAGTGCGGCTATTTTTAAGGCAGAGTGGGCTTATTTTTCTGGGCTGCGCCAGAGTGGTCCGCTGGCTGCGCATTTTGCTCAGGCGGAAAATTATCTCCTCAAAACAGTTTGGGCTTATCCGCAGACGGTGCCAGATTTTGCCCGACCTGGGCAGCTGACCACCGAGTGGGGTCCGTGGATCGATACGGGCCGACTTTACCCGCAATTTTTTCCGGCCCTCGGTGACGGTAAGCTTCACGAGCTGGTCGTCGCCGATGGATTGCAGGCTGAATTAGATGCGTTGGCGCAGAGGCATTGTCCGGCGGGGCGGCAGCAATATCACGCCGCGCTGTATGATGCGCTCGGGGGCGCGCTCCTCTTGCGTTCATTTTTGGCGCGGCCAGAGTTTAGGGAAGCGACGATCCCTTGGCTGTTACAGATGAGCACGCTCGATGGTGACAAGCGGAGCGCCTTGCAGCAGGGAAATTTGTGGTAGGCCTAGCCCGTCTCGATTAGTCGAGGGGATAGCGCCTGACCCCGGACAGTTGGGCGAGAGTGCGCAGTACAAAAAGAGGATTCTGGATGAGGTAGCGGCGCCAGAGTCGGCGCGGCTCAGTGCTCAGTCGGAAGAGCCATTCAAGGCCAGTGCGTTGCATCCAGCGCGGGGCTTGGGGCACACGGCCTGAGTGAAAATCAAAAGCTGCGCCTACCCCAATCAGGAGGCCTGCGTCTAATTCGCTCCAGTGTTGCGCCATAAATTTTTCCTGCCGCGGCGAACTGAGGCCCACCCAAATAATATCCGGCGCCGCGGCGGTCACATCCCTTTTTAAGTGGCCCAATTCATCGGCAGTGAGTTCGCGATAAGGCGGGGTAAAGCGGCCCACGATATTTAAGCCTGGAAAGCGGACCGTGAGTTTTTCCCGCAATAAATCAGCTACCCCCGGAGCGCCGCCGTAGAAATAATGTCTGAGCGCAAGCGAGCGACCGGCTGAGCAAACCGCCAACATTAAATCAGGTCCATAAACGCGAGTGATCTCGCGATAGCCATGCCAGCGACCGAGCCACACCAGCGGCATGCCGTCGGGCTGGGTGAGCCAGGCGCCATTAAGGGCGGCGCGGAAAGCACGATCATGGCGGGCGACGTTAATGCCGTAAGCCGTCGCATGGCAGATGTAGCCCAATTTTTTCTGTCCTCGCGCCGTGAGCACGCGATCACAGGCCGCATCCAGCGCTAAGGCGGAGACGCCGGTGCCGAGAACATTGAAGCACGGTATACCGAGTGAGCGGCGCGTGATGGGCGATGACACAATCGAGAAGCTGGCGACCGCTCCCCTCCCGCGCAATCCGGGAACGGCCTGCGCTGCTTAAAGTTTGTGCTGATCTACGAGGTAGACGAGTGCCGCCATGGCCGCGGCCCCGAGCTTGAGTTCGCGCTTATTCACCTTATCGATCGAATCAATCGTCGTGTGATGGTAGTCGAAATAGCGCTGCGAGTCGGGGAGTAGGCCAGCGACGGTGGCCCCATAAGCGCGCAGCATTTTCTCATCAGCGCCGAAGTCTACGGCTGGCGCCGGTACAATAAGCGTCAGCGCAAAAAAGCGGTTACGGCAAAGTCGTGCATCGGCGCAACTTGGCCAAATCATATCTGCTAGCAAGCGGGGAGTCTGGGGGGCGACTTAGGCGGACAGCATGCCAGCCACTGGGGAGAACTTTAGAACCATTTTTTCTTCTTCAGATAAATCGCCATCACCAAGGTACTCAATAAAGTGAATGTGCAGGCATAGTAATAGCCGTGTGGGGAGCGCAGCTCGGGGATGTGGTCAAAATTCATGCCATACCAACCACCGACGAGCACCGCCGGTAAAGTCACCGCGGTTAGTGCCGTAAGGAATTTAATACCTTCATTCGCCTCAAAAGCGGCCTTATTAAGGTAAATATCAAAAGCCAGCATGAGCCGATCATGATAGCCGGTCACGGTCTCCTCTAAGCGCGCGAGGTTGTCGCGTAGATCTCGGTAGTAAGGCAAAAGAATCGCGCGGATCATTTTGCTATCACCGCGGGCCAGTCGCTCGATCACTTCACGCTGCGGCCGGATGATTTGCCGCAACTTAGTGAAGTCGCCGCGGACTTGAAGCAGTTCGCTCACGAGTTTCTTATCGGATGCTTGGCTTAGGACAATTTCCTCGATCTCCTCCAGTTCACCATGCAATTCGGTGAGCATCGGCGTGTAGTTATCTACGAGTAAATCGAGCACGGTATGGGCCAGGCGATCGGGTCCCCGTGGGCCGGGGGCGGTATTCTTGGCCAAACGCTCAATCAGGGTGGTGACCGAGCGCAGCGGGGTGCGGTGAAAGGTGACGAGAAATTCTTTGCCGAGAAAAAGATCGAGTTCGGTGGAAGCGAATTTATCTTGCCGGGAAAAATCTACGGCATGCGTGACGAGGAAAAGATAATCTTCGTAATCCTCAATTTTAGGTAAACTGCTAGGGGTCACGCAGTCTTCGATGGCGAGGGGGTGAAATTGAAACACGCCTTCGAGGATCGTTTTGATTTCTTCATCGGTGGGATTATCAAGATCGACCCATAAAATGAGTCCTTTGTCGCCGCGCACCAAGCGCAAGGCCTCGAGTTCGAGGTCGCGGCCAACCAATTTGCCATCACTAAAGACGAAGGAATGAATCATAGCTACGGGTTCAGATTGGCTCGGGCCGAGGCTGAGGCAAGCCCAGGGTGATGTAACCGTCGGGCGATTCCGCTGGCTTAGTCCGTCTGGTCAAGCGGCCCCAAGATTTTATTTTCCAGCTCCTGCACGGTGGCGATAAAGGCGGCGGGCGTGGTGGCGGCAAAGAGGGCTTCGCGATGGGGCGCATCTTTGACGAGGCGGCAGAGTGAGCCCACGAGCATGAGATAGTCGCCCGGATTTGATTTAGGGGTGCCGAGGATAAACAGCAGCCGCACATTCTGGTTATTGTTTTCAAAGTGCACGCCGGCGGTGCTGCGGCCGACGGCGATAACGATCTGCTTGACGTGTTCGGTGCGGGCGTGGGGGATGGCGATCTCATTACCGAGGCAGGTGGTATCGAGGCGCTCGCGCGCCAGCAGCTCCTGGTAGAAGCTGGGGAAATTTGCCACATCGGGATGCGGTTCTAAGAGGGCGGCGATTTCATGGAGCGCGGCCGTTCGTTTGGTGCTCTGGACATCGAGCAAGATGCGGGTGGGATCGAGTAAACTGGAGAGGCGAACAGGCATCAGAATAGCGTTAAGGAATTCCGCGGGCCATTGCTTGGCAAGGCCGGAGTGTAAAATTTTGGCCACAAAAAAGCGCGCGGGCGGGCGCGCTTTTTGGGCGGAGTAGCGGATTTTACGGCGCCGCGGGCGGCAGTTCGCCGGGCGGCTCGCTGGCCGCGACAGCATTGGCCGCTTGCTCCTCGTCGGTCTCGACGATGCGGGCGATGCTCAGAAGTTTATCGCCGTCGGCGAGGGTGACGAGGCGGACGCCCTTGCCGCCACGATTCACTTCGCGGATCGTGTTGACCGGACAGCGGACGCTCTGCCCCTTGGCGGTGAGCAGCATAATTTCATCGGTATCTTTGATGCTCAACGCTCCGGCGAGTTTGATCGACCCATCCTCCGGTAGGTCGATCGCCCAGACCCCGGTGCCGCCGCGATTAATGAGGCGATAATCCTCAAAGCGCGTGCGCACGCCGAGGCCGGCTTCGCTGGCGACAAGGAATTTGGCGGAATGGTTGACCACTTCGATGACATCGAGGTAGTCACTGTCGAGTTTGAAGCGCATGCCAGTGACGCCCCCCGTGGCTCGGCCGGTCGCGCGGAAGAGTTCTTCATTGGTTTCTGCATCCCGTTCGCGGAAGCGAACAGCGAGCCCTTCGTGGGAGACGAGGATCAACTCGTTTTCACCGGTGGTGAGTACGGTGCCGATAACGGTGTCGCCTTCCGCTAAATTAATCCCGATCAGGCCGCCTTCGCGGGTGCAGTTAGCGTAATCAGCAAGGGAGCTCTTTTTGATAACCCCGCTCTTAGTGGCCATCACGAGGTAGCGATCCTCCGCGAAATCCTTCACGCAAACCATCGCCGCGATCTTTTCGCCCTCGGCCAGACGCAGGAAGCTGGAGATGGATTTGCCTTTGGCGGTGCGGGTGCCCTCGGGGGTATCATAAACCTTTTTCGCATGGCATTGGCCGATACTGGTCAGGAAAAGAATATAGTCGTGGGTGCTGGCGGTAAAAAGATGTTCGGCAAAATCTTCCTCGTAGGTTTCGGCGCCGATAACGCCCTTGCCGCCGCGCTTCTGGGAGCGATATTCAGCGACGGGGGTGCGTTTAATAAAGCCAAGGTGCGAAACGGTGATGACGCAGCCCTCGTTGGGGATGACGTCTTCCATGCGCAGTTCACCGGCATCATCGATAATTTGAGTGCGGCGCGGAGAGGCGTATTTATCGCGCAGCTCGAGTAATTCTTTTTTGATTAAAGCGAGCAAGCGGGCCTCGGAGCCGAGGATGCCGCGGAGTTCCTCAATCAATTTCATCAATTCAAGGTACTCGGCCTCAATCTTGCCGCGCTCGAGACCCGTGAGTTGGTAGAGGCGCAATTCAAGGATGGCGTTGGTCTGGCGTTCGGAGAGGGGGTACTTTGCCATCAAGCGCACTTTCGCCTCGTCGCGATTGGTGGAGGCGCGGATGATTTTTACAAAATCGTCAAGGTTATCGAGGGCGATGATGTAGCCTTCGAGGATATGCGCGCGGTCCTCGGCTTGGCGCAGGCGAAACTGGGTGCGGCGCGTGATAACATCCCGGCGATGGTCGATGTAGCACTCAATGAGCTCCTTGATGTTCATCTGCTTCGGCCGCTTCTTGTCGAGGGCGAGCAAGATAACGCCGAAGGAAGATTCGAGAGAGGTCTTCTGGTAAAGCTGATTGATCACAATCTGGGCCTGCTCGCCCCGCTTGAGTTCAATTACGATGCGCGTGTTTTCATCCGATTCATCGCGAAGATCGCGAATGCCATCGATTTCCTTATCGCGCACGAGATCGGCGATCCGCAGCACGAGGGTCGCGCGGTTTACGTTATAAGGAATTTCCGTGATAACGATTTGCTCCATCCCGCTCTTCATCTCTTCGGTGTGGGCTTTACCGCGGGTGCGGACAATGCCACGACCGGTAGTCAGGTAGGATTTGATCCCTTCGCGGCCGTTGATGAAACCCCCAGTCGGAAAATCCGGGCCGGGAATATAGCGAATGAGGTCGATCACCGAAATGCTGGGCTGATCAATGACGGCGCAGGTCGCATCGATGATTTCGCCGAGATTATGCGGCGGAATATTGGTGGTCATGCCGACGGCGATGCCCGTCGAGCCATTCATCAATAAATTAGGCAGAGCCGCGGGCAGCACGGTCGGTTCCGTGGTGGACTCTTTATAATTAGGCGCGAAATCGACGGTGTCTTCCTCGATGTCTTTCAGGAGTTCCTCGGCAATCGCGTTGAGGCGAGCTTCGGTGTAGCGGTAAGCCGCTGGCGGATCACCATCGACCGAGCCAAAGTTGCCTTGGGGGTCGATCAGCGGATAACGCATCACCCAAGGTTGGGCTAGACGCACGAGCGTGTCGTAAACGGAGGAATCTCCGTGGGGATGGTAATTCTTGAGCACTTCTCCAACGACGCCGGCGCACTTATCAAATGGCCGATTGTGCACGAGGCCTTCGCGCAACATCGCGTAGAGAATACGCCGCTGCACCGGTTTGAGGCCATCACGAGCATCGGGCAGGGCGCGCGAGACGATGACCGACATCGAGTACTCGATGTAAGCCGTCTGCATGATGTCGGTAATGTTAGCGGAGGAGAGTTTTTCGTTAGCGGTATACACAGGGAAAAATGAGGGGTGATGGGTAAGTGACGGGTTTCGGTCGCTGGGCTAAACCGATAGCCTATGACCTCTCGCCCGGGACCATTTTAGACGTCCAGGAATTGCACGTTGAGCGCATTGTCCTCGATGAACTGGCGGCGCGGGGGAACTTCATCACCCATCAACAAGGTGAACAGCGCATCGGCCTTGGCGGCATCGTTGATGCTCACTTTTAGCAGGCGGCGCTTCTCGGGATCCATGGTGGTTTCGTAGAGTTGCTTCGGATTCATTTCCCCGAGGCCTTTGTAACGTTGAATCGAGAGACCTTTGCGGCCGTTAGCGCGAATTTGGGCGACGATATCGAGCGAGGAGAAGAGGTTGGTTTTATTTTCCGTTTTTTGACCAGCATTCTCGGTCATCGTGTAGCGCGGCTCGGCGGCAGGAGCAAACGAGGCGGTTTCGAGCCCGGCATGCTCGATGGCCTTCAGGAGCTTCGTCATCTCATTCGATTCAAAAATCTCATGGATGGTAACGCGGCGCTGCAGTTGGCCTTCGCGCGCGGTGCTGGCCTCGGCCAGGTCGGCATTCATGCCAAATTCAACGCTGAAGGCGGCACGAGCTTTGTCGTCTGCGAGAAAGCGATGAGACTCTTTGTTGCCTTCGCGGATGCGTGCAATGTAGCGGGGCAATTCATGAGAACCTGGGCTGCGTTGGTCGAGATACTCGGCCAGAGTGGCGCCGTAACGAGTGATCCCAGCCCCAAGCTTATCGAGCGTGGAGAGGAGCTCGACAAATCGATCAATCGCCGCGGGGGCAAAGATATGGGCGTCGCGACTGCGGGCGAGGATGATGTCTTCGGAGCCAAGCTCGAGGAGGATGCGATTGAGTTGCTCGTCGTTGTCGACGTATTGCTCGCGCTTCTTGCGCTTGATTTTGTAGAGCGGCGGTTGGGCGATGTAGACGTAGCCGCGATCGACCAGTCCGCGCATCTGGCGGTAAAGAAAGGTGAGCAGCAAAGTCCTGATATGTGAGCCGTCGACATCGGCATCGGTCATAATGATGACCTTATGGTACCGCGCCTTATCGACATTGAAGGCGTGTTCATCCTCGCCCGTGCCGATCCCGGTGCCGATCGCGGTGATGAGGGTTCGAATTTCCTCATTATTGAGTACTTTATCGAGTTGGGCTTTCTCTGAGTTGATTAGCTTACCGCGGAGAGGGAGGATGGCTTGAAAGAGTCGATCACGGCCTTGTTTGGCCGAGCCACCAGCGGAGTCGCCTTCGACGATATAGAGTTCGGTGAGGGCGGGATCGCGCTCAGAGCAATCAGCCAATTTGCCGGGGAGGCCGCCGCTGGAAAGGGCGCCTTTGCGGATCGTCTCACGAGCCTTGCGGGCCGCCTCCCGCGCGCGCGCGGCCGTGAGCGATTTCTCCACGATGCGCTTGGCGATAGTCGGGTTGGCATCGAAGAAGAACATGAGCCCCTCGTAGGAGACAGAACTCACGATGCCCTCGACCTCGGGGGACAGCAGCTTGACCTTGGTTTGTGATTCAAACTTAGGATCGCTGTGCTTAATCGAGATTACCGCCGCGAGGCCCTCGCGCACGTCGTCGCCGGTGATCTGCGGATCCTTATCCTTCAGCAGATTATTCGCCTTGGAGTGTTGGTTGATCGCCCGAGTGAGGGCACCGCGAAAGCCGGAGAGATGCGTGCCCCCGTCGGGATTATGAATGGTGTTCGTGTAGCAGAGCACGAGGTCGTTATAGCTGTCGTTGTATTGCAGCACGACTTCGACGTGAATTTCGACGGCCTTATCGTCGAGGGTGCTGCTCGTTTCCTTGACGATGCGAATCGGTTTCGGGTGCAGCGCGACTTTACCCGTGTTGATCTGCTTAACAAATTCCTCGACCCCGTCTTTGTAGAAATAAGTTTCCTTCTTCGGCACGGTGGGGCGTTCGTCGGTGAAGACAATTTCCAGACCGGAATTCAGGAAGGCTAATTCGCGCAGGCGCTGGGCGATGCGGTCGAATTGAAAGACCGTTGTTTCGCGAAAAATCTCGGCGTCTGGTTTGAAGGTAATATAGGTGCCGGTGCTGGTGGCCTTTCCGATCACTTCTAGTGGCTGCACAGTTTTGCCCCGCGCAAATTTCATGTGGTGCACGTGGCCACCGCGCGAGACTTCGACCTCGAACCATTCGGAGACGGCGTTCACGCATTTCGCACCCACGCCGTGGGTGCCGCCGGAGAATTTATAGCCACCCTGACCATATTTACCGCCGGAGTGTAGGGTGGTGAGCACCATTTCAACGCCCGGAATTTTATACTGCGGATGAATATCAACCGGAATGCCGCGGCCGTTGTCGCGAATGCTGATGGAGCCATCCACGTGAATGGCGACTTCGATTCGCGTGCAGAAATTAGCGAGATGTTCGTCGACTGAATTGTCCAGCACCTCCGAAACACAGTGGTGCAACGCGCGCTCGTCGGTGCCGCCAATGTACATGCCTGGCTTTTTTCGAACGGCCTCGAGGCCCTCTAATTTGCCGAGCTTGGAAGCATCATAGGCATCGGCACCTGCTTGATTTTTGGCTTGGCGGAGGGCTTCTTCAGAGTTGGACATTAAAGATGATAAAGTTACGTAAAAACATCACGCAAGCCGTGCTACACGACAACGTTTTTCTATGCAAAAATCAGGGTATTTTGATGGCAAATAACGATATTTTAACTCATTGGAGTGCAGTGATTAAAAACATGATCAAAATAGGTCATTTTTCAGTGCTCTGGGTCGGTCAATTTTTCATCGAATAAAGAGTGCCTTTGGTGCGGGGTTTTTATTTTGTCACGGCGTCGGGACAGATTCATTTGACCGGACCGAGCGCCCCCGCACAGTGACCACAACATGGCCGTATTTAGTCTGGAAAAATTGTTGGTGCTCCAGGAACGCGACAGCCAGCGATTGGCTTTCGAGCAACAGCTCAACGGGGTCCCGCGCGAGATCACGGCGGTGGAGTCCAAAATTGCGGCTGAGCGAACTGCCATTGAGGCCGCTAAGGCTGAGTGGCACGGGCTAGAGTCAAAAAAGAAGCTGCTCGAAATTGAAATCAAGATCGCCGAGGAAAAGATCGCCAAATATAAGACGCAGCAAAGTCAGGTGAGGAAAAATGATGAGTATCAGGCTTTGACGCACGAAATTGAGACTACCGAACAAAGTATCGGTGGGTTAGAAGAGCAGGAAATTGGGGTGATGCTGCTCAGTGATGAGGCCAAGCAACGATTCGCGGCGGCGGAGACTGAGTTGAAGCAAAATATTTCCGGCCATGAGGGGAGGATCCGCACGCTACAAGAGCGCGCGAAACAATTGTTGGTCGATGTCCAATCAGCCCAAGTGGCGGTGGACGCCGCGCGGCCGCTTGTGCCTGAGCCCAGCTTGAGAATCTATGACCGGGTCGCCCGTAAGCCCGGTCACCCCGTGTGCGTAACGGTAAATGGCGACCGCTGCGGCGGTTGTCATCTTAAGGTGCCGACCCATATCGTGGTCCAAGCGCGCGCAGGACTGGAAATTACCACTTGCGACCAATGCGGGCGTATAGTGTATTGGCAGTCTTAGTTTTGGGGCCAGGTCTTCGCTCCGAAGTTCTTTGATCCCAAGGCGCGGGTAATGCCGCGCCCGCTAAAGATAGTTCGGAGAGGAAAGTCCGGACACCACAGGGCAGGATTCCCCGCGAAAGAGGGGGCGCGGCGCTTCAAGGCGTCGTGACGGATAGTGTCACAGAGAATATACCGCCTGAGGCGATGCACCGCAAGGTGAGGCGCTGCAGGTAAGGGTGAAAAGGTGGGGTAAGAGCCCACCGCGCCGAAAGTAATGACGGCGGCACGAAAAACCCAATCCGGTGCAAGACTAAATAGGGGACTCGGTGGCCCGTCGGATAGTCCCGGGTTAGTCGCACCCCAGCGTGTTTGGCGCAAGCCAAGCAACGGTGGGGCAGGTCACTTTCGGGTGGCCTGAGAGAAATGAAGATCACGCCGCAGTAATACCGCGGCGGACAGAATTCGGCTTATCGGCCCCAAAACTAAGTTCTTTTGAGTAACGCGCCACCCCTGCCCAGGTGGCGCGTTTTGCTGATAGCCCAGTCGCGGGTGGCAGCGGGGGAAGAATTCTCCCTTGACTCACTGGCCTGCCTCTGAGTTTTAGCCCCTTCCAACCTATTTAAGACCTATGGCCAACACTAAGTCCGCGATCAAAGCCGCCCGCAAATCCATCCGCAACGCGGCCCGTAACCAAGCCACCAAGACTCGGCTCAAGACCCTCGCTAAAGCCGTCCAAAAGGCGGCCGCCGGCACTGATGCCGAGGTAACCCGGGCGACTGCCATTGCCTACTGCTCCGCGCTCGACCGAGCCGTCAAGGCCGACGTCATTCATCGGAACTCAGCTTCCAATCATAAGGCGCAATGCGCTAAGTATATTTTTGTCGCCAAAAAGTAAGCCGACTTCATCGAATTACTCTGCCCCGTGCGCCTAACCGCCACGGGGTTTTTTGTGCCGAGCAGGCGACGGGGCCGAAAATTGCGAAAACAAGTTGAGCCCGGCGTGATATTTCGTGTTCATCGCGAACACTTGGAATGAAGGCTCGTCTGCATCTTTTGCCCTGGGATCGTCCGTTGCTGGGACAAGCGGTGGCCTGGCTCGCTGCGGACTGGGAGGGTGCTGGGCCGCTTGATCTCGCGCATCTTTTGGTCGTTGTGCCCACACGGCAGTCGGGGCGCCGGCTCCGGGAGGCTTTGGCGGCGCATGCGGGCGCGCGCGGGCAGGCCGTTTTTTCTCCGCGCGTGGTCTTGCCGGAAACGCTCGCGACACTGAGCGCATCATCTGTCGGGGTGGCGATGCGACTGGCCAGCCAATTGGCTTGGATTCGAGTGTTACGCCGAGTGCCGCTCGCAGAATTCCGCGCCGTATTTCCGATCGATCCTCCGGTGCGTGATTTTGCTTGGGCGCGCCGCTTGGCCGACCAGCTATTGCATCTGCAGTCGACGCTCGCTGAAGTTGGTTTGCCGATTGGCGGGGTTGCGTCGCAGGCGGGCCCGGATTTTCCTGAGGCAGAACGCTGGCGGCAATTAGCAGATTTGGAGCAGCAGTATGCGGCGGTGCTGGCTGCCCAGCAATTACGGGATGCGCAGGCCGCCAAATTAGATTGCGCGCTTCAGCCAATTTTACCCCCTGGGATTAAGAAAATTATTATGCTCGGAACGCCTGACCCGCTACCACTGGCGAGTCGCATGCTTACTTTATTGGCCGCACAATTGCCGGTTGAAATTGGAGTGTTTGGTCCCGCGGATGAGTCAGTAACGGCGCTTTTTGATGAATGGGGCCGGCCGCGGGTCGAGGTTTGGACCCAGCGGGAGCTGGGGGGGGCTGATTTTGAACAGCGGGTGCGACTCTGCCTAGATCCCGCCGCCCAAGCCGGCCAGCTCGTGGCGCTGGCGCAGCGTTATGTGATCTCTGACGGGGGGCTCGCTCTGGGCATCGCCGATGCGGAGATTTTAGCACCGCTGGCGCATGGTCTCAGCTGTGCCGGCGTGGCGGCGTTCAATCCCGAGGGTCGCCCGCGCCGGCAAGATGGCCTCTATGCGTTATTGAGCCTCTTGGCGGAATTCGCGCGCAGTGATACCTGCGCGACGAGCGCCGCACTGCTGCGTTGCCCCGCGCTGCTCGATTGGCTGGCGGCCCAGAGCGGGGCAGATTTCTCCGGCGCCACCTTACTGCGCGAATGGGATGCCCTCCAGGCAGAGCATTTGCCCCCGACGCTCGCCGCCGCGCGGAGCTATGCGAAAAAATCTTCGCTGGCCGCGGAGGCGTTAGCGCAGCTGGCCGGATTGCAGCGCGAGTTGCAACAAGGAGTGTTTCCGCAAAATTGCCTGCAGTTATTAGAAAAATTATTTGCGGTCCGTGCCGTTCAATCTGCTGAACCGCTAGTAGCGTCGGCCGCGGCGTGGGTGGAAGTGGCTGAGGAAGTTGCCGGCGCCTTGAGAATTTTTCCTGATTTAACGCCCGCGGAGAGCTGGGAATTTGCTTTGGCCCACTTCGCCGAAAGCGTGGGCTTTACTGACAAATTAGCCGGCGCTCTCGAATTAAACGGTTGGCTTGAATTATTGTGGGAGGATGCCCCGCATTTGGTCGTCGCCGGGCTTAACGATGGTCGCGTCCCTGATGTTGTTCCTGGCGATGCTTTTTTGCCGGAAGCCTTGCGCGAGCGGCTGGGGTTAAAAACTAATGGGCGCCGTTTTGCGCGGGATGCTTATCTATTGGCCGCCTTGGGGGCTGCGCGCGCCCCGGCCGGACGATTGGAAATCTTGCTGGGCAAAGTTTCGCTGGCCGGGGATCCGTTGCGGCCGTCGCGGCTCTTGCTGCGCTGCGCGGATGCTGACCTCCCGGCGCGCATAGAATTTCTTTTTGATAAAGTGGTGGCGACGCAGGCGAGTTTACCGTGGACGCGCGCTTGGCCATTGCAGCCGACGGTGGCGCCGCCGCTGAAAAATATATCTGTCACCGCTTTCCGCGATTACCTCCAGTGTCCGTTTCGTTTTTATTTACGACGGGTGCGCCGGATGGCGGCCTTGGATCTGGAAAAGGCTGAACTTGATGCCCGCGATTTTGGCAACCTCCTGCATGAAGCCCTCCGCGTGTGGGGTGATGATGAAAAATTGCGCACCTGCGGGGAAGAAGCAGTTCTGCGTGAGGCGTTGCTCGCGACTTTAGAAGGGAAAATTCGCGCTCATTATGGTCGTGAATTGACGCTCCCTTTGGTGATTCAATTTGAGTCGGCTCGTCAGCGTTTGCGTCAGGCGGCCGCAGTGCAGGCGGCGGAGTTTGCCGCCGGCTGGCGAATTGAAGCAGTCGAGCAGCCCTTTAATCTGTCGCTTAGTGGACTCATGGTCGGAGGAAAAATCGACCGCCTTGACCGGCATATCGACGGTCGCGTGCGGGTCTTGGACTACAAGACCTCCGACACTCCCCTTACCCCTGCGCAGGCGCATTGGGGGCCGGTGAACGCGACGAGTCCGCAGTGGGCCCGCCTTAGTATTAACGGTAAAGAGCGGGCGTGGCTAGATCTGCAACTGCCGCTCTATCGGTTAAATTTGGCGCCAGCCTTTGGGCCAGCCGTGGCCTGTGGCTATTTTAATTTACCTAAAGGGGTTGGCGCCACGGCGATTAGTGCCTGGACGGATTATACGCCGGATGTACAGCGCTCGGCCGAGGCCTGCGCCATGCACCTTGTGGCCGCCGTGGCGGCTGGACAATTTTGGCCGCCGGCAGAATTAAAAGCAGGGGCGGATCGTGATTGGGGTACACTATTTCATCATGGAACGGCCGCGAGTGTCGCCGCGGATGCGTTAGCGGGAGGGGGGCGATGAAGACCCCCGGTCATGTTATGATTCTTGCCTCGGCGGGCTCGGGGAAAACTTATGCACTCACCAATCGATTTGTGCAGCTCTTAGCCAACGGCGCGGCTCCGGAGCGCATCGTGGCGCTGACTTTTACCCGCAAGGCGGCGGGAGAATTTTTTGATGAAATCCTCCGGAAGCTCGCGCAGGCCGCTGCTGATGAAGCGACGGCGCGCAGACTGGCCATCGCCATCGAGGCGCCGAGCTTAGGCTCGGCTGATTTTCGGCGGATGCTGCGGTCGGTGGTGGAGGCGATGCCGCGGTTAAATTTAGGGACCCTCGACGGATTTTTTGCCCGCATTGTGCGATCGTTCCCTCTGGAATTGGGTTTGGGGGGGGATTTCACTCTGCTGCAAGCTTCAGCTGTTCGCCGTGAGCAGCGGCGCGTGCAGCAGCAATTATTTGCGGCGAACGGCGCGCTCAGTGCGGCCCAGCGGGCATTTATCGAGGCTTATAAACGCGCTACTTTTGGGGCGGACGAAAAGCAGCTGACGCGTCAGCTCGATGGTTGGTTGCAGCAATACGCCGAGGTGTTTCTCGAAGTTCCTGTCGCGGCTCAGTGGGGCGGGGTGGCGCAAATTTGGCCCCAAGGCTCGGAATGGTTAGCGCCGCTCGGGGAGCAAGGAGCGGTCGCGAGCCAGTTGCGCGCCGTCTTGCCGTGGTCTGCGCTTGAAGATGGTCAGCGCGTGAAATTGGAGGATTTCCTAACTGAGTTGGTGGCTTGGCCGCCCGGAGCGCCTTTGGCTGCGCCGCTGGCGTATCTTTTAAAAAATGCGCTCGCCGTTTGGCGGGAATTACGCGCGGGGCGGGCCGAAATTACCATTGATCGAAAAAAAGTATTATTCGGAGTGGCCGCCAGTGCAGCCTTAGTCGCCGCCATTCGGCTGGTGGTGGGGGTGCAGCTAGCGAAAAATTTAGAGCAGACGCGCGGAATTTTTACGGTCCTGGAAAGCTATGATTTAGCCTACCATGAAGCCGTCCGGCGCAAGGGTCAGCTAACCTTTGCCGATGTGCAGCGCTTGCTGCGGCCTGACGGCGATCGCCCGATGCTGAGTCAAGCGGTCGGGGGTGGCCGTTTGTTGATCGATTGGCGACTGGATGCAAAATTTGACCACTGGCTGTTAGACGAATTCCAGGATACAAGTTACACGCAGTGGACTATTTTGCGTAACTTACTCGATGAGGCCGTGCAGGATGCTGAGCATCGGCGTAGTTTATTTTATGTGGGGGATGTGAAGCAGGCGATTTTTGCCTGGCGCGAAGGTGATGCTCGGCTTTTCCGGCAAATATTTGAGCACTATAATCAGGCGGCGCCCGGGGCAATTGCGGAGCGTTATTTGACGGATTCCTGGCGCTCCGGTCCCGCCGTGATCTCGATGGTCAATCGGGTCTTCGGCGCTGCGCAGGCTTGGCGGGCCCTGATCCCCGTGGCCGCTGCGACGCGTTGGGCTGGGGAGTGGCGCGAGCATACCAGCGCAAAGCCGGAGCTGGGGGGGTACGCTGAGTTGTTGCCGGCGAACGACGAGGAGGGTCGATTCGCCGAGACTCTGCGCATTTTGCAAAAGGTGGAGCCAGGTCGCCGCGGTTTGAGTGTCGCGGTTATTGTGCAAAAAAATGACACGGGCGCGCGCCTCGCCGATTATTTGCGGCGGGTGGGCGGGTTGCCAGCGGTGGCAGAAAGTGATCGGCAGATTGCCCTCGATAATCCGCTGACGACCGCGTTGCTGGCGCTCTTGCGTTTGGCGGCGCATCCGGGGGACACCTTTGCGGCCGAACATCTCGCCATGACGCCGCTAGCGGCGCTTTTGCGCACGGCGGGGATTGATACTCCTGCTGAACTCACAGCCCGATTATTGGCTGAACTTCACGCGGACGGTTTTGCGGTGACGATTGACCGCTGGTTGCGCGCCTTGCAGCCAAGCTTGGCGGCGAATGATGGATTTAGCCAACTACGCGGACGTCAATTGGTGGAGGCGGCGCAGGAATTTGATCAAACTGGGCAGCGGGATGTCGCCGAATTTTTAGGGTGGGCGGAAAATTATACGGTCCGTGAAGTTGATACGGCGGGGGTGGTGCGGGTGTTGACGATTCATGCGGCTAAAGGGCTTGGTTTTGAATTAGTAATTTTGCCTGATATTCAAGGCCGCACGATGGACGAGATGCGCGAGGGGTTGGCGGTGCAAAGGTCGGACGATCGCCAAATTGAATGGGTGCTCGATTTACCCAGCGCGATTTTTTACGAGGCAGATGAAGTCTTGCGGGCGCACGTCGCCGCCCGGAGAGCAGATGCGGCCTATGAGTCGATGTGCAAATTTTATGTAGCGATGACCCGGGCCAAGCGGGCGATGTACGTGATTGCTGAGCCGGTGGGCGCCTCAAAGTCGAAAAATTTCCCTAAATTGCTCGAGCAAACTTTAGGAGATACTTGGGCGATGGGTGACCCAGCATGGTATGAGGGATTAGTCGTGACCAAGGGTAAGTTAGCTCCAGCGGCATTGGCGCCACTTGCTCCTGCGAGCGTCCGGCGGGTGGTGCGCTTGCCCTCGCGCCGGCCTTCGGATGCTCATGCCAAGGGAGAGTCAGTGCGATTATTTGCGGCGGCAGGATCGGGGGCCGCTGATTTTGGGACTAAGGTACATGCGCTATTTGAGACGGTAGAATGGTGGCATGAATCGGCGGCCGCTGCTTGGCTGGCTGCGCGCCAGCGCGAGGGGGCTTCCTCGGTGGCTTTGGCGGAAGTGTGGCGCAATTTGCATCACCCCCAGCTGGCAACCGTGTTTCGATCGGAGGAAAATTATGCTGAGGTTTGGCGGGAGCGGACTTTCGAAATTATCCTCGATGGCGTGTGGTTAACCGGCGTGTTTGATCGCGTTCTTGTCGCGCGCGATGCGGCGGGGCGAGCGACGAGTGCCTGGGTGATTGATTTTAAGACTGACCGGTCTGGGTCGAGTGAGGACGGCCGGGCCGCGGTGGCAAAGCACGCGGGTCAGCTTAACCTTTACCGACGGGTTGCCGCGATTTTAACTGGCCTTCCTCTGGCCCAGGTCGAGTGTTCTTTAGTCCTTACCGTGGGGCCTAGTTTAGTAATGGTGCCACAATCGGTATAACTTCACGCTTTACACCGCGCCAGCCCAGTTGCACGTTTCGCCGCTAAACCACTCTCTAACACCATGGGTAATCTCAAAAAGAAACGACGTCTCAAGATGTCGAAACACAAACGCCGGAAGCGCCTCAAGGCTAACCGCCACAAGAAGCGCACTTGGCAGAAGTAGTTGCGGCTAAATTTTAGCGAATTTCACCCAGCCCGCCAATTGATGTTGGCGGGCTTTTTATCATAATTAAAATCAGCTAAGTTATTGTTTTTGAATAATATTTAGAGATTGATGATCGCGATTGAATCGGTTGATCGGAGGGTGGCGAGAGGCTCCTGATGATGGAGCTTGCATTTTTTTTTGTTTGTCCGGTAGAAATGCATACAATTTGCTAAGATACGTTTTTTATTTTAATCACGCATGTTTTTTGCCACTCGCTCCCACTTTTTTTGCGTCGAAATCGGCGAGCACTCTACGCTATTGGCTAGATTCACGCGCGCGGGCGAGATCACAGTCATTGAGGAGCTAAAAGAGCTGCCCACTGTTGATCCGGGTGCGATCGCTGAGTGGGTTAAGGGTAATGCGGGGAGGGGCTCGACCGGTTACGCCCATGCAATTTGTGGCATTTATCCAGCGAAGCGGGTGATTCGGCGCCAAACCGTAGACCTTAAACGGTTGAAGGATCCGGTTTATTTTAACGAAATATACGCGCAGCAATTCCGCTTAGATCCCGAGAAATACACCATGAGGGCCCTTAACCCAATGGATGG
>CAMAVZ010000015.1:0-46860 GCA_945861645.1 Opitutus sp. GAS368 | reverse complement strand
ACGTGACCCATCCCGCGATGCAGGCCGATGACCCCGACGCGCACCCGCTCTAGCGGTGCCGCCGCAAGGTTATGCACGGGCTTTTGTCCGGCCGGGCGGGGCAGAACTTCGCTCAAATTAGCCGCATTCTTAGAGGCCACCGCGGTTTGGGCAGCCCCCTTGGTTCCGGTCAACGCCAGCCCCGCGAGCGAGGCGCTCAGTCCGGCGAGCGTAGAGGTTTTTAAAAAATCACGACGAGATGAATGGGGAGTAGTCATAGATTTAAGATGATCAGAGAATCGCTGATCACGTTGGCCTGCTTAAAAAATTTGGAGCGAATATTCAGAATCTCCAGATTCTTTCAAGAAAATCACTCCGCGCGGTGGGATGAGGTACCCCAAGTGGACGGCTGCGGCCCCAGCACAACTTCCAACTCACCACCTTGCGCGAGCACCGCGTGCGGGAAGGAAACCTGCGTGAGCAGCTGGCCGTTAAGCTTGGCCGATTGAATATAAATATTCTCCGGCCGGTTATTAAGCGTCGTGATCGTAAACGTTTTGCCCGGAAAATAATCGGGGTTCAGCTGAATCGTCACCCGATCAAAAAGTGGACTCGTAATCTGGTAAGTCGGTTTTAGCGCTGCGCCGCCTTCCACATCAAAAAGCCCCAACGCCATCAGTACGCCGAGCGCGCCCATCTGCCCCTGGTCTTCATCGCCGTTGTAACCGCCAAAGGGCGTGACATCGCCAAAGGCCTGCGCCTTGACCGCCCGGACCCATTTCTGACTGAGCCACGGCGCTTCCGCGTAATTAAATAAATGAGCCATCGCCGTGCCCGGCTGATTATCATAATCGACCCACGACTCCGCATGCTCCCCGTGCGCGACGACAAAGTTCTTCCCCTCCGCTTGTTCAAATTGCCGATTAAGTGCCTGCACGTATTTGGCCGGCCCGCCGAAGAGCTGAATCAGCCCCGGCATATCCTGCGGCACAAAATGGGTGTAGATCGCCGCGTTGGATTCACAGAACCCCTTGGTCGCAAATGATCCTTTTTTACCTACCGGCTCAAATCCAGGCAGCCACGAACCATCGACCAGGCGCGGGCGCATCAATTGCACCGCTGGATCCCACAGCTTCGCATAGTTACCCGCTCGTTGACCGAGCCAGACCGCATCAGCTTGATGACCCAAAGCCTGCGCCAGTTGGGCCACACACCAATCCTGATAAGCGTACTCCAGCGTCATGGAGGCCCCGTCCTTGTGCATGCCTGTGCCGCTGATCCCCTCGGGCACATAACCGCGCTCTACATAATATTTCATCCCGCCGCTGCTGGCGTCGGCACTATGTTCATAGCCCGCGTGATCGCGGATGCCGCCGGGCAAGGCATTCTTCCGCAAACCCGCGTAAGCCTGCGCCGCATCGTAACCGCGAATGCCCTTATTGTAAGCCGCCGCAAAAAATGGTGCGGCCGGATCACCGATCATCACGTAAGTATAATTCCCCCCCGACGGACCGCGGGGGATGAGTCCGCCATTCCGATACATATCCACCATTGTATTACAGAAAGCATCCATCACCTCCGGATAGGCAAACGACCAAAGAATATTCAACGACCAGTGACTACCCCAGAGCGCGTCAAAATTGTGGTGCGGAAAGCGCGGCTGCCCGGCGGCATTAAGGGCGACGTGGCGCACCACCGCGGCCGGCCCCGTCATGTCACAATACGCACCATCAACATCACTCACAATTCGGCGGCCGAGCAAGGCGTGCCAGAGGTCGGTATAAAATTTAACCCGCTGATTTTCCGTGCCGCCAGTGACCGCTAGGCGGGCGAGCTGGTGATTCCAATCATCCCGCGACTCACGGACCACGCGGTCAAAATCCCAATGGGGCAATTCCGCCGCCAAGTTGCGGCGCGCGCCTTCGATACTGGTGTAGGATATCGCGACCTTCAGCAGCAGTGGTCCCGTCGGGGGCTTGGGGTAGCCCACGTAAGCCCCGACGTTAGCCCCCGCGACAGCCGTCAACGGCCCCGGCAATACGACCCCGTCACGCCAACCGCCGAAAGAGCTGAAGGGCTGACTAAATTGCGCGACAAAATAAACCGTGAACGGCTTCGGCCGCCGAATCGTGGGCGCCATCACCGCCGACCCCGCTAATTCTGTATCGCTGATGCGATGCACTTCACTGGACGTAATCGGCGCCATTAACGCCGCCCCGGTGTCGAAGAGCACTTGCGCCGGTTGGGTGGCGGGGAACGTATAGCGATGCAACCCTACGCGCGTG
This sequence comes from Opitutus sp. GAS368, assembly GCA_945861645.1. Classification (GTDB taxonomy): domain Bacteria; phylum Verrucomicrobiota; class Verrucomicrobiia; order Opitutales; family Opitutaceae; genus Lacunisphaera. The sequence goes on along the minus strand of CAMAVZ010000015.1, from coordinate 44,596 downwards.
GTCGCGGTGAGCTCCGCGGTGATGCCATAGGTTTGGAGGACCACTTTATGATAGCCGGCTTGCACGACTTCATCGGCATGGGAGAAATCCGACGCATACGCATCCATCCCGAGGTGGCCGCGCATCTCGCCCGTCGTCGGCAACACCGCGAGGCCATAGAGTTGCCAACCATGGATGTGGCTGAAGGCCCGAATTTTATTCGAACCGTACAAATAACCTTTCAGCCAGTCCCCGCCCGTATCGGTATCGGGACTGAGATTCACCATCCCAAATGGTCGACACGCCGAAGAAAAAAAGATCCACCGCGATTTATGTGTATCGATCAGCGGATTGACATAATCGACCGGCAATTTGGTTTCGACCGCGCGAACGGTCCCCAGACTAATTAAAAAAATGGCCGCGACGACGCTGGTGAATTTCATAAGGAGAACAGGTCAATTAATACCCCGAGGGGAAAGCAAGCTCGGCTAAAATCGGCGCCCGCAAAAACAGAGTCAACGCAGACTAGCTTGGCAGCTGTGCCCCACCTTGGTTTAGATCCGATGAAATGCCGACCTATTCGTGGTCGAAAAACAGCCGAGCATGAGTGACGCCGGCGAACGAGCTGCTTTACCAGCAGCAACAAGCCCCACGCGCCAATAAACCGCGGACTAGCGGCCCCACCCGAAAGCCCGAGCGCCTAGAGAATACTCTATTCGGCCCAGGCTATTAATTTTAAGGAATCCCGTGGCCTTGGGCGGCGATCCAGAGGGCGTACCAGTCTTCTCGAGCGAGAATGATACTGGCTGCTCGCGCCGCACTTTCGATACGTTCGATTTTATTGGTGCCAATGACCGGCAGGGGCCGACTTGGGTGTGCTAATATCCACGCGTAGGCGAGTTGCTCCAGCGTCGCGCCGTGGTAGCGCACGGCCATTTCCGCAGCGGCCGTGGCGAGACGGAGAGCGGCGGCGTTGGTTTGATCGAATAAGCGCCCGCCCGCCAATGGACTCCACGCCATGGGCTGAAAGCGCTGGTGTTGGCATTGATCCAGCGTGCCGTCGTAAATCGGAGCCATGTGCAACAGATGGAACTCTACCTGATTGGTCACGAGCGGTTGCTCCAAGCGACTGTTGAGTGCCGCGAATTGGGTGGCACTGTAATTTGACACGCCCGCGCTGCGGATTTTCCCCGCTCGGATCAGGTCGTTTATTCCTTGGGCCGTGTCGTCGATGCCGGTGAGCCAGTCGGGCCGATGGACGAGGAAGAGCTCGATATGGTCCGTGCCCATGAGCCGGAGAGATTCATCAACACTTTGTCGCAGGCGAGCTCCCGTGGCGTCGTAGCAAGCCACCCGGCTGGCGGGGTGCTTGGGATTCGGCACGTAGATGTCCGCCTTGGTGATGAGCTCGATTTTCGCGCGCAGCCCCGGGGACAGCGCCAGCGCCTGGCCGAGCGCGGCCTCGACCTTGTAGAGGCCGTAAATTTCCGCCGTGTCGATGGTGGTGATGCCCAACTCCACGCAACGGTGGAGGCGGCGGTTAATTTCCTGAATGGACGAGCCATCATCTAGCATGCGCCAAGTGCCGTAGACGAGGCGGGAGAATTCAGGGCCGGTGGGAGCGATTTTGCTGCGAGTGATCATGGAGCGGGGGACGATTTAATATTATTTGTTCAAAGCTTTCTCCACCGCCTGCGCCAACGATAGACCAGCATAGTCCTGGGCGCGGAAGAAGCGGCCGCTTTCGCCATTGTCCAGCAGCGCTGGCACCAGAGCGCCGGGCAGCACCGTGCTTGGGTCGTTGGGCGCCTTGGGTCCGCCCAGATCGGTGCGCAGCCAGCCGGGGTCGAGCAGGTTCATCTGCACGCCGGTGCCGGCCAACTTCGGCACAAAGTCGCGGACGAGTTTATCCACGGCCGCCTTGGAAATTGAATAGGCGGTCAATTCGGGTTGTTCCTGGATGCCCGAGGTAAGGTTGATCACGCGGCCCCATCTCCGAGCGAGCATGAGTGGCACCAACCGGTGGCAGATGCGGGCGAGGCTGATGACATTGACTTCGAAGCTCGTCCGAAAATCCTCCGCCGGAATCTCCCAGATGTTGGCCCGATAAGGCGTCATGATGGCGGCGTTGTTGTAGATAATGTCGATCTGCCCAGCCTGCTTCAGGGCTGCGGCGAGCAGAGCATCGACCTGCGCTTGATCGGAGAGTTCGCCGGCCACGGAGACGACCTTGACGCCAGTGCCCTTGAGCTTGGCGGCGAGCGCGTGGGTGTGGGCCAGCTCACGACTGTGCAGGATGATGTTGGATCCGAGCTGGGCGAGGCCCTCACAGACGTGAGTGCCGACCCCCCGGCTTGCGCCGGTGACGAGTGACCATTTGCCTTGGAGTGAAATCATAGAAGAATTATTATGCGATGGAGGGATTAAGATTTGGCGTAGGCGATCAAGTGCTGCTCAAGGTTGTTCGCTATAGTTGAGCTGACTGAAAACCGCCTTGATGGTCTGATGCACGTTGTGCGACGTCGCGGCCAGACCCAGATACGCGGCCGCCGGCAAGGGCTGATGATGAACGCTAAAGGTCTTCCAGTGTTGTCCATCCTGACTGCTTCGGCTGGTAAAGGTATCACCGACGCGGATCAATTTCAGCCATACGTTCGGATAACTGGCAGGGAAATCCGGCTGCGGCGGGAGCGGCTGCGGCGGATAAATGCCGTGGCATGGCCCATTCGCCGTCAACCGCGACTGAAACTCGAGGCCGCCGTTGTTTTTGTTGCGGGGCTGATTGTCCCCGAACGCGAGCAGCATGACATGCTCGGCTCCTTCAGCGAGGGAAGCCCGCAGCATGATACCGGCCTTCGTGTAGATATCGGCCATCGCGAGTGAGTCGAGGCGGACGCTCAGCTCGAAATTTCCGGTCACCGGAAGGTAGGCGAAATGGAATTCATCCCGCGCTCCCCAGATATCTTCGCCCCCAGCGACGATGGTGATGTCTTGTGACGACAGGCTTAGTTTGCCGGCCAGACGAGGAGAGCCGATGTCAATGCCGGTGAGGGATGGTTTATTCATAGTGAGGGATAAAGAGGGGGGAGTAATAATAGAGAAGAGAGCGGCGGATGCGGCAGGCCCGAGAGCGCCCCCAATTACCACCAGCAAAATTAAGCCAACTGAAGATTTCACGTGGATTAGGAGTGGTAGTTTTTAGCCCAATAAGCAGTCGAGCGGGTGGAAAACAGAGGCAGGGTAATCATCGCCGCTCAACTCCACTGCAGATCAGCTTGTGCGATCGGTAGGCGGCGGATGCGTTTGCCAGTGGCAGCGAAGATAGCGTTGCAGACGGCGGGCGGGAGTGGGGGTAACGCCGGTTCGCCCAAGCCCGTTGGCGGGTTCGCGCTTTGCAGAAAATGAACCTCAATTTGTGCTGGGCTGGAATTAATTCTTAGCAACGGATAGTCATGAAAGTTGTTTTGTTCGACGCGACCCTCGCTGAGCGTGATCGCTTGCAGCCACGCGGCGCCGAGCCCGTCGATAATTGAGCCCTGCACCTGACTTTCTGCCCCGCTGTAATTAATAATTGGACCCACATCGATGGCCGCTACGACGCGCTGCACGGTCAGCGCACCGGCCGGCGTAACGCTCACTTCCGCCACTTCCGCCACGTACCCCCCATGGCTAAAATGAAACGCGATCCCCTGCCCCGAACCGCGCGCGAGTTTTTTTCCCCACTGAGCTTTTTCCGCGGCCAGCTTCAGCACATCCTTCATGCGAGTGACGTTGTAGGGTGGATCCCACCGACCCGTGCCGGGCAGTTCCCGTTCGACACCCAGCAGTGCGAGGCGGAAGGCGAATGGATCCCGACCGGCGGCGTGGGCCAATTCATCGATGAAGCTCTGAAATACAAAGGCCAAACCATTACTCCCTGGGGCCCGCAACCAATTGGTCGGCACATTGGTGCTGATGATGGATTTTTCCAACCGAAAGTTCGGCAAGAACCGACAAGGAAATTCCGTGCTGCTCATCTCGGCGGCCGTTCCCGCGGTCGCGTTATTATTCAGTCCGACTGTGACAAAATGATTTCGCCATGCGATCAGCTGACCAGCCGCATCAATCCCACCTTGCAGGAAATGCCAACCCGCGGGGCGATATTTACCCTGCTGCGTATCGTCTTCGCGCGTCCAGGTCAGCTTGACCGGCCGCCCCACCCGCTGCGCCAGCGCGGCGGCTTCCGCTACAAAGTCATTCACCAACCGTCGGCCAAAGGCGCCGCCAATACGAGTGAACTGCACTTTAATTTTTTCTGGCGGTACGTTCAGAACCCTAGCTGCAACATTCCGCGCATCCTCCGGACTTTGCGTGGGAGCCACTATTTGCATGCCGCCATCCGCCAGCGGAATCGCCAGGGCATTCATCGGCTCGAGGGTCGCATGATGCAGATAAGGGTAGTGGTAGACTCCTTCCACCGTCTTGGCGGCGGCAGCTAACGCGGCCGCAGTGTCACCGTCGTTGCGCATCACCTGGCCGCCCTTGGCCCCGAGCTGAGTAGCCTGCTTTTCGTAATCAGTGGAGTGGTGGCTGGCCCCCGGACCTTCGGCCCAAGTGACATTAAGGGCGCGGCGCGCCTTGAAGCTGGCCCACGTGGACTCGGCGATGATCGCCACTCCGGGCATCAGGCCGTAGTAGTCCGTGGTCCCGTCTAAAATGAAAGCATCGAGGACCCCCGGCATTTTTTTGATTCGGTCCAAATTCGCCAAGATCACCTTGCCCCCGAAGACGGGGCATTTGACGTAAACGCCGTAAACCATGCCAGGGATGGTTTGGTCGATCCCGAAGAGCGGCTGACCGACCACGATGGCCGGATTGTCGACGCCGCCGACGCGATTGCCGATAAGTTTGTTTTCCTGCGGGCGTTTAAGGATCACTGATTTCTCATCTGGGATCGGCAGCAGCGCCGCCTTGGTGGCAAGGTCCCCAAAGGTCAGGACGCGGCCGGTGGGCTGATGCGTAACGCAACTCTGAGCGACACTACATTCAACCGCTGGAACCTGCCAAGTCTCCGCCGCCGCTTGAATGAGGAGCGTGCGGGCCACCGCCCCAGCTCGGCGAAGAGGCAGATAATTATCAAAAACCGACATGCTGCCGCCCGCATCCTGTGGGCCGAGCTGGGCATTCAACGCTCCATACTCGATCCGCACCTTGGAGAAATCGGCGCCCAATTCTTCGGCCAAAATCATGGGCAAAGCCGTCTTTACGCCTTGTCCAAGCTCAGGATTTTTTGCGACCAAGGTAACCAAGCCATCCGGCGTGATCTTAATAAATGCATTCGGCGTAAAAGCCCGCGCCGTGTTGTCGACGAGCGGAGCTGACGCGCGCGCGCGGCCCGGCAGGACGCAGCCAATGATTAAGCCCCCACTGGCCAGTGCAGAAACTCGTATAAATTCCCGTCGAGAAAAAAAGGCTTCAGCTGTCATGGCGCACCCACTTTTACGGCCGCCAGCGCCTTCGCGGCATCCTTGATCGCGGCACGAATGCGCAAATAAGTCCCACAACGACAAAGCACCCCCGCCATGGCCTCATTAATCTGCGGCTCCGTCGGGGCGGGGTTCTGCTTCAGAAAGGCGGCCGCGGTCATGATCTGCCCAGCCTGACAGTAGCCGCATTGGGGCACGTCGTGGTCACACCAAGCCTTCTGCAGCGGGTGGTGGCCGGCTGGATCTAGTCCCTCGATGGTGGTCACAGGCGTGCTGTCGACGGCTGAAATCGGCAACTGACAAGAACGCACCGGAGCACCGTTTAAGTGTACGGTGCACGCGCCACAAAGCCCTAGACCGCAGCCGTATTTTGTCCCCACGAGCTTGAGCTGATCACGCAGCACCCAGAGCAGCGGCGTATCCGACTGGGCTACGATGGTCCGAGTCGACTCGTTAATTTTTAGGGTGTAAGTAGGCATGACATACGGCCACAGGCCATCGCGTGTGCGACATTGAATCATTAATATAACATGATAGCCCCGCGCATGAATGAGAGCCCTTGTCTGAAATTTGAGAAATCGACTAGTCCAATTGACAACCTCGCTAAAGACCGCGGACTGCCTACAGCCGCTGCATAATTCTCCCCTATTAATGCGACCTGCGTCATTTGCTTCTTGTGCGTCTGTAACGCCTACTGGCCATTTTCCGAGGTCCGCGACCGCGGCGTCCGGCGCCACCATCAGATCATGAAAACCTTAATCACTTTATGGTTGGCGTTGAGTCTGGGAGCCGCGGCGACTAGCGCCCACGATTTTATCCATCCTGGGGCGCTCAACTCGCAAGCCGAACTCGATTTTATCAAGACGAGGATTCAGGCCGGGGCGCAGCCGTGGAAGGGAGAGCTCGAGCAAATCAAGAATTCCCACTATGCGCACATGGGCCCACATGGGCTGACCAACATCGATTCCAAGAGTGAGGATGCGAACATCTCTCGCTACGACGCGGCCGCGGCCTACAGCCAAGCGCTGCTGTGGTATCTCACCGGCGAAGAGGCCTATGCCCGGAGCGCCATCGCCATCCTGAATTCGTGGAGTAATCTTCAGGCCTTCACCACCGGTACGCCGCAAGATCGGCTGCAGGCCGGCTGGATCGGCGCGGTATTCGCGCCGGCGGCGGAAATCATGCGCCTTTATCCCGGCTGGACCCCGACCGAAATTAAGAACCTGCAAGCTATGTTTCGGCGCGCCTTTTATCCGCAACTGACCACGGCGAGCAGTTGGAACGGAAATGTCGATCTGACCCAAATCGATGCGATGATGGCCATCGCCGTCTTCAATGAGGACGAGCATTTGTTCCACCAAGGTATCGCGCGCTTGAAACTCCGGAACCCAGCCTACTTCTATCTGAGCTCGGATGGTCCCCGACCCCAGCCCATTGAGGGTGATGGCGGGGATGTAGAAAAATTCTGGCACCAGCCCCTCAAGTGGGTCGATGGACTAATGCAGGAAACCTGCCGCGACAACGGTCATCATGCGCAGTATGGCCTGGGTTCAGCCCTCCACGCCGCCGAGACCGCTTGGCATCAGGGGATCGATCTCTACACGGAAAACCAAGCGCGCTATACGGCCGCCATGGAGTTACTGGCGGAGCAATTCTTGAGTGACTCAATGCAAGGTGTGGCCCGCGATCCGCGGCCCAGCCCCAATCGTTTTGATACCTGGAGTGTGGGCTATAACCATTATCATAACCGCGCGGGAGTCGACCTCCCCCACACCCGCCGCTTGTTGAGCGAGCAAGTCCGGCCGCGTGCCCCGCGGGCCATTTGGAATCTCAACTATGAGACGCTGACGCACACCGGGCTACCAAGCGGGGCCGCTCCGCCCCAGGCGCCTAAATAATTATCGCCTAAATTTTAGCCCCGAAAATTTCCTACCCTATGTCTACCCCCCAAGCTACTGCCCCTAGTCCCTGGCGCTGGGTACCCAGTGCCTATCTAGCTGAAGGCATTCCCTTCGCCTTGGTCATCTGGGTGGCGGGAACCTTATTCAAGGATCTAGGCCACTCGGACACCCAGATCACGCTCGCGACTGGGAGCATCGGCATTGCTTGGTCGCTGAAGCCATTCTGGGCGGCTTTTCTTGATATGTATCGGACCAAGAAATTCTTTGTCCTCACGATGGAGCTACTTATGGCGGGGCTCCTCTGTAGCATCGCCGTGGCGCTGCCACTGCCCAATTATTTCCAAATTACTATCGCCGTACTCTGGGTCTTGGCCTTCGCCTCGGCGACCCAGGATATTTGCGTAGATGGTATTTATATCACCTCGCTGGATGCCGCTAAACAGGCGGCGTTCATCGGCGTGCAGGGCGTCTTCTGGAATGCGGGCCGCCTCTTTGCTACCGCTGCCATCGTTTGGGCGGCGGGCTCGCTCAAGGAGGATCATGGGCTGACAACCACCGCCGCCTGGGGCTGGGCGTTTGGACTCGCCGGCGCCACGCTGGGCGCCTTAGCCCTCTATCACTGGTTTGCTTTGCCCACGGGCTCACTCACGGCACGCCCCCAAAACTTACAGGCCATTCAGCACACTTTTACGGATTCCGTTTTAGATTTTTTCCGTAAAGAGAAAATCTGGGGCATGCTGATGTTTGTGTTTCTTTACCGCAGTTCGGAAGGCCTGCTTTTAGTGGAAGGGCCGCTTTTCCTGCAGGCATCAACCGCGGTCGGCGGGCTCGGCTTATCATTAAAGCAAAAAGGCCTGATCGACGGCACCGTGAGTACCCTAGCCAGTCTTGGGGCCGGTCTGCTCGGCGGGGTCTTCATGGCCAAATATGGCCTGAAGCGAAATACCCTGATCTTCATGGCGCTGTGCCTCAATCTGCCGCATATCACTTTCGTGATTCTGGCCCAGTTAGCGGGACCGGGCCATACGCTCTCCCTGTGGACAATTAGCGCCTTAGTCACGATCGAGAAATTTGGCTACAGTTTTGGCATGGTCGCAAATATGCTTTATATGATGCAGCAAATCTCGCCGGGAAAATATTCCATGACGCACTACGCCTTCTGTACGGCGCTGATGAATCTCATGTTAGTGCCAACGCAAATGATCAGTGGTCCCTTGGCCGATTATTTTGGGTACAAGCTTTACTTCATCATCGTGATGTTTGCCGCGATCCCCTCCATCCTCGCGGCTTGGTTTGCACCGTTCACCCGCACTGACCCTCCCAAACTAGCGTGACCGTTTAATTTTCCCCTCCCCCATGAACTCCCCCCAACCGTCGTCGCTTCCTCGCCCGATACCCAACATTTCTCGTCGCGCCTTCCTCCAGCGCTGCGGCCAGCTTGCGGCCCTCACGGGCCTGCCTGGGTGGTTTATCGAACGCCAGCAATTACAAGCGGCTGAAACTTCTCGGCGCCACGGGCCCAATGATCGATTCGGCATCGCCCTCATTGGTTGCGGAGGTCAAGGGCGGGCCGATGCCACCAACGCGAGCCGCTTCGGCGATATTCTCGCGGTCTGTGATGTGGACGCCAATCATGCCGCCGCCGCTGCGATGGAATTTACCGTCGAAGGCCGGGCCCCTAAAATTTACCGCGATTTTCGGCAAGTCATGGCACGTGATGATATTCACGTGATCATCAATGGAACCCCTGATCACTGGCACACCTTGGTCAACCTCGCCGCGGCGCAGGCCGGCAAGGATATCTATGGCGAGAAACCTCTGACCCTCACCATTGATGAAGGTCGTCATCTTATTAACGCGGTGCGTAATCATGGCGTGGTTCTGCAAACCGGCACCCAGCAACGCAGCTCCGCGCGGTTTCGCCTCGCGTGCGAACTCATCCGTAATGGGCGACTAGGCAAATTAGCGCGGGCCCAAGTCTGGCTGCCCGCCGGATTGCGCGCCGGCCCGTTTGCCCCCACCCCTATCCCCGCGGCATTGGATTGGGATTTCTGGCAGGGCCCAGCGCCAGCGACGGATTATGTGAAGGAACGCTGCCACACCAATTTCCGTTTCTGGTATGATTATTCCGGCGGGACGATGACCGACTGGGGCGCCCACCACAACGACATCGCCTATTGGGCGATCGGGCTGCTGGCCCCCAGCAAAGTCGAAGCGCGCGCCTTATCCCAGCCCATCCCGGGCGGTTATAACGCCTACGCCGATTACGAGGTGAAGTACACCTACACCAACGGCATCGGTCTGCAGATTAATACCACCAAAGATGACTCGATTTTCGGCGGAGTCATCAATGCCGCAGGCCAGCGCAACGGCATCCGCTTCGAGGGCCCCAACGGTTGGATCTGGGTGAATCGCGACGAGATCAAGGCCAGTGATCCGCTCCTGCTCAAGGATCCGCTGCCCGCCGATGCGGTGCGGCTCTACGAGAGCAAAAACCATATGGCTAATTTCTTCGACTGCGTGCGTTCGCGGGCCCTGCCCATCTGCGACGTCGAGACCGGCCATCGCTCCGCGACCATGTGCCACCTCGGCGCCATCGCGTTGCGCACCGGACACAAACTCGAATGGGATTCCAACGCGGAAAAATTCATTGGCTCCGGCGCCCAAGAAGCAAACCGCTATGTAGCCCGCGAAATGCGCAAGCCGTACGATTACTCCTTCATTGCCTAAGGGGGGCAGAAAAAGCTGGCTCGATTCCGCGTTCAGGCTTCGCCGGAGTGAACAGCAGCACCGGTCCGTCACAGCGAGCAACGGCAATGGCTGGACGCTTATCGCTGGGCAAAGCAAGCGCGACCGCCGATCGGGCGTCGCCCACAACACTCAGGCCGGACTGAGCAGGCATCAGCGCTGTGAAGCGGCCGCGGCCGTTCCCCTTCAGCAACCCACTTAGGCCCCCATCGAAACGGCCGGTGTTCGCTTCGGGTCCGAAATTATTGCCGACACAAAAAAGATCGAGCGAGCCATCCCCATCGAAATCGCGCGCTACGATCGCATTGATCGGGGCGATTTGGGCGAGTCGCGGCAGCGGCTGAAACCGGAAGGTAACGTCGGGCTGCTGGAGAAAGATCCCGCTGGCCAGTTCTGTGGCGGCCAACTGGCGCACAGCGGCAAGCGGCTTGGCCCCGAAAATATCCTCCACCGTCGCGTGCGCGTAGGCTTGATACGTGGGGAACTTTTTCGGTAGCCACGGAAAGGCGTAGGCCAGCTTGCTACGGCCGCGCACCGGAAAAAGTTTGCCGTCCTCAAACTGCGCCTCGACGAGCTGCTCCTTGCCGCGGCCGTCGAAATCCCCAGCGAAGAGGACCGTCGGCTCAGCGGCACTGGCGTGGTACTTCGTGTTAAGGCCCACATTGCCAGCGATGAAATCAGGTCGGCCGTCGCCGTTAACATCCGCCACAGTCAGCGCGCTCCACCAACCGGTGACGGCGGCAAGCCCGACCGTCCCCGTAAGGTTTTCGAAGCCATGACCCGTGTTATGCCAGTAGGAAATCGGACCCCACTCAATTGCGAGGATAAGATCAGGACGCTGGTCGCCATCCACATCAGCCCAGACCGCGGCCGTTACCATGCCGATGGTGCGCAGGCCCGGGGCGAGTTCGTCGGTCACATCGACTAATTTTCCGCCGACATTGTGGTAAATAAAGCTGCGCGGCGTCGCCGGGTATTTTCCCGGGACGACCCGGCCACCGACAAAAAGATCCGCGCGGCCGTCGCCATCGAAATCAGCGGTCGCCGTCGCCGCGGTGCTCTCCCCATCGGGCGGCAGCGTGCCAACCGGAGCGAGTGTGAAGCGGCCGTGGCCGTCGTTCAGGTAAAGCCGGTCGTTGAGCAAGGCATCGCCCGAGAGCTTGCGCACCCCGCCGGCCGCGATGAACAGGTCGGGATGTCCGTCACCGTTCACGTCGAGAAACACCGCGCCAACATCATCCGCTTCGGCAGCCTCAGCCCATGGCTGATGGGGCGCGGCTAAAAAGCGACCGTCGGACTGGCCGAGGAAGAGTTCACCGGACTGTCTGGCCGCACCGGAAACGAAAAGATCGGCGAGGCCATCCCCGTTTACGTCGGCCGTCGCCAGCACCGGGCCCAAACCGTTCAAGCGACGCGGCAGAAGGCGCTGGCGCGTGAACTCGTCTAAGGGACTCAACTGGCTGGTATGCTTGAGCCCAAGCCCGGCGGCGGACTCGGTAAATAAAGCGTCCGGGCGCGCGGGAGTTCGGAAGCTAGCCGGCGCCGGTTTTGTTGCCGTGGCCAGCGGCGGCTCGGCAATCGTGAGCATCTGGTCAGCCGGGATATTTTCCAGCACCTGTATCTGGCCGCGCGGCCAGCGAATGGTGAGTTGCTTGATGGTGGTGTCGTCGCCGAGGCCAAAGTGGACGAGGGGTGGTTCGCTGGCAACGATGCCGCGCTCGGTAAAGAGTTGCCGCACTTGCCGGCCGGAAGCTGTCTCGATCTGCAGTTCCGCCCCGATCCCGTCTAAATTGGGCGCGCGGCCAGCGAGCTTGATCACCACGCGGTGCCCGCCGATGGTATTGTTGCGGACGACCGTGGGCGGCTCGTTGTAGTTGGCGAAGACCAGATCCAGGTCGCCGTCACCGTCGAGGTCGACCTCGGCGCAGCCAAAACTGACGCCGTTGTGGTCGAGGCCCCACTCAGCGGAAACGTTGGCAAATCTCAGATCACCGAGATTGCGGTAGGCGAGTGTGGTTTCGTGCCGCGGTTGGGCGTTTTTCCACACGCCGGCCCGCGCCGCCAGATTCGGCGCGATGTTCTGTTTATCGACCAGATCAGCATCGATGAAGTTACGAATCATCCCGGCGGTCACAAAAACATCGAGGCGGCCGTCGTTGTCTAGGTCGCCGAGCCGGGCCGACCAGGTCCAGCCGGTCGCTTCCATCCCGGTGAGATGTGCCACTTCAGCGAAGCGGTCGGTGCCGGTATTGAGGTAAACCGCGTTCCACATGTATTGCGGGATAAGTGCAGTCGGCCGTTCGCTCTCCCAGAGACCGCGCCCAATTTCTTCCATGCCGGTCATGAACTCCGCGTGGTGGCGGTCGCGCATGTCAGTGATAAAAAAATCAATGAGGCCATCGTTATTCAGATCGCCGGCATCGGCGCCCATAGAGAAATAGGTTACATGCGGCAGGCGCTCATCGACCACATCAGTGAAGGTGCCATTACCATTATTAAGATAGAGCCGGTCAGGCGTTTCGAAATCATTAGCAACATAGAGGTCCGGCCAGCCGTCGTGATTACAATCGAACCAGAGCGCCGTGTGGCCCTGCGTCAGACCCCAGATGCCCGCCGCCTTGGAGACATCGGTGAAGGTGTTGTTGCCATTGTTGCGGAGCAGGTAGTCGCGCCGGCCCTGCGGCGCCTGGGAAAAATCAAGAATGTTGGTGACAAGATAGCAGTCCAGATACCCATCGCGGTCGTAGTCGGCAAAAACGGCGTGGACGGACGCGTCCTTGATATCGAGCCCGTAGACTTTGGCGCTCTCGGTGAAGGTACCGTCATGATTATTGATAAATAATAGATTCGGGGCGTCGTAGCGACAGACGTAGATGTCAGGCCAGCCATCTTGGTTCAGGTCCACCACCGTGGCTCCGGTTTTGCTGGCGCCCGGCTCAGCCGCAGTCACACCGGCAGTCGCCGCAACGTCGGTAAATTCGAAGGGCGCGATCTGCCGATAAAGCGCGCACGGGCCATTTTTCGAAACAGAAAAAATATCCGGCCGGCCGTCGCGATCGAAGTCCGCGACGGCAACGCCGGTCTCTACCGCGCCTAACGTGAGTTCGCGAAAGCGCGCGCCCCACATGCGGGGGTCGTTGAAAACGTTGGACCCGTTCACGCCGGTCTCGGTCGGCGAGAGTACGGTAAAAAGCCTGCTCCCCGTCGGAGCGAGCGAGCGAGCCGGTAAAAGAGACGCCGAAAAATTAGCTGCCCAAAGGCTGACCGTCAGGCTGATTCCTCCTACCATGAAAAGCGCCGCACGCATCAGTTCAAGGCCTCCGAGGGGTGGGGTTAGGAAGCAACGCATACGCGAACACCCAATCGCCTATTTTTATACCCATGGCCTGGCCGGCCGCATCATCTGAACGCACATGAATTCCGCCGAATAGCCGACTGCGACCGATCTCATCGCGACAGGCGGAAAGTTGTTTAAAGGAACGCACGGCGCCGGGCAGCCCTTCTGAGGTGACCGTAAATTCTATATCATCGGTACCAAAGAAGTGCGTTAGAATCTGTGCGGCGGCAGCTGAAAATGTGCTGTGCCCCGAGACATAGCCTGGGAACGCCGGCGTCACCATGAGCGGAATAAAATTGGGCTGCGGCCGCACGAAGGGATTGAGCACTGCATCAAGTTCGCGGATGGCGGTCTCGGGTCGCCAAGTGCGATAGAAATATTTGGTCTCCCAGCAAGCGATCGCCGCATCCGCGGTCGCTAGATTTAAGAGCGCAAACAAGCGCGCGGTTGCCTCCGTCGATAATTGATTCCGCCGAGCGAGATCCTGCGCGATTACATTCCAGTGCCCTGGCGGCGTGGCCGTGCCCAGATCGTCAGCCCAAAAAGCTGGACTGAGCGTCTCATATTCAGTGCGCTCAGCCCCATCCCGCCCGCCGATACGACTGATCTGGGCCAATTCATCGGCGTACGACTGGGACGTTAATAACGGCGGCGGCGGCGCGCGAAATTGCGCCGGGGAGGTGAGCACGAAAGGGGTAACCTTGCCCCAATAGGGCAATACGGGCGGACGAAATCCCGGCGGCGTTTCGCGCCATAAGCCCGGTTCCGTGCTCGCGTATTGGCCAGGCCTAGGCCGGTCGAAACCACTCTGGGCGCGATTAGCTAAAATCAGTGCGGCCACTTGCCGACCCCAAGCGAGGCCATTTTCTTTGCCCGGGCCATCTGGGATCGCCTCGAGCGCATGATCATAAGCGAGCTGAAAGTTGCGGGGATTAGCCGCCTGACCCCAAAGCGCATTCAGAACGGCAAAGCTAGCGCTAGCGATCGCCGCGGCCGGATTAGCCCCCGTCGGCGCAGATGCTTGCACCAACCATCCGCGGTGCGTGCTGGTGATGCCGTTCACCGCATCAAAGATCGCCGCGTGGTAAGTCGCATAATACGCTGAAGCAATCGGCGGCGGATTGCGCGCCAGACGGGTGGCGTTCAGCGCTTGTTCGTTCCAGTAGAGCACGGGGTTGTCCCCCGCCGCCCAAGCGCCATTGAGGAGCCCACTCAAAAGTGAAATAATAATAAAACAGAGCTTCATAGCACAAAGACGCCAAGGATTAATCTGAGAAGAATTTCTAAAACTGTCGACGCCGATGTAATTATTTTAGCCAAAAAATTCCCGCAAGAAATCTCATTTTAAAAAATGAATTTCTCATAGTCGGTCGGGCGACGCTCTCTTAACCTCTGCGCATAATGGTCGGCCCCCATTGGAAGTTCACCCGTGAGCGTTTAAGCCCTATCGGGCTGCTGATTTTTTCTCTGCTGGGGACGAGCGGGTCGGCCACCGGCCTCTCGCAATGGACAGACACGGCAGGTGCGCAGTTTCGCGCTGAGCCGACCGAAGTCCTAGGGCCCTTCGCTTTATTTAATCTCAGCGCGACCAGAGGACAGCGCACCCACTTGCGCGGACTTACCCCAGAAGATTGCCGCCGCTTTTATGCTGAAACCAGTTCGCGCCCGCCAGTCGCGGCTCACTGGGATCAAGCCCAAGGCTTGATCAGCCGCGAATTGCTCGGTCGCGTGGCTCAAGTCAATCAGCACCAATTAGTGCCTGTTGATCTAAGCACTCGCGCCGAGCCAGAAATTTTCGTGGTGCTCTTTGGCTCCAACAACGACGGAGAATCCTGGGGCATGGTGCACGGCTTCATCCCGACCTACCGCCGCCTTCAGCAAATTTACGGCGGGTGGTGTGAAACGGTATTTGTAGGCGTGCGCGGCAAGCCCAGTGATCATCGCCGCATCGCCACAGAGTCCGCGATGCCTTGGCTCATCGCCGACTGGGCGGAGCAGGAAAACATGAGCCGCCTCGCCCGCTTCATCCCTCGCGAGGGCTGCTTAATGCTCGCCATCTCCCGCAACGGGGTCCCGCTGCTTTCCTCCCGCGCCGAGAATGTCGTGGCGATCAAACAGTTCATTGATGATTTATCTGATCTAGTTAGGTCGGTCGATCCCACCAATCAGTCCTCTTGGCGCGATCGCCTGCACTACCTCGATGCAGTGCGGCCCAAGCAATACGCCCAAAGGCAGGCTGATCCCGTCCTCGTGGGCAATCCGCTGCGTGCGGAAGGCTTGAGTCAGCGCGGCGTAACGGCCGTCAGCGCGCGCCTCGAAGTGAGCGCAGAGGGTCGCGTGCTCAGCGCGGTGGTGGCGCCCACTGGCGGCGTATCCACTCGCCTTCAGTCCCAACTCGCCGAGGCCTTGCGCGCAACCGCGCGCTTCAGCCCCGCCATCGATCACGGTCAAGCGGTCGCCGGAACGTATGCTTATTTTTTTGACACCACGCCGAAGTCCACTGCCACCGCCGCGGACATTGCTTGGCTACGCGGCGATGCCCGTATCGAAATCGCGATCAATTCCTGGCTAGTGCTTCGGCCCATCCCAGTCCCGCCCAACGTATTTTCGAGCGTGGACTACATCGATGAAAACGGCACGGCGGTTCTGACTAAGTTCAGCGTCAGTCAGGAAAAAGTGAACCGCGCCGCGCAGATGAATTCCTTCCACACCGATTTCTTTGCCACCGCCACCGCGGTGAGGCCAACGGAGGGCGACACCCAACTCGTCGAGGAAACGAAGCTTACTTGGCAACGCGTGCCATCAACGGAAGGATTCGTTAATCTGCAAACCGGAGTCGGTCGGGATTATTGCGTCGGCTACGCTTGGACCGAGCTCGCGTTGCCCCAAGCCTTAGAAGGCTGGCTGGGCATCGGGAGTGATGACGGCCTAAAAATTTGGCTCAACGGCGAGCTGATCCACGATCGCTGGGTGCAGCGCATCAGCCGAATCGATGACGATATCGTCCCGCTGCATCTCCTGGCGGGAAAAAATCAGCTGTTAATTAAAATCCAAAACGCAAAAGGCGATTGGAGCTTCATCAGCCGCCTCCGCGTTAAACCACCCGCCCGCTAATAAAATCGGTGTGCCACCTAAAAAAGCCGACCCCTCGCCTTAAGGCAATTGCGCCAAGGCTAACAGTACATCGCCGGACGCAGGAGCCGCCGCCGCCTCAAGGGTGGCTGCTAAGCCTGCGGCGATGAGCGAACGCTGCGCCAGTGGCAGGCCCGCCAGCAATGCCAACGCTTCGGCCGAGGGGGCCTCATCCTGCGCCAGCGGACGGAAAAAAACACCCGCCGGCATGACGGCCGGGGTCGCATAATAAAGTCCGCTGATCGGATCGAGGAACTGTTCATTCGCCAGCGCTAGCCACTGAGCGGCGAGCCTCTCCAGCTCCGGCCGGTGCTCCGCCCGAGCCAGCTCGCGATAACCCAGAGCCAACGCGGCATAGTCGGCCGGACCCGCCGGAGTGTTCGCCCCACGCAAGTGCCGGAGCTCTCCGCTACTCGAAAGGAAAAATTCCTTTTCCACCACGGCGAGTAACTGCGTCGCCGCTTGGCGATAAAGCGGCTGCTTCAGTTCGCCTCCGGCTCGAGCCAGGGCCGCCAGGAGCAAGCCGTGCGTCCGGGCCGTGGCCGTCTCTTGCCGCAACGGAGCGGGACGAAGATCGCGCACCACCCGCAAACGGGCCGCCGCCGCATACCCGGTTTCAGGGGAGCCACGCAGAAAATTTCTTCCCTTCAATTTGCCCGACAGATCATCCTCCGCGGAAATATTGCCGGCCGCTTCTACTCCGTGCGCGATCTTAAAGCCAGCCGCGGCCGCACCCAAGGCCGCATCAATCTCTGTTGCTGTCCAAGCATAATAGCCGACGAATTCCTCCTCGGTCGCGTCCTCGCCCGCCGCGTAGGTTCCGCCGGGCTGGGCCAGCCGGGTCAGGACATAATCCAGCGCCCCGCGGGCGGCGGCGGCGAAAAATCCTGACTCATCGCCTGCGGCGGCATCCAGCAAGGCCAGGGTAATTCGAGCCTGGTCGGCCAGATTCTTCTGCGCATACGGTAGGCGCCAACGCGCATCCGTGGCGTACCGGAAAAATCCGCCGTCGAGCGGATCGCGCAGCGGACTCACCACTATCTCCCGCAACGCACCAAGCGCGGCGGCACGATCGGCCGGCGATCGCTGGAGGAGAAAACGCAAAAATTCCGGCCCGGGGGCGAGCGGGGGGGCCGCCAAACCTCGATTTATTTCAGCGAGTCTCGCTCGCCCAGCGGCCGCCGCAGCGGCTAATTTATGCGATAAAATATCGGGTGCCAGAATCGCTGGAGTCACCGCTTGGTGGACCGCGCTCAATTGCGTCACCGCTTCCGTGGCTCGAGCGCGACAACCACCGGCGTCCGTCGTCCAAGCCGTGGCCGCTTGTTGGGCGATCTTCAGGAAACTCGTCTTGCCCCACTCTTCGGTCGGCGGCAGGTAGGCGGCCCCTTCGTACGGCAATAGTTCTGGCGTGAGCCAAAGATTCAGGGGCTGGCCAGTGAGTTGCTTCACTTCGCTTAAATAGGACTGGTAAAGCGCGACCAACTCCGGGTGCTCCTCGCGCTCCACAAGCACGCAGACAAAATTCTGATTCAGCAGGGCCGCGGTGTCCGCGTGGGCAAAAGTCTGGAGCCGCATCGCCCGACTCAGTTCGCTGGTGGCAGAGCCGATGAAAACAAAAATGGGCTTCTGCTCCTGCTGGGCCCGAACGAAGGCTGACTCGCCCCATGACATCCAGCTTACCGGACTAGTCCGATAAGCTTGCGGCCCCGCCGAAATCCTGGGGGAGCTTGGCTCTGCACCGCGAGCACTCCCGCCAAGCAATATAAACCCGCCAAGCAAACAACCGATGCAGCGGGTTAAGACCTCTCGGCTCGGCCACAAAAAAGAATCCATTATTAATTGGGTTATAAAATTAACTCGGCCACGCGGATCACCGCTGGACGCGGTCACGCGCACTTGGGGGCAATAAACGAAACGCTAATTCACGGAGCGCCGGATCGGCAATCTCTAGATTAAATTTACGACTGAGCGCCAGCAACCGAAAGAGCGCGCCACTTGTGAGCGCACGCACCCGCTCCTCCGTCGCCTCCGCTAGGCAGCGACTAACCTGAGGTCGGGCCAAGTCCAATCGGTCACCGTGCATCAGCACGGCCAGCAAGTTCACCCGCTGATCCCAAGGCAGAGTCTGGTCCACCTCGCTCCGCAGATCATTGATCAGGGCATTAAATATTTTTTTAAAATTTTCTGCGTTGCCGCGAGCCGCCTCAATTTGGGCCCAAGCGACCCGCGCGCCTAAATCAGCCGGAAAACGCTGTAGCTCAGGTTCCAGCCCAGCGGCTAATTCCAACCGGCCCATTTCGACAAAATATCCGGCCTGATGAATTAGCGCCGTTAGTTCGTCTTGGTCCTCGCCTACCTCCAACACGACGACTGATTGTTCCTCAAAGCCACTAATCTTTGGCCAATGATACGGCAAGGGGCGGAGCCAGCCCAGCGGCACCCAGCGATTCAGTGCGGTCATGAAAGAATTGCCGGATAGGCGCGAGCCTAGCCGCGCATAGGCATCTAGCGTAGTGTCCCAGGAAGGTATCACAATATGGGTCACGCCACGCTGTTGGAGCAACGCCAACGCCTCCTCGGGGGAAGTTGCGCTCGCAATCCGGATCGCCGCTTTAAGCCCCGCCTCATTTTCCCAATCCAGAGTGCCGAGACCGCGCAGGCCGCCATGGTAGGAGAACGCCGTCGTCAAATCCGGCGGCGCCAGCACGACGGCTTGACCGCCGCTACGCTGCGCGAGCCAATGCGCTAAATCCCGCTCAATAATCCCCGCCACCTCAATTTCTGTGAGCGCGGTGCGCGTCTGCGCCCGCCAAGCGGGTAACAATAACCCGACTCCGGGCAAAAGCAGTCCGACCAGCAGCACTGCCCAACCCCAGCGCCGCGCGCGTCCGATCGGTCCCCTCGTGGCAGTCAGCGCGATAAGAAGCGCAACGAGCGCGGCATCTCCTTGGCTAAACCAGCGCAGTTGCTGACTCGCGAGCAACCCAGCCACGCACACCGGGCCGAGCGCGATTACAATAAGCACGCGCTGGTTTAATAAAAGAACGCCGCGGCCAAGCTGCCAGATCGCGGGGACGATCAATAGCCACGGCAGCATCGTCGCCACCGCGGCGAAGGAGAGTCCATCGCGTTGCAACCACGCAAATAAATGAGGCGCGGTGAGTAGCGGATGCTGGCTGAGGTGTGAACCTAACGGATCTGAAAAAATAAATTTTCCGCCTTCGGTTGTCACCAAAATTGCAATCAAAGCCCCTCCCGCAACTATCGCGGCTACGATTGTACCACCCCAAGCACGGGCCAGTGAAACCGGTGACTCCCGCAGCCCACCGCTCGGAAATCGCCCAAGCACCTCACCGGTTGCCCACCACGCCAGGGCATAAAGCGGATGATTGACCTCCAAGCGCAAAGTCAAGTTGCTCGGAAAATATTCTAATAAATAAGCCAGCAGACTCGTCAGTGCTCCCCCCGCGGCCCAACTGCGCCACGGCAAGATGAGGGTGGGTTGATCAACGGCCGTACGCGTCATCCATGCCACCACCAAACCACTCAACCCCAAGCCCACCAGAATGGGCGCTTGGCTCGCCGCGTTGAGCCATAAACCTAAGCCCCCAATTACGCCGGCGGCAAAAAATAATCGCGCGCGGGACCGAGTTCCGCCCCTCGCCTCAGCGGACGCTGCCTCGGGCCAGGCCCACCCGCCCGCCAACAATGGCAACACGCTCCCCAGCACCGCGGCCACCAACCAGCCGTGCTGATCCGGCGCGCCGGGAAAATAGTCTGCGGCCAGCGGAAAAAGCGCCACGAGCGCAACTGAGAGGAGCGCTGCCGACCAAGGCCTGAACCAGCGCGCCGTAAAAAAAACCGCTGCGACTAGCAGAATTAATTGGCTCAGCGGGTCCGCCAGCAGTGCCGCGCGTTCCACCGCCGCAGCCCAAGACCCTCCAAAAAAAAAGTAATGCGCTTGGGCTACTGCGCCCAACCACCAGCGGTACCCAGCCGGCGCATGCGTCACCCGACCCTGTGGGGCATTGTCGTAACTCACGTGCCGCAGGCGCCAATCACCCCCCGCCACCATTTGCTGCGTCTGCATGATCCACTGATAGCTGTTATTATTATGACCGGGCACAATTAAGCGGCGTACGCCCTCCGCATAACCCGTGGCCGAAGTCGCACTCAGGGTCGGCGCGCTCACCGACCACTCAGCAATTCCCGTTACATAATCCACCCGCTGCCAGCGCAGCACCGTGGTTCCCACCAAAAAAGCTCCGGCCAAGCACGGCACCCAGAGCCATGAACGAAAAGTTAAACGGTAAAATAAACTCATGCCATGGTAGCGTCGACACCGCTAATTGTAGCCCGCCAAACAAACCCAAGCCGAGCCCAGGGGCAAGCCTAGTCCCCATGCCGCCCGACCGAAGTTGTCGATTTTCTGATCGTTCTCAACTGTTAGATAAAGACTCTCCTTTCCCACCGCCTTGACTTTGCTATCTTCTTTTAACTCTGCCTACTGATCCCTCACTTTAGCCCTTCGCATGCGTCTCCGACTGTTCTTCCTTGCCGGCTTAGCTCTGATCGGGGCCAGCTTATTGCGGGCGCAGTTACCCACTCCCATCGCACCGCACAACGCGCCGCCGGGACTCACGGCCCGAGCCTTCACGCCGCGATCTGGTCCACGCGGCCCCACACTTTTTTCTGTCCGCCCTAACGCGGAGACCGGCTTGCTCACTGAAAATCGCTACGCTGATCCCCAGATGTGGTGGGAGCGTTATCAAGAATTCTCCGTCGGTGCGATCGGGACCGGCCTCGCGATCGGCGACTATGATGGCGACGGTCGCCCTGATATTTTTGTGGTGAGCAAAACCGAAAGCTGTCGGCTCTTTCGCAATCTGGGGGACTTTAAATTTACGGACGTCACTGCCCAAGCCGGCGTCGGTGATCAAGGCGCCACCGCCGCAATCTGGAAACAAGGGGCCACCTTTGTTGATGTGAACAATGATGGCCGGCTGGATATTTATCTCTGCCGGTTAGGCGCACCGAACCGGCTCTATATCAATCAAGGTGACGGAACTTTCACCGAAGAGGCCGCCGCCCGGGGCTTGGCGATCAGTGATGCGAGCGGCATGGCCGCCTTCGCCGACTACGATCGCGATGGCTGGCTCGATGTTTATCTGCAAACGAATCTGCTCGATACCGCAACGCACCCCCATGGTCAACGGGATCGTCTTTTTCATAACCAAGGGGATGGCACCTTTGCCGAGGTGACGGACCGCGCCGGCATCACCGGTGAGACCCAAGGCCATTCGGCCACCTGGTGGGACTATGATAACGATGGCTGGCCTGATCTCTACGTGGCCAATGACTTCGCCGCCCCCGATACACTGTACCATAATAATCGCAACGGGACCTTTACCAATACGCTCAACCACGTGCTCCCCCACACCCCGTTTTCCTCCATGGGGGCTGACCTCGGTGATGTGAATAATGACGGGCTGATTGACCTGCTCGTATCTGATATGGCTGCGACCACTCATGAAAAAGATCAGCGCGGAATGGCCACCTCGCGAGCGGCGGCCTCTGCCACTCAGGACCACCCAGCAACCGCGCCACAATATCTGCGCAACGCGCTTTTTCTCAACACCAACACGGAGCATGTTCAGGAGGCGGCCAGCTTGACCGGTCTTGCGGCCACCGACTGGAGCTGGTCGGTGCGTTGGGAGGATTTAGATAACGACGGCCGCCTCGATTTGCACGTGACCAACGGCATGGTGCGAGAATTGCACAATACGGATATACTCGCCCGCATGATGGTGGCAGAAAGCCCCGCCGAGCGGATTCGACTCATGCGGGCGAGTCCGGTGCTCGCGGAAAATAATCTGGCCTTCCGCAATCTGGGTAACCTGCGCTTTGAGCCTATCGGGCCTGCTTGGGGCCTTGACCAGAAGGGCGTGAGTTTCGGGGCCGCTTTTGGCGACCTCGATGGCGATGGCGACCTCGATTTGGTCTATACTAATTACCAAGGTGGCGTCACCACGCTACGCAACGATAGTGACACTGGGCATCGCGCAATTTTCTCCCTGCGCGGCACCGCATCTAACCGTTTCGGCGTGGGCACCACGCTCCGATTAGAAACTGAGACCGGCGTCCAAGTTCGCCAACTCGTGCTCGCGCGGGGCTATCTTTCGAGCAGCGAGCCCATCCTGCATTTTGGCTTGGGCTCCGCGTCACTTATAAAACGCCTCACGGTTTCGTGGCCCAGCGGGCAAAGCCAAATTTTCACCGACCTACCAGCGGACCACCACTTCACTATAACCGAGCCGCTCGCGCTGCCTCAATCCGTCGCGGCGTTAACCGAGTCGGCTGCGCCCAGCGTCGGCCAATTCATTGAAGTCAGTGCAGCCGCTAATCTCTCATGGCCCTCACGCGAGGCCGACGTCCAGGAAACGTCCCAGCAACCCCTGTTGCCGTTTCGACATAACCGCAGCGGACCGAGCCTCGCGGTTGGCGATCTGCACGGCAATGGGCGGGATGATGTGATCATCGGCGGCACCACCTTGGACCCCGCGCGTGTCTTGCCCAACGGCGGCGAGGGAAAATATTTGCCGGCGAGCGAACTCCCGCCCTCTCCCGCGCTCAACGACGGCCCCCTTTTGATTTTCGATGCCAACGGTGATGGCGCTAATGACCTCTTGATTACGAAAGGGGGCGTCCGCTGGCCGGCCGGCGCAGCTGAATATCAACCTCAACTGTGGTGGGGCGATCACCAAGGCGGATTTCAACCCGCCCCAGCTGATACTCTCCCACCCTTCCACTCGAGCACGGGAGCGGCTGCGGCGGGAGATTTTAATCGGGACGGGGCCCTTGATTTATTCCTCGGCGGCCGGCTAGTGCCGGGGCAGTATCCCCAACCCGGCAACAGCGCCCTACTCGTCAACCACGGCGGCAAATTTGTCGATGTCACCGATGCCCTCGCGCCAGGCCTGCGGACCATTGGGCTGGTGACTTCCGCTTTGTGGACGGATGTCGATGGTGATGGCTGGCCGGATCTTCTTCTTGCTTTGGAGTGGGGCCCCATCACGTATTTTCACAACCAGCAAGGCCAAGGGTTTGAAAACTGGACGACCCGCGCCGGTTTTTCTGCGGCGGGGACGGGGTGGTGGAATTCTCTCGCGGCGGCTGATTTCAATGGCGACGGCCGGTTGGATTATGTCGCCGGCAATCTTGGGTTGAACACGCCCTATCACGCCAGTCCGACGCAGCCCGCACTGCTCTACTACGGAAATTTTAAGGCGGGTGGAGGTCCGCAGATCATCGAAGCCCACTACGAGGCCGACCAATTGCGGCCTTGGCGCGCGTACAAACAGCTGAGTGCCGCCCAGCCCTCTATCCGCAAGCGCTTCCCTCAGGTAAATGACTACGCTAAGGCCACTTTGCCCGATCTTCTAGGGGCTGCTTCGCTGGCCGCGGCGCAGCGCTTGGTCGCCACTGAATTTATGAGCGGAGTATTCCTGAGCCAATCAGATGGCCAGTATCGCTTCTTTCCGCTTCCCCGCCCGGCGCAAATCGCCCCGCTCCAAGGCATCGTGGCCGGCGATTTCACCGGCGATGGGCATGCCGATATTTATGCCGTGCAAAATTCTTATGCCCCCGTTCCGGCTATCGGTCATTTTGATGGCGGCCTCAGTCAAATGCTATCGGGAGATGGCCATGGTCACTTCACGGCTGTGGCACCAGCCGCCAGTGGCCTAGTCGTCCCCGGCGATGCTAAAGCGCTGGTGGTGCTCGATCTCAATCAGGATGGCTGGCCGGATTTCATGGTCAGTCGAAATAACGGCACCACTTTAGCCTTTCGCAATCAAGGGGTCGCCGCGCGGCGTTCCTTGGGAGTCACGTTGCGCGGCCGAGTGGGCAATCTTCAGGCCGTGGGCGCTTGGGTTACGCTTGAGCTGGCCGATGGCACCACTCAGCTAAGCGAAGTTGCAGGTGGGTCAGGTTATTTGAGCCAATCCACCGCCACTATTTTCTTTGGCTTCCCCGCCGCCACACCACCGCGACGCATTCGCGTCCGCTGGCCCACCGGCGCCACTTCAGCGCACCTTGTCCCCGAGAAATGTTTCACGCTCACCCTCCACGAGCCGGCCCCATAAATTTTACCAAGGGGCACGCTTAAAGAGCTGCTGATATTCAGCTGTTATCTGGTTGAGATCAGCTAGCGGAACCCGCGGCTGCAGCCGGAGCTGCCGGATCCAATGTCGGGCCGCCGGTTCATCCGCCGTCCCAATGGCGTAACGCGCCAAGGTGCCCAACGCGAGTGGATGACCCGGTTGGACGGTCAGCGCAGTCTTGAGTTCAGCTACCGCCTCAGCCAAGCGCTCTTGCCGGAAATAAATCAGCGCAAGATCGATCGAAGCATTCGCTTCGTTAGGCCGTAAGCGGCGCGCCATCTGCAATTCGCTAATCGCCTCCGGATAACGACCCGCCTGACTGAGCCTTTGCCCGTTGGTATATCGGAGGGCCGCTGATGACGGGCAATAAACCAAGCCGCTAGCTAAAGCTCGCTCGGCCGCCGCTCGATTGCCTTGCGCGTTAAATAATAAAATCAGCAGGCTCCAAGCTTCAGAATCATCCGGGGCGAGCGCGACCGCTTTTTCCAGCTGCCACTGCGCCGGCCCGAATTCTCGCGTTTCTAAGAGCAGCTTGCCGAGTTGTCGGCGATAGGCGTGATCCGTCGGGGCGAGCGCCATGGCCTGCTCCAGCCAACGTCGGGCCGTCTTGCCATCTCCCGAAAAATTGGCCTTCGCCGCGGCAACACTGAGCAAATAGGGATCATAACAATCATCCGTTAGCGCGTCACGCCAAGGGTCCGCCAGTTCCGTAAACTCTCGCTTGCCAATCATCGCCCGCAAGGCATCTGCCCCCGCCTGATCATTTAAATGTTCGCGCACGGTCACCAGCAACGAAAGCCCGCCAATAAAATCAGGATGCGCGTCGCGGGCCTGCTGCAACCAGGCGCCGGCCTCCACCCAGTTCCCCTGCCCTACCGCGCTCTTAGCTAAACCGAGCAACGCATACGGATTAGCCGGCTCACGCCGTAGGACCTCCGCATAAGCCAAATTTGCGGCCACGGTCTGATTGGTTTTAAGGAGCATATCGCCGAGGCGCAGGCGAGCCGGCCCATAGCTGGGCGCCAAGAGGACGGCGCGCTGCTGCGCTGGGAGCGCTTCATCCAGTTGCCCAAATTCGCCGAGCATGGCGGCTTGCAAATGGGGCCAGCGGGCCTCTGCGCGCTCAAGCTGTTGCAGCCCCGCCAAACACTGCAGCGCTTCGTTATAAAATCCGTTGGCTTGATAAAGCCGGCTTAGCTCCGCCAGGCCGGTCCCTGGCCGCCAGTAACTCCGGGCGCTCCCCTCAGCGCTCGCCACCCGCGCCTTTAAGCCCGCCACTCGAGAGCTAAAAACGGGCGCCGGGGGCAGATGATTTAAGATTATTGTCCGCTGGTGCTGGCTACTGACGGCGAGCCCGAGCCCACCGGCGAGAGCCAGTGTGATTAAAATACCACCGATCAGCCAAGGCTGGTTGGTTTGGACCGCTCTCATGGCTTGGGCTTTTGCCGCCAAAGTGTGACCCGCCCCATATGATCAAAGGGGGGATACGAATAATTGCCCCCAGTGACGATCGCCGGCCGGCCCGAGCCATCCAACGATCCCACCGCGCAAGTGATGAGCTGGGTCGGCGCGTGCGCTAAAACTTTTTGGGTGAAATTCATCTGTCCATCGTTCTCAAAAACGACGAGGGCCGCCGCCGCGGGATCGGACCAGTCGTTGAATCCGCTGACTGCAACGATATCCATTGCCCCATCGCCATTGAGATCGACCCCAACGGGACTGTAAGCCCCAGAAAGCTGACCGATACGATGGAATCGAAAAAAACCTTGGCCGAGGTTCTCGAGCCACTGGAGCCCATGCCACGGACGGGCTCCGGGGTCCGCATAGCCAAAACCATCTCCATTACTATACAAAATATCCGGCCGCCCATCGCGATTCAGATCACATAAACTGAGGCCACTACTGCCGAAATCCTCATTGGTGGAGCCAAATAATTTTTTGGGCGTAAATTCCCCATGGCCGTTATTTTCAAATAAATAAATCTCCTCATGTTGCTGCGATACCACCGCCACGATATCCAGTGTGCGGTCGCCGTTCATATCCGCCACGCAAACATTGATCGCCCCAGAGAGGCTGAGCAAAACGTGACTAGAAAATTGCCACCCCCCGAGATTTTTCATCCAGCGGATCTCTCCCTGATCGTAGCCAAACTGCGCGACCGCCAAATCAAGTTTACCGTCGCCATCAAAATCGCCGGCGCGCACATCAGTCACCCGAGCAATATGCTCGGCAAGCACATGCGGGGTGAAATGTTGCGCGCCATCGTTTTCTAAAATAAGCACCGAACCAATTTTATCATTGTTGGGGAATAATTCGCCCATGCAGGCCACCAATAAATCGAGGTCCCCATCGCCATCCATGTCCACCGCCTCCACGTGCACCACCCCCGACAGTGCCGCACCCAAGACCTGCGGTTCCGCGAAACGACCAGGCGCGATCTGGCGGATCCAGAGCACCGCATTGAGCTTCGCGTCGCAAAATAAAATATCCGCCAACCCATCACGATCAAGGTCGCTGATATTAACGTGCGAAATCCACGGTTTATTTTCAGCCGCGCCCGCTACCTCTTGAGGCCAAAACCAGTCGGTGGCCGCCACCACCGTAACCGGCGGTACCAGCGCCGCGACTGGGCGCGCTACTTCGCGCGAACAACCGAAGGCGGCAAATACTATTCCCAGGGCCGCGGACCAGACGACGCCGCGGGTCAACCCATGCGGTGAACTCATCCACTTAATATGAAGCCAAGGCCCAGGCAGTCGCAAGGGAAAGTCATGACAAATCCCTAATTTCACTGGCTCTGAAAAGCGTGACTCCTGCGGCTCAAACAAGCCTCTTGGTACCGGCTAGCACGAGCCCTGATGCTTGGCGATTGATGCGGTTACTCAGGACTCACCCCTTACTTCGCGGCGGGCCCAGAGCTGTGTGCGCTCCTGCGGGTAGATAAAAAAAGTCCGGCGATTATTCATCGCCGGACTTGGAATTCAAACCACTGAAAAATTCAGCAGGATTTATTTAATCACTTAGAATTCGAACGAGCTGCTCAAGGAAATCACCCGCGGCTCATGAATGCGGAAAGCGGCCGGTGACCCATCTGGCTGCACGGTGATCGGAATCAAGGAGTTCTTCGCGAAGAGATCGCGAACATTCAGCTGCATCCGCCAATTGATCTTATCTGAGAAGATCTTGCGGCCGTAGCCAATCCAGAGATCGAACGCAGTCTCCTTAGGTCCAAACCAAGGATCATTCACGTCGTAGCCATTCTTGGCGCTATTGAGCTTAAAGCCTGTGACGTTTTTATCCTGCCAGCGGTAGCTACCACCGATATTCGCCCCCTTGAACATACCTTCGCTGAACGAATAATTCGCGACGGCATTGAAGCGCCAAGGGCGCAGCTCGGGGACATTGCTATTGTTAAGAGCCAACGCGAGTTGGTAGGCGGGATAAGTTTCGGCGTTAAATTTAGACCGCACCGTGCCACCCGAATCCTCGGGGATAGCCCAATTGCCGTTACCCCACATGCGCATGTCGCCAATCGGCCCTTTATAGAGCAAGTAACGCCCCTCGATCCAGTCCGAGTAAGCTTTACCAATATTGAGACGCTTAGCGTCCGTCTTGGAGGCATTGATAGAAACGTCGAGCCCCTTGATTGGATTAATCGCGAGCTCAAATTCCGTACCACGCGAGTCGGTGTCACCGGTGACGGCTACACTGTTCATGCTCCAACTGCCGCCGCCGGTAGCATAATCAGTCATACCCCAAGCAACCTGCATCGAGAGCGGAATTGGATTAGCATTCCAGGTATCGACCGACTTGCGTTGGATTGAGTACTGCGCATCCAAGGCAGCTTGGGTGTAGGGGTTGGTCCCCGAATCATAGCCTTTCGACGGGTCTTTTAAGCCGGAGTCGGCAGGTTGCCACTGGACGATTTTCCCAGCACCATAAGCGGAGGCTGCTGAGGTGGTGCCGAAATTATCCCAGATAGCGGAGCTGTCACCAGCATCGCCGCGGGCGAGCCGCTTGGCGTGCACGTTACCCCAAGCCTCGCCGGCACCAATCAGGTAGGCATTGCCGAGTTCACCCGAGAGGGTCGCATTAGCCACGGTCGTATGGTAACGATTAACCTTGAGCGCGATTTTTCCTTCCAAGGCTGAGACCACGAAACCGTAATCCTTGGTATCACCACTCGGCGAAGGAATCCGACCGCCAATGATGTCCTTACGGGAAGCATCAGGCTGAAAGTTAGCTGATGAGCTCGTGAAGACGCTCGCATCTAAACCCCAAGGAAGATTCTTGCTGAACCGCTTCGGGAGGTGCGCCACTAGACTGCTCGTATGAGTCGTGCCAGTGACGATGCTGTACAAGCGCTCTTTATATTTACCGCTGCCGGCTTCAGCCTGGCCCGTGGGAATTCGGTAAAGTGGATCGGCGAAATTGGTGACCAAGCCACCCACTTTATTGGGGGAACCCGCATCAAAGTTTTCAGCGACATCCCGGCGCCAACCAACCATTGGCACCAAGGCGCCGTCGAAGAGGTAGCCCTGCCAAACGAAGACTTGGGAATTGATCTCGTCCCGCGATATGCTGACCTGCGTATACGGCCGAGTAGCCTCAGTGTAGGTATCAGCATTCGGATTCACAATCGGGAGAGCATAGTTCGTGAAGCTCTTCGAGACCGTGTCCCATTGCTTAACTGTCGTGCTGGCGGCCTGCTGCCGCGCCGTGATAGGCGAGAGGTTAAGCCCTGACGCAGAAGAACCGGTCAACTTCGGCGAGAGATAAGTGATTGTGGTTGCATCGCGGGAGGATTGCCCCACGGAGGACATCGCGGTGGGGCCATAACCGGTGCCCACGAACCAGTTGTTCCAACCAAGGTTGGTGGAGTCATTAGCTTGCCTCGCTCCACTCCAGGTCAAGACATGGCGGCCCAGAATACGCGCCAGCAGGTTCTGCTCGCTGAGCACATCCTTGAAATCAAACTCGCCGAAAGCGGTTCCCCGTACCGATTCACGAATACGGTGGGTGCTGCCGCTGCCGGCCGATCCACCGCCACCGATAACCATCGCGCGGCCTACGTTTGGATTAGCTGAACCATCCATAAAGGTGTTCATGATATCCACCGAAATTGCCGCAGCATCCCAAGCAAGAAAGTTCCGATAACCCCACTTTGTGTCCTGCTTATCATAGGCCAACTCGAAACCGAGTTTGTTGTCCATGAAGGTTTGGTTAAGCGTCAGGTTATGCGCCTTAAAGTTGCTGGTATTGCTGCGATTCTCACCCTCGATGAGATGATTATAGAAATCGAATACTGAAGCATCCGTGAGGGACTTAGCCTTGTACGGGTTGATGGCGTAACCGGGCAAACGCAGCCCCATCGCGATTTGATTATAGGTTACAATGCCCTTATAACTACCGTTGGTCGTATTGTTGTTCGCGCCCGGCTGATTGAGCGGGTAGTTTTGGGCGGTCGCACTAAACGCACCGCTCTGGGAGGTACTCGCTGGATCTGTAAATGTTACCACGTTGCCGTCCCAGATACGCTGACCAGCTGCGCCCACGTAAGGGCTAAAGCGAGCGCTCGTACGGTCCGTCAATTGGTTAGAGTCCTGCCAGTTATACGTAGCCTTGTTCATGTTCGCAAACCACGGCGTGATTGCGTCGATGGGCGGGGCGTAGCGAGGATTGATGCCCTTAATATCACCCGACTCGTAATTCGCACGGAAGGAAGTATGCGCACCGTTCTTAGCGAAAGCTTTGGGCTCCCAACGCAGCGCGCCGTACATGCGCTTGTCGTCCTTATAGGCCGGCTCCTGCTTGAATTTAGTGTTGTCCTGTAAAGCGGAAATGCGAATCGCGAGCTCATTTTTAATGATTACCTTGTTGAGATCGAGCGTGCCGCGAATTGAACCGAGGTCCGAAATTTGCACTTCCACCTTGTTGGCGTTCTTAAGGCTAGCGGTATTGACGCTGCTGTTAATCACGCCCGCGGGAGAACCAATACCGAACAGGATCGAATTGGGCCCGCGCTGTAAATCGACACGACCCACATTATAGGAGTCCCAAGGAATATCGGTTAGGAAAAAATCGCGAAGATTATCGGCCGCGGCCAACCCGCGGACGCGGGTATTGGCGACCGGCTTCACATAGGAGCCGTCGGCGATAATCGCCCCATCACCACCGCCGGCAAAGTTACCCCCTTGACCCGCTACTTCGGTGCCCGTGGTGTAAACTAACAGATCGGCGGAGTTCTTTGAATTAGTATCTTGGAGAAATTTTGCCGTGACCACGGAAATGGCCGAGCCCACATCCTTCAACTCAGTCCGCACGCGCGTTCCGGCCAAAGTATTTTTTGCCGTATAGCCAGCGTCTTCCGCGGCGCTGACCACGAAGGGCGAAAGCACGATGGCTTCATCGTCATCTAATTTAGGGGCCACGGGCTTAGCCGTGGTTTGCGCGGTCAGGTGTCCCACCGTCATGAGACCCAGAGCGGAAGTGAGCAGCAAGGCTCGCAGTCGCGAATTAAGACTATTCATATTATTAGGGGTGGTTAGGCTAGCGGAGGTAAACTGAACTGAAAGCAGCCCAGCGTGTAGGCTAAGGGGTTTCCACAGCATACAGCACCTTTATAGGGCAAACCCTCCGGCAAGGGAATGAGTTCAATTGCAGAAGCATTGAGAATCATTGCCGCAACCTATCTCAGCAAAATTGAGAATGGTTGCCGCGCCGCCTCTACCCAGTGGCGCCTCGTTCTTCGCTAAATTGAGCGAAGGTCGCCTGATTATTTTTGCGATATAAACCCGGCGAACTACCCGTCACCCGCTTGAATAAAACACACATATACTCCACGTGCTCAAAGCCGGTGAGGTCAGCAATTTTTTTAAGGGGAAAATCAGTTTCGATCAGCAGCTGGCGAATTTTGGCCACTTGCACGCGCCGAATCTCAGCTTGCGGGGAACGGCCCAGATATTGACGAAACTTTTTCTCCAGCTGACTCCGAGAAGCAAAAGCTGGTTTACTTAAAGCCTCCACTTTCAGCCCCAGACAGGCATTTTTGCGGATAAAATTGAGCGCGGCCGCGACGTGCCGATCATTGATCGCCAGCGCATCACTTGACGCCCGCGTGATTACCCCCAGCGGCTCTATGCGCTGATCATAATTCTTGGGCTTCCGCCCCGCCAGCATCTCCGCCAGCACCTCGGCAGCGTGATAGCCCGACTGAAAAGCGTTAGGCGCCACACTCGACAGTGGCGGATAGGATAATTCGCAGCGAATCGGGTCGTTGTTCACCCCCAAGATCGCGACCTCCTCAGGCACCATCATCCCATTTAGCGTCGCGGCCGTCACAATCTGCTGCGCGCGCATATCATTACAGGCCATTATGGCGACCGGCTTAGGGAGGGCCTTTAGCCAAGCGGTGAGCGCGTCGATCTGCGCCGGATCCCAGATCGGATTCAGGTCGCCGGGATAATTCACATCATGGAGCGCGCAGTTTCGCCCCGCCAAATGCAGCGCCTCAAGAAACCCATCGCGTCGCTCAGCCGACCAAAGCTCGCTCGAAAATCCGCTATAGCCAAAATTTACGTGGCCCCGCTCCAGGAAATGCTCCGCGCCCAGATGGCCTAACGCGACGTTATCGGGGCGAATCTTGGGGACGCCCGGATAAATCTTGATGTCGTTTAAATCGACGAGCGGTATTTTTCGCTGAGCGCAGGCCTTCACGAGCGCAGGGGTGGTGTGCCGACTGATCACCCCGTTCCATTGCCGACTGCGCAACCAGTGCGGGTCCATTTCTGCCCGCGCCTGTTCATCGTGAAAAGCGGTCCAGACCTGGTGCGTACGCTCATAATGAGCAATGCCTTTTAACATCCCCAAGCTCTCCTCGAAGCGAGTTAGGAAAATAAGCAGGACCTCAGGTCGCATAGTGAAAAATTGTCAGTTCCCTCAAAACAAGCAAGCTTGGTCAAAATCCGCTGCCGCGCGGCGCTTTAAGCTACCTCCGTGAGACCAGTCCGGCGCTGTTTCAGCTCGTCATTGATCACCGCCATACGCTTTTCGCTAAGGGGATAGAATAGGAAAATCACAATGGAGAGCACGCCCAACGCGGCGGGATAAATGCTCATCAGCCGGACTAAACTGCTCTTAACCGCCAGCGTGGGAATCTCGTTGGCGATAAAACCCACCCAATGCAACGATTGGAAGGCGAGGAAGGCCCCGAGGGCCCAACCAAATTTTTGGCTCATCGTCGAGGCCGAGAAGACGAGCCCCGTCGTGCGGCGCCCGCTCTGCCATTCACCATAATCAGCTGTATCGGCATACATGGCCCACATTAACACCGGCAAGGGCGCCCCCAAGAAACTGCCGATAATTTCCAAGGTGAAAATTGCTCCGAGCTGACCGGGCGCCAGAAATAAATAGGCGGCCGTACAACCAATCTGCAGAATAAACAGGGTCACAAAGATAAGCTTCTTGGGAAACTTGGCGGCCACTAAACTGAGCAGCACCACCCCTGCCACCGAAGCCGCTTGACCGAGGGTATTAAAGGTCGAAACCAGCCCATCGAGGGTAAAGCTCTGCCCCAGAAAAGGCAGCTGCGTTTCGGGCAAGCCGTTGTAGAGATAATATTTGAAGTAGTGGGTGGAGACGGAACTGCGTAGGGCGATGAAGAGAATCCAAGTCAGGGTCGTGCAAAGCAGGAGCACCCAAGCTCGATTGCCCACGAGGTAACGCAAATCTCGCAGCACCGAAGTGTTTTCCTCCACCGCCGGCTTGATACGTTCCTTCGTGCCGAAAACTGTGATCAGAAAAAATCCCACGGCCACGACGCCCACGAGGCCGAAGGCCAACTGCCAGCCGAGTTGCGGGTTGTGGTCGCCTCCCAGGGCCCGCACCATAGGCAAAAGCGTCGCCGAGATTACCATGCCCGCGGTGAAGGCAAAAATAAACTTAATTGACGAGAGTCGCGTGCGCTCAGTCGGATCGCTCGTCATCACCCCCATCAACGCGCTATAAGGAATGTTCACGGTCGTATAGAGCATCATCAGCGCGTTGTAAGTAAGATAGGCCCAAATGAGCTTACCGGCCGGGCCAAAAGCGGGCGTGGTAAAAGTTAAGACTCCGAAAATTGCAAACGGCACACACCCGAATAAAATAAAGGGACGAAATTTTCCCCAGCGCGTCTCGGTGCGATCAGCGAGCAGCCCAATGATGGGGTCATTCACCCCATCCCAAATGCGACTCACCAACAGCATCGTCGCCAACGCACCCGCGGTGAGGCCAAAAATATCGGTATAATAAAAAGGCAAATACCGCATGAACGTTTGCCAATACAGCACGGAAGCGAAATCGCCGCAGCCAAAGGCGAGCATTTCACGAAAGGGGAGCTTAGCATCTTTAGTTATCATGGGGTCGGGGTATAAAAGCAGGAGGCCACAGCCCCTCTCAGTAGGTATCGCGGAGCGATTGATAGGTAAGAGTTTTTTTCAACCGAGTGAGCGTCTGGGGGCGGGTGAATTCCAGCTCCACCACCCGGGCCTCGTGGGGATAAAGCTCAAAATAATTATCGCTGCTGCGGTGCCCAATGCCAGGGAGCTCGAACTTAAAGCGATGCTGAAAAACAGCCGACGTGATCGTGAGCCGCGCCCGGTGGGGAGTCGGTAATTGCAAAGCAATTTTTGTGCGGCCCACCGGGAGATCTAAGAACCGAGGCGGCGAGAAAAACAAGCTTTCCTCGCTGACTCGGCGACCAGCCAAATCGAGGGCGATGCGCAGAATCACCCGATCCCGACCATGCCGCGCGAGGGCGGCAGCCAGCCGGAGCGTCTTCTGCTTAACGCTGGTCCCATAGCTTAGCTTCACCTGCTTGCGCCCCTGCTGGAGGGTGCGACCATCGAGCGATAAAAGGTCCCAGCGGAGGACGCCGGGCACAGTGCCCGGCAGGTCACTCACAGTGTACAGATGCACCACATCGATCGTGGAACGCGGATAGTTCCCAATAGTTGTCGTCTCCTCCCCCGGCATGTGGGCACAGGCGAGCGCGGGCGCAAAAAAACGCCGCGCCGCATGATGCAAAGCGCGCCACCGACCCGTGAATTCCAGCGAGCTCCACGAAGCCGTAGGCCAACAGTCGTTCAATTGCCAGTAAAGCGCCCCCATGCAATGCGGCATCGTCCGCCGATAATGCTCCACGCCAGTCTGCATGCAGTACGCCTGATTTAACTGCGAAAGATAGATCAGGTCGGCCTGCGATTTTGGAAACCGATAACGGCGGGACACATAATCGAGAATGACTTGATTGCCGCCGCGGTTCTTTTGGTGATTTTCCATCTGCCGGCCGAATATATTCCCGTGCTCCGCCGAACAGAAAGTAGCCTGCGTTTCGGGCGAACTATAACTTTGCATGCCAAATTCAGAAACAAAACGGAACCGCCATTGCTCATAATCTTTCACCGGCTGGCGCTTGTGCCAGACATCCCAAAAATGAGTGTCTCCACGTTGCACCCCGATCGCGTGACTATCATCCTGCCCCCCCCGATGGGGCGAGGAGGGCCAATAATCAGTGACGGCATCATGCTGTGCAACCACGGCGGGCAACAATTGGTGAAAGAGCGCATCGTATTCACGGCGGCGCGAGGGTTCTTTCAACAAGGGGGCATTGAGCGACTCAATTTCGTTGTTGCCGCACCAGAGGGCGAGGCACGCGCGGTGCCGTAGTCGGCGCACTTGATGCACGGCCTCCGCGCGCACACTTTTCTGAAAAGCTCGGTCCGCCGGATAAATCGAGCAGGCAAACATAAAATCCTGCCAGACCAGCAGCCCCAGCTGATCGCACTCGTCATAAAATTTCTCACTCTCGTAGATGCCCCCACCCCAAACCCGAATCATGTTCATGTGCGCCTCCGCCGCACTTTGGAGATCCCGCGCATAATGTTCGCGCGTCAAGCCCGTGACAAAACTATGCGCCGGAATCCAATTAGCGCCCTTGGCAAAAATGGGCCGCCCATTGACGACAAATTGAAAGGTTTCTCCCGCGGCATCCGCGTGCCGATCCAGCTGGATCGTGCGCAAACCAATCCGCCGGCTCCACTGACCGATCAGCCGCCCCGCGGCGCCCAGCACCTCGACTTCGAGTGTATAAAGCGATTGCGCCCCTTGGCCATTCGGCCACCAGAGCTGCGGATTAGCCAAATGAATGGTTAGCTGCCGCCCCTCCGCGATCAGCAAATCACCGAGGGATAATCGCCAACGAACCGCACAGGCCTGCGCCGCCGACCGCGCTAACTCTAACCCGAGCGCCAGCGTGACACTGCCATCCGCCGCATGTTGCTGGGTGACCCGCACTCCCGCCAAACGATTACCTGTCCAAGCCTCCAAACGAAGATCGGCCCAGATCCCCGCCGTTACAAAACGCGGACCCCAATCCCACCCAAACTGACTGGCTTGCTTGCGAATAACCTGCGAACGTCCGACCGGATCGTTGAACTCAACGGGGCGATGGCCGCGGCGCGTGGCGCGAATATATTTCAGCGCACTGCCAAACTGTATCGTCAAAACATTGCGCCCCACTCGGAGCAGGGGCTTCACGACCCACCGGAAACCCGTAAACATATTGGCCGTGCGCGCCACTTCTTGCCCATTGAGCCGGACCGTCGCCACGGTATCGAGACCATCGGCAACCAGCTCGACCACTTCCGCCGCGAGCCATTCCCGCGACACCGTAAAAGTGGTCCGATATTCCCAATCGCGCTCTTCAATCCACTGCAGGCCCGCTTCGTTATTCTCCCAGAATGGCTCCGGAATGAGGCCCTGCTTCTGCAGATCCGTATGCACGCAACCCGGGACCACGGCAGGATGCCAGCTGGCGCGCGGGGCGACTTCGCGAAACTGCCAAGGAATATTTGTGAGAGAGAGCGATGACACGATGACAAGCCTGGGTCAGAATTAAAAATGAGCGTAAATTTAGCGGCGGCAAAATAGTCATGCGCGCTGATCAAGGATGGGGTAGGCCTAGGCTAGATAACCACTGTGTAACAATTTTTCCCTCTCATGTTAATGAGAATCCTTGCTTAAGATTTGAGTATTTAGACGACGGCTCGAAACCGACCTGAGGCAGCAGAGCCAGCCAAAGAACGGGACCCCGCCGCTCTAGCGGTAGCTTCGGTCAGACCAACGGGAAGAGTCGCCCAACGTCGCACCCATAATTAAGCCAACCAAACAGTCATGAGTTGAACCATCTTCCTTTATACCGGCCGGCCGCAAAAAAATCTAACCTCAAAACTAACAAGAGACCCAGTCACAGCTGACAGCCCTAAGATCTTAGCCCATCCGGCCACCCGAGCGGATAAAATCACGATACCAGTAAGCGGAATCTTTCAGGGTGCGCTGCTGCGTGCGATAATCCACATGGATCAAACCGAAGCGGTCTTTGTAGCCCTCGGCCCATTCAAGATTATCCATAATCGACCAATGGAAATAGCCCTCCACCCGAATGCCCTCATCAACCGCCCGCCGCACCGCTCCGAGATAGCGGCGCAAAAAATCAATTCGCTGGGGATCGTGCACCCGACCGTCGAGATGGACAAAATCAGAGCTACAAATTCCGTTCTCAGAAAAAACGATGGGCCGAGCGTAACGCTCCGTCTGGAAACGCGCCGCCCAATAAATCGCATCAGGGGCGCTCTCCAGCCAGGCCAGCGTCCCCCGCGGGTTGCCGATTCCCCAGCCAGCAGGAACGCGCTCGGCCTTACCACGAGCATTGGCCCGCACCGGCCACCCCGAATAGCAATTATAGGCGATGAAGTCAGTCTTTTGGGCAATCAGCTTCATATCCGCTGCCGTAAATTTTGGCATATCCGCCCCAAAAGCCTTAACCCCATCTTCTGGATAGCGACCGAGCATGACAGGATCCGCCCACCACGCTAGATTATGCATCGTACGTTCGGTGCTAGCAAAATAATCTTGCCGGGCCGCCGCAATATCCCGCCGGTGGCTCGTCGCCGGAATGCGTTCGCGCCCCGTCTGTACGATGGCAATCTTTACGCGGCCGGAGCAACCGGCGCGCAACGCCTGGACCGATCGACCGTGAGCCATCAATAGATGATGCGCGCCCAGCAAACAATCCGCGAAGGGCAACTGCAACCCGGGCGCCATGCGACCTTCTTGATG
Source organism: Opitutus sp. GAS368 (assembly GCA_945861645.1). Lineage (GTDB taxonomy): Bacteria > Verrucomicrobiota > Verrucomicrobiia > Opitutales > Opitutaceae > Lacunisphaera. Next base: position 6,711 of record CAMAVZ010000015.1, on the reverse strand, counting down.
ACCCAATCCTATAATTACGGGCGGCTCGTTAAACGTCAGCCAATGCTTCACGCGATCACCTAGGCGATCTGCGACGATCGCCGTGTAATCGCCAAACCAATCGACAAAATCGCGGTTAAGAAAACCGCCCCGTTCCTGCAGCGCCTGCGGCAAATCCCAATGGTAAAGCGTTACCCATGGCGTGATGCCCGCCGCCAGCAATCGATCGATTAGCCGATCATAAAAGGCGAGCCCACGGGCATTAGCTCGGCCCGTTCCCATCGGCTGAATGCGCGGCCAAGCCAATGACAACCGATAAGCCTGCAGCCCCAGATCACGCATCAGACCAATATCCTCGCGCCACCGATGGTAATGGTCACAAGCGATATTCCCATTGTGGTTTTCGAATACCTTACCCGATTGTTGCGAAAATGTGTCCCAGATAGAAGGGCCCCGGCCACCGAGATTCCAACCGCCTTCGATTTGGTAGGCGGATGAGCCAGCCCCCCATATGAAATTTTTCGGAAATGACATAAATAAAATAACGGGGCCGCCGGAAAATTACCGGAGCCTAAGCGCAGTGGTAATCCAGCGAGTGATGGCCTGATCCTGTTCAGGCGGATAAGTGTGCGCCTGTTCAAATTCGACCGCCAGTTGCTTGGGTGCCGTGATAAGATTATAGGCCGCGAAGGTCGAAGTCGGCGGGCAAACCGCATCATTGTAACCCCAGATATAAAAGCCCGGCACCTTCAGCCGGCGCGCGAAATTCACCGCATCGTAATATCGCGCCGTTTCAATTTTCGCCGGCGTGGCCTGCGGCGAGGGCTGGCCCGTTAGGGCATCAGGCATAAAAGGGTGCGGCCAACCGCCCGCTCGCCCATGCAGTGGAGCCGCCACATCACAGAAGGCCGGATGCGTGGCCGCTAGCCCCGTCACGCGTGCGTCGAGCGCCGCAGTGGTGATGGCGAGCAGACCGCCTTGGCTGGCCCCCACGACCAGCAAATTTTGCCCATCCCAGTTTTCGCGCGTTGTTAAAAAATCATTGGCCCGCAGACAGCCCAAATAAATCCGCCGATAATAATAATTGTAACGATCATCTAAGTTAAACAGCCAGTACCCGTTGAGCGCGCCGGCCTGCAACTGATCATAAATTTCTTGCGGCTGATTGACGGGAATTCCATGGACGCCAATCTCCAAGACGATCACGCCCCGAGCCGCTAAGCGAGTGTCACCGAAATACGGCCGAACGCCGGCTCCGGGCACTTTCAGCACAGCAGGATAATGCCCCGGCACCTTGGGCTCCGTGAGAACTCCATAAATACGCGCCGGACCCGCCCAACCCTCGCCGAGACCGCGAAAACTTACCTGATAGACATTCACCTTATCCGTACAGGCCTCCGCCTGCAGCGTGAGCCTGGCCTCGAGCGGAAGTTTCGCCAGCTCGGCTCGGCCTGCTGCCCAGAAGGCATCGAAATCGCGCGGTTCAGTTTGGTAGGCGACAATTTTTTCGGGCGCTATGGCGGCCGTCGCCACTCCAGAATAAATGGTGCCGGCCACTTCGGTAGTTACGATGCAGCGCAAGAAACCTGGCGCCGTCATCGTGCCCGCATCGATGATTAAACCGGTCAAAGGGACTAGCGCCATCTTCGCTGGTCCGGGCTGCAGATCCGGCCCCACCGTATAGTGCACTGCCACCGTATCGATCGGTTCATTGTCGGCGGTAACGATAACCTGAAATTTGACGGCCTCACCCAGCGCGTACGTCCAATCGCGATGTTCTGGCTTCACCCGTACCTGAATCGCAGCAACCCGAAAGTCCACCTGCGGGGGCACTGGGGTGATTGCCTGCACGGCCCAAAGAGCCGTGCTCGCGATCAACCCGCCACCAATGAGCATAAAGACGCGCGATCTCATCGAACGGCCTGAGCGTAAAGATAAACGAAAGCTGACATCGCGAAGATCACTTTAAACAATACCCCGGCGCTGAGGATGAGAGCCTTTATTCGAGAATTGAGAAACAACTCTCCCCGATTGACCTCGCCACGATATAAATCGAGATCGTAGCCGTAAGGCCGACCCATCACCCCGCCTGATAGATTTAAAAAAACACCCCGCCGTTATGACCCTGGCTCGCATTATTCTCGTCCTCGTTTTCCTCCCTGGCCTGCTGAACGCCGCGCTTGCATCCGTCCCGAACGCCCGCCTCGAGCGCTTAACCCAAGGCATCAATCTCTCCCACTGGTTTTCGCAGATGCCCCTCGGAGACGAGGCCAGTCTGCATCAGCGCTTCAAGAGCTATAATCAGCCCGCGGATTTCACGCTGCTCGCCGCCGCCGGTTTTCGACATGTGCGTTTTCCCGTCGAATTTGAGCTGTTCCTCGACGAAAAAAATCCCGGGAGACTGCGCCCAGAGTTTCTCGCCGACTTCGACACCGCGCTCGACCAACTGCTCGGTGCCGGACTGGCGGTTATCGTTGACTGGCATGCTCGGGAAGAGACCAAGGATCGGCTAAAGCACGACGACCAACTCGTCGCGCAGGCTGTTGCCCTCTGGGGCGCACTGGCGCGGCATCTTGCGAGCCGTGACCCCGAGCAGGTTTTCTTGGAAATCATGAACGAACCGGCCGGGAAAATGTCGCTCGAGCGCTGGACCTCCATGCAAAATCAACTGCTCACCGCCATGCGCGCGGGCGCCCCGCAACACACCCTCATCGCCACCGGCCATCGCTGGAGTGGCGTCGATGAACTGCTTCAATTGCAACCCCTCGCCGACACCAACGTAGTTTATAATTTTCATTTCTATGAGCCCATGGTCTTCACCCATCAGTCGGCCGCCTGGCCCGACATGGGACTCGAGCCCATTGTCGGCCTCAACTACCCCGCCGAAAATAATAATAAAGCGGCCAACCTAGAGCGAGTCGGCTCGGGCAAGGGCCGCGGTCATCTTCTCAACTACACCGCCGATCGCGCCGGCCTCGAGGCGCGCCTCGCACTCGCAATCGATTGGGCGAAAAAATATGCCGTGCCGATTACCTGCAATGAATTTGGCGTCTACACCAAGGTAAGCCCTCCACTCGATCGTTACCGCTGGCTGCGCGATGTGCGTGAGATATGCGAAGCGCACAACATCGGCTGGACCATGTGGGATTACGCCGGCGGCTTTCGCGTCGCACTCAACTCCGCGCCGGGCCTGCGCACCCTCGATGCCGCCTGCGTCGAAGCCCTCGGCCTAAAAAAATAAGGCGCCGGCTACTCAGGCCCCCGCGTTAGTTCAGCTTTGGCCGCAGCAACTTCTCCCGCGCTACTAGATAGAGGAAGCCACAGATCGCGATAAAGGGAATGAGCGAGAGCAAGTCCGAGTGCGGTCCCTCGAAAAAGGGATTATGCGCCACCGACCATTGCGTAATGGCGAAGTCAAAATCACTCAGTACGCCGGCAAAAAATGCGATGACGATGCCCGCAATCGCGCCTCCGGCGATATAGCCGGAGGCCAACAACACCCCGGGGCTCTTATCACTCTCCGCGTTAAATTCATCGGGGGACAACTTGGCGTGCGCAGGGTTTTGTTTTAATTTACGATCCACCAACCAGCGGATCATGCCCCCGATGAAAATGGGCGAAGAAGAAGAGAGCGGCAGATAAACGCCCACCGCAAAGGCGAGGGCCGGAATAAATGACATCTGCAGGCAAACCGCGATCATCACGCCGAGGAGCACGAGCGCCCACGGGAGTTTGCGATCGAGAATGCCTTTAATGATATACGACATCAGCGTCGCTTTCGGTGCATCAAATTTGCGCACTTGCGAGCCATCAGGCCGCGTGTCGTAGGCCCCATTAATACCGGGATCCACCAGCCACACCGCCGCACCCGCCGCATTGACCAAATATTTTCCGGCAGGACCACCCACCGCATCCGTTTTGTGCCACGTTAAATAAGAGCCGCCATCGTCACGCGCCTGCGGTCCACGCAGCGATTCATGGTTAGTCAACAAGGCTGGATCCGTGCGCAATCCCGCTGAAACAACCTGGGCTACCGGCACATAAACGGTGGCCGCATCATTCAATTTTAATAGAATCGGACCGAGCACCACGGCCGAGCCAAACGCCCCGAGCAGAATAGCGTACTGCTGGAGCTTCGGCGTCGAACCGAGCAGAAAACCCGTCTTGAGATCCTGCGAGGTCGTGCCCCCGTTGGAGGAGGCGATACAAACAATGGCGCCAATCGTGAGCGCGGTGACGTAATGCGCTCCGCCGGTCCAGCCCACGAGCAAGAAGATCAAGCAAGTGAACAAGAGTGTCGCCACGGTCATGCCCGAAATGGGATTAGAGGTGGAACCAATCTCACCCGTTAAACGGGAGGAAACGGTGACGAACAAAAAGCCGAAGGCGATGATCAGCAAAGCGCCGAGAAAATTCATATGCAACGACGGGGCGAGCATGATGGTGCCAATGAGCACAAAAATGCCGATCCCCACCCACTTCATCGAAATATCGCGATCAGTGCGCAGCGTAGGCCCCTGATCAACTTGACCACCCCAGCCTAAATCACGCAGCCCGCCTTTAATGCCATGCCAGATAGTCGGAAGGGCTTGAACTAAACTAATAATTCCCCCCGCGGCTACCGCCCCCGCGCCAATGTAGAGAATGTAGGCGCTCCGAATTTGGCCAGGGCCCATCTCCGCAATGGAAATTAAGCCCGGCGCCAGCGGTCCGGGCAGACCTTCCCCAAAAAACTTTATCAAGGGGATCAACAGTAAATAAGAAAGCACCCCGCCCGCGCACATAATCCCCCCGATGTACGGGCCAATAATATAGCCAACGCCGACGAGCTCCGGAGAAATCTCCGCGCTGACCGAACCAGCCTTGAGCGGTGCGCCGAAGATTTTTTCAGGGACGTCCTTCCAGCCCTTCAGCGCAACGTTGAACGTCTTGTACAACAACCCGAGGCCGAAGCCGGTGAAAATAATTTTGGCGCCCGGCGATTGACCAAGACCCGCCGCCTCGGCGGCGGCCATTTCTGCCTTGGCGGCCGGGGAAGCGGCCGCGCGAGAAACCTCATCGACCCCGGCTTTGAGCACCGCGGCACACGCCGTACCTTCCGGATATTTTAATACGCCGTGCTCCTTCACAATGAGCGCACGGCGCAAAGGAATCATCATTAAGATTCCCAGCAGTCCGCCTAAAATCGCCACAAGCATCACGCGCGTGAGCTCGAGATCGAAACCTAAAATAAGAATGGCTGGCATCGTGACCCCCACCCCGAACGCGATTGACTCGCCCGCGGAGCCAGCCGTCTGGGTAATATTATGCTCGAGGATCGTGGCATCGCGCCCACCCATCTTTGACCAAGCCCGAAACATCGCTAACGAAATTACGGCGACGGGAATCGATGCACTCACCGTCAAACCAACCTTAAGCACCAGATAAAGTGAGGAAGCACCAAAAACGATGCCGAGCACAATGCCGGTCAACACGGCCCGAAAAGTAAATTCCCGGAGATTAACTGAGGCGGGAATGAAGGGTTCGAAGGGAGCAGATGGAGGGGTGGCCATGGGGATTTATTTTTCCGCCAGCTTGCCGATGGATGATCTCGGGGCAATGCCCGAGTAGGTGCCCGCGGCCCGCCTTCCCCTACCCGTCCGATCCGATTAACCCGGCCACCAGCACGAGCCCAGGCTCATCAATTATTTTTTCCGCTTAGGCAATTTTCGCGCGGCCAGCATGCGCTTAATTAACCAGTAAAGCATTTCAAGCCGCGCCACGGAAACGCCGACCGCTTTCGCCCGTCGCACGGGCTCACCCCAAATTTCCTCAAGCTCAACTTCGCGCCCCTCCTCAAAATCAATCAGACTCGATGGCCGGTAAGCGCCCATTTTGGCGGTGCGCTCAAATTGCAAATCGACAAACGAACGGGGAATATCGTGTCCGAATTTGGCCGCCGCCTCGACGATCTCCTCCATCAAGCGCCGCGCCAAGGTCCGGAGGCCTTCATCCGCCAAAAGCAGATCGGTAGTGAGTCCACCGGCAATAATGGCGAGTCCATTGAACGGCACATTCCAAACGAGCTTGTGCCAACGCTGCGCCTCAAGGTTATCGAGCGCGGTACATTTTACGCCGACTCGCCGCCACAAGGCGGCCAAAGCCTGCGTGCGCTCACTGGCCGGCTTGCCAAATTTGCCAATCGTCATGAGTCCAGGAAAAGAACAATCCACGACGCCCGGCGCGGTCCGCGTGCAGCCAATATAACAAATCGCCCCCAACACCCGATGCGCCCCAGCGATATTAGCGACGGGCTCTTCGACCCCGAGGCCATTCTGCAGAGTGAGCACCATCGTCTCAGGCCCGAGCAGCGGCGGCAGCAGATTTTTAAGCTCCGCATTAGCCGTCGCCTTGATCGCCACGATCACCAAATCACAGGGCCCAATCTCCGCGGCCGAACCATAGACCTGCACCTTGCGGACATGGATTCGCTCCGTCGGCATTTTGATCCGAATGCCTCGAGCCATCACCGCCGCCCGCCCACTGCGCACCAAAAAATGAACATCGAGGCCCGCCTTGACGAGCAACGCTCCATAATAACAACCGAGGGCGCCGGTACCGATAATCGCGATGCGGGGTTTAGCAGGAAAAGGTGTGCTCACAGTGCTGAGTACTCCTAAATATCACCAAAAAGACAATCCTGCAGTCCCAACGGCCCAGCGCGAAAACCTCGCTTTCTTCACAGTCAAAATT
>CAMAVZ010000014.1:0-51652 GCA_945861645.1 Opitutus sp. GAS368 | reverse complement strand
CGGACGCCTTGGAGCGGTTTAGCCGGTCCGAATTTTTTGCGGCATGAAATCAAGCCGGGCATTTCATGCTCAGCCACTGAGATTTCTTTGCGCCCCCAATCGGCGAGCGTGATATCTTTGACGTGAAAATCGAGAGCGGGACGCGTGGTAGTAGTAGGCATAAAGATAATTGTTGAAGGGTTAACGGAGGACAGCGCGCAGAGCGGCGATTTTGTTGGTTTGTTCCCACGGCAGGCCCGCCTTGCCGAAGTGACCGTAATTAGTCGTCTGCCGATAAATTGGCCGGAGCAGGTTCAGCTGCTGAATAATTTCCGCTGGCTTGAAGCCGAAAATCTTGGTGACGGCCCGCGCAATCTTCTCATCGGAGACTTTGCCCGTACCCATCGTGTCAACGTAGACACTCACCGGATCAGGATAGCCAATGGCATAGGCGACTTGCAATTCAGCCAGATCGGCGAGGCCCGCGGCCACAATATTCTTGGCGACCCAACGGCACATGTAGGCCGCCGAGCGATCGACCTTCGATGGATCCTTGCCGGAGAAAGCACCGCCCCCATGACGACCCCAACCGCCGTAGGTATCGACGATGATTTTGCGACCAGTCAGACCTGAGTCACCCTGCGGGCCACCGACCACAAAGCGACCGGTGGGATTAATCAAAAACTGAGTCTTCTTGGTGAGTAACCGAGCGGGAATTACCTTTTTGACCACCTGGTCGATCAGGTAGCTTTCAATTTTGCTATGCGAAACATCCGCCGTGTGCTGCGTGGAAATAACAACGTTTTCCACGGAGACGGGTTTGTCATTTTCGTAACGGATCGAAACCTGCGACTTGGCATCAGGGCGCAACCAGTCAACCTGGCCACTCTTGCGGATTTGCGTGAGCTTGCGGCCCAAGCGATGCGCAAACATCACCGGCGTCGGCATCAGCTCAGGGGTCTCGGTGCACGCATAGCCAAACATCAGGCCTTGATCGCCCGCGCCTTGCTCGGCGGTTTTCTTGCCCTTTGCTTTCTTCGCATCAACCCCTTGAGAAATATCCGGCGACTGCCGAGTGAGGTAGTTATTGATGAAAACGGTATCGGCGTGAAACACATCGTCGCTATTGACGTAGCCGATGTCGCGAATCGCGGCCCGAACGATCGCTTCATAATTAAGCTGGGCCTTGGTCGTGATCTCACCGGCCAAGATGACCATGTTCGATTTGACCATCGTCTCGCACGCCACGCGACTGGTGCGGTCCTGCGCCAAGCAGGCGTCGAGGACGCTATCGGAAATAAGGTCAGCCACTTTGTCGGGATGACCTTCGCCTACTGATTCGGATGAGAATACGAATGATTTAGCCATAAAGGTAGAAGCTAAAAAAAGCCGCGACCGCCCGCACTGCAAGGACAATATCAACGTATCTGGATTATATGATATGTATGCTAAAGCCCGGAGAAATCGTGGCTGACCTAACGCCCTCCACCCACCTTGAGGGCAAAGCCGCCCCGCAGAAAAACTCAACGATGGGCCGAATGCGTCGATAGCATGTAACGCCTATGCCAAACCCTCCCGCCATCGACCAGCGAGCCATCGAGGCATTGCGGGAATTGAGCACCGCCGGCAGCGACGATTTCTTGCGTGAAATCATTGCCCTGTATCTCCAAGATACACCGATGCTGTTGGCAAAAATCGAGTTAGCCTTAGCTGACCACGATTTAGCTGCCATAAGCTGTACCGCGCATTCGATTAAAGGCAGTTCAGAAAATTTCGGGGCCACCCCGCTGGCCCAATTGGCCCACGAGATCGAATTAGCCGCCGCCACGACGGGCTTCACCGCGGCCGCAGTGCTCGCCCTAAAAGCGGAATATGCTCGGGTCGCAGAAGCTTTGACGGCGAGCGTTGCAGGCCACTCGCCTGGAGTTGATTAAAAAGATGCATCGGCGCAGCGACCTGTCAGGCCTCCGCCCGCGCCCTAGGCGGCAGAACCGCAGCGAGGATCAGCCAAAAAAATTAGTTGGTGCTTCATCGACTAAATAAAGTGATCTCTTTGCTTCGCCGAAATGGATAATTTAGCCCGCGCCATGACCTGCAGAAGATCTTCCCAGATCGCCCGCTTCGATCGCTTGCTATTATCGCGCAAGATATAAGAGGGATGATACGTGACCATCACCGGAATGCCGGCGAATTCATGCCAGCGTCCTTTAACTTCGCCCAAAGTTTTAAAACTGCTCGCGCCCAATAAGCCCCCCGCGGCCGTTTTGCCCAAAGCTACGATCATCCGAGGCTGCACAATCTCGAGCTGGGCCTTTAAATAAGGCAGCCCGTAGTGGAGTTCTTCCGTCGTCGGGGTCCGATTATCGGTCGCACTGAGACTGGTGCCGACCGGAACCGCTGGCCGCCAATTCATGATATAACTGAGATAAACCTGCGCTCGTTCCACCCCCATGCCTTGAATCATTTTGGTGAGCAACTGACCCGCCGGCCCAACAAAGGGCTCGCCCGCACTTTCCTCTTCTGGCCCCGGCGCCTCCGCGCAAAAAAAGATGGAGGCATTCAGATCGCCCACCCCAAAAACTATTTTTCCCGCAGAAGAGAGCTGGGCCCGCCCCACTGGATCATGCAAAATGAGTGCACGCAGCGCCGCCCACCGCGTGGCCTTGTCGCCCGCCGGCAACTGGATCGTCGGGGGGGCAATTAAAATTGGCGCCGGCTTGATCGGCGCAGAGGGCGGCAGAATCGCTGGGCGGTCGGCTACAACCAAAGCCGGTGACGGCGCGGCGGCAGCGACACGGGGCGCCTCTTCCCCTTGCGCAGTCCGCACCGCGGCTTGCAATTGCGCTAAACTCTCCCGCGTCACCGGCACGGTTCGCTGGCCGCTCGCCTTCAGGCGGCGAAGTTCATCATTGAGCGCTAAGAGTTGATCGCGGGGGGTCACGGGATGAATTAAACCAATCGAAGCGCGGCTAGCTTTTCGACATACTTCGCCAAGAGATCGAATTCTAGATTCACCGCCTCCCCCACTTTTTTGTGCTTAAGATTGGTCGCCGCGAGTGTGGTAGGAATCAACCACACGGCCAAGGCATCAGCCGTTACCTCGGCCACCGTCAGGGAAATTCCCTCAATGGCGACTGAACCTTTGACGACCAAATATCGGTCGAATCCAGTCGGGGTGGCTACGCGCAAATAATAATCCTGACCCCGTGGCTCGAGCATCATAATTCGCCCCAGCGCGTCGATGTGACCCGTCACAAAATGCCCGCCCAAGCGACTGGTCGGCCTCAAACTCAACTCGAGATTCACCGCCGCCCCAGACTGGAGTTCAGCAAAATTGGTCAACCGCCGCGTCTCGGCGAGCACGTCAAACCACAACTGGCCCGCCGCAAATCGTGTTACGGTCAGACAGCACCCGTTGACCGCGACGCTATCCCCGAGGGCAACCTGCGCGGAAATTTTAACCGCCGCGACCTGCAGCTTCCAAGCATCCGCCCCGAGGGTGAAAGCCCCCACCTGACCGACTTCTTCAATGATTCCGGTAAACATAAGAATTTAATTAACCCCACCCCGTCCCTAGGAGCAAGCTGGCGCATCATTTTGAGGCAAGGCACTCATGATTAATTAAGTTTAACGCGCAGCACGGAAGTTTCGCCGGCGCGGCTGACAAGCAAAATGAATTCGGCGCGATTTTTTTCCGCTTCGATACTTTTAAGCTTAGCCACGGCTTGAGCATAACTCTTGATTTCATCCCCATCGATCTCGCGGATCCAATCGTCAGGGCGCAAACCGACAGTGGCTACTTGGCTTCCCGGTTTCACAAAATGCACGACCACCCCCTGTGCCTCCGTGGGTTTAGTGCGCTGTAGGATACTGTCCGCGATGAGAAATTCTCGAATCGTAAAGCCCAACCGCTCAAAATAATGACGATCGGCCTCGCGGCTCAGCTTAGGCTCTTCGCCTAAATGAACCGTGATCGCCTGGTGCTGCGTCCCGCGCCAGATATCTAAAATAATCGCATCACCTGGCTGCCGCTGCAGTATCACCTGACTAAAGTAACCCACGACGACGCGATCGGGTTTAAGGCGTGGCAACGGTTGGCCATCAATCGCGAGCACGATATCACGTTCTTGCAGGCCCGCGCGCGCGGCGGGACTGCCCGCCAGAATATCGCTCACGACGACTCCCGATTTATTTTCAAGCTGGAGCAGCTTGGCGACTTCAGGATCCATCGCCTGCAGGCCATAAACGCCGAGCCAAGCAATGGGGCGGCCCGTCATCGAACGTGGGACTCGGCCAAGATAGGGCAAAACTTCCGCGGCCAGCAGGACCACGCTGCTTTCCTCAACATTGATCAGCAAAATCGGATTGCCGTGCTGATTACGGGAAAAGAGTAAGTAGTTTTGTCCAAAGGAAGTTTGGGCTAAACCCGCAAATCGCCCGGCCTGATCAAATACTGGCAGACCAGGACCCGCCACCTCGGTGCCGAGAATCGCCGTTTTCTGCGGTAGCTTCATGACCGTAGCAACCCGCGCGCTTAGAAAATAAGGCAAAAAATCCTCATCCTTATTCCGCAGCCCAATGCCCCACAACTCATCGCTCATCGCCGGATCAGTTGTCACCGCGGGGAAATGCGTGATGGGCACTAAGGCCGGTTGGAGCTTAGCTTCGACGCGCAAATAATGCCAACCAGTGAAAGCATCTTGCCCCAAATATTCAGCCCGCGCGGCCGCCGTGTTACCCGGGCGGTAAACTTTAAAATCCTTGAGCTGATCAGGTGCAACGTTGGGCAAAATCGCCGCCGCCGGCACGATAATCGTGCCCTGCCAATCGATGACCGTGCCTAAAACGAACACCGGCTGACGTTCGATTTCTGACTGCACAAAAAATTCTACGGCGACCACTGATTTGATTCGCTCGTTAAAAAGTTCGGAGAGGCCCGCGCCGCTGAGCGACAAAGCCATGACCCAAGTCTGCAGAAATAAATGCCGCCAGAATCTCATGGCTTAATCACGTAGAGCGAAATCTGCCGATTGCGCTGTGCCTCGACGAGCTGCGGGCTTGGTTTAGTTTCATAACGCGCATAAATCGCTTTGAGTTGCCCCAGCTCGGCTACGGGCGCGGTGCCAATTTTAGTGATAATGTCCCCCCGCGCGAGCCCCGCCGCCGCGGCCGGATAACCAGGCTGCACCCCGAGCACCACCACCCCGGATTCGTCAGTTAACTGATTCTCGCGAGCAAAGGCGCGCGTCACCTTGCGCACACTCAGGCCCCATTGCTCAAAAGCCCATTCCTCGCCCACGCGGCTCTCGAGCTTTTCCGTCACCATCGTTAAGGCGAGCAGCTGCGCCCCGCGTTTGACCGTCAACACGACCGCCGTACCGACCGGAAAGCTGGCGATAGTTAGCTGGATAGGCGGAAGCTGTTCTGGGAAACGCCCATCAAGTTTTTGCCCATTAAGCGCCAAAACGACATCACCCGCACGCAGACCAGCCCGCGCCGCGGGTGACCCCGGGTCCACGCCGTTAATTAACAGCCCGTTATTGGCGGCGAGTGCGTAAAAATTCTCTAAATCTTGTAAGACCCCAGGCACGAGACCCAAATAGCTGCGCCCAATAGCACCCTCGCGCGCCAACGACTCAGCGACGCGCCGCGCCACATTGGCGGGAATGGCGAAACCCAAATTTTCCGCTCCAATGTAAGCCCGAGAATTAATGCCCACCAACTTACCATTTTCTGTGACGAGTGGGCCGCCGCTGTTGCCGGGATTGATGGCGGCATCCGTCTGCAGCCAATTATTAAAGAGCCCCGTCTCGTAACCGCGCACGCCGCGGGTGTCGGAAAAAGGCCGATTCGTGTTAGAAATAATTCCTCGGGTCAATGTGCGCTCTAGACCGTAAGGCGTGCCCACCGCATACACGGTCTGGCCCGCGTAAAGTTCACTCGAGTCACCAAATTCTGCGGCTTTAAATTTTATTTTGCGGCGCTGCATTTCCTCAAGATCAAGGCGCAAGACGGCTAAATCAGTCCAATGATCCCAGCCCACCAGCTTAGCGCTCACCCGCTCCAGGTTAGCTAAAGTCACCGAGATCGTCACCGCTTGCGGACTCGCGACGTGCGCATTGGTTAAAATGAGCCCATCCGCCGAAATAATGACCCCCGAGCCGATGCCCCCCGTGAAGCGCTTAGACCCCGCTTCAAATTCTATCTCACTGACATCGATGCGCACGACCGCCTCGAGCAAGCGATTAAAACCGCGACTCATGGCCGCCGAGGCCACGACTGAAAGCAGGAGAAAAGCGGTCGCTCCCGTCAGTAGACGGCGGATGGTTGACGGTGCTATGGAATCTCTCAATGTGCGGATTCTATTCAATGGCTACTAATTGCAAAGACTACGACTTTCTCCAGATCGAGCCCCATTGGCAATCTTTCTGGGATCAAACCAAAGCTTTTCGGGCCCCCCAGCCTTCGCCGCTCCCAAAATACTACATCCTCGACATGTTTCCCTACCCCTCGGGGGCGGGTTTACATATTGGCCATCCGGAAGGCTACACCGCCACCGATATTCTCGCCCGCTATAAACGCGCCCGTGGCTTCAATGTTCTCCACCCCATCGGTTGGGATGCCTTCGGCCTGCCCGCCGAACAACATGCCGTCAAAACCGGCACTCACCCCTCCACTAATACCCAAAATAATATCACCAATTTTCGGCGCCAAATTAAGGCTTTGGGATTTTCTTATGACTGGGAGCGTGAAGTCGACACCACTGATCCGAAATATTTTCGTTGGACGCAGTGGATTTTTTTACAGCTCTTCAAGAAAGGCCTCGCGTACGTCGATGAACGTCCCGTGTGGTGGTGCCCTGAATTGCGCACCGTGTTGGCCAATGAAGAAGTCGTTGACGGCAAATCTGAAGTGGGGAATTTCCCCGTCGAACGGCGCAATCTGCGCCAGTGGGTCTTGCGGATCACGGCTTATGCCGAGCAATTGATCGATGGACTGAAGGACGTCGATTGGCCCGATTCCACCAAACGGATGCAGGAGGCTTGGATTGGTCGCAGCGAAGGCGCCGAAATTTCGTTTGCCCTCGAAACGGCGCCACTCGGTCACCTGAAAGTTTTCACCACTCGCCCCGATACATTATTTGGCTGCACCTACATGGTCATCGCCCCGGAGCATCCCTTGGTCGATGGCTTGACGGCCCCCGCCCAACGCGACGCGGTCACAGCTTATCGCCTGAAAACCGCCAGCAAAAGTGATCTTGAGCGGACAGATTTAGCCAAAGATAAGAGCGGAATTTTTAGCGGCAGCTATGCGATTAACCCGATCAATCAAGCGCGCGTGCCCATCTGGGTCGCGGATTATGTGCTGATGGGTTATGGGACCGGCGCGATCATGGCGGTGCCGGCGCATGATGACCGCGATCATGAGTTCGCCGTTAAATATTCATTGCCGATCATTCGCGTCATTGCGGCGGCAGAGGCCACGGTTGAGCTCCCCTACACGGGCGACGGCTCGCTTATCAATTCGCCAGGCTATGATGGCCTTGCTTGGCCAGAGGCTAAACAAAAAATCACCACCGCGCTGGCGGCCCGCGGGATGGGCCAGCGCACGATTAATTATAAATTACGCGACTGGCTATTTTCTCGGCAGCGTTATTGGGGCGAACCCTTCCCCATCGCCTGGGTCAGCGCCACCGATTATCAAATCGCCGCCACCACCCGCGGCGATTTGCCCGCACAGCCAGTCACCTTCCTCGAAGCTGGGGTTGCCCATTATGCGCTCCCCTTGCCCGATGCGGCCCTGCCCTTAACCTTGCCAGAGGTGCAGTCCTATCTCCCCAGCGGCACGGGCGAAAGCGCTTTGGCGAATGAAACCGCTTGGCTCCAAATTTGGCTGGAAGTTAATACCGGCGCCAGTGTGCCTGTCACCCAAACGAAGCCCACGAACGGAACTTGGGTGCGCGCGCGGCGCGAAACCAATACCATGCCCCAATGGGCCGGCTCGTGCTGGTATTATTTACGCTACCTCGATCCGAAAAATTCGACGGCACTCGCGAGCGCTGAGGCTTTGCGCTATTGGGGAACGCCCGATCTTTATGTCGGTGGCGCCGAGCACGCCGTCCTGCATCTGCTGTACGCCCGTTTCTGGCATAAAGTACTTTTTGATTTGGGGGTCGTGACTGAAAGCGAACCCTTCCAGAAACTTTTTCACCAAGGAATTATTCTCGGCGAGGATGGCGTCAAGATGTCGAAGAGCCGCGGTAATGTAGTTAATCCCGACGACATCATCGCCGCTTACGGTGCTGATTCACTGCGGATGTATCTGATGTTCTTAGGACCGCTCGAGGCAATGAAGCCGTGGAATCCCCAAGGCATCGAAGGCGTGCATCGGTTCCTCCGTAAAGTCTGGCGAGAGTGCCTGAATGAGGAAGGCGGACTCAACGCTCGCTTGAGTTTGGTCGCCGCGTTGACCCCTGCCGCCGAAAAATTACGGCACGAGACGATCAAGAAAGTCGGCGAAGATATCGATCATCTGCGCTTCAACACCGCGATTTCCCAAATGATGATCCTCTTGAACGCGCTGCAGAAAGAACCGGCCCTGCCCCGCGCTGTGATGCGGGATGTCCTCCGTTTACTCGCGCCTTTTGCCCCCCATCTCGCAGAAGAACTGTGGGCCCGCCTCGGCGGCACGGAATCCGTGATGACCGCTGGATGGCCTCCTTTCGACCCAGCCAAACTCGTGACCAATACCATCACCATCGTCTTGCAGGTGAACGGGAAATATCGGGGCGACCTGACGGTGTCGATTGATACAACTGAAGCTGCACTCCTCAGCTTAGCTTCCGCCCACCCCAAGGTGGCGGCACACATCGCCGGACAGCCCATCAAGCGATCGATTTATGTTAAGGGGAGAATTCTTAATATATTGGTCTAGAAGATGATATAATTTAAAACTAGCCGATTTATTAGCGGCTAGTTTCCGTTGCCCGAAGGGGGACGCGCACGTTGCCGCCCCATGCTGCACCGCCACTTTCAACTGACCGACGAAACCGGCCTGCTGGCTTGGTTTGAAGCTGGGGCTAAGTTCACGGATGATCCTTTCACCGATACCTCACTGGGGTTCAGGAAGGTCGACGAAAATCTGAGCCTCCTCCGCTCCGGGGGACGCTCCAAGAGTCCGACCGAATTGCTCGAGCATCCTGCCTTCGGCTTATTCATCGCGCGCATGAAAAAACATTTTGACCTCATCGTGATCGACTCCCCCCCCCCATGGGCGCCGTCACTGATGCCCTGCTGATCTCCGCGCGCACGGATGAAACCATCTATGTCGGCCGCTTCAACCGCGCGTATCGGAAACATATTCGGCTCTATCTTAAGCAGCTCAAGGAGAGTAAAAATGAGCTGCTCGGCATCGTGCTCAACGGGTTGTCCACGCGGCGCATCGAATATTATAGCAATTATCGCTACTACCGGAGCTATAAAAAATATTACGGCTCACTGTCGTAAAGTGCTAGGCGCCCCCTCCCCACCTCGGGGGACTTTACTCTGGCGTAAAAATCGCCCACGCTCCCGCTGTGCTTTCTGTCTTTCTGCCTGCAAATTTTGACCCCCAACGTCCGCTGGTCCTCATCGCCGGACGCGGCCAATACCCGATCATCACCGCGGCCGCTATCCGCCGCGCGGGCCTGCCCCTTCGCCTCATCGCGATGGATGACGAAACAAGCCCGGAGCTGATCGCCAGTTTCCCCGCCAGCGAACGACTTAGCCTGAATGTGGGCCAAGTAGGGAAAATGTTGGCCGCCCTCGGCAATTTTAACGCGGGCTACGCCCTCATGGCCGGACAGGTCACCCCCAAGAAACTTTTTCATGGGCTGACCCCCGACCTCAAAGCGGCCTCAATTCTTTTTTCCCTCAAGCGGCGCAATGCGGAGACTATTTTTGGGGCGATTGCCGCAGAAATCGAGCAACTCGGCGTGACCTTGCTCGATGCTCGCGCCTTCCTTGATGACGAGCTAGCTACGCTGGAGTCGATGGTGGGGAAATTTACCATTAACGACGAGTACCTCCAACACGGGATCCAAATTGCCCGAGAAATAGCGCGGCTCGATATCGGCCAAGGCTGCGTGGTCCGCAAAGGAACCGTGCTCGCGGTGGAAGCCTTCGAAGGCACCGATGCCATGCTTCGCCGCGCCGGTACTTTTAAAACCGATGAATCTCTTTTCGTGAAAATCAGCAAAACATCCCAAGATTTTCGTTTTGATGTTCCTGTTTTCGGTCTGCAAACGCTCGCCAGCATGCAGGCAGCCGGCCTCACCGCCGCCGCCCTCGAGGCGGGTAAAGTCATCATGCTCGAAAAAGCCGCCGTGCTACAGCAAGCCAAGGCCGCCGGTATAACCCTCACCGGCTTCTAAGTAAGCGTTCCGCGCGCGCGCCGACCGGCGGCTACCGGGATGACGCAAACTTGCACTTTTTCCTTGGGCTCACATCTTGCAACTATGTCTGCCGATAATATCGAAGTCTCCATCAAGGGTCTCATGCCCACCGCCAATGGGTGTGCCGTTTTCCTCGGCCATGAGACCAAAGTCTTCGTCATCTATGTCGATCCTAGCGTCGGCAGCGCAATTTCCATGACGATGAATGGGGTGAAGAAAGAGCGGCCCCTGACCCATGACCTCATCGGCCATTTACTGCTGGGCTTGGAAATCAAGCTCGAGCGCATCATTATCAATGATGTCAACGATGGCACCTATTTCGCCCGCATCATTTTTCACATGCAGAATGAACTCGGACGCAAAATCCTCGAGTTGGATGCTCGGCCGAGCGACTCCATCGTTTTGGCGCTGCAACAGAAGCGACCCATTTTTGTCGCCCGTAAAGTTTTTGAGGTAGTGGAAGACATGACCGAAATTCTTGAGCGGGTACTGAAGCAGCAAAAAGAAGCGCCCAAGGAAGAGGGCGACCAGTGAATCATCCGCCCGCCGGCCGCCCCGCCCTGCCCCCGCGTCTCCGACCGGGCCAAGCGCTCACCGCCTTGGCGCCAATGCAGGATGTCACCGACCTCGCCTTCATGCGCGTCGCGGCCCACTACGGCGCACCCGATTACTTTTTCACCGAATTTTTCCGCGTCCACAGCCAATCTCGCCCCGAGAAACACATCCTGCGCTCGCTGAGCGAAAACCAAACTGGCCGGCCCATTTTCGCCCAGCTCATCGGAGAACATATTCCCGATATGGTGCGCACCGTAAAAGCCTTACTCGCCTATCCGATCGCCGGCATCGATCTGAACTTAGGTTGTCCGGCGCCTAAGATTTATAAAAAGAATGTCGGCGGCGGCTTGCTGCGTGATCCCGCTAAAATCGATACCCTCCTCGGAGCCCTGCGCGATGCCGTGCCTCATCTTTTCACGGTGAAAATGCGCCTAGGCTTTGACTCGACGGATAATTTCGAGCGCATTCTCGCCCTCATTAATAAACACGGCATCGATCTGCTCAGCGTGCACGGTCGGTCCGTCAAGGAAGGCTACCGGAGTGACGTGCACTATGATTTCATCGGCCTCGCGGCCCGCAGCGTCAACTGCCCCGTGCTCGCGAACGGCAATGTTTCCTCCGCCCAACAAGCAGATGCTATTTTAACAAATACCGGCGCAGCGGGCGTGATGATCGGCCGCCATGCCATCCGCAATCCGTGGATTTTTCGCCAAATTCGCGAACGACTGGCGGGCGAAGCGGTCAGCGTAATTACGCTCGTGCAAGTCCGCGAATATATCGATCGCCTCTATCGGGAGACCCACTCCGCCGAAGTACCGGAATTTGCCCAAGTGGCAAAAATGAAGAAATATCTTAATTTTGTGGGCCAGAGCGTCGATGAGGCGGGCGCTTTTCTCCATGCTATGCGGCGAGCCGTAACGGCCGCCGAACTCTTTGCGGTGTGTGATCGCCATTTGCTCACCGAGCCAGCCCGCTTGTTTTCCGCTGAACCTTATCCCGGCGTCATCGCTCGGCCCAATTGCGAAACCCCTTTGCAAAGCTGTTCGCTCGATACGGTGTGCGCATAATTTGGCTAAAGGTCAGCGATTATGGGTGATCGGGCCCGATCGCCACTCGCTGGCGCTCGCGACTATTTTAGATTCTACGCGCGGATCAGGCCTTAAACTTGCTGACGCTGTTAGTTTACCACTGGCCGGTTTTACGCCTCGGCGGCTTTTGCGGCCAAGCCCGCTCTGGCATTAAGGCTTACTCAAGTCCGAGAATCTTGCGGCCCGCGGGTGAGATCATTTGCGGCGCCCACTGCGGATCCCACACAATATGCACGCGCGCCGATTCCACCGTCGGCAAGGCGGCGATTTTCTGCCGGGCATCTTCCGCGATAACTGGGCCCATGCCGCAACCGGGCGCCGTCAAAGTCATTTTAACTTCCAC
This sequence comes from Opitutus sp. GAS368, assembly GCA_945861645.1. GTDB lineage: Bacteria > Verrucomicrobiota > Verrucomicrobiia > Opitutales > Opitutaceae > Lacunisphaera. The sequence continues at coordinate 39,255 of CAMAVZ010000014.1, read as the reverse complement.
GGTGTTTCCACCGGCTGCCGTGGGGGTTAGGGCGAGGTCATAGACCAAGCCCAAGTCGACAATATTGACTGGGATTTCAGGATCAAAGCAGCTGCGCAAAGCTTCCCAAACAGCCGCTTCGCTAAAATCGCCCGCGACCTGGGCAGCCGCTGGCTCGGCGGTGAGGGTTAGACCGGTCAAGGCAGAGGTGTCTTCGCGGGCAATGCGAAAGAGTCCATTCGCGGTGCGTACGGTGACATTTCCACCCAAGGTCTGCGTCACAAAAACGACTTCACCCGCCGCCAGCGTTACGGCCTCACCGGCGGGAATAATCGTAGCGGGGCAAGCGCGGTTTAAGGTATATTCCTTCATGATGAATGGACGATGGGGGCGGCTCGGGCCAATGCAACGATAGGATCAAGGAGCACCGGCATGGGGCGGGGTGAAGCCGTTATTTACGGCAGATAAAATTCAGTGGGGAGCCGCGCGTAAAGGCCCCGCGGGTCATTAAATTGCCGCAAACTCTGAAACTCACTCATGGTTCGCTGCAGGAGCGACCCGATGGGACCGGTCCACGTCTGCTCATGACGCTTGCCCTCGAGCGCCTCGGTCAGGGCCGCGCCCAACTGCTTGGGCCGCGGATATTCCACCACTCGAAAATTATCCCCGAGCTTAACTTTCTGCGCGGCGTATTTGAGCGCCTCGGCCAATCCACCAATTTCATCAACCAGACCAAGTTGGAGCGCGGCCCGACCCGACCACACGCGCCCTTGCGCTATTTCCTCAACCACGCGGCGATCTAATTTTCGCGCGACCGATACCTTGCTGAGAAATTGGTCGTAGACCCAGTCAACGTTGGCCTGGAAGAGCGCCAGCTCGTCTTCGGTTTTAGGCCGCGTCACCGTCGCGAGATCGGCAAATTTCCCCGTCTTAACCGTGTCGAACGAGAGGCCTAATTTATCCGTGGCGAGACCCTGGAAATTGAGAAATAAACCAAACACTCCGATGGAACCGGTGATCGTGCTGGGTTCGGCAAAAATTCGCTCGGCATCGGCGCTAATCCAATAACCACCCGAGGCCGCCACGGTGCCCATCGACACAATGATCGGGGTTTGCTGCCCGCATAAACGCAACTCGCGATGAATCGCTTCGGACGCGCTTACGCTGCCGCCAGGACTGTTAACCCGCAGCACGATAGCTTTGATGCTGTCGTCCTGCCGAATCTGGCGCAACAGGCGGGCGGTTTTCTCCCCATACACATTGCCTTCATCCCAGCCATCACCATCGACGATCTCACCCTCGGCATAGATGATCGCAATTTTACTGCGGCTATTGTCGTCGAGTTTGACCCGCTTGGCGCGTTGGCGTTGGGCGTTGCTCCCACCAGCGGGAATTAAATTTGCATAGTCCTTGAGGGCGACTTGCTGGAAAGCCTGACTGGAACCAGCGCGACCCGTGGCTGCTTTTAATTCCGCCAAAATCTCATCATGATAAGCGATGCGATCAACGAGCTTAAGATTTTTGGCCATTTCCGGACGCAGAAAACCTTTCGTATCGACCGCTTTTTGCAGAGCGCCCGCGGCCAGCCCTCGATCTTTTTCAATCGCGGTGGTCAGCGTTCCCCAAAGATCGTCCAGCAAGGTTTGCGTCTGCTGCCGGCTTTCCACGCTCATGTCCTTGCGCGTGTAAGGCTCCACCGCGCTTTTATATTTGCCCACGCGGGTCACTTGCACGCCCACGCCCAATTTCTCCATCGCGCCGGTCAAAAACATGGGCTGCGACGCTAACCCCGGCATTACCACTGCTCCGTAGGGATCGAGCACGATTTCGCTGGCTGCTGAAGCGAGGTAGAAATCACGCGTATCGGCATAATGCAGGTAAGCTTTCACCGGTTTGCCCGCCGCCTTAAATTCCGTGAGGGCCGCGCGCACCTCCGCCAGCGCCGCATAACCCGTTCCATAACCAGCCGGTTGAAGAGATCCGGTGAGATAGAGCCCCGCGATCGCTTCATCTTTTGCGGCCGCTTGCAGCGCGCGGGTAATCGCCCGCAGTTGCAGCACCGATCGACTGCGCCCGCCTAACGATTCCACAATCTCCCCTAGGCCGTCGGTCTGCGCGGGGGCATCTTGAATATTGGCGGCCAGATCAAAAACTAAATAGGCGCCGTTCGGCACCACCACGGGCTTTTTTTGCCCGAGGGCCACCACCGCGGCTACGATCACCGCCAGCAGCAAGCCGCCACCGAAAATGACCACGAGGAGAGCGGTCAGGCTGGCAAAAAAAGAGGTAAAAAAACTTTTCATTTTGCCAAGCTAATCCGCTCGCATGCTACCGCCAGCGAAAAGAATTTCGCCCTTCCGCTGACCTCCCCCGCGCCGGCCAATTTAGCGCACTCGTTCCGCTAGTCCCTGGGGCGTTACAATCGTGGGGTTTTGGTAAAGAGTCCCAGCGGCAATACCGGCGACCGCTTGTTTTTTGAGCGATCCACCGGGACTCACCAGATTAGCCGTTACAAAAATCAGCAAATTTCGCTTCTGCGTACTTTCGCCCTTGCTGCGGAAAAATCGGCCGAGCCCAGGTAAATTGCCCAGGACGGGAACTTTATCACTAACGTTTTTAACATCTTCACGCGTTAGCCCGCCCATGACGAGCGTAGCCCCGTCCCAAATTGTCACTTTCGTGCTCATTTCCCGCACCCCAAAGATCGGCTGAAAAAAACCGGAAGGAACGGTGACGGTCGTGCCACCCGAGATGGCAATGCTTTGCCCCCCGTATTCAACGAAGCCTTCAAATTCCGTAACCTTGGGATTCAAATCGAGACTGATACTATAATCATCTTCCTCCACCGTCGGCGTGACTTTCAATTCCACCCCGACGTTGCGGGTGGTAAATTCTTGGGGCGTCCCCGCCGTGATTGCGACGCCCGCCGAGCCGCCGCCGCTCGCACTGCCCGTCCCTACTTGGCTCTGCACTTGGCCGAAAGATTGCGGGTAGCGCAGCTCTTGCGCCACGGTGATGGTGGCGAGATTGCCGGAAAGCACAGTAAGCTTGGGCGCGCTGAGCAACTCGGTACCCGCCTTCTGAGACAGCGCGCGCACCACGGCGTTGAGGTTAAACTCGCCGATAATACCGCTGATCGTCGCGAGCGGATTGGCGATCACGCCAAGATTATTGGTACCCGGAATAGACGGCGGGTGATCAAAAATTGGCACGTCCGGCGTGGGCGAACCAGTAGAACTCGTCAGCGTGCTATCGAGGATCGCTCCGGTGGCATTCAAGGTGGAGGTGGTCGTCGTGGCCCCGACCATGCCACGAACAATGCTGCCGCGCCCGCCACCCGAGTCGTTCGTAAACGCATGCGCGAGCGAGCGATTCGCCGTCTGATAATTGCTCACGGCCGCACCGCTATGTTGCGTGGCTTTTTTACCCAGATTCCATTGCACCCCGAGTTCTTCGAGCGCGCCTTGCTGGACCTCCAAAAACTTCGCCTCAATCTCCACCTGGCGAACTTCATTATAACGCGTCAAAATATTCTGAATCCGCTCTAGATTGCGGGGTGTCTGGGTCACAATCAACTGCGAGCCGTCGAAGGCCAAAGTACTGCCCACGACGCCCTCGAAAATTACGCCGGCCAGCTGCAGAAAATCTCGAATGGCTTGGCCCTCCCCGACCATGGTTAATTCATTACCCACCGGCAGCGCCAGGGGACCCACCCGAGTGCCGCCACTCGCCCTAGGTTGGCCGATCATCCGCAAGACCGTCGAGCGCGCGATGGCGAAGAATTGCGTGGTCAGCGCCGATTGCTCCCCACCTGGTCGAATTATGACGGCATCAGCCTGCACCTCATATTGGTAACCCACCGACTCGGTAATAAAGTCGAGTACGCGCTTGAGCGAAAGGTTGCGTAGAGTCAGATTGATGAGCGGATGGGCCAGGCTGGGATCGACCAGAATGAGGTTAACCCCCTTGGGGCTGGGGCCCGTGAGATCATACTCCTCGGTCAGCGCGCTCAGCGTGTTGATCACGCGCCCAATTTCTAAGCCGCTGAAATTCACACTAGGAATTATGATGCGGTGGAGCTTATCTTGGAGCGGCGATGGTCCGGTCGACGCCGCCACGGTGCCTTCTGCTTCGCGCCGCGCACTGGGACGCTGCCAAGCCCGATCAACCGCCCCGAGCATGGCGGCACTCGTTTGAGCCCGAGCTCCGCTTGGGCCGGCGCTTTCGCGGTGGAGCCGGTTAATAAAAAACTGCGCCTCCGCGTTACTTGGTTCCGCCGCTAGGGCCTGCTCTAAAGTATTTTGCGCGGCGGCCGGTTCGCCGGCGAGATATTGTCCGCGCCCTCGCGCCACCAACGCGGCGACCGCCTCCGCCGGCCGCGCTCGGCGCAACTCAGGCCCCGGCGCCAACTGGGCGACCTCCGCGCTCAACGAGTAATCAGATAGCCCGCATAATAAAATACTCCAGCGAAGAAAAGTTTTCATATTTTTTAAAAATTTTAACGGGCGGCAATATCAGGGGCCGCAGGCGCGGCTCCCCGCGGCATCCCGTCGGCTTGGGTCCGGATCGGCGGCAGTGGGCTATTGAGCGGTCGGAGCAGATGCGTTTCAGCCTCGGGTAAACCAATAATTTGTCGGCCCACCCGTACCTCCGGCGGCGTTAGCTGGACGGCCTCAATCCGGTAGCTGTCCCCCGCGATGGAAAAGGAATCACCCGCATGGAGCTCGTGCCGCGAACCACCGGCCAGCGGTTGCAGCACGGCCAGCGGCGTATCCGTGTAGTGCGGCCCACGGCTATCCAACCAGACCTCGCGCCCCGTACCGTCTTCCGTTAGCAAGGCGAACGCCGCCGCCTCGTAGACGGGCCCAGTTTCACTCGTTGGGACCAAGACCTTCTTCACCTCAAAGTGCGTGAAGGTTAGTCCAAGCTCCGCAAAATAATAACCCGGCCGAACCAAGCATGCCTCAGGGTGCTGCGGCCGAATGAACGTGGCCCGATAATCATGCGCTGGACCGACGTAACCCACCAACTGCAGCGGATAGAGCTCGGGTTTTACCGCTAATAATTGGATGCCAAGAGACGGTTTCCCCTCGGGCAAATGAGCGGGTGCCGTGACCGTGTAGGTTCGATCGCGCCCATCATAATAGATGACGGGCGGAGTGAAGAGCTCGTAGACCCAACCGCGGCCCGCTGACTGAGCCGACGGTTCAGGCCAGACAGGCGACTCCTGAGCGATCCGCGCCGGCGGGACAATCGGCGAGTTCGCCCCAGAGAAACGTATGGCCACGAGCTGGCTGCGAATGCGCCGGATAACCCCTTGCTGCTGACCATACCAAATCCAACTAGCGACGTTCAAACCCACGACTGCGACCAGCAGAAGTTTTTCGCCAGACTGCTTAATTCGCGCCATCATGCGGCCGGTGGGGCTGAGCGAGGTAACAGATCAATCGCCTCGATGATCACGGAGAATTTTGAAAAAACAGGGGGCACTAATATGGCCAACCCAGCGGGAGCAGTGGGGGCGCTCAATCCCACGGTTTGGGTCGGGTTAATTAAAGCCTCCACCTCCACGCTTCGGACGATTAACGGCAGATCAAAGTCCGCTAGGCTCTGTAAAAACACGCGAAGGGCTCGCGTTTGGCCGGTAAATTCCACGCGCAAGGCCGTGCTCTCAATCTGGCCGGGAACGCGGAGTGACCAAGCGGCGGGCAGCACAAAAAAATCGTCCCCCGCGCCCCCCCGCGCCGGTGATGGTGCGACCCTATTCGCCGAAGCAAACTGCGGGGGCGGCAGCGGGCTGCGCAGCGCTTCGGGCCGTGGACGCTCGCGTTGGAGCGAGAGCAAGGCCAGCGGTCGGGCGGCGTAGAGCAGTGGGAGTACTTGTGCGGCCAGCAGGCGCTGACGAAAAACGGCCGCCGCTAACTCAACCGCTGGGCCCTCATGGGCATAGTCTGAAAAGCCAAAACTCGCCTCGGGCCGTGTCGCAACCTGCGCACGCTCAGCGAGCTCGCGTGATTTTTTAATAAAATCGGCTAAGTCAAAAAAAAGCCCGATCGCCGTCGGCGGCAGCGGTGGCTCCAGAGCCGCGGCCGCGCGGCCCCGCAAGGCAGTCCGCATCGCTTCGAGGCTCGCTGCGACGTTATGCTGTTGAACGAGCAGAGCCTGATTATTTTCTTCGCCTAAACTTGGCCGATGCAGAACGAATTGCTCCCGCTCATTTTTTTTGGCGCGTAATTCAATCAGCGCCTGCGTCGCTGCCCGATAACCACGCCACGCCAGCCCCACCTCGGCCACGAAGATAGCGGCGAAAATAATCAGGCCCCACCGACCGCGGAGCCGAGCGGACCAGGCTTTCATCAAAGGGGATGCGTGGATCGCAGGATCAGCACGCAGTCGAATTTTAATACGCCGGGCTGGCGGTAATCAAAGTGCTGACCGTCGACCGCGACGCGCACGTAAGGCGAACGGTCAATGGACTGCAGCAGGAGTTGCACGCGGTTCATCGCCCCGCCGCTCTCCGTAGCCAGCGGGTGCGCATGGTCCAAGAGGCGCCCCGCAATTAGTAATTTTAAGGGCTCCGGCCCGACCGAGGGAAGCAGCTGCATTTTTTCCAACCAGACATCTTCTAAGCCCACAAAATATCCTTGTAGCTCGGCTAGAAAATTCAGCCAACCCACGCGTTGCGCATACAGCACCTGTAATTGCTCCAACTGGCGCTGGCTCTCCGCGAGGTGGCTGAGCGCTATTTTTTGTTCTGCCTGGCGGGTGCGGAGCGGCTTATTTTCTCGCTCCATCGCCCCCATTTTACGCTGCGCTTCATTGCGAAGATTATACGCATGCCAAATGGGCGCCACCGGTGCGGCGACCATAAATAGAGCCGCAGCGAGCAACCAAGGCTGACGACGACGGCGACGCGCCAGCTGGCCCCAACGCGGAGGCAGCAAATTAATGGTCGGGTGACCTACAAATAATTGGGCCGCCGCCGCGCCGACGAGATCGGTCAGCCAGCGCGCCGAACTGGCCATGGCGGCTGAGTCACAATCAGCCGCTAGTTTAACCATTCCAAGCTCAGTCAAACGCTCCACCGGTTGCGGCAGTTCTGCGGCGAGCGCTGCGACTAACTCAGCGCAAGCCGCGCCGGGACCAGTCAGGTAAACCCGCGCCGGCTTTGTCCAATTATTCTGGCGCTGAAAATGCAGCAACGAACGCGTAATCTCTGGCTCCAATTTATTCACGTAATCGATTATTAGTCCTGCCGCCGGAGCCGCTCCCTCAGTCGACTCCGCTATTTCACCAACGCCCAAAGCGAGCCGCCGCAGAGTGAAGCGTGACGGCTCAACCAATAACAACGTCGTCCCGTCAGCCCCCAAATGCAGCACTAAGGCCGACTCGCTTTGACTGGGCTGCGCGAGTCGAAAGGCCGCGAGCGTAGCCAGCGGAGCCGGCAAGATGGCAGACACCTCCCACCCGACCGACTCGGCCGCCGCGCAGAGTGGGTCTAGCAATGCCAGCTTGGCGGCAGCTAGCAGGGCAGCGCCTTGGCCCTTACTTTGATCGAGCACGACGCTGGCCCAAGCCACTTCCGCCAGCGCATAAGGAATGTTTTGCTCGGCGGCAAATTCTAGGATCTGAGCGCGCTGCGCGGGCCCGACCGGCGGTAAATCGATAAACTTAATTAGGGCGTGCTGCGCCGGAAGCACCAGGCAAACCGGATCACTGAGCTTAACGCGGGCACCTAAAGCCTGAATCGCGGCACAGGTATTGGCCAACCACCGCTCAGCGCGATTCACCCCCACGGGGAAAATCTCGACGGCGATGCCATGCAAGCAAAGTTGCTCGCCGGCGCGACTAAAAATTGCGAGCGCCGTCGAGCCGGCGCCGCAATCCAAGATGATCGTACGATGAGAAACCACGGGCAAAAAATATTACACGGCCCGTGTGGCGGTTTTGTTTGCGGGCCTTTCGGCAAAGGTCACGCTCTATTTCTGATGAGCCCGGTCTTACCTTATAAAATCAGCGTTCTGGTCTTTATTGAAAATGCCGCGCACGAGCAGCTGCTCCTCCTCCGCGCCCAACAACCGAACCTCGGCGTGTGGTCGCCCATCGGCGGGAAATTAGAGATGGCCACCGGAGAATCTCCGTTTGAATGCGCCGTCCGTGAGACGGAGGAAGAAACTGGCCTCAAAATAACCCCCGCGGATTTGCATCTTTTCGCCATGATCGCCGAGAAGGCTTATCAAGGCAGTACCCATTGGCTGATGTTTCTCTTTCGCTGCAAAACCCCGATCGCCGGATTGCCGGCAGATATTAGTGAAGGGAAGTTTGCCTTTTTCTCCCGTGAACAAATCCAGACCCTCGATATTCCCGAAACAGATAAAGCTGCACTCTGGCCTATTTTCGACCAATACCGCGACGGATTTGTAGCCTTAAAAGCTGACTGTACCCGCACGCCGATCACTATCGGCGTCGAACAAATCACCGGATTAGCGGGGAATACTTAGTAGGGCCACACACTGGGTAAGGCGGCCGACTTAATTGTTATTTAAGCCGCAAGTTTCGCTTGTGTTTGATGATCTTACCCTGAACAACGGGACATTCGCATCCCATTATTACTTCAATCTTAAAGCATTCCCTGTGACCAAGAAGCCTTCCTCCTCGAAAAAACCAGAAGTCACCAACCTGGGCTATGATGCGCGTCAAGCGCCGATCAATATTAAGCTCGGTCAAGACGAGAAAGTTGCTCTCTACCGCGACATGGTCCGGATTCGTCGCTTCGAAGAGCGGTGCATAAGGAGCTATCAGCAGGGTAAGATTGGCGGGTTTCTCCACCTTTATATTGGGCAAGAATCGATCGCGGTCGGCTGCGCCTCAGTGATGGGCAAAGATGACCATATTATCACCGCCTATCGCGACCACGGCCATGCGCTCGCAGTCGGGATGGGCATGAACGAGATGATGGCCGAAAACTACGGTAAAGTTACCGGTTGCTCCAAAGGCAAGGGTGGCTCGATGCACTACTTTGATCCCTCCCGCAATTTCTGGGGCGGCCACGGAATCGTCGGCGGCCAAATCCCGCTTGGCACCGGTTTAGCCTACGCGCTAAAATATAAAGGACTGAAAGGCGCCTGTATGGCGTTCATGGGCGACGGCTCAGTTAATCAAGGTGCCGTCCACGAATCCTATAACTTGGCCGCTCTCTGGTCGCTGCCGGTCGTCTTCATCATTGAAAACAATGGTTACTCAATGGGCACGAGCCAAGAGCGCTCCTCGGCTGGTCCCAGCCTCGCCGAACGCGCAGAAGGCTACGGCATGAATTGGGCCATTATTGAGGATGGCCATGACGTCCTCGCCGTCCGCGATCAAGTCGGCCAGGCACTCAAATTAGCTCACGACAAATCACTCCCCAGCGTCCTTGAGATTCGCACCTACCGCTACCGCGGTCACTCGGTCGCCGATCCTGATACCACCTATCGTGATAAAGCAGAAATTGAGGCTTACAAATCGACGAAAGATCCGTTGAGCGTTTTTCAATTATCCCTCCTGGCTGAGCAAACGCTGACGACCGAGCTCATTCAAAAAATTGATGAGTCCGCCCGCGCCGAAGCGGAAACCTCCGCGCAGTTCGCCGAAGCGAGCCCGTACCCGAGCCTCGAAGATATCAAAAAAGATGTCTACTGGGAGATCGATAATCCCGCCGATCGCAAATCGGTCGGCGCCCTCTTCTTCGACTGAGCCGCCGCCGCCCTCCACTAAAATTTACCCTTAGACCTGCTCCGTCCCATGCCTGTCATCACTTACCGCGAAGCCCTCCGCGCTGCTATGTCTGAGGAAATCGAACGCGATCCCAACGTCGTCCTGATGGGCGAGGAAGTCGCTCAATTTAACGGCGCCTATAAAATCTCCGAGGGCATGTTAGCCAAATACGGCCCGAAGCGAATCGTCGACACGCCCATCAGCGAAGCCGGCTTCATCGGCCTGGGCGTGGGCGCGGCGATGCTCGGACTCCGTCCCGTGATGGAACTGATGTTCTTCAGCTTCTACTCCGTCGCCTTTGACCAAATCTTCAACAACGCCGCCAATATTCGCTACATGTCGGGCGGTCTCATTAACTGCCCCATCGTAATTCGCGGCCCCGCTAACGGCGGCACCAACGTTGGCGCTACCCACTCCCACACGCCCGAATCGATCGCCGCCTATCATCCGGGGATCAAGGTTGTCGTTCCCTCCAACGCCTATGACGCCAAGGGCCTCATGAAATCCGCGATTCGCGATAACGATCCGGTGATGTTTCTGGAAAACACGATTCTTTACGGCGAAGCCTGTGAAGTACCCGACGGCGAATACCTCGTCCCACTCGGCAAGGCCAGTGTCATGCGCGCAGGCAGCGATATCTCCATCATCGGTCACGGCCGCTCGATTCAGTTGGCCCTCAAGGCCGCCGACCTGCTCAAGGAAAAATACCAGATTAACGCCGAGGTGGTGGACCTGCGCTCCATCCGCCCGCTCGACGTCGAGACGATTCTGAATTCCGTCAAAAAAACGAGCCGCTGCCTTTACGTCGAAGAATCTAAACCTTTCTGCTCCGTCGGCGCCATGGTCGCCTGCCTCATTTCGGATCAAGCCTTCGATTATCTCGATGCCCCCGTCAAACGCCTGACCTCCATCGACGCCCCCGCGATTTATTCGCCGCCTTTAGAAAAACTACAACTTCCCTCGGTTGAGCGCATCTACCAAGCCGCCCTCGATACGCTGAAATAATTTACGGTTTAGCACTAAAACCTTAGCCTTTTTCCCACCATGGCCGACCTCATTGATATGCCCAAGCTCAGCGACACGATGTCGGTGGGCACGTTAATTAAATGGCTCAAAAAAGAAGGGGATGCCGTTCAAGCGGGCGACATGCTCGCCGAAATCGAGACCGACAAGGCCACGATGGAACTGGAAACTTTCTTCACGGGGACGCTCATCAAAATTTATACTGAGGCTGGTTCCGAAGTAGCGATCGGCGCGCCACTTTGCGCCATCGGTAAACCAGGCGAAGCCGCGCCCACACCGCCAGTGGCCAGCGCAGCCCCGCCCCCACCGCCCGCCGCCGTACCCGCCGCTCCCGTGGTGACCGCACCGTCGCCCGTTGCCGCGCCCGTACCAGTGCCAGCTCCCACCCTCGCTACCGTGCCCTCCGCGGCCTCGCAGACCTCCGCCGATCGGCTAAAAATCTCCCCCCTCGCCCGAAAAATTGCCGCCGATCAAAAGATCGATGCCACCCACCTGAGCGGATCTGGCCCCGGCGGACGCATCGTCAAGGCCGATGTCCTCGCCGCCGCCGCCAATCCTTTGCCGGCGGTTGCGCCGAAATCTGTCGCGCTACTCCGCACCGGTCCTATCCAAGCGGAGCGCACTGTGCCCGCGACAAATATGCGGGCGACCATCGCAAAGCGTCTGCTCGAGGCGAAGACCCAAATCCCGCATTTCTATTTAGAAATTGAGGTCGACGCGGACCCGTTGCTCACCGTTCGCGCTCAGCTCAACACTGCTTTGGCCACAGAAGGCGTTAAGTTGTCGATCAACGATTTCATCCTCAAGGCCAGCGCGGAAGCGCTCCGCCGCGTCCCCGGTGTTAATGCCTCGTGGACGGGCTCAGGTATCCACTACCACGGCGCCGCACACGTTTCCTTTGCCGTGGCGATCGAAGATGGCCTCATCACGCCGGTGATTCGTGATGCCCACCTCAAATCTGTTTTCGCGATTAGCACTGAGGTCAAACCGCTCGGCCAGCGCGCCAAGCAAAAGAAACTTAAGCCCGAGGAATTCACGGGCGGCACGTTCTGCGTTTCCAACCTCGGCATGATGGGCATTCCCAAATTTAGCGCGATTATCAATCCGCCAAACGCCGCCATCCTCGCCGTGGGGACCACCGTCACTAAGCCAGTGGTTAAAAATGGAACTATTGTGGTTGGCCAGACTATGACGCTGACGCTTTCCTGCGACCACCGCGTCGTCGACGGCGCCCTTGGCGCGCAATTTCTCGCCGCCTTGAAAGGTCTTCTCGAGAAACCCGCGCTGCTGCTGGTCTAAAGCGCAGCGGCGATCAGCCTTCCGCGCGGCGGCGAGCGTCAGTTTCGATTAGCGCCTTTAAGCCATCCAGGGTCGCTTGGGCCCGAGCCTTAGCCGCCGGCAACGCAGCCGCTGATTTCGCCTGTTCTTGCGCGAAAAGATAGAACTTCATCTTGGGCTCCGTGCCACTCCCCCGCGCCGCGAAGGAATAGCCGTTTGCCAGCGTTACCAAGTATAAATCCTGCGCAGGAATTAACTCCCCGTCGGCATCCGAAAATTTTTCCCGCCCGAAATCTTGAAAACGGGTAACGGCAGTCGCGCCAAATGCCGTTGGTGCATTTTGCCGATAGCTTCCCAGAATTCGTTTTATTTTCGCCGCCCCACTCGCCCCTTCGTAATAAATGTTAATCACGCCTTCGAGGAAGAAGCCGTACTTGAGATAAATCTCATTGAGATATTCGGGTACCGTCAGGCCACGTGATTTCACCCAGGCACACACCTCAGCAAACATCAGACACGCCGCGTTGCCGTCTTTATCGCGCACTAAGTCATTGGGTAAATAACCATAACTTTCCTCCGAGCTAAACAGCACAAAAGTACTGTGCGCCTGCAGATCAGCCGCGCGTTGCCGAAACGGCGCGGCCTCATAATCGAAATCCCCACCCTTCGCGGCAACCAACTGCTCCTCATAGCCACGAAGCTTGCCTGCGATCCATTTAAAGCCCGTCAGCGTATTAATAACTTTAACGCCATGCCCCCGCCCAATCGCATCCTGCAGGGGCGTCGTCACAAAAGTTTTGATGATCGCGACCGACTCGCTCCCAGTACGGGGGATCCAGCCGAGCTCTTTATACATAGTAATCCGGTAATCGGCTAATAATGCCCCCACTTGGTTGCCGGTGAGTAATTCCATTTTCCCCGCACGATTACGCACCGCCACCCCCATGCGATCGCAATCGGGATCAGTGGCCATCACAACTTCCGCGCCGTTCTGTTCGGCAAGCGCGACCGCCATGGCTAAGGCTGCCGCATTTTCCGGATTCGGGGATTTTACGGTGGGGAATCGGGCATCGCCGACTAATTGCTCGGGCACCGGCGTCACCGTGATGCCGGCTTGATGCAAGAGCGGCAGGGAGGAAATGGCGCCGACGCCATGGAGATTGGTGAAAACCACCTTGAGTGGCGTCGCTCGGAGCAGACCGGGATCAATAACCGCCTGGGCCGCGGCGGCTAAGTAAGCCGCATCCGCCGTGCTGCCCAGCGTCACCACGGAGCGGAGATCTTTCGTTAGAAATTCCTGCACAGCGGATAAGGGGACTGCATCCACTTCGGTGATGATCCCTTTGTCCTGGGGTGAAATCACCTGCGCCCCATCGGTGAAATAAGCCTTAAATCCATTATCATGGGCCGGATTGTGACTGGCGGTAATGACCACCCCCGTGTGCGCCTTGAGGTGCCGTACGGTAAAACTCAACTGCGGGGTCGAACGCGGACCGTCAAATATTACCGCCTCCCCACCGAGTCGCGTCCACGTCGAGGCGGCTAGTTCACAAAAATGCCGAGAGAAATGCCGCACATCGTGAGCGATCACGAGCTTCGGGCGCGCCGCGCTCGCTTGCGCCTGCAAATAGCTATGCACATAACGATGGAGACCGATGATCGCTCGGATCAGGGTGAAATCATTTAGTAAATTGCTGCCGACATTGGCGTGCTCGGGCGTGCCGGCCGCACTGAGCTGGCCCGTCTCGGCCTGGGCCGTTACCTGGCCGATGGTCCGCCCCCGCATTCCGCCCGTACCAAACTCAAGGTAACGATAGAAACGATCATTGAGTTCACTCCACTCCCCGCGGGCCACGAGTTCGCCTAAACTTTGCTGCGCCCAGACCGGCAAGCCAGCGTTGCACCAAGCCTGCAGATTTTCAGCGGCGCTCGACATTAGCTGGCCGTTTTTTACGGCGAGAGCTATTTGATCAGAATAATTCATGGAAATTTACGGCGAAAATTTAAAAGCGTGGGCGCGAAGTCGCTAAATACGAAATAAAATTAAGCCAAATACAGTCCGTCAACAATGGTTGGCTTAACCGGCAATGCCCGCCACCGCTCCGCAAAAGACGTCGCATCGTCGCCAAAGAGCGGTGATATTTCGATTGAGAGCTGGGGCAATCCGGTCGGATCCGTTGCCATCACGACGCCCACGGATTGCAGCCAGCGGGCATATTGCCGGAGTTGATCAGCCCGCGAGCTCTGGGGTGAATCTAAGCCCTCCGCATTTTTTACTGGACTGAAATCATCAGCTCGCGCGGTTTCGATCACGACGGAATTACGGGCGAAGGGTAACGCATCAAAGACAAAGAGTTCGAATTTTACGCCATTGACCTTACTCGGTTGCAGAGGTTGCCCCCGAGCATCGATGGTGGCGATTTTTTTATCGGCCCGATGAAAAGGCAGCGCCACCCCCGGGCCGCCCGCCGCCATCCGCCGGGCAAATTCACGATCGAGGAGATGAATGGCGATGCTCCCCGCGCCGAAGCGTAAGGTGCCGTCAATCTCCAGTTCGCGCTGCATCGCCCGCGGCATATCGCTATACTCGATGACGACGACCTGGCCGGCTTGTTGGCAAAAATGGCCGACTTTTTCATCGGCATACGCTTTTCGGACCATCTTGCTCGACATTTCTGCCCGAGCGCTGAGGTGAAAACCGATAAACGCCGCATCGAGACAACGGACGAGGGGGTTATCGACCTGAAAATAACTAATCGTATCGATCCCCTCGGCCTGCATGAGATCTAACGCTCCGCTGCGGTGCAAGGCGCGCAGTGACCCGCCATGACCATCTGGGCTGAGCGCTAGGCTCGCCGGAGTTTCCAATAATAATTTTCCGTTAAAATCGACCGCAGGCAGGCGGCCCTGGCGGAAAAAATGCACCCGACTGACATCTAAACCAAAATATTTATTCCTCACAAAGAAATGCTCGGTTTCCTCGTGATTGGCCTGACTGGTCATAATGAACCAATGCAGCGGGCGACCCGCGCGCAGGCCCGCCGCCTTAATTTTTTCCGCAAAAAGCTGGAATAGAGTTTTTTGCTTAACCGGCGTAACCGGAAAAGTTCCTTTCGGCCCCGGGTAACCCAGCCGCGTGCCCTGCCCGCCGGCGACGGTGAAGGCGGCTACCCGACCTTGCCGCAAAGCCGCGGTCCCGATCGCCGCCGCCTGCGCCCAAGCCTGCGCGTCACCCCCAGCTGTCGGCAGCTGAATACAGGGCGCCGGCGCCAGCCCTGCCAAATTTACCGAGGTCGCTGTGCCCGCGCCCACGACCAAGGCCGCGTTCAAGCGCGCTAATTCCTGCAGATCAATCTCGGCCGCCTGCGCAAGTAAGCTCGCCCGTTGGGCAGCGGAGAGGCTCGGCCAATGCGCAAATACCTGTTCCTGCCCCGCAGCCCGAAAAGCGGCCATTAATGGTTCAGATTCCACTGCGAAAATAAAAACCATAACCGCCTAAAACATGCAAGGCAGACAGATATTCGCTCGTAAAAACTCGCCCACCGTTGATCAGCCAACTCCGCTCCGGCGCCCATCGCCACACCCAACGTCAACCCGGCGCCCTTCAACGGCACTCTATTTGTAATATATTATATTACAAACAGAGCATCGGCCAGAGCCGGAGGCACGGGGCGGCCAGAAGAGATCTTGGCATAAAAATCAGCACTAGAGAGCGCGCCGAGTCACCTCGGCTCGCTTTTGGTTTTAATGGTGAGACTGGCGCTTACTTTTTGTCGTCTTCAAACCGGAAAATGAACTCACGCTCGCGGGCATAACCAAGTTTTTGCCGAATGATCTGTTCCACTAAGGCGGGATCATGCCGGAGCTGATCGAGATATTTCTCCTGCTCTTGCAGCCGAGCATTGGCTTCGGCTAAACGCCGTTGATTATTGATTTCTTGAACGTTTAACGCAGTCCATTCCCGATGCATCTGGATAAAAAATGTGGCCGCCCACAGCACGACAGCCGCGAACAGCACGGCAAAAAAAACCAGCAGCAATTTACTGAAATTCGCAGGAGGCAACTAGGTGGTTAAAAGAACCTGCGGCGGCCCAAGCAACTTTTTTCAGATCGCGCGGGCATCCTTTTGTCGTGCTTTTTAGTCCCTGCCACCGATAATTCGCGCCTGATGTATCAGAGCTATTATGGCCTCCAGGAAATGCCGTTTCATATTACGCCTGACCCCAAATTCCTGTACCTGAGCGAAACCCACCAGGAAGCTTTGCAGCATTTGAAATACGGGGTGAGCGAGAAAAAAGGCTTCATTGTTCTGATCGGGGAAGTCGGGTGCGGCAAAACCACCTTATGCCGCAGGTTTCTCAGCGAACTTGATCCCCAGCATTATGATACCGCGCTGGTGCTCAATCCACGGCTCACGGAGACGCAGATGCTAAAGGCAATTTTAGTCGAGCTAGGCGAAACGCGAGTGGCCCGCAGTAAGAACGACCTCGTCGCGCAAATGAACCAAGTCCTCCTCCAACGCATCGCCGCTGGCCGCGAAATCGTCCTGATTATCGACGAAGCGCAAAATCTTTCTTTCGAGGTTTTTGAACAAGTACGGTTATTGTCGAATCTCGAGACCGATAAGCAAAAGCTCCTGCAAATCGTCCTCCTGGGTCAGACCGAGCTCAAACATCGCCTCGCGGCCGAAGAATTACGCCAGCTGCGCCAACGCATTCTCGTCCATTATGAATTACGCCCCTTCGCGCGCGAGGAAATGGACCGTTACATCCAGCACCGGCTTACGGTGTCAGGCAGCATTGGCCGGCCCTACTTTACCCCGTGGGCGTTGCGGCAAATTTTTCAGGCCAGTCGCGGCATTCCGCGCATCATCAATAATCTTTGCGACAAGGCCCTCTTGGCTGCTTTCATTCGCAACTCGGACGAAGTAAACTACTGGGATGCGCGGCGCGCCGTGAAAGAGATCAAGCAATTGACTGACTAAGGAAAATATAACGACTGCCTTTTACTGCTCCGAAGTTCTATGTGTTCGATTTTTAATTTACCCACGCTCATCCGCTCATGCGAGTCCTCGGATTCAACCCGCCCATCGTCCACATGAGCCTGATCAATGATGCCCTCAAGAAGGCGCAAAAGCAGCGGACCGGCGAAAGCGCTTCCGCCGCCGGTGCAACCGGTCCCGAGGGTGAAGCAATCGGACAAATTGTGAAACGGGATAAACCGCCGGCGTTTAGTACCCTACTCATTCGAATTGGCCTAAGCGCGAGCGCTCTGCTTATTTTGCTTATCGGCGCCTACCTTGGGCTCCAGCGCTCGCGACAGCCCACCTTTCAGCCCGCGGAGCCCCCCCCCAGCGCCGCCCCAGCTATTTCCCCCGCGCCCCCTCCGGTGGTCAAGACGACCCAGGCGCCGGAGACCTTCAGCATACCAATCCCCCCGAGTGCTCCCCCGGTGGTCACCTCCCCCCCGCCCCCTCCGCCTCGGCCCAAGTTTAGCGCTAAAGCCATCAGTTTTGTAGATAATCTGCGCATCGTGGGTATCCGAGCCTCTGCTACGGACAGCAAAGTTCTCATGAACGATCGCGTTTACCGTAACGGCGATGTTGTGGAGTATGAACTTGATTTAAAATTAATCGAAATCACGGCCAACTCGCTCACTTTCGTAAATGAAAGCGGCGCACGCTACACTCGAAATTTCTAAAAAGGGCCGGTCTCTGCTAGAATCAATAGGCCGAACTCGGTGGAAAAATAAGCTGAACCGCCGTCTTGAGCGTGATCTGCACATCCAGCCAAAAAGACCAGTTCGCGATATAATAAAGGTCTAAGCGAATACGCTCTTGGAGCTGGGCCGGTGTTTTAATTTCACCGCGAAAGCCGCCACTCTGCGCCAAGCCGGTTATGCCGGGCTTAACCCAATGCTTGGAGCGATAGGCCTGCACTTGCCGCGCGAATTCCTCATCGAGCAGCGGCATAACCGGCCGGGGACCGACCACGCTCATTGACCCCATCAAGACATGCCAAAATTGGGGCAACTCATCGATACTGTGCCGGCGCAAAAATCGTCCCAAAGGATAAATCCGCGGATCGGTGGTACTCGCTTGCTGCGCTTCCGCCTTGGCTTCGATTGGACCCACGCACATCGAGCGAAATTTCAACATCGCAAACTCTCCGCGGCGGCCACCGGTGCGAAGCCGCGTATGAAATAACGGTCCCGGCGCCTGCCACCTCTGCCCCAGCCACACGACCAGCAGCACAGGGGGCAAGATCAAGAGCACCACGGGCAAAGCCACCATCAGATCAAAGGTGCGCTTCAACGCGCGATTGACGGGCTCCTCCAATGGCTCGTAGTGCAAGGTAAAGAAATGATGCCCCTCTTCGTCAACGGACTCAACCGGATGCCCGAGCAATTCATCGACTTGATGTTGAATTAACAAACGGCAACCGCGCACCTGACAGTCCGCAATAATCTGGCGAGCCACGGCGGCGCTCGTGGGTAGCTCGAGTAAAATCACCTGACTAATATTCTTATCGGCCAAGATTTGAGGGAGGGCCGTTAATTGTCCCGCAAAAGGCACGGCGGAATGCAGCGACGACGGCGGCGCCGATTGGTCGAGTGAAAGAAAACCCACCGGCTGCAAACCAAGCTGCATCCGCTGAGCTAACCAGTCCGCCAATTGCGGCAACAACTCGGCGCGACCAATCAACAAGGTAGGAATCCCCGCTGCCTGACGGTATAATAAACGCGCCAACCATGGCGGCAGCGCTTGATGCAACCAAGTTAACCCCAGCCAACTGCCCCCTAAGAAGGTCCCGAGAAACAAGCGGCTAATACTGCGATCTTGCGTCGCAAACATCATACTAAAAACCGCTAGGGCTACATAAAATATCTGCGTCGTCGCTAAGCCGACCGCGGCGAGCCCACTGAGCCGGGTCAAGCGCGACTCGACCGCGCGCAGGCGTCCGCCCCCCGCGAGCAGCCCCAGCAAGACACAGAGAAAATACGGCAGCAGATTAACCTCCCGCGACAACCGCACCACGGGGACGAAGCGCATAATAAATTCTGCATAAACCAAAAAAAATAAAGCGACGATCAACACGACAGCGGCCCCATGCAGCCGAACGAGTCCGCGGTGGCGATTAGTAATCATACCCGAGCCCGTTAAACTTGGTAGCCCCGCGCTAACGGGCTCGCGGCTGGTTTCATACTTTCAAGGTCTTGAGCCAAGCTCGATTGAGACTGTGCCACTGCACGGCTCGGGCAAAACCGGCAGCCACGCTAATTTGTGGCGACCAGCCGAGCAACCGCTGCGCCTTGGCAATATCCGCCCAGGTATCGTTCACGTCCGCCGGGTGCAACGGGGCGACTTGTACCGCGGCTTTTTTCCCCAGCGCGGTTTCGATCAAGGCGATGACTTGCTGGAGTGAAAATAAATTCTGCCCGCCCCCAAGATTGATAATCTCATACCCAAGCGACTGGACGGCGAGGATGGTGCCCCGGGCAATGTCATCCACGTACGTAAAATCGCGGGTCTGCGTACCATCACCGTAGAGAGTAATCGGCGTGCCTTCATCAATCCATTTAATGAAACGGAGCGGCGCCATGTCCGGCCGACCCGCGGGCCCAAAAACGGTAAAATAACGCAGCACGGAGATATCGAGCCCGTAAAGTTTATGATAACTGTAGGCGAGCAGCTCGGCCGCTTTCTTGGTGGCCGCATACGGTGACTGCGGCGTATTCACCGACTGCGTTTCATGAAAAGGGAGCGTACTCCCCGCATAAAGCGACGAGCTAGAGGCCAGCACATGCTTTTTCACCCCGTGCTTGCGCTGACACTCGAGCAAATTCAGCGTCCCTTGCGTATTGGTGCTCAGATAAACATACGGATTCTCCATGCTGGCGCGAACACCGGCGCGGCCCGCCAAATTAAAGACCGCGGAAAATTTAAACTCCGCAAAGAGCGCGTCCAATTGCGCTAAATTTTCAATATCGAGATACCGAAAAATAAACGATCCCGCTCGATTGGTCAGGGCGGTCTTACTCTGGGCGAATCGCGAACCACCCACCGCGGGGAAGTCGGCTTGCTCAGTTTCGTCCAGCAACTGGGCGAGCCGATAATCCTTCAAACGCACATCATAATAATCGTTCAGATTATCAATTCCGACTACCGTGTGGCCCGCCGCGAGCAGTTGCGCGCAGACCTTGGCGGCGATAAAGCCAGCGGCACCGGTGACAAGGTAGGTTGACATAAAGGGAGCTAGCTCAATCCGCGCTCATTTCACCCGTTAGTTTTTTGTTCGTGGGCAAAATCCGCTCGCGCCATCAGCCGCGCCACGGCCGCGCCGGTCACTTGGGGCGTCCAGCCCAATTCCTGCCGAGCCAAGGAAGCATCGCCGACTAAGTGGGTTGATTCAGCGGGACGGAAGAAGCGGGGATCCACTTGCACCACGACCGCTCCGGTATCTGGGCGGCGACCAACCTCCGCGACGCCTTCGCCTTCAAATTTCAAACCGAGCCCCAGTTCCGCAAAGGCGGCGATGGCGAACTCTCGGATCGAGCAACTTTTTCCCGTAGCCAGCACATAGTCGCGCGGCGTGGCCACTTGCAGCGCCTGCCACATCGCGACCACATATTCGGGGGCATAACCCCAATCACGTTGCCCCGCCAAATTACCCAAAGCCAGCACCGCTTGCCGACCCGCTTTAATCCGCGCCGCGCCGAGCGTGATCTTTCGCGTCACAAAATTCTCACCACGCCGCGGCGATTCATGATTGTAGGCGATGCCGCTACACGCAAATACGCCGTAAGCGCTACGATAAACTCGGCATAGCTGGGTCGCAAAAGCCTTGGCGCAACCATAAGGATTAACCGGATTAAAGGCCGTAGCTTCCGTCTGCGGGGCGGCGGCCGGTGCCCCAAAAATTTCCGCGCTGGCCGCATGATAAAAGCGCACCGGATAATCGAGGTCGCGCAGGGCTTCAAGCAGGCCAAGGGTCGCCATGCCATTTTCTTGCACCGTCACTTCAGGAATTTCAAAACTAAGGCCCACATGACTTTGCCCGGCCAAATGATAAACTTCCGCCGGCGCGACCTGTTTCAGCAGGCGACGCAGAGAGGTGAGGTCATTGAGGTCGCCATAGTGTAAGACGAGACGTTCAGGCGAAATCTGGCCCCCCGTACGCAGATGATCGATACGCGAGCGGTTGAACATACTGGCTCGGCGCACCAGACCGTGCACCGTATAGCCGTGCGCCAAAAGATGCTCCGCGAGGTAAGATCCATCTTGGCCGGTAATACCAGTA
Source organism: Opitutus sp. GAS368 (assembly GCA_945861645.1). Taxonomy (GTDB): domain Bacteria; phylum Verrucomicrobiota; class Verrucomicrobiia; order Opitutales; family Opitutaceae; genus Lacunisphaera. Next base: position 17,923 of record CAMAVZ010000014.1, on the reverse strand, counting down.
ATCAGGGCAGATTTAATCATGGCCTAAGAGTGATGAAAGTTCAGCGACCAATGTTCAATTCTCATTTCCTGCCTTCTCTCCGGCTGTGACCCACCCCAAAGCCCTCATCCTATTTAACAAAAGAGTCCAATTAGCGCCGCGCCGCGAGCCACCGCTGCACTTCAGTCAAGGGCCGAGTGTTAAGAATGTGTGCCGGCGTTAACCAGCCCTTGCGGGCGGCACTCACACCAACGCGAAAATCTGCCAGCCCCGTAGTCCGGTGGGCATCGGGATTAATCGAGCACAGTAGCCCACGCTCCGCGGCTTGGCGCCAGAAACGCCAATCCAGATCTAGCCGCCAAGGACTGGCATTCAACTCGATGATGACATGATGGGCGATCGCCGCCGCAATAACCTTCTCGGTATCGACCTCATAGCCTTCGCGTTCCAACAACAACCGCCCGGTCAAATGGCCCAGCATCGTGGTCTGGGGATTTTCAATCGCCCGAATTATGCGCGCCGTCATTCCATCCCGCCCTTGGTTGAAGGCGCTGTGCACCGACACCACCACGTAATCAAGCTCGGCCAATAATTCGTCAGAAAAATCGAGCCGACCGTCCGGCAAAATATCGCATTCCGTGCCACTGAAGACATGACACTTAAATTGCCCCGTTGCGTTGAGTTTTTTAATCGCGGCGATTTGCTCGCGCAGTCGCTCTTCAGTCAAACCGCGGGCCTGCACGCTTGATTTGGAATGATCCGCAATGCCGAGATAGTCAAAGCCGAGGGCTTGGGCCGCCGCGGTCATTTCCTCGAGCGTATTATGTCCATCCGAAGCGGTGGTGTGATTATGGAAAACACCCCGAATGTCACCCGCTTCCACCAAACGCGGCAGCGTATTACTTTCGGCGGCCTCGATCTCCCCCAGCCCTTCGCGCAACTCGGGAGGAATAAAAGCCAAAGCCAAAGCGCTAAAAAGTTGTTCTTCAGACGTGATCTCCGTCTGGCGGCCGCGAACTTCGGCCTTCTCCTTGGCGGTGCCCTCCCCGGCTGAGGGCACGAGCCCCCATTCGCTCATCGATAAGCCGCGCTGCAAGGCCCGATGCCGCATCGCGACATTGTGATCTTTCGACCCCGTGAAATGATGCAGCGCAAAAATAAATTGCTCGGGCGGCACCAACCGTAAATCCGCCTGAATCCCAGAAGCGAGGCGCACGCTCGCTTTCGTTTCTCCGTGGGCCGTAATTTCAACAACTCCCGGACACGCCACAAACCAAGCGGTCACCGGCTGGGGATCGTTCGTCGCCACCAGAAAATCCAAATCCCCCACCGTCTCCATGCGGCGCCGCAAACTACCGGCATGCTCTGCCCGCAACACCTGGGGTAGCTGACGCAAGCCGGCGAGAATGGGCTCGGCCACAACAAAGGCATCGGCCCACCGATGCCGCCGACCATATTTTTCCCGATTGCGAATGCCTTCGAGGATTTTCTCCTGAGATTTATTCCCAAAGCCAGCGAGTTCGGCAATGCGTCCATCGAGACAAGCTTGCTGCAATTTCGCAATGGAATCGATGCCGAGCTGGTCCCGCAGGGCGTGAATTTTCTTCGGACCAACCCCGGGGATCGATAAAATATCGAATAAGCCGGCGGGGATTGAAGCCTTGAGCGTTGCATGAAATTCCAATGCGCCCGTGGTGTGTAGTTCCGTAATTTTTTGGGCCAGCGCTTCGCCAATACCCTTCACTTCATCGAGCGTCCCGGCCGCGACGCGCGTCGCTATTTCCTCCTCGCTGAGGGTCTCCAGCAAACGAGCCCCCGCCTGATAGGCGCGAATTTTAAAGGGATTCTCTCCCTTCAATTCCATCATTGTACCAATCTCGGTGAGCACCGCGGCGATTTCAGTTTTATTCACACCCTAAAACTAATCAGAGATTTTCCTGAATACAGAGAAAAAATAGCGGCGGGGTCGGCGCCACCCTTTGCGATAGCATCAGGACGCAATGAGCGCCCGGCGGACCAACTCAGCGACCGCGGCCCGATTCACTTTACCCACCGTCGACACCGGCCAACTCCCCAGCGGAACGAATTGCTTCGGGCGCTGGGCCGGCGCGAGCAACTGCGTGATGACCGCAGCTAATTTAGCCAGATTCGGCCGTTCAGAATCAGGGTAAGCGGCGACGACTCGCTGCCCCCACTCAGGATCGGGCACTCCGACGACAACGACGTCGCGCAATTCGCCACTACCCCGCAAAACTGCCTCGACCTCCACCGGTGACACTTTTTCGCCACCCGTGATAATCATCGCATCACGTCGGCCTAAAATCTGCCACTGCCCAGGTGCGGGCTGCACCCCATCGTCCGTCGTTTCAAAAGCGGCGACTTCCCGCCATGCCGGATAATAACCCCGAAACAATGACGCGCTCTCAATTTTGATCACTCCGTCAGATCCCAACTTCAAGGTGGCATGTGGCAGAGCCGCGCCACTATGCCGAGCACCCGCCAGAAAATCTTGCGGCCGCAATGCGGTTACCATGGCAGCGGTCTCGGTCATGCCGTACCCTAAGGACAACGGAAGCCGCAGCGCCGCGGCCTGCTCTAATAAATCGGGCCGCGCCGGTGCCCCACCGATAAAAATTATGCGAAACTGACGGAGCCAAGCCACCGCGTCGGCACTGGACAAGAGCCGCTCTAATTGAGTCGGCACGAGCGATAGCAGCCAACCTTCCGCACGTGCCGGCAGCACGGGGCGCCCGCCCCCTTCCAAGGCCTTCCAATCCCACGCCAGATAGGTTCCGCCCGTCAGCGCACACCGCAACCAGGCCATTAATCCACCCACATGATACAGGGGCAAAACCCCCACGGCGTTCACCTGCGTTAAACCGAAATGCTGGGTGAAACCGCGCACCGCTGCGCTTAAGGTTTCGTGATCGTGCCGCGCAAATTTTAACTGACCACTCGTCCCGCCAGTAGGAATACCGAGCCAACCCAAGGGCAAGCCGGCCGCAGGAGCTGTCCCGACACCCGCCGTACGGAGCGCGGCCCACGAAGCCCGCTCCGTCTCTCCCCACGCCGGATTTCCTAAAAAAATTTCGCCCGAGCCGGCGACCGCGTCAGCGAAGGCGGTCATAAATTTTTCTGGCTGAACTTCCGCAATATACGTTCGGGCCACAGACTGCCCGCTGTGATCGCGACTCCGCCAGGGCCGCAGCGCGTCACTCAGCTCAGCTCGTTCCATAAAGCCTCCCCCGGATTAGCGGTGAAAAGCGTGCCGTCAGCCAAGGGCCCCAGGATCGCTCCATCCCAAGCCCGTTCACCAAACATCTCGCCGAGCCCAAAGCCCAGCGCGCGTTGCGTGAGCGACTGCGTCAGCACCAGCCGCAAGATCGAATGGCGCGCCAGGGCACTTTCGATCGCACTAGAAATTACTACATCTGCTTTGCTCGTAATAATCCATTCCGCCAATTCGGGTAATGGACCAACGAGGGCCGGCTTTATCACAAACACCCCCGGCCAACCGAGCCCTTGCCAACGGCGCGCCTCATTCAGTCGCACGACCGATTCATCCAGCGCCAATGTCACCGGATAATCACGCACCAATCCCAGCAGCGTATCTTCTTCGGTTGGTGCGACTGGCTGTTCAATAAATTCAATCGGCCGATCCGCGCAGCGCTCCAACCACTGTTGCGCCTGCCGGCGAGTCCAACTGCCATTAGCATCGAGGCGCAATTTCACGTGGGCGGGCAAACGAGCCAATAAATCGTCGAGCAGCCCAAGCTCATCATCAGCCTGGCCCACCCCCACCTTCCATTTAAACGCCAAGAAGCCGGCCTCGAGTTTAGCCGATAAAATTGTGAGCGCCGCGCGCCCCGCGGGCAACAAAGCCGCTACCGGTAACCGCAACTTGGCGACGGAGGCGTCAGCTATTTTTTCCGCCCGAGCGGCCGCGAGGGCAAAACGTACGCAACCGAACGACAGCGGTACCGCAGCACAAAGAGCGTCGTCTATCTGATCACCAAATTTTCGGCAAATCTCCTCCGCCTCCGCCACTGTTTCCGTGCCAAACCATGGAATCGGCGCAATCTCCCCGTAGCCCACTTGCCCGGACTCATCCTCCAGCCTGATAATCAAGCCCTCCCGCTCCGCCCAGACGCCATGCGCGGTCCGCAGCGGCACCTGCAGCGGCTGACAATAGCGTTTGAACTCAAAAAGATAAACCATGAGTGAGCACCGGCGAACACACAGAATCCACCGAAAGAAGGCAACTAGCCATCAAGCTAATTTTTCAAATTTATCTTCAACTTATCTAGGGATTTTCTCTTACACTACTCACTCATTCCCAACGAATAAGCCGCGGCGTGGTTTTTGTTTGAGCTTTGTCGCAGCGGGCGTATCTCGTTCTGGGCAACAATGACTAAGCCTGTTGCCCCCTCCGCCAGCGACTCGGATTTTTACCTGCCTGCCGATCGCTTCTTCGCCGCCAACTTGCCGAGCGCCCTGACGTTTGATGACGTCTCCCTCGCGACGCTGCATTCCGAGATTTTGCCAAAGGACACTGACTTGAGCACCGCGCTATCGGATAGCCTGCGGCTGCAAATTCCCATCATCTCGTCTGACATGGACACGGTCACCGAGTCCCGGATGGCCATCGCCATGGCGCTCAATGGCGGACTCGGACTCATCCACTATAATCTTCCGCACTCGGACCAGATCAAGGAAGTCGCTCGCGTCAAACGCCACATCCACGGCCTCATTCAAGATCCCATCACCGTTTCCCCTGACGCGTATGTCAGCGAAGTGCTGGCGATGATCGACCAAAAGCGTTTCGATTTTCGCACCTTTCCCGTGGTGGAGAAATCCGGCAAGCTCGCCGGCTTGCTCTCCGGCAATCTCGTTAAAGACCGTTACAAGTCCAAGAAAGTTTCCGAGGTGATGACCCCGCGCAAGCAACTCATCACGGTTCAGGAAAAGCACATGGCGGCGGATCCTATCAAAGAAGCGGATCGCTTTTTCACCCTCAATGTCGGCATTCACAAAATGCTCGTCGTTGATGATAAAGATCACCTCCGGGGACTGGTCACCAGCTCGGATGTCGAACGCATCACCAGCGAAGCAAAGTCACGACGCAAACCCGCCCGCGACGCAAATTTTCGTCTCGTGGTCGGCGCCGCCATCTCTCCGGTGCGTTTACCCAACGGGGAACTTGATCGCAAAAAAATTATCACGCACGTCAGCGAATTAGTCGATGAAGCGATCGACGCCGTAGCGATTTCCACCGCGCATGGCCACACCGCTGGGGTCGGCGATATGGTAAAGCTCATTCGCGATGCCTTCAAGGATCTCACCATTATTGCCGGTAACGTCACCAGCGGAGCGGGCGTCGAGTTCCTCTCCCGCGCGGGAGCTAATGCCATCAAAATTGGCCAAGGCCCTGGATCCATCTGCACCACCCGCATCGTGGCCGGAGTGGGCATTCCTCAGCTCACCGCTTTACACGTGGCCGGTCGCAACGCCGCAAAACTCGGCGTCCACCTCATCGCCGACGGCGGTATGACGAAATCCGGCGACATCGTCAAAGCCCTCACCCTCGCCGATGCCGTCATTCTCGGTGGCCTCTTGGCCGGTTGCCGCGAGGCGCCAGGTGAAATCATGGAAATTTCGGGTAAAATCTATAAACAATACCGAGGGATGGGCAGCCACGCGGCCATGAAAGCCGGTTCCGCCGCCCGTTATGGTCACGATAAAAATGACCCTGCCCGCAAAGTCGCCGCCGAGGGCATCGAGGCCCTCAAGGAAGTTTCTGGCTCCGTCGACGACGTCCTCGGCACCCTCATCGGGGGCGTGCAGAGCGGCATGGGCTATCTTGGCGCCAAAAATTTAACCGAACTTCGCACTAAAGCTCGCTATGTCCGCGTCACCCCCGCCGGCCAAAAAGAAGCCTCCCCGCATGATGTGATCGAAGTGGCGACTCGGCTCGGCTAATTTTTCACGATTCAATTTATTTACCTCAGCCTGTTTGACGAAGCGTATTTCTCGACTAGAATAATGCCAGTAGCTCAGATAAAAAACGCTCCATCCCCTTACCGCCCTATGTCTTTTCGTTTGATGAATATGTTGGGAATGATCGCCGGACTAGGGCTGTTCACGGCACCTGGTAATGCCACGAGCGTGGAAGCGCCGAATTTTGAACAATTGGTCGGTCAGGCTGATTACGTCGTGCGCGGGGTGATCACGTCCATCACCCCCGAATGGCGGGATAATCAGGGCCGCCCTTACATCCTGAGCAAAGTCACCTTAGAGTTACGCGAGATCATCAAAGGCACCCCACCGCAACCGCTGGTACTGGAATTTGTCGGGGGCCGCATCGGCGCGGAAGAACTCGTGATCGAGGGCGCGCCGAAATTTCACCTCGGCGAGGAAAATATTCTTTTTGTGCAAGGCAACGGCCAGCAAATCTACCCCCTAGTCGGTATCATGCACGGACTGTATGTGGTTTATAAAGAAGCTCAATCCGGCCAAGAATTGATTCTACGCAGCAATGGGCTGCCGCTTTACAGCGAGCAGGATGTCGCTCTGCCCCTAATGAGTTGGGATGCGGTCAAACGCTTAAACCCCCAAGCTCGGCCGATGACGACTGCCGCCTTCACGCAGAAAATCCGCGCCGTGGGCGCGCGCGCCGAGGCGACAACGGAATTGGCCAAATAATCCCGTGGCCCGCTTTTTTGCCCTCCTTCTCTTGGTCTGTCTTGCGCCTAAGGCGTGGGGTTTCTCTTTTATTATAAACAAAAATACCGGTCTGCCCATCAAGTGGAATCCGGGCCAGGTCACGATGCGGGTGTTGCTCGGGTCGACCTCGACCTTAATCGACGGCAGCAACTATAATACAAGCACGCAAGTCGCTGCGGAAACATGGAACGCCGTGATCGGTAATTTTAAATTCAACCCCCAACTCGCTACCGCCGCTGAGGCCACGGATCGTAATCGCTTAAATGAAATGACCTTTGCCGCTGATATTTTTGGCAAAGCTTTCGGCGATACCACGCTGGCAGTCACCACCACATGGTACAGCGGCAATCGACGCACCGAGTCAGATATTGTCTTTAACACAAAATACACGTGGGACTCCTACCGCGGCGTGAAACGCACTGGGATCGTCGACTTGCAGCGCGTCGCCATCCACGAACTAGGGCACTCCCTCGGACTCGATCATCCGGATGAGGATGCTCAGACGGTCAACGCCGTCATGAATAGTCGCGTGAGCACCATCGATACCATCACATCAGACGACACCGATGGGGCGCAGAATCTGTACGGCCCTCTTGGCATTCCCGCTCATGACAAATTTGCGAACGCCATCGCCGTCGTGCTCAGCAACGGCACGGCTAAAGTTACCGGTTACAACACCAATGCCACCAAAGAAATCGGCGAGCCCCGCCACGCCGACAATGCCGGCGGCCATTCTGTGTGGTGGAAATGGGCTGCCCCGAGCAGCGGGGCGATCACCATCGATACCCGCGGCAGTTACTCGGACACCACGCTGGGAATTTATACGGGAACCGCCCTCGCCAGTTTAATCACGATCGCCTCTAACGATGATATTGATCAAGGAGTAGTACAGGCGAGCACCGTTACTTTCAACGCGGTCGGCGGCACTACTTATTACCTCGCCGTCGATGGTTTCGACGCTGACTCCTCCGGCCTGACGCTTAATCTTAGCAGCACGACAATCGCGATCGGCAGCGCGCCTGTTATTACGACTCAACCCGAGAATAAAACGGTAACGGCTGGCACCTCGGTTGCCTTTAGTGTCGTGGCCACGGGCAATCCTACCCCGACCTACCAGTGGCAGAAAGGCGTCAACGGTATCAGCGGAGCCAATGCGGCCACCTACACCATCGCCTCGCCCGCCAGTGGCGACGCGGGCAGCTACACGGTGACGGTCAGTAATTCCATCGGCGCCGTGACCAGCAGCGCCGCCACGCTCACCGTTAATACGCTGCCGGCAATCACGACACAGCCGGCCAGCGCCACGGCTACGGCGGGCACCAATGTTGTTTTCAGCGTTACCGCCACGGCGGGCACCAACTCCATCGCGTATCAATGGTCGCTCGGTAATGCCGCCCTGAGCGGAGCCACGAGCTCCACGCTGAGTTTGAGCAATGTCCAAACGAGCAACGCCGGCGATTACACCGTCAAGCTCACGACCACGGCGGGCAGCGTCACCAGCACGAGCGCGACATTAACCGTCACCCCCGCTCCGGTAGTGGTCCCGCCCTCGCCTGCTCCTAGTAGCGGTGGCGGCGGTGGCGGTGGCGGCGCCCCCAGTCTTTGGTTCGGCGTGGTGCTGAGCTGTTGGGCCCTCGGTCGGTGCTGGCGTCGTCGGGTTGCTTGATCAGCGTCATGTCTATCCTCCGGTCGCTGCGCTCGCTCTGCCAACTTTATCCCGGAAAATTGCCTTGGCTGTTTATGGGCGCAGGACTGGCGACCCTAATCATTCAATTTAATCCGAGTTGGCGTGATGGGCTGATCTATGACCGCTCCCTGCTTCTCAGTGGTCAATATTGGCGCATCTGGACCGGTCATCTCATCCATTTTGGCTGGCCGCATTTTTTGGCCGACGCGGGGCTGTTTATGATCATGGGCGGTCTCCTCGAAGCTCGCCATGCCCGTTTCAGTCACTGGGCGCTCCTGCTGATGCCCGCTTTTATTTCCGCGATCATCTATGGGTTTGATTCCAGCATGGCGCGATACGGCGGCCTCAGTGCGGTCAATCTCGGTCTCCTGCTTTATTGGGCCGCCCAAGGTTGGCAGCGGCAATGGTCGGATTGGTTCTGGCCCGGCGTGCTCGTCATTTATGTGGGGGAAATTATTTTTGAAATCATTCAAGGCGGCCGCGGCGGCGGCATGATTCAGTTTGATGATCCCAGCATTCAGGTAGCAACAAGCGCCCATGTGGCGAGCGCGGCGTATGCCCTGGTCGCTTGGGCGATGGCCGCGCGGCATAATAGAATTACAACGCGGTCGACCGCCGGTAATTAAATTATGGTCGATTTGGCGAAGCTTGCTTGCCAGCGATTCGCGCAGTGGTCTATCAGTTTATCCATTCAGTGCCTGCTGGCAGGCCCCACCCTACAACCCATCGGAGCTCGCTCCGAGTTTCCGACTATCGCGCATGAATTCCCCCGCCCCGGCCGACCTCAATTCACCCAATAAACTGCGACTCTACTCCGTCCTGCTCGCCGCGTTCCTCGGCTGGATGTTCGACGGCATGGAAATGGGCTTATTCCCCTTGATCGCCCGACCGGCTTTATTGCAGATGCAACAGGCGCAGGGGCTGACGTTAAGTGATTCGTTTGTCGCCCAGTGGATGGGCTACGCGACGGCGGCCTTCTTAATCGGCGCCGCGGGCGGCGGCGTGGTGTTTGGTTGGCTCGGCGACAAAATCGGCCGCGTCCGAGCGATGGCCGCAAGCATTTTTGTTTATTCCGTGTTCACGGGGCTCATTTATTTCGCGAGTGAGCCTTGGCATTTATGCGCCTCGCGCTTCGTTGCCGCCCTTGGCATGGGTGGCGAGTGGTCGCTCGGCATTGCCTTAGTGATGGAAATCTGGCCCGAGAAACACCGTCCCCTTATGGCCGGCATTATTGGGGCCGCCGCAAACGTCGGCTTTGCTTTGATTGCCGTCATCGCGATCTTTTTCAAAGTGACGATCGATTCCTGGCGCTGGGTGGCGTTGATCGGCGCCGCTCCCGCGTTGCTTACTTTCATTGTTCGCCTCTTCATTCCCGAGTCAGAAAAATGGCAGGCGGCGGTGAAAGCTAGCCCTACGAAGATCAAGCCGTTGCAGGAAATTTTTGGGCCCAAGCTCTTAAAAACTACCCTGATCGCTACCGCGCTGTCCTCGGTTGCGCTCATCGGCACATGGGGTTCGGTGCAATGGCTGCCGCTCTGGGCCGATAAGATGGCCGGCGTGGCCGACCCCACCGCCAAAGGCTGGACCGGCATGAGCGCGGGGATCGGCGCGGTGTTTGGTTGTATGCTCGGTGCTTACATCGGCCGCTTTATTACTCGCCGCTTGGCCTATTTTCTTCTGTGCCTCGGCTCCTTAATTAGCTGCGCCATTCTTTTCCGTGGGATCGATGCTTACGGCCCGCCTTTCCTCGTGATGACCTTTATCGTCGGAGCCCTTACCGCAGCTTTCTATGGGTGGCTGCCACTGTATCTCCCGGAATTATTTCCCACCCGCGTGCGCGCCACGGGCCAAGGCCTTTCCTTCAACGCTGGCCGCATTCTCGCCGCCTTGGGTGCACTGCAAATGGGTTCGCTGATGCAGAGTTTTGACGGCAGCTACGCCAAAGCCGGCGCCATCATCACCCTCATTTACATCGCTGGCCTTGGCCTAATCTGGCTCGCCCCCGAAACTAAAGGTAAAGCACTGCCGGAATAATCCGGGGCGACAAAAAGCGGTAGATAAAATTCCGCCCGCCACCATTAATTCCAGCCCAGCGGCTCTCGCCTAGGGCTTGGCCGTTTGCTCCAGTGCCAGCTCTAGGAATCTTTTAATTTCGGTGGTCGTCGGGTCGTCGGCCAAGCCAATGCCCTGATTAATTTTCTCGTGCGTCGAATCGAGTGCGCCGTAAACCTTGACGCTGAGGTCACTCGCGCGGAGCACCGCTTCGAGGCGCTTGGCCTGAGCGGTCGTTTCCGGCGTGGTGGCAACATGCAGAATCAGAAATGGCGGGATACCTTTGCCTGACGCCACATGATTGGTGGAAGAGTAGTCCGCCCAGCGCTCCGGCCGGCCGCCAAATTTTTCGCGGTGGCCGTAAGTGGGCTCGGGTTTACCCGCGGCTTGGCGCTTAGCGGTAGCCGTGGCGATGATCAGCGGAAGATCGAACGTGTCGGCATCAACGGGGATGCACCCCTTGAACATCTTTAACGACAACCCCACCCCCTTAATATAACGATCATCGATGGCCGTAAGCGCGGCGAGCTGAGCGCCGGAGGAATGCCCCATGATAATGATGCGGTTGGGATCGCCGCCGAATTCGACCGCGTGATCATGCGTCCAGCGGAGCGCCTGTGCGATGTCGGCCAGAATTTCATTCATCGGAACGACTTTGATGTAACGGTGATTGGTGGAGACGAACACATAGCCCTGCGCGGTAAAGAAAGCGGGCTTCAACTGGACCTTGATTTTCTCACCCCCTTGCCAACCGCCACCGTGAATCCAGAAAATCACCGCGGCGGGGGTCGCTGATTTTTTAGCGGGAGCGTAAATATTGAGGGTCTGACGAAAATCAGTCGTGCCAGCGTAAGGCACATCAGCCCGAGTCGGCGCGAGCGGGGTGCCCTCGACCGCAAAAGATGCTAAGACCGAACTGAGCACGAGAAGGCAGCGTATAATCATCATTAAGCAAGAGAGCGAAACGCGGCTCCGTGGCAAGTCCGCTGGCGGCTGTCCCGCAAGCTGATACCCGCCCACCAGCCCCAGCCCGCAAGTTTAATGGCAACGGCAGCTTTTAGATTTCGCTGCTGTACTATTCTTCCGATTATTGGCCCCCGCGCCACCGTTAGTAGCGAAGGTTACTTCGCTCAATTACGCTGCCGCTAGCGCTGGTGGTAGTACTCATTTTGGGGGGCTAGGCGTTCTTGGGTCAGCGTGTCCTCGGCGGGACTCAGGGGCTCAGACTTGACTAATTATTCAGCACTCAAAATATTTCTAGTTCGTGGAGCCAAACGGCCTCGCCCCCTACCCACCCAACCGCGCTTTTTGTCTGCTGCATGATCTCGCTGCCTCGCTCGCTCATTTTCCTTCTGCTCGTTATTTTTGCCAGCGCATCGCTGGCTCGCGCCCAGATCGGCGATAACGCCGATAAACTCGGCGCCCCGCAGGTACCAATCGTACCAGCCGATCAAATTCCAGCAGCTCCCGCCCTAACGCCCGAAGAGGCGCTCCAGGCCTTCACGCTCATGCCTGGGTTTAAACTGGAAATCGCCGCCGCCGAACCCCTCGTGCAAGATCCGGTGGCCATGACCTTCGGGCCCGATGGTCGCATGTGGGTCGTCGAGATGCGCGGTTACATGCCCGACCTGGATGGCAACGGCGAAGACGCCCCCGTCGGTCGCGTCGTGGTTCTGACCGATCGTGATGGCGACGGCCGCTACGATGACTCGCAGGTCTTCGTCGATAACCTCGTGCTACCGCGCGCCATCACCCTCGTCGGCGATGGGGTGTTGGTCGGCGCTCCGCCCGAACTCGCCTTCTGGCGCGATACCAACGGCGATGGCAAAGCAGACCAAAAGACCGTCGTCGCCACCGACTACGGCGTAAAAGTTGATCCCAAGCGACCTTTCCTCGCCAATCCCGAGCGCGCCCCCAACAACTTGCTCTGGGCGCAGGACAACTGGATTTACAGCGCGGCCTACACAAAAAAATTCCGCTACAACAATGGCACCTGGGAAACCGCCAGCACCTTCTTTCGCGGCCAATGGGGACTCAGTCAGGATAACTTCGGCCACCTCTTCCATGGCTCCAACAGCGACCCGCTACGCGTCGATATCATCCCCTCGGATTATCTCCAACGTAACCCCAACCTTCGTTACCTCGCCGGGACCAATGTCAATGCGGCTGAAAATTTCTTCGTCTGGCCCATTCGCGTCAACCCCGGCATCAACCGCGGCTATCGCCCTGATTTTCTGCGCGACGGCAAGCTCAAGGAATTTACCGCGGCTAACTCACCCTGGGTGTATCGCGGCGACCTCATGCCAGAATTTTATGGCAACGTTTTTGTCGCTGAACCGGCCGGCAATCTTGTCCGCCGCACTATTCTTACCGCCGGCCAAGGCACGCTCATCGGCCGTAACGCGTATCAACAACAGGAATTCATCGCTTCCACCGACGAGCGTTTTCGTCCCGTTGGTTTCACCACCGGTCCAGATGGGGCACTTTACTTCATCGATTTTTACCGCGGCGTCATTCAGCACCGAATTTCTCTGACCAGTTACCTGCGCCAACAAAGCGAATCTCGTCACCTGGCTGACCCCCAACATCTCGGTCGTATTTACCGCCTCGTCCCCAGCGATCGCCCTACCCCACGGCTTGCCCCATTCCCCACGCTGACCTCCGCGCAATGGGTCGAGCGGCTCGCGCATCCCAACTCTTGGTGGCGCGAAACAGCTCAACGGCTCCTCGTGGAAGGCCGCGACGCAACCCTCGCGCCCTCGATCCGTCAGCTGATCCTCACCAGTCCGCAACCACTTGGTCGGATGCAAGCTCTCTGGACCCTCGACGGCATGGGCGCACTGGATCGCGCGAGTGTCGTGCACGCGTTGACTGATCTTGATCCGATCGTCCGTGCCTCCGCCATTCGTCTCAGCGAACGCTTTTTAAAAGATCCGCGCGGCCGCGCCGAACTCGTGGCCCAACTTTTACCGCTGGCCTCCGCTGCCTCGGCCGAAGTCCAGTTGCAGGCCGTGCTGTCGCTGGGCGAACACGGCGAACTTTCGACTGACCTAGCGCTCGCGGATATCGTCCGCACTCATCCGCAGAACACCTATTTACGCGAAGCCTTCCTGAGCGGCGTCGGTGAGCGCGAACTGCCGTTGCTTGAGCGACTCATCGCAAATCCTGCGTGGTTCCCCGACGATGTCCCTGCGAACTCCCTGCTGGCTGGTCTGGCCAATGGCATCTTTGCTTCGCGCGAAACCACGCGAATCGAGCGCCTCCTTGCTCTCACGGCTGCCGAATCGCCCAGCAGCGCTCGCGTCGTAGCGTTGCTCAACGGTATGATCGCTGGGGTCAACGGCTCTCGTCGACCGCTGGCTTTTACCCATGAGCCCGCGGGTTGGAACCTCCTCACAAAAAATCCCGCACTCGCCGTCGCGCTTGATAAACTAAAGGCGATCGTGGTCTGGCCTGGAAAAACCGGTTTGGCCGATGTCGCCGCCGTGCCCGCGCTCACTGAAGAACAGCAACAGCGTTTTGCGGCTGGAAAAATTTTATTCACCGCCGTGTGCGCTTTGTGCCACCAAACCAATGGACGTGGTCTCGACGGACTCGCCCCCCCGTTGCTTGATTCCGAATGGGCTCTCGGCTCCCCTGAACGCGCCGTGCGCATCGTTCTGCACGGCGTTCGCGGTCCCATCAAGGTCGCCAATCGCATCCACGCTGGTGAAATGCCCGCCCAAGGGTATCTCGACGACAACCAGATTGCCTCAATTCTTACCTACATCCGCCGCGAGTGGGGCCACGACGCTTCGCCCGTCGATCCCGCCCAGGTCACAGCGATTCGCACGGCGACCAAACAGCATAGCGATGCGTGGAGCCAAGAAGAACTCAACCTGATCAAATGAACGCAGCTGGGCTTTTCGATTTCCAAGTTAATGGTTTTGGCGGAGTTGATTTTCAACGCAACGACCTCACCTCGACAGAATTTACGCACGCCGTCGCCGCACTGCGTCGCCACGGCACCTCCGGGATTTTTGCTACGCTCATCACCGATGAAGTCGATGCACTGTGCCGCCGCTTTGCCGCTCTAGAAAAATTGTGCACCACCGTGCCGTCGGCCGGCGCCACAATTTTAGGTTATCACCTCGAGGGGCCCTGGCTCAGTCCCACCCCCGGCTATCGCGGAGCCCATCCTGCGGGACCCATGCGGGCACCTACCTTTGCAGATTACGAGCGACTCCAAGCTGCGGCTCAAGGCCGCCTCCGCCTCATCACCCTCGCTCCCGAGTGGCCAGGCAGTGCTGAATTTATCGCTGCGGTCACACGACAAGGCGTGCACGTCTCCCTTGGCCACACCAACGCGAGCGAGGCCGAGATCGACGCGGCTATTCGCGCTGGCGCCCGTTTCTGCACGCACCTCGGCAACGGCTGTCCGCTCGAACTGCCGCGTCATGACAACATCGTCCAACGCCTTCTCGCTCGAGACGAGCTCACCGCCTGCTTCATTCCCGACGGGATTCATTTGCCCAAAGGGGTGCTCAAGAATTTTGTCCGCGCCAAACCTACCAGTCGCGTCCTCTTCACGACTGATGCCATGGCGGGCGCGGGCGCCCCACCCGGTCGCTACACCATCGGACCGCACCTTATTGCCGTTGGCGCGGATGGTGTGGCGCGGCAGCCCGGCGAGAAAAATTTTGCAGGCTCCACGCTAACCCCCGATGTCGGCGTGCGCCACATCGCTGATTGGCTCAACCTAACGCTCGAAGCCGCGCGTAATTTCTGGTCCACCGCCCCGGCCACCGCTTTTGGGATCACGCTTCCGGCTCTTTAATCTTTCCTCTCTTGCCGATCATCACTCCTCACCATTTCACTGCCGGTTCCTTGGCCGTCGAAGTGCATCCAGATCGCGGCGCCCTTGGTCGCGCAGCAGCTCGTGCCGTAGCGGCGCATTTACAAGCGGTCATAGCCCAGCAAGGTACCGCGCGGGTTATTTTTGCCTGCGCGCCATCGCAGAATGAATTTTTAGCGGCCCTCATTGATCCCGCCCAATGCGGACACACACTCGAGTGGTCAAAGATTACCGCGTTTCACATGGACGATTATGTCGGCTTGAGCGGAACCCACCCTCAAAGTTTTCGCTCCTATCTTCACGAGCACTTACTGCGTCAGGTCAAAATCGGTTGTTTCCATCCGCTCCCGGCGGAGGAATCCGATGCCATCGCGGTCGCCGCGCGCTACACGGCCCTGCTACGCGCCCAGCCGATTGATCTGATCTGTATGGGCATTGGCGAAAATGGCCACATCGCCTTCAATGATCCCCCGGTGGCAGATTTTGACGATCCTCTGCTGGTGAAAGTCGTCGAACTCGATCTCGCCTGCCGCCAGCAACAAGTGAATGACGGCTGTTTCCCCTCGCTCGCCGCGGTACCGCGTCACGCGTTCACCCTCACGATTCCCGTCTTTCGCCAAGCACTGCGCTTGAGTATTCAGGTGCCTGGTCCGCGTAAAGCCGCCGCGGTGCTGGCCACCGTCGAAGGCCCGATCACCACCGCGTGCCCCGCGTCAATTCTCCGCCAGCATCCCGCCGCGATACTCTACCTCGACAGCGCCGCCGCCAACCTGCTTTCTAGTTAAACCCCACCCCACCCATGCTTCGCTCCATCCTCCTCCTTGTTTTTATATCCTTCCTGACCCTCCGCGGCGCGGAGCCGCTGCGTCTCGGGATCATCGGCCTCGACACCTCGCACGTGCCGGCGTTTACCAAAACCTTTAACAACCCCAAGGATCCCGGCCACGTCCCCGGCGGGCGCGTTGTCGCCGCTTTCAAAGGGGGTAGCCCTGACATCGAAGCCAGTGCCTCCCGCGTCGAGGGCTACACTAAACAATTAGTCGAAACCTACGGGGTTAAAATTTACGACACCATCGAAGAACTCTCCCGCAACGTCGACGCCATCTTGATCGAGAGTCTCGACGGTCGCCCGCACCTTGACCAATTTCGCCGCGCCCTAGCGGCCAAGAAACCCATCTTTATCGACAAACCTTTCTCAAACTCGCTTAAAGATGCCGTCGAAATCATGCGCCTCGCTCGCGCCGCGGGCGCACCGGTTTTTAGCTCCTCTTCACTCCGCTATGCGCCCGAACCCTACGCCCCAAAACTCGCGCTGATCGGGGATATCACCTCGGCCTATTCGGTGGGACCAGCGGAATTCGAGCCCCATCATACCGATTTTTTTTGGTACGGTATTCACTGCGTCGAAGCGCTCTACACCGTCCTCGGACCAGGTTGCACGCAGGTAGTCCGCACCCACACCGCTAACACGGACCTCATCACTGGCATTTGGTCCGATGGTCGCATCGGCATCGCTCAAGGGAACCGCAAAGGATACAAAGGCTATGGCGTGACCGTCGTCGGCACCAAAGGCGTCACCACCGTTGGGGATAAACATAGTTACCACGGGCTCACGGTTGAGATTATGAAATTTTTCCAGACCGGCATTTCGCCCGTCCCTCCCGAGACCACCCTCGAGTTGCTGGCCTTCATGGAAGCCGCTGATGAAAGCAAACGCCGCGGGGGCACGCCCGTAACGATTGCCGAAATTCTGCAGCAAGCCGGCTATCAAGCCGCGAAATAATTTGGCCCAAGCCCTCGTCGCCATGAAATTTCCCCAGTCCATCAGTGTTATTTCTGACGAAGTGTCGCAGGAGTTGCCCATCATCACCGCCTTCCTGCGGGAGTTTAAAATCAATGGCCTCGAGCTACGCAGTCTTAATGGCCGCGCCTTCAAAGATCTCACGTCGGCTGATGTCGCGGCGGTCGCGACTACCGCGCAGGCCGAAGGTTGGCGTGTTGTGGGCTGTGCCACGCCCGTCTTCAAATGCGACCTCGAGGACGCCACGGCCATCGCGGCGCATCGGGAAATATTTAAACGCAGTCTCGAAATTGCCCATACCCTCAACTGCGACTTGCTACGGGTGTTTACTTTTTTGCGCACGCCCAACGCAACGGCACCCGACAAACAACGCCGCGTCAGCGAGCACCTCAACGGACTTCTCGACCTCGCCAACGGAGCGGGGGTTCGGCTAGGCGTAGAAAACGAACACTCCTGCTTAGCCGCCACCGCCGCCGAAACCGCGGCCATCCTAGCGCCGCTGCCCGCCGAACGCATGGGCGCCATCTGGGATCCGTGCAATGTGCTCTACGTGCCCGGCGCCGCGGCCCCCTCCCCGGCGGATTTGCACCTACTCGCATCGCGCTTGCTCCATCTCCATGTCAAAGATGCCCGCCGGCTGGCTGCGCCCAAGCCGACTGAACTCATCGCCACCGGCACTCCCGTGGGGCTTGGCCAAGTAGACTGGCGCGCTCATCTCGAAGCGCTGCGGACCATCGGTTATGCGGGCTGGCTTTCGCTGGAGACGCATTGGCGGTTGGAGAAAATCGATGACGCTCTGCTTCACCTACCCGCCGGCCATGCCTTCTCCCACGGCGGAGAAACGGCC
>CAMAVZ010000013.1:0-52345 GCA_945861645.1 Opitutus sp. GAS368 | reverse complement strand
GACGGCGCGGTTTGGCACCTCGATGTCGGCTCATCACATCCTGGGGCTGGAGAAGGTCCCAAGGGTTCGGCTGTTCGCCGATTAAAGTGGTACGCGAGCTGGGTTCAGAACGTCGTGAGACAGTTCGGTCCTCTATCCGCTGTGGGCGTTTGTGATTTGAGGGGTTCATTCTCTAGTACGAGAGGACCGAGAATGACGCACCTCTGGTGTTCCGGTTGTCACGTCAGTGGCAGCGCCGGGTAGCTATGTGCGGAAGAGATAAGCGCTGAAAGCATCTAAGCGCCAAGCTCATCCCAAGATAAGATCACAATCCGTCGTAAGACGGTGCAAGGTCCGGGTAGACCACCCGGTTGATAGGGCAGAAGTGCAAGCGTAGTAATACGTTCAGCTTACTGCTACTAATGACCTTGCCGGTTTATGCAGATACCAGTTTTTTAGGCGTTTATTTCACCTGCTTACAAGCAGCTCGGTTTGTCTGAGCTTTATTTAATTTCTCCGCAAGGAGTACAAGTTTCCTGGTGACCATATACCGGGGGTTCCACCCGTTCCCATCCCGAACACGGCCGTTAAGCCCCGCGTAGCCAATGGTAGTAGGACGTTAGGTCCCGCGAGAGTAGGTCGTTGCCAGGTTTATGGCCCGGTTCTTCGAAAGAAGAGCCGGGCCTTTTTTATGCCCTAAAATTTGTTCGGCAGATTCTATCGAGCCTGCGCGATTATATTATAAGGTAGTACGCTTTTTGAAAATGATCAGATGTTGGCGCGGGAGCGAGTGGATGGTCTTTACGTATTCCAAGGGCTGCGCGGTCATCTCAAGTCTGACTTGGGCTTCCGTCATTTTATGCAGAGTCTTGATGGGGACTTGGGGGTCCTCTTGGCGATACTCTACCAAGACCAAGCGACCGTCCGGTTTTAGGCTGCGGCATACGGCGGCGATGTATTCGGCCGGGCGACTACATTCGTGGTAAACATCAACCATGATGGCCAAGTCGACGGGCTGGGGGAGTTGCGGGTTTTCTGGGGTGCCAATAATGCCAATCACGTTGCTGACCCTGCGAGTTTTCATCTGAGCCTTGAGCAAGACGAGCATTTCTGGCTGTATCTCCACTCCATAGACGAGGCCGGTCGGGGCCACTGCCTGTCCTAGGCGCCAGCTAAAATAACCGGAACCACAGCCTAGGTCGGCGACGATATCACCGGGCTTGAGGCCCAACTCGGCCAGCACAAGATCGGGGCGTTCTTCGGCAGCGCGTTCGGGGCGATCCAGCCAAGGGGCTCCTACATGTGTCATGTAGTGGGCGATTTCGCGGCCAAAATAATAAAGGCCGAGGCCGTCAGGCGTTTTTTTTCCCAACGAATAGGGTGAGGCGTTGGTGGGCTGAGTTTCGCTCGCCGCGCAGGCTGAAAATTGACAAGCGGGCGCGGTAAAAATTAAAATGAAACGCAGCCATGGCGCGATAAAGAGACGTGATAGCATGGTAGGTCTAAAGAATTTTTCGGCGGGTGGGGTGGGGGGATTCGATCGATAGTTCGCGAGGGTGATGAGCAGTCTTACTGCGGGTGACCGAGTGCACGCAGAGCTTTTCTATGGTTTAATATTCTTATGTTCCGTTTCCGCTGGGGCGCGGCGATCACTGGGTGCGATAAATTTCCGGATCAACTAGGGGCGGACAAACGGCAAATAATCGGGGTGTAGAATTTCAAACCCAGCGTGATTAATCTCTTGGAGAATATTATTGGCCACGGCTTTGCCTGAGATCACGGCCGATTCCATGCCGTAGTGATAGACTCCATCCGTGTAATCACCGGCCAGCCACAGGCCGGGGATGCCGGTGTGGTGTTGGCGCGGGATATGTGACCAGAAACCAGGGCGGGTACCGCAATAAGTATTCTTCAGTCGCAGAACTGTTGCATCGATGGGTTTTTTTCCCGCGCAGCGAGGAAAGAAGCGGGCTAAATCTTGGAGCGACCGATCAATGAGTTCTGCATCAGTGAGGTGGGTGACATCATCGGCTGCATCGATCAAGACCTGCAGAATACTGCCTTTGGTGTTCAGACCGGGCCAATCCTTCCAATGATGGGCTTTATCGGCGACTGCATCAAAGATTGGGCCGTGCGTCCGATCCCGTTGAGAGATATAAACGTTCCCGTCTTGGAATACGGGGGCGTCATACCAAAGCGTTATGGTGATGATGGGGGTTTCGCTTAATCCGGTGAGGGGAGCAAAAGGGGACTGCGCCTGAAGCTCAACTGGTAGGAGCGGGGGCACGGCATAGCCGGGGATGGCGAAGATTACGTGATCAAATTGAGCGACCTGCTGATTGGAGGTCAGGAGGTGAAGGGAGCCTGCCGGTCCCCGGGTGACGGCTTTAGCGGCGCGCCTAAGATGGATCTGACCGCCGCGTGAGATGATGAATTCAGCCAGCGGATTGATTAAAGCGTCGCTCAATGGGGCCCCAAAAAAAGTAGTATCGAATTTACCCATGCTGCCGTACATCGTGCGGAGGAACTTAATAAAAGAGGCGGCGCTCGCATCTTCAGGGCGCAGTCCTTGGATCGTGACGGCTTCCAAGGCGAGTTGGTGTTTGATGGCAGGGCTAGCTTTTTGGGTGTCGAGAAATTCCTCAACCGAGAGGTGATCGAAAGATTCGGCCGTGCGATCATCCATGCGCATGATCCGCCAAATTAAGCCCGTGAGCTGCAATCTTTCGCGTGGCGATAGGCCGGGGAAGGTGGCTAAGCCGCGCAGAGTTTTAAAGACTGATTTTCCAGCTAAGAGAGTGTCGATTTTACCAGTCGCACCATTGCAGACATAATAATTCCCATCGGTTTCCTTGAGCGGTAGGGGGCGGCCGATTGCGGCAAATAGGGCGTCCTTGTTGTGGTACCATGGGAAATCGAGGTGGATGCCGGTTTCTACTGGTCGACCTTTAGCATCCAGCCAAGAGGCGCATTGGCCGCCGAGAAAAGGGGCGCCTTCAAATAGTTCGATCGAATAATGCTCAGGTGCGGCAAGCAGCAAGTGAGCAGCGGTGGAGAGGCCGGAGAGGCCTCCCCCGATAATCGCTACCCGCTTTTTCATCAGAATAAATTCTGGGCAAGATTAACCGCGGGAGACTTTCCATTTACCCGTGGCTGGCTCTTCAGCGGCCGTGCTCTTATAGGTGCCTTCGATGTCTTGCCCGGACAGAATTCCTGTTAGGGTGGTCGAGGCGGCGGTGCCTTGAATTTCCCAAGCAATCACCACCTCAACTTTGTTGCCGTCTATTTGAACGGATTGGGTCTTAGCGTGGACGTCGGTTCCTTCATAAACAAACAGCACCTCAGCGGTCCAGGGCGCAGCAGTCCCTGGGCTGAATTTAAAGCGTAGGTCGCCGCCCACTGCATTTTGGCCCAGCCAACGTCCGGAGAAAGTGCCAGCGAGGTTGGCTGCGATCGGGGTGTTTATTTCGGCGGCCACGAGGGACGGGCCGCTCGCAGAGCTGAGCCCGAGGATTAGGGCTAAAATGAAAGACTTGATCGAGGCGGAGTTAATTTTCATGGGGTAGTGGGGTTGAAATAAATATTATGACTAGATCGAGTGGCCTCCATAATTGAGCAGCTATTCCAGAGATAATTAATTATGAATTTTCTGCGCTTAATTGAAGATCCTGCCAAGTCTTATAGCCGAGGCATCGTCAGGCCACCGTCGACCATAATAACCTGACCGGTGCTGAAAGGAAAATCACCGCGGGCTAGGGCGGCGACGGCGCGGCCGATATCGTCGGGAACCCCCCAGCGGGATTGCACGCATAGGCCCTCCGCGATTAATTTATCATACTTGGCGGTGACGCCTGAGGTCATGTCAGTTTTAATTACTCCGGGGCGGACTTCATACACAGGAATATTTTCCGCGCCGAGTCGGCTGGCGAAAAGTTGTGAGAGCATACTCAAGCCCGCTTTAGCGATGCAATATTCTCCGCGGTTAATACTCACGACAGTGGCGGAGATCGACGTGATGTTGATGATGGCTCCGCTAAAGCTCGCGGTAATTTTTTTGGCGGCGACCATATCTCGGGCGAAGAGTTGCGTGAGAAAAAACACTCCCTTCAGGTTAGTATCGACGACGTAGTCATAGGACTCCTCGGAAGTTTCGAGGAGGTCGGCGCGAATTTTCGGGGCCACGCCGGCATTATTGACAAGTAGGTTGAGGGTTGAGTTGGGAGGAAGGAACGCGCGCGTGGCCTGGTGGATTGCGGCGCGACCGGCGGGGCTGCTCATATCACCACGGGCGTAGCCGACGCGCCCGCCGTGGGACCGCAGAGCGGCGAGCGGCTCCGCGATGGCTTCCTCAGGGCGAACGCCGTTGATGATGACATCCCATTTTTCGGCGGCGAGAGCGGTTGCGATGCCGAATCCAATACCGCGCGAACCGCCAGTGACGAGGGCTATTTTAGACATGGGAGGAGAGGTGATTGATTATGCGTGATGAGTGAGGGTTGGTCATAACGATGAGCCAGCGGCCTGCTGAGCCTTACTTCAGGGGCGGAACATCGACCCACTTGCGTTGGGCCCAAGAGGCGAGGCCAAGTTCGGCCAGCTGAACGCCCTTGGCGCCTTCATGAAGACTCCAGGGGAAGGGACTGCCGGTGACAACGTGCTTCAGGAATAATTCCCACTGAACCTTGAAGGCGTTGTCGTAGGGACCTTGATCAGGAACGCGGGTCCAGCCGTCTTTATATTTAATCGGGCTATCAATATCAGGGTTCCACACGCAACGCGGCGTGGCCGCGAGCGCTTGCGCTTTGCAATCACGGAGACCGGCGACCGCGGAGCCGTGGGTGCCGTCTACTTGCAGGGTCAGGAGATCATCGCGATCGACGCGCACATCCCAGGATGAGTTGAAGTGGCAGACTACGCCGTTTTTGAGTTCAAAGGTTGCGTAAGCGGAATCGTCCGCCGTGCATTGGTAGGGTTTGCCGGCTTCATCCCAGCGTGTCGGAATATGGGTGGCTCCGAGGCAGGTTAGGGACTTAACTTCGCCGAAGAGGTTTTGGATGACATACTGCCAGTGGCAGAGCATATCGACGATAATGCCGCCGTCGTCTTCTTTGCGGTAGTTCCAAGAAGGGCGTTGGAGTTTTTCGTACTCGCCCGTGAAAACCCAATAGCCAAATTCCCCACGGACTGAGAGGATTTTTCCGAAGAATCCTGTGTCGATCAGGTACTTTAATTTCAGCAAGCCCGGGAGCCAGAGTTTATCTTGGACGACACCGTTTTTGAGTCCGGCGGCAGTGACTTCATTGGCGAGCGCGAGGGCTTCGCTGGCGGTCGTGGCGCTAGGCTTTTCGCAATAGATATGTTTCTTTGCAGCGATAGCTTTACGAACGCCGGTCGGTCGTTGACCCGTGAGGGTGGAGTCGAAGTAAATTTGGTTATCCGGTTTCGCTAATTCGGCATCGAGATTAGTGGAGACGCGAGTGACGCCAACGCGGGCGGCGAGGGCTTTGAGCTTTTCTTCGCTGCGTCCGACGAGAACCGGATCAGGCATGATGATCTCTGAGTCAGAGAGCTTTACGCCGCCTTGATCAATGATCGCTTTGATCGAGCGCATGAGATGTTGATTCGTGCCCATGCGTCCGGTGACGCCGTTCATGATGATGCCAATTTTGTGAGTTTTCATATTTTATAAAAAGAGGGTCGGTGATGTCGGTTGAAACTGGTGGAGTGTTGGCACGGTGTTAGACGTGCTGTTGGTAGACTTGGAGGATTTTTTTAAGATATTCGTCTTGGTCCATGGCCCAGAGACGAGTGCTGAAGACCTCGACCTCGTTGAAGCCTTGAAAGCCGGTGGCTTCTACCCATGAACGAATTTTTTTAAGGGGAATGCAGCCTTCCCCCATGAGGCCGCGGTCGTTGAGTAAGTCGATGGTGGGGGTCCGCCAGTCGCAAACATGGAAGGCGAAGAGAGCTTGGAGCCGACCGCAGCGAGCGATTTCGGATTCAAGCGCGGGGTCCCACCACAGATGATAGGCATCGGCGGCGACACCGACATAAGGTGAGCGGATGGCCTCAACCATATCGTTAGCCTGTCCGAGAGTATTCACCGCCGAGCGGCTATCCGCGTACATGGGGTGGAGTGGCTCGATCGCGAGTTTCACGTTGGCGGCTTGGCATTCGGGCAGCAGCGCGGCGATACCCTCTTGGATTTGCTGGCGAGACTCGGTCAGTGATTGACCGGGGAGCGCGCCGCAGACGAGGACGATGAGCGGCGCGCCGAGCGCATGAGCTTCGGCAATTGCGCGACGATTATCATCGAGTGCTTTCGCGCGATCGGCCGCGGTGGCCGCGGGGAAGAAGCCGCCGCGGCAGAGAGAAACAATCGACAGGCCTTCGGCGCGGATTAGTTGCCCCGTTTTTGTGATGTCACGACCGGCTAGGGTGTTGCGCCAAACAGTGATGCCCTTCACTCCCGCGGCGGCAAATTTGGCGGCGGATGTCTCAATCGCCCACGGTTTAGTGGTGATGGTATGAATGCAGAGGTGATCTAAGGAAGCGGGGGACATGGTGATGTTATTAAAATTAGCAGAGTAAGGCCGAGGGTCCGGGCTCAAAACTCGAACTTGTAGGTTAGCCGGCCAGGCAGCCAAAGAAGGTATAGTATTTTTCTCCCTTAATGATGCGTTGGAGATGAAGCGCGGCTTCGCGCAGGTGATAATCGCCCCACATGCAGGCTTCACCGCAGGGGATTTTACGACCGGCGGGAATATGATCCCAGCCATTGGGGCGGTGATAAACGGAGTGGAGGAGGAGGCCTTGGTGATTAGGAGCCAGGCCGAGATAAGTGTCGGTCAACAAGGTGCGCATCGTCGTGAGGCCGGCTTGCCAATAGCGCTTGCCGTCGGCGGTATCGGGGCCGAGGTAGCGACCGAGGCGCAGCAAACCTTGGACGCCAATAGCGGCGGCGGAACTGTCGACCGGTTCGAAATCATTAAAGGGATCGGCGGGACGCGCGCGCCAATCGCCGAGGGCGTTGAGTTGGGGGGCGCCGCCGTCCCAATAGGGGATACCATCGATGGCGGTATTGGCGATGTACCAATCGCAGGTGGCTTGCGCGGCTTTGAGCATTAAGGCGCGGTGTTTGGCTTTGCCGCCTAGGGGCACCAGATCGGCATCAGCTACGGTATCAAGAAATTCTAATTCTTCCGCAAAACCGACCATGGCCCAAGCGAGGCCCCGTGTCCAGGTGGTGAAGCCGGAATAGCCTTGCTGGGAATTGGGGCAGCGGAAGCGGCCATCGTTGGAATTAAAGACCGACTCGTGGGCGGTGCGACCGAGTTCATCGTAAGTATCGCGACCCTCGCCGTAGAAGATCGCGTATTTAGCTGTGGCCTCAATATGTTGCAGGCCGCGTTGCAGGAGGTTGATGGCGACGTCATTTTCGCCCATGAGGCGATGGCCGAGTTGGTGGGCGACCATGACGATGCGACAGGATCGAATGGTATCGACAAAAAGGCTATGCGGCCCATTGAAAGAATAAATATAGCCGCCCCCGTCATGGGTTTCGGCCCAGCGTGCCGCCTGCACCGCGCCGGAAATCTTGAGGGCGAGTTCGTTGAAGTTGAGGGAGGTATCGGGCAATTTACCTTCGCGCTGAAGGCGCAGCCAGTTGCCGTAGGTGCTCAGGTTATTAAATCCGTGGTCATGTACGCCCGTGTGGCTGACGTGGGAAGCCATCCGCGCCACCGTGTAGCGTTCGGCCCGAGCCGCGTGAGCGGTATCGCCGGTGGCATCGAATTGCAGGAAATCAGAGCCGTATAAAAAACCTTCGGTCCATTCGGTCCAGCCTCGCGCGGTGTACTTGCCAGCGACGGTAAACACCGGTGCGCCGCGGGCGGGATCATAATCACGATGCGTTAGATTAAGTTTATCACCAGAGAGCTGCCAGAATTTCTGGAGCGCAGGGGTGAGGGCAGAGGCATTCAGCTGATGGTCGATTTTCATGGAGCAGAGGAGGCGAGGAATAAAGGAAGGGGCGTGATGGCTGGGTGAGCAGAAAGAGCGATCGCTTAGTAGCGTTTGTCTTTGCGGAGGTGGAGAATTACAAATTCCGACTCAGCGAGAGATTCATAGGTGTGTTGTTGAATGGCATCAAATTGGAGGCTTTCGCCGGTGCTCAGTTCAACGGTCTCATGGGGCAAGCTTAGGCGGATCCGACCAGCGGTGACCCAGCAAATCTCGGTGTCGTCGTGGTGAATTTCCGGTCGGTTAACTTTAGCGCCGCGGGGGGCCGAGCCGAGGTGGGCGACGACATTGGCGTATTTGACTTGGCGGAATTTGAAATCGCCGGAGCGGTAATTTTTTTCTGTGGTCCGATGGGCGAGGGCCGATTCACACATCGCCAGCAAGTCGGTAGCACTGAGGCCAAAGGCTCGGGCTAGACGATAGAGCGTGTCGAGCTCGGCGGACTGTTGATTCCGCTCAAGCTTTGAGATCACCCCGGCCGAAACGCCTGATGCTTTGGAGAGAGCGGCCAATGTTAATTCATGCTGATCGCGGAGAGTGCGCAGCACGGAAAAATTGAACTTGGGGGTCGCTCGAGGCATGTTTCTCTGTCAGACAAAAACAAGCTATTTATATGCGTCAACGAAATAGTTTATAACGGCTTAATTGAGTCACTCTACGCCGAAGCGAGTCGGCTCAATTACCCATTACGGGACTCGCTAAAATCAGGAAATTTTTAAGGTAAAATCAAAGGGCGTCATACCCGTGAGGTAGACGCTCGATCCTTCCGCCTTGGGGAGTGCGCCACGCACTTGCGTATAGTGGTGATCGGCTTGGCCCGGACCAAATTCGATGGTGTCAGGCCCTGACACATAGCGCCCGGTGTTTTGGCGCAGCATAAAAGCGTCGGTCATGTTTGGGATAGGCTCGACTCCCTGCAACACTCCGCCGTGGCGAAAGACTAATTCAATCACAACCGGGACCTCGTCGGTACCGTGCACAGAAATAGCTAGATCAAATTTTCCGGCGGATTCTCCGATCGAAATGACGGCTTCGAGTGACTGCACATTCGAGCGGGCTCGAAGCGCGCGGCTATGATTGGAGAGGGTGCCATTCGGCGCCATCTTGGTATGTTCGCCCGCTGATATTTGCGCTTTCGTTAACGGTTGAAAATAGGGCCCATCGAGTACTTGCCGGAGGATATAGCGCCCATTGATCACCTCGAGAGTTTCGCTGGTGAATTGCCCTTTGCCAAAGAAAGCGGTCGCCAGTCGCATGGCATCGAGGATGGCGGCGCCTTTGTGGAATGAAAAAAGCGTCGTATTATTGCCGAGAATGGTGCCGCTCGCCTGACCGCGCCTGATGCGTGCCAAGCTAGAATAAGTAAATAATTTGGCGTAATCGGTGGGGAGCGGGATTGCCGGAGGCAACGGGCGACCGAATGCTGGCTCGGCCAGGTAGTCGGCTAATTCTCCGGGATGACTAGGGCTGGCGCCCCGTTCAATTTGTTGGCACATGGCGGCGAAGCGGCCGTTGCCGTCGAGTAATGCGAGCGTCCGATAGGCGTAATAATAACGTTCCATCGTCGTGCGCTGGTTGCGATCTTGGCGTCGAGAGGCCTCGGTGACGACTTCACCGTCCGGGTGGACGTAGTAGAACATCATTTCGAGATTCTTCCGGACGGGCGCATAAAGCTCTGGGCGATTGAGCAAGCGGGCCACGGTGATCAGCGCGCGATCTACGATGGCAGAGTAGACTGTCGTGCTTTTTTCGGTGTACTGACCGTCGGGATCAAGATCGATTTCCTCTGCCAACCACTGATCGATGCGCGCGACGTAACTGGGGTGGGGGTGCACGGTATGCGCCCAAGCGAGAGCGGAGCAAACGACCCAGCGATGATTAGGGGTGTGGATGCCGCCCTGGGCGATGGCTATCGCGGCTCGGGTGATAAATACGCCTAGCTCATCGCTGAGGGCGACGAGCGCGGGCACGCCGCTGGCGCGGAGCCAAAGGCAGGTCGGGCAAGCGATCTCAAGATTAAAGGCTAAATCAGGCGGTGAGTGAAAATTAGTCTCGTAATAATCAATGGTCCCATCGGGGTGTTGGGCGGCTAGCAGGTAGCGAATCCCCGCGCGCATCGGAGCGAGCAAGGCTTCGGATTTAAAATACTTTGAACTTGGGCTACAGGCTGCCGCCGCAAGTTTGGACAGCATCAAATTAGTCACCCCGACGGTGTGCATGCCGTGTTTGTCGGGAAGCCCCCCAATCCAACGATGCCCCAGTCGACTTTCCTGCTGCGCCAGTAACGGTGGAACACTTTCATCATTAGCCTGTATCAGCTGTCGGAGGACTGGATCGAGCGTAGTCTCGTCGGCGCGCAGAAAATGGGTACCGAGGGTGCTTAGCACTATCGCCGTTGCGCTCGTTTTTAGAAATTCGCGGCGCGGGGTAAGGATTGGAGAGGGCATAGGGGATGGATATAAAAATACTCAATAGGCCCCAAAGCCTACTCTCACACCAGAAAAAAGATGCTGGCCCGCGGTGGGCTCAGACTAGCTCGAAGCGTCGTAAATGCTCGGCGTGATTACCGCTTGAAGTGGATGATCGGCCGCGTAGGCGCGCAGATTATTTAAAGCAAATGCCCCCGCGTCGCATTTGCGATCATTGGTGGGGCCAGCCATATGCGGCGTGAGGGTGACATTAGACAAACGGCGGAAGCCGGATGCAGCGGGCAGGGGCTCCTGACTGAAAACATCGAGGCCGATCGCGATCTTTCCTTCAGTGGCCACGCGCAGGAGGGCCGGCTCATCAACTACGGCACCGCGACCGACGTTAACAAAGATGCCACCTGGTCGGATGAGGCGTAAAATTTTCTCGGTGACGATGCCGGTGGTCGCGGGAATGAGCGGGGCCAGTTCGACAATAATTTCGTTGTCGGCAAATAAATCGGCAAGGGTGGTTGTCGCGCTGATGCCGTAGCGAGTGGCGGTCGTTGCATCAACGTCGGGGGCATGGACAGCCACGGCACAGCCGAACGGCTGGAGTAGCTTGAGGAGTTCCCGTGCCACCGGTCCGAAGCCATGGAGGCCGACGCGGCGGCCAAACAGTGAACCCGCTGCGCTTTCGTTATTTTTCCAACCGTTGGCTTGGTGCATAACCAGCGTCCAGTGGGTAGTGCGCCGTAAGCCGGCGAGAATGTGAAGCAGCGCCATTTCTGCAACGGTACGACTAATGGAGTGCCCCCAGTTGGTTACTAGGAGGCCGTTGGTAATATGCTCGCGCGTGAGGAGGTGTTTAATTGAACCGGCGAGGTAAGAAACATAGCGCAAATTGGATGGCAATTGTGCGGGCAGGGGGGGCGTACCCCAGCAAGCAATCAATATCTCGGGATTGCGCTCGGTTAAGGCGCGCTGAAATTCTGCTGGGGTAAGATTCGTGGGATCAAGATACTCAAAAAGAGTGGCGAGCGAGCGAACGGCTTCGAGCAATGGTTTGGGCAAAAATTCACGCTGCTCCGATGGAGTTAGCGTAAGAAGAATGGCAGCGGGATGAGGCATGACTGAGCAAGCGTAGCGATGGGCGTGGGGGGTGGGGTTTGCTTTAGCCAGCAATCCAGCAAAAACACTCTAAAGTGGGTGGCCGGTAGGGAAAGATTAGCGTTAGTTGCATAGTTAAGCAGGACTGTATGGTGCAAGCTTGGGTGGAGAGTATGACGCGGGGTTAAATCCGCGCGGGGCAGATCTGCTCGATCGTTAATGCGTTCTATGAGCGATGGGGCGGGACGTTCTTCGGGATTGCGCGGCTCGCCGCTCATGGTAGCGAATAGGTTGATCGCATGCGCACAATATTTCTCCGCCCTCTTAATTTTTTGCGTTTACTCCTGACGCTCGGGCTGGGCCTGCCGGTGGTGGCGGGGGCGGTGGATTTGAATAACTTACTCTCGGCTTCGCCGTTCAGGGCGGGAGCAACCGCCGGTAGCGGGGAAGGAGGAACCTCGGCCTTGGAGTTTCGGGGAGTATTCGCCGATCAGGGTGAATATTTTTTTAGCCTCTATGAAACCTCCACCCAGCGGGCGCTCTGGGTTGGCCTCAACGAAGCCGGCAATGCTTTTACGGTTCACGCCTATGATACTGCGACTGAAACGGTGACGGCTGAATATCAGGGACGCGCACTCACGTTGACGCTACTACGGGCTAAGATTACCGCGCTGGCTTCAGCCCCATCGTATGCTTCCCCGGCCACATCCGCGGCAGGGCCGTCGGTCCCGACGCAGTCACCCGAGGCGCAAATTGTTGAAGAAATTCGCCGGCGGCGCTCATTGCGGCAGCAGACAGCTCCTTTGCCGGTGCCTCTGCCCGGGGGAGAAAAATTGAGCCAGCGGGCGCAACCATGATCTCGGATGCGGGGTTGAGCCGGCCAGCCGGCCGGAGGGCGTTTACGCTGGTAGAAATCTTGCTGACCTTAGCAGTGATGGCACTGCTGGGTACTTTGCTGCTGCCTGGCGTAAATTCCATTATGGGGAGCATGGCTGAGCGCGAGCCGGCTCAAGTCATTTGGACAACGCTCAATCAAGTGAGGGAGCAAGCCCTCCTCGGCAATCGTCCGCTTCGGCTGACATTCAGTGAGGACAAAACTCAATTAATTTGGACTGACGGCCAGCAGCGTTGGACCAAGGAGTTGCCCCTAGGTTGTCATGGACAGCTATTGCCGGCGCAGGCCGGAAATCAGGTGTTAATTGGTGGTCAGGCCATCGAAACGAAGGCCCTGTCGGGGGTTTATTTTTATGCGGACGGCGCTTGCGATGCCTTTCGCCTCCAGTTGCGCCCAAAAGCTGGGGCTCCACAAATTCTCACCGTCGATCCTTGGACGGCCGCGCCGATGATAAAAACGGAAAAAGCTCTCGGTGAAAATTAAAGCATCACTCATTCGCGGGTTCACCTTGATCGAAGTGCTCGTCGGCTTAGCGATTTTCGCCTTGGCGGCCTTATTGCTGGCCGCGGCCTATGTGAATACCCTGACGGCGTATGCGACCGTGGCGCGACGCAATGAGCACGCGCAAGATTGGAAGCTGGTGTACGTTGGCCTGCTCGCTGAACCAGACCGTGAAATTATTGAAAAGGGAGGAGAGTTGATATTGCCTGACAATCGCCGCGCGCGGTGGTCGGCGCAGATAACCCCGGCGCAGGTGGCGGATTTATTTCAGGTGACGCTGCGCTGTGATGTCACTGGCACGGCGATGATGGCGCCATGGAGCCAAGCAATGAGCTTCATGCTGTTGCGGCCGACCTGGTCGGAGAGTGATGCGCGGGAAAAACTACGCGCGGCCTCGCGGGAGAAATTAGCTAAAAGGACAGCACCATGAGTCGCCCATCTCGGCGATCATCGGGGCGCAGCTCAGCTTTTACGCTGATTGAAATTTTACTCGCGGTCGCGCTGCTTGGCGGGTTGCTGCTGGCGCTGAATCTTTTTATTTTTTCGATGGGTGAGATTTGGGGGCAAGGGAGGGAGCAGCGACTATTTAACGAACACGTGCGAGCGGTTACGCGTCATGTGGAAAAATTGCTCCGTACCGCGGCGCTGGCCCCACCGGTGTTGGCGGGGACTCAGGCGGGCTTGACGGTGGAGGAAATTCGGGGGGTGAGCGGACGAGAGCCACTGCTCACTTTTGAATTGCCGACCGGCGATCGCGTACTGACTTGGCCGGAAGCACCGTTGCCCAATGTGGTTTGCTCGCTGAGTGCGGCCCCAAGCGAAGGGTTGGTCATCGCCTGGCACGCGCGAATTGAGTTACGTTTTCTGGAGGATCCGCCGCGCCGCACCGTATTATCGCCGCTCGTTACGGCGCTGAGCTATGATTATTATCAGCCAGATTTCAGGTCGTGGAAAAATGAATTAAAGCCCCAGCGTGATGGCACCGGTGAGTGGTCGCTGCCGGCTCGGCTCCGTCTCCGATTTGGGTATGGCCTAATGACGACTGAAACTACCGTGCTGTTGCCCAGTAGTATGAGTGCACTGCCGGCGTTTTAATTAAAAAAATGCACCCGTTTTCCCCGCCACAAAAAAACAGACTGTTCGCTCGAGCGCAGCGCGGCGCGGTGATCTTGCTCGTCTTGGTCACAGTCTTCCTCGCGGCTTTTTTGATGAGTCGTTTTATTCAGCGCGCCGGCCTCGAGCTGCTCGCTGATGCCCGCGCGGCTGATGCGACGCGGTTGCGGGTAGAAGCTTATTCCGCGTTAGAGGTAACGTTAGCGGTACTCGCGGATTTTCGGGCGATTGATACGCGGCTTTATAGTCCAGCGCAGGGTTGGGCGGAGCCGTTGCAGTACGCGGGCTATGAGCCAGCGGGGAATAAGCGGGTAGAGATTAATTTTGAAGATGAAAGTGCGAAGGTATCTTGGCCGAATGCGGACCAGGCGACTTTGCAGTTGTTGCTCGAACAGGCCGGGCTCGAGCGACGCGACGCAGAGCAAGCGAGTGATGCTTTGCTGGTGTGGAGTCGGCCTGATTACAGCCCGCTGGCCTCAGGCAATGACGCGCGAAATTACGAGCGAGGCGAGCTGCCGCATCAGCCGCCTTGGCGCGCTTTGGAGTCGTGGCAGGAATTAGCCGCTGTGCGAACGGTGCGAGAATATTTTTATGATGAATTTGGTCAGCCTAATGCGCGTTGGCATTGGCTAGCGGCGAATGCTTCACTTTTTGCCTTCAACACGGTTAACATCAATGCCGCGTCGCCCGCTGCATTGAGCGTGGCCGGGTTAAGCTTCAGCCAAACGAGCTCCTTGCAAAATTATTTCGCAGCTGGATTAGGGGCTGGCGTCGGACGTTATTTTCGTAGTGCCGCGGAAGCTGAATCTATCACGGGAGCGGCCAGTCTGCCGGGCAAGCTCGGGGCCCACGTACAGATTTTGCGCATTCATGTGACCGTGCATGACGGTGCCGCGGTTTACCGCCTGAGCGCCGTTGTTGTGCCCCCGGGGGAGGTCGCGGGGCGTTCCGCGGTGTCCCCCCGCAATCCACCCACTCCCGCTAAGCCATCGCCAACCTTGTCAGCTAAAAAGTTGGACTACCCGTTTCGGATTCTTGAGATTCAGGAAGAGGTGAATTCCGATGGGTCCCGCCTCACCCTACTTTTATAAGCATGGTTGACTCTAATAACGCTCCGGCTGAGGTGGCGCAGAAAATACTTCTGCTGCCGGCGGATGCATTTTTTGTGCGGCTCATCCCTTTAGTGGCGGGGGAGGCAGTGGCGCCGCAAGTGGAAATTGCTCTGGAAAATCTTTCGCCGTTTCCGCGGACGCAGCTTTATTACGGTTACCTTTTGTCGTCGACGCTGACGAGCGCGCTGATTTTTGCCGCTTATCAAAAGAAATTTTCTCGGGAGGAAGTTGGCCGGTGGGAAATAGCGGAGGCCGTAGTGCCAGAATTTCTTGGTTTGCTTGGTGAAGCTCCGGTCGAACCGACGATCAGGGTTTGGCATCAAGCGGGTCGTAGTGTGGCGGCCGCTTGGAACGGGCAGGATAGTTTGCCGCTAGTGGTGGTGTCGTCGTCAGGCGACGAGCTGCCGGCCGTGGTGCAAGCTGCGCTGGTGGAGAAATTACAGGCGCGCACCAGTCTCGGCCCCGCGGCATTACAGGTTTATCATGGGGCGGGGTTGATCGACTACGATCACCGCAAAAATGTGATGCGCTGGGCGCTTTCTGCTGAGACGCCGGGGGCGGTCCTCCGCACCGCTTGGCCGGAGGCGGCGAAGGCGACGGCTGATGTGCGTGATCCCAGCTTTCTGCAGGCGCAGCGGCAACTACGCTCCCGGGACATTCAGCTATGGCGGGGCCTTGTTTTTTGCCTCGCGGGTCTCGCGGCAGCCTTGGTGGTGGAGATTAGTTTAGTCGCCGGTCGGCAGTGGTTGGGCCGCGCGCAGACTCAAATCCAGCGCCGCGCTGATGCGGTCAGCCAAATTGAAACGGCGCAGGGGCTGAGTGCCCGCATTGAGGAATTAACGCAAAAGCAGCTGCGGCCCTTTGAAATGCTCGCGCTGATCAACGCGTTGCGGCCGCCCTCGATTCAATTTCATCGTTCAATTACGATTGGGGTAAATAAATTAGAAGTTGAGGCGCAGACCGGCCATGCGGCTGACGTGAGTCAATATGAGAAGCAACTCCGAGGCTCAGCGGCGCTGACGGCAGTGGTGACACGCGATCTACGCTCGCGGGATGGGGTGACCACTTTTATTTTGACGATTACCTTTAAACCGGAGGCGCTGCGTGCGGTCACTCGCTCATGAAGCAATTGTTTATGGGCCGGCTGTTCCGGGAAAAAATCTTACTCTTGGGCTTTGCGCTGCTCGTATTGGCCATCTGGGGTGCGAGTGTGGGTGTTCGCGCGAAGCTTTTCGGGAGTGAGGTGCGAGGTCTCATGGCCGAGCGCGCGCGCCAAGATGTTTGGTTGAGCAATGCCGATACGATCACAACGAAGGCTAAAGCCGCGACGCAGAGCCTTGATATTCAATCAACGCTGACGGCGACGCAATTGGTCGGAGAGTTAAACCGAATCGCCGCGCAGGTGGGGTTGGCGGCAGACATTAATGCGCAAAGCACGCAGCGGACTGATAGATTTGCGTTCAATATTGTCCAAGTGGGCTTTCGCCGAGCTGACCTCGGGGCTTTGTTGAGGTTCTATGAAGAATTAGCTAAGCGCTCCCCTTATATCGCATTGGAGCAATTTTCACTGACGACAGACCGAGCGGCGCCCGGACTTTTGAACGCAAGTTTTCGCGCGGTCGCGGTTGAATTAAGCCGCTGAGCGGTCGTTAAAATTTGAAACTCGCGCTGACTTGGAAAACAGCGGAGACGATGGCGTAAGCGATAAAAGCCACGAAGCCAAAGGCGAACAAGAGGACCGCGCTAGAGAAAATCGTGGTGAACGCCTGGATTTGGTTGGTGATGGTCTGCTGATAATTGCGAGCGAGGTCACGCAAGCTGGGGGCGAGGTTGCCGGTGCTTTCGCCGACTGAAAGCTGATCGATCACGAGGTCGGGGAAGCAGCCAGTTTTATGCAGGGAGAGGGAAAGGCTTTCGCCTTCGAGCACGCGATCGGTGGCATCATGAAAGGCGCGTTGCAGCGTGGTGTGCGTGAGGGTGCGTTCGGTCATGCGCAGGGCTTCCGCGGTCGTGACCCCGTTCTCAAGGAGTACGGCTAATGTTTGGCTAAAATTGAGGATGGTCGAGTTGATCAGGAAAGGACCGGCAAAAGGAACGCGCAGTAGCCACTGATCGACCGCGGCGCGCCCGATGGGGCGTTGTTGCCATCGCCAGAAAAATATCGCGCCCACCGCCAGCGCCCCGGCCAAGAGCAGGCCGTAGGTGACAATAAAATGAGAAAGACCCACGAGTATGCGGGTGGAGAGCGGTAATTGTCCGCCGAGCGAGGTCAGCAGCATCTGCAAGCGCGGCAGGAGATAAAAAATAAAAAATAAAATTAACCCAAGCGCGACCACACAGATGAAGGCGGGGTAAGCGAGCGCGGTGGTTAATTTCTGGCGGAGGGCTTTTTGCTCAGTGAAATGCTGAATGAGCCGGAGCAGGACTTCGCGGAGATTCCCCGTCGCTTCGCCGGCGGAGACTAGATTAACGGTTTGTAGATCAAAAACTTCTGGCTGGCTTTCGAGGGCCCGAGAAAGGGGGAGGCCTTCGCTGAGCCCAGCCCACAGTTCGACGCAGAGGGCGCGTAAGGCGGGGTCTTTAAGGCGCAGGCTGAGTAAGCGGACTGCTTCGCCCGCAGGCATACCGCTGCCGTTAAGATCGGAAAGAGCTTGCAGAAAGGGAAGGCGATGCTGGCGAGAAAAAACGACAGTCACCGGCCGTTGCGACGGTGCAGCGGGTGTGGTGATAGGAGCGCTAGCGCTGATTTCGGTTAAGCTGGTGACCTGTAACTGGCGGGCGGTCAGGATGCGGGCGGCATCTTTGCGGGAGATTGCTTCGAGATTAGCCCGGAGCATCTGGCCGGATTGGTCGCGGGCGCTGTAAGCAAAGCGAGGCACAGAATTATTCAGTCGCGGTGATAACGCGCAGCACTTCGTCGAGCGTCGTATGGCCGGCGAGAATTTTTTCCCAGCCGGATTGTTGTAATGAACGCATACCCAAGCTGCGCGCGCACTTGGTGAGGGTGCGGGTGGATTCGCGCCGCACGACCAGATCATGCAACTCCTCGCCCGGCTTGAGGATTTCGAAGAGACCGATGCGCCCGCGGTACCCAGTGCCGCGACAGCGATCGCAACCTACGGGGTGGAGAAGCGTTTTCAGATCATCGCCGGCGGAGCTATCAAGGCCGAGAATGGCGAGGGAGTCGCGTAACTGGACTGGATTAACAGCGGTCGGGCGGGCGCACTCGGGGCAGAGACGGCGCACCAGCCGTTGGGCGATCACTAATTGCAAGGCCGAGGCGACGAGAAAAGGTTCGATGCCCATATCAATGAGGCGCGTGATGGCGCCAGGGGCATCGTTAGTGTGCAAGGTGGAGAAAACTAAGTGGCCCGTCAGGGAGGCCCGAATTGCGATATCGGCGGTCTCGCGATCGCGAATTTCGCCGACCATAATTACATCTGGATCTTGGCGCAGGACGTGGCGTAATGCGCTGGCAAACGTCAGGCCGATATCGGGCCGCACCTGCATTTGGTTAACCCCGGGAACTTCGTATTCGATGGGATCTTCTACAGTGACGATACGCAGGTCCGTGGAATTGATTTCGCGGAGAAAGGCGTTGAGCGAAGTGGATTTACCGGAGCCGGTTGGTCCGGTTACGAGAATGATGCCGTGCGGCGACTCGAGCACGTTTTTTACTTGGGCTTGTTCGTCTGCGCCCATGCCGAGGCGTTCCATGGTATAGGCTTCGCGGCGCTGATTGAGGAGGCGAAGGCTCACGCTCTCCGCATGGATGGTGGGAATAGTGGAGACGCGAATATCGAGGGTACTGCCGTCGGTTTTGAAACTAATGCGGCCATCTTGCGGGAGACGTTTTTCGGAGATATTGAGTCGAGCCATAATTTTCAGGCGCGAGATAATCGCATCTTGGAAGCGCAGCAAATTATCTGGTACTGGCACGAGAACGAGTAAGCCATCCACGCGGTAGCGAATGCGGAGTTGGCCTTCTTGCGGCTCGAAATGAATATCGGTGGCCCCATCTTCGATGGCTTGTGCAATCACATCGCTAACGAAGCGCACAACGGCGGCATCGGCATCGGCTTCTTGTCCGGGGACCGATTCTACGGCGAGACCGGCGAGGGTATCATCGGACTCCTCGAGGCTGCCTGAGCCTACCCCGTAATTTTCGATGATCAGCTGCCGCACGCGGTCGGCGGGAGCGAGGTGCCAGCAGAGGCGGCGCGGGGTCAGGGTCCCGACCCAATCTTGCATTTCAAGATCAGGTGGCCAGACGGTGGCGAGGTGGAGTTGGCTGGTGTCAGCCACATCTGGGCCGAGCATGGGAACTATCTGGTAATCGTTAATTAATCGCGACGGTAGCAGTGAGATTGCGGCGGTATCGGCCTTAGGCTCGGGGGCGAGCGGCACGTGCGCGAGCTGCGCCACTTCGAGGCAGGCCGCGTTGACTTCGATATTTTTTAAGCGCGCATAAACCGCCAGTCGCTCGGCGCGGGGGGCTTCGAGTACTTGTTGGGCTAATTCTGGCTGCGTCCAGTCGCCTAACCCGAGGGATGCTGCTGCCGACGACGAAGCCATGTTCAGGATTTGTTCGGACGGGGCGCGATTACACTTTTAACCTGATCGCGTTGTTCGACGGGAAATTGTTCAACGCGCTCAAGCGCGGGGGCGTTGTCCGCGGAAGTATTGGTTAGGATGATCGGCCGGAGGAAAAACACGAGATCGGTGCGGGTTTTTTCACTGGAGCGACTCCCGAGTAGGTCCCCGATGATTGGGATGGGACCGAGTCGACTGGTGCTGCGCGATTCGCTCGTGCGCTGCATGCCGCCTAAGACGATAATTTCACCGCTTTGCGCCGTAACGAAAGACTCAGTGGAGCGTTTGCCGATGCGGGGCTGGGGATTTCCGTCGATGGTGATGTCGCCGAGAATATCGTTTACCTCTTGTTTGATCTCCAACTGGACTGAGCCGTCGTTGCCAATGAGGGGTTTGACGGAAAGCTGAATGCCGATGTCCTTGGAGTTGACCGTGGAACGATAGCCGCCGCCGATGGTGTTGCCACCGACCGAACTGTTATCGTTGAGATAGCTGCTAATCATCGGCCGAGATTCGCCGACAAAAATTTTCCCTTCCTTGCCGTGGGTGGTTAGGATGGTCGGAACCGAGAGGATGTTCGCGTTTGATTTGCGGGGGGTGGTGCTGAGGGCGATGAGGGCGGCGAGGTCGGTGGAGCCCACAATGGGGGCATTGCCGAGGGTCGCCCCGGCGGTGGCTCCGGTGTAGCCGGTCAGTTTGCCGCCTTGAACTTTGAGTCCGAGGGCGCTGATCCCAGTCGTGCCGTTATCACCAAGGGTGACTTCCGCGATCACGACCTCGATGCGAACTTGGGCAAGGATGATATCGATTTTAGCGACGAGATCATTGATCAAGCGAATATCGCCTTCGGTGCCGGAGACGATGATCGCGTTGCTACGTTCTTCGGGCAGCACGGTCAGTAAGGCGCTGAATTGGTTAGTGGGTTCAAGCTTGAGCGTAGCGGCTGCGGCGAGATTGCTGCCCGCGGGTGCCGCCGGCGTAGGAGTCGCTGTAGGCACGGGGGCGCCGGACGCGGTGCTTTCTGAGCCATTTTTGCGGGCGGCGCCATTTTGCGTGGTGACTAATTGGGTGAGGCTCGAGGCGACATCCTTGGCCATGGCGTACTTAAGATAGATAACATCATTGCGCGTATTGGCATCGGATTTGGTGTCGAGCTTGGCAATCAGGTCATCGAAAAATTCGTACTGGCGCGCATCCGTGATCAGGATGACTTGGTTGGTGCGATCATCGGGGTTGTAAGTGGTCGAGGTGCCCAGCTGCGCCTGCAGTGGTCCGGAGAGAATCGTCCGCAGCTTGGTGACGACCTCACTGGCTTTAGCAAAATGGAGGGGGTAGAATTTCGCCCGCAAATTACCGAGGTGAGGCCGGTCAAATTTCGCCAACAGAGTTTCGATGCGTTGCAGATTGGTCAGCGAGTCGGTCACCAGCGCGGCGTTAGCGTTTTCAAAAACGACCGGCACGCTGCTCGCGGCGGGATTGAGCATGCCAGCGATCTGGGGCATGAATTCGGTTACCTTGAGAAATTGTAACTGAAACACTTTGCTAGCGATGCGGCCGCTTGGCGCCAGACTGAGGGTAGAGCCATCGATGAGTTCCGGCGCTTCCGCTTTGGTCAAGGCAAGCGCGGTGACTTTAAGGAATTTATCGTCGAGCGGACTAATGCCGATCCCATTCAGGGCGAGCAGGGTTTCCAAGGCGCGGATGGCTTCATCGCGCGTGACATTACCCTTGAGGGTGAGGGTGATGGTGGCGACCGGCAGAGCTTGGGGGCGGAGAATCGTCTTGCCCGACCAACGTTCAAGCAGGGCGAGCACTTGATCGACGCTTTCATCGCGCAGTACGATCGGACCGACGACCGCAGCAGCGCGATTAGAAGGTAGAGGTGCGGCGGGGGTGGGCTGACTGAGTGCGAGTGCCGGCCAGCCTATCAGGCTCAAAAAACCCCAGCTTAAATTTTTTAGACGCGAAGGAAATGAATTCATGATGGAGGGTGCACAGGAAAGAAACAGGAAGTCTTTAATAAGTGAAGTCTTGGTATTCGTTAATACTGGTCAGATCGCCTTTGCAAGCTGGGCATACCATCGCGCGGCGCCGAGCGAATTGTGGGGGGTGCGGAAGATAAACTATTTTCGCGGCCCAAACAATTTCAGTATTGGCAATGATTGTGGGGTACTTAGATTTTGCCAACCCATGTGCTCTTCTTGTCCTCCTCCGTCCTCCGCCTCACAATCGCAGGTGATTAAGTCACCCCGTACGCTCGCCGCTGCGGCTGGGCTGCGCGCCCCCTCAGTCAAGGCAGCTCCAGTCGCCGCCGCTCGGTCCGCCTCATCGCCCCGCATCCTGACCACGACCGTCGGTTCTTATCCCGTGCCTGATTGGCTAGCGGCTTTGCCCAGTGAGCAGGCGGTCATCGACGCTACGCGGGTTGTTTTTGATCTCCAGCGCCAAGCGGGCATTGATTTGCCGACGGATGGTGAGCTCTATCGGTTCGATGTGAATCACCCCGACACCAATGGGATGATCGAATATTTTATTCGCCCCATGGCCGGCATTTCGTCGGTGGTGGGCCGCTCGATCACGGAGGAATTCGCTCGCCATTCACCGATGGGCTTTCGGCGTCAACCGGCGGGGGTTGTCACGGGTAAGTTAGGTGAAGGATCGTTGAATTTACTCGCCGATTGCCAGCGCGCCGCCGCGGTGGCGGGTGGAGCTTTTAAATTTACGGTGACGAGTCCGTACATGCTCGCGCGTACTTTGCTCGATCACCATTACGGCAGTTTTAACAAACTCACGATGGCGTTGGGCGAAGTTTTAGCGGCGCAAATGCCCGGTTTGCCGGCGACCTGTTTGCAAGTGGATGAGGCCAATATTCCCGGCAATCCGGCGGACGCGCCGCTGGCGGCTGCATCCATGAATTTGGTGCTTGATGCTATTGATTCTGGTACCGAGCGGGCGGTGCATTTCTGCTTTGGTAATTACGGTGGACAAACCATTCAGAAGGGTAATTGGGAAAAATTGCTAACCTTCCTGAACGCACTGCACACGGACCACCTCGTCCTGGAACTGGCGCATCGGCCCGCCGCTGATCTCGATGCGTTGAAGCGGATCGACAAGAAAATCGCCCTCGGGGTTGGCGTAATTGATATTAAAGTTAAC
The DNA here is from genome assembly GCA_945861645.1 of Opitutus sp. GAS368. Lineage (GTDB taxonomy): Bacteria > Verrucomicrobiota > Verrucomicrobiia > Opitutales > Opitutaceae > Lacunisphaera. Next base: position 29,459 of record CAMAVZ010000013.1, on the reverse strand, counting down.
CACATTGAGACGGCCGATGAAGTCGCGGCGCGGATTGAAGCCGTGGAGAAGAAAGTCGGCCCTGGTCGCGTGCGTTGGGTGCACCCTGATTGTGGTTTCTGGATGCTCAAACGTTCAATCGCTGACCGAAAAATGGAAGCCTTGGTTCGCGGGCGCGACAAATACCTTGGTCGTTAAGCTCTCCTTGCATTGGTCACTCAAAATTTATTAACCAACTTTTTATTCCATGATTACTTCGCACCAACTTACGTCGGCCCAAAAGGCTTTCTATCACGAAAACGGCTACCTGCTGGACCTGCCGTCGATCTATACCCGCGAGGAGATGGCTAAATTCAATGCGGAACTCCCTCGCTTACTCGCGTTGCTGGAGCCGAGTGAAACGAGTAAGGATATCCGCGAGTGGCACGAGACGAGCACTTATCTCTACGAAATCGCCCTGAATCCAAAAATCCTCGAGCTCGTCTCGGGAATTCTCGGGGAGAATTTTTATTGCTGGGCGAGTAATTTTTTTATCAAAGATCCTCACACTCTTTCGACCGTCGGCTGGCACCAAGATTCTTATTATTGGCCGATGGCGCCCCACAATTCTGTCACCGTCTGGTTGGCCTTTGATGATGTTGATGAAGTTAATGGAGGCATGAAATTACTGCCCGGCTCCCATCGCGGAGGGGTCATCAAGCATCGCCGTTCCACGGAAACTAGCTCGGTGCTCACCTTGGAGTTGGAAGACGGTACGGACTTTAAGGCTGAGAGCGCCATTCAGTTCCGGCTGAAGGCGGGCGAATGTTCCTTGCACGATGATCGCGCCATCCACGGCTCACCGGCTAATCCCTCTGATCGGCGGCGCGCTGGGCTCACGATTCGTTATTCCGGCACAAATGTTAAGAATGACTTAACCGTGAATCCTAATTTCAAAATTTATCTTTGTCGCGGGGTGGATGAATTTAAGCACAACCCTTACGGCACCCCGCCGACGCAGCGCTATGGTCGTCCCAGCTTTAAGCCGGTGAGCAATGAGGAAGCGGGTAAGGTGTGACGCGCGGCTGCTGACGGGGGCAGACGGTTGCCTCCGTTTTAGGCTAAATTACCACCACTGGCATTTCGCGCTGGCGTTAAGCGCGTCATCGAGTGGCGCGATCGTGGGATGCCAAAGTCGCTCCCACTCCAGACTAACGCAGCCGGTGAACTCAGCCTGCAAGAGGGGGCGGAGCTTCGCCATCGGAAATTCCCCTTCGCCAGGTAAAACATAGCTGAATGGATGTTTCGCGCTGGGGCGGCTGACACTATCCTTCACGTGGACATGCACGACCTGTGAGCCGATGGCGCGCCAGGTAGTGGCGGGATTTTCGCCGCCATTTCTCCACGTGTGTTGGGTATCCCAAAGAATCGCCGTGCGCGGAGCCAAGGTTAGGAATTGTTGAATGGCCGCGGTCGTGCAGAGCGCGTCATGAGTTTCCACCATGATTTCAGCCTGCCAGCCATTTTGTTTTTTTAGTGCCCGCCACCATGCTACGGTATCAGCCATCGCTTGGTGGGTGGCGGGATCGGCCGCATGGCCGCCATCAAAGACGCGCAACCAAGGGACCCCGATTGCTTCGGCCCATGGTAAGAAACGCAAAAAATCTTCACGATCGGCGGCTGAATTATCGGCCAATTTTAGCGAAGTATCCAGTGATACGATTGGTACAGGGGCCGTTTTGATCCAGGCCGCGAGTGCCGTTGGCGTGCCGTAAGCGGTCGTAAATACAGTCGGCAGGTCGATGGTATGGGCGAGCGCGCGTAGCTCGACGGCATCGAGGTGGTGGCGCTGAGCGAGGGCGATGGTTTCAGCTAAAGAAAGATCCGGACAACCCAGCGTGGAGATGGCGCGGCGGTAAGACATCAGTAAAAGTAAAGTGGTGGATCATGGCGCTGGATCAAGTCCCCTTCGTGGGCGCCGGGCCTTGCGTCGGGTTCCGGCGCTGGTGTGGGTTGACCTGTGCGGCGGTCTGGCCATGCTCGGATGATCAACTCACCGCTCCCACCACCCTGAAAAATGTCATGGCTGTGAAAATTATCGGCATCGATATCGGCGGCACTAAATGTGCGGTCAGTATTTTAAGGGACGGTGTGGTGCGGGAATTGGGGCGTTTTCCGACCCAAGATTTTGCCACAACCTTTCAGTGGTTCCGTCAGCAGGTGGAGCAGTTGGTCCCGGGCCCCGAAGTTGTTTTTGGGATATCCTGCGGTGGCCCGTTGGATGCCAAGCGAGGGATTATTTTATGCCCACCCAATCTGCCTGGCTGGGTGGATCTGGATATTTGTCGTGCCTTTACCGACCTCTTCGGCGGTCGCGCTTTCCTGATGAACGATGCGAATGCTTCGGCGCTAGCGGAGTGGCATTTTGGGGCCGGTCGCGGATGCGCCAGCATGGTTTTCCTGACGGCGGGCACCGGCATGGGGGCAGGCCTGATTCTCGATGGTCGACTTTACGAAGGGGCGACGGGTGATGCTGGCGAAGTGGGTCATCTGCGCTTGCGCTCTGATGGACCGCTCGGTTTTGGCAAACGCGGCTCGTTTGAGGGCTTTTGCAGTGGGGGTGGGATCGCGCGGCTGGCGGTGGCGATGGGGTGGCCGCAAGCAGAGGTTACCTTGAAGGATATCGCGGTAGCGGCTACGGCAGGCGATGCCCTCGCGCTGAAAGTCATGGATGTAGCGGGTGAGCGCCTCGGAGAGGCCTTAGCGTTGATCATCGATACCCTGAATCCTGAACGTATGGTGCTCGGGGGGTATTTTCCTCGCTGTGCAGATCTGTTGCGTCCCGCGATGAATCGCGCGCTGACGGCTGAGGCGCTGGCGGGCCCCCGCGCGGCTTGTCAGATTGTACCGGCGATCTTGGGGGAGACGATCGGCAGCAATGCCGCCGTGGCCGTGGCGCTGCACGCGCTCAATATTTTACCCAGCAAAGTTAACCATTAAGTAAGATTTTTTATGCCCCACCGTCATCTCACTGAACTTCTCCGACGTTTGCCTGAACTCGCCACCGCTGAGCCATCTATCCTGCAGGCCTACGAGATTCTGCGTGATTCCTTTCAGGCTGGCGGCAAAGTCCTCTTGTGCGGCAATGGCGGGAGCGCCGCCGATGCAGATCACTGGGCGGGGGAACTACTCAAGGGTTTCTGCAAAGACCGTCCCTTATCCATGCAGGAGCGGGGGACGCTGCGTCCGGAGATCGCGCAAAAGCTGCAAGGCGCGCTCCCGGCGATTCCGCTGACATCTTTCCCCGCGGCGAGCACGGCGTTTGGCAATGACGTCGATCCGGCTTTAGCCTACGCCCAATTAACCTCTGCCCTCGGTCGGCCGGGCGATGTTTTCGTGGGGCTCAGCACCTCGGGTAATGCTAAGAATGTGGGCGCCGCGGCGGAGGTCGCTCGGGCCAAGGGCTTGCCGGTGATTGGCCTCACGGGGGCGAGTGGGGGCAAGCTCAAGGCATGGTGCACGGTGTGCATTTGTGCCCCCTCGACGGAAACCTACCGCGTCCAGGAATATCACCTCCCGATTTATCACTGTTTATCGCTGATGCTGGAAGAAAATTTCTTTGGGTGAAAATAATTACCGAGGGCCGTTGGGGGTAGGCTTATTTTAGGCGCCCAGTAGATTTACAGCCGGCATTTGCTCGACTGGTTTCATTTTAAAAACCGCTGTTCCTTCGTGTTTTTTTTGTTATACGTGAGTTTGTGAAAGCTTCCGATTTCTTTGCCCTGCCTGCGTCGTTAGCTCGTTTCGCGCCTAATTTCTTGGCCGAAGCGCCCCCGTGGCATTGGCTCCCACAGATTGCGGCGGCGCTCGGTTCGGTGGAAATCAGTGCGCCTGGTCCGAAAATTCCTCCTGGGGTGCACCTCGAAGGTAAGGTTTGGCTGCATCCCTCCGTAAAATTGCCGGCGTATGCCACCATCATTGGGCCAGTTTATATTGGAGCTAACACCCAGATCCGCCCAGGTGCCTTGATTCGCGGTCAAGTGATCGTCGGGGAAGGCTGCGTGTTGGGTAACGCGAGCGAGTTTAAGAACTGTCTTTTACTCGATGGAGTCCAGGCGCCGCATTTTAACTACGTCGGTGATTCCTTGCTCGGCACGGGCGCACATTTAGGGGCCGGAGTCGTTTGCTCCAATCTGCGACTCGATCAGGCGGAGGTCAGTCTCCGTTTGCCGAGCGGTCTGGTAAAAACCGGTCTTAAAAAATTTGGCGCAGTGCTGGGGGATGGGGCGGAGGTTGGTTGCAATGCAGTTTTGAACCCAGGGACATTACTGGGCCCGCGGGCTTTGGTGATGCCGGGCACGGTTTTTGGTGGTTACCTGCCGGCGGCGACCATTGCGCGCTCGCGCCAAACGATCACCACGTTCGCTCGTCGCGATTAAAAACACGCTCGTCATCTCCAGCTTGCTCCTGCTCTTCTTGCGCTTCATTTTTATCGATTCGCGCTCATTTCCGTAACAATTTTTTTAAAATATGCCCCGCGTCCTCACTGGCATCACGCCTTCTGGTACTTTGCACATCGGCAATTATTTCGGCGCGATGCGGCCGGCGATTGAACTGCAAGCAGCCGGCGATGCTTTTTACTTTATCGCTGACTATCATTCGATGACGTCGCTGACCGATGCGGCCGAGCGCCTCGCGTATACCCAGGGCATTGCGCTCGACTGGCTCGCTTGTGGCCTCGACCCAACCAAGGCGGTTTTTTGGCGGCAAAGCGATGTGCCGGAAGTTTGCGAACTTACTTGGCTGCTCGGCAGTCTGACACCGATGGGATTGCTTGAGCGCGCCCACAGCTACAAGGACAAGACGGCCAAGGGGATTTCAGCTAATTTTGGACTGTTTGCCTATCCCGTGCTGATGGCAGCCGATATTCTACTCTACGATACTCATATCGTGCCGGTCGGTAAGGATCAGAAGCAGCATCTCGAGATGACGCGTGATATCGCGATTAAGTTTAATCAAACTTATGGCGAGACGCTGATTGTGCCGGAAGAGCGCATTGCGGAATCGGTCGCGCTTATTCCCGGACTCGATGGCCAGAAAATGTCAAAAAGTTACGGCAACACGATTGAGATTTTCGGTGAGGAAAAAATGCTCCGGAAAAAAATCATGGGAATCGTCATGGACTCGCGGACCCCGGCTGAACCCAAGCCTGATGCTGACCAGAATCTCGCAATTCAATTACTCAAGCTGTTCGCCCCGGCGGCGGTCGCCACGGATTATGAAAATCGGCTGCGCGCTGGCGGGCTCGGTTACGGGAATTTAAAGCAAGCACTCTTCGAGCATTACTGGAATTTCTTTGCCTCCTTTCGGGCGAGACGAGCCGAGTTGGCGGCTCAGCCCGAGTACGTCGCTCAGGTATTGCAAGACGGAGCGACTCGGGCGCGGGCGGTGGCAAGCCAGGTCATGGTCCGCGCGCGTCGCGCTTGCGGATTACGGTAGTGTTTTCCCTCAGCGTGATGTGCGCTGCAGTACTGGGCCGCTAAAGGCTCAGATCACGGGATAGCTGGGGCGCGGTAGCGCGGCGATCCGGTCCATGATGCGTTGGGCGGCAGTTTCGTAACGCGCTTTACCGAGGGCGGGATCATCGTAATCAGCGGCCAAGATGGGCGGACCAAAAACAATCGTGATAGGGGCGCCGAAGTGGGGGACACGCTGGCCTTTGCCGAAAGCTTCAAAGGAGTCGAAGACACGGCAGGGGACGACGGGGACGCCGGTCTTGCAGGCCATAAAGCCGACGCCGGCTTTAGGTTTTTGTAAATTGCCATCCGGTGAGCGAGTGCCTTCCGGGAAAAGCACCACCGCACGATCTTCTTCTAGGGCCTGAAAGACACGTTTGATTGCCCCGATGTCGCCACTGTCACGCTCGACGGGAATGGTCCCGACGTTAGCGAGCCACCAGCCCACGAGTCGATTATCCCACAGGCTCTTGCGCGCGAAAAATCGCATTTGTTTAGCAATTTGACTGGCGACGATGGGCGGGTCGAGATGGCTGGCATGGTTGGCCGCGATCAGAAAAGGGCCTTGGCGGGGGAAATTTTCTTGGCCGACTACTTCGCCCCTAAACCACATCGCATGAATGACGCCGGCCAGATAATGAAAGAAGCCGTAGAACGGTTTCATCGTCAGGTGATCGGGTATGTTCGGCATGGCGAATCGGTGGGCCGGTGCGCTTAGCTCAGCTTTGTTCCATCAAGGCGGCCATTTTTTCCACAACTTGTTCAAGGGTCAGGCAGGTTGAGTCAATCGCGATGGCCCCAGTCGGGCTGACGAGGGGTGACGCTTTCCGGGAAGAGTCAAGGCGGTCACGTTCCGCAATGGAGTCTAATTGGCCTTCGCGCGCGCGGCGTTTGGCTCGTTCCATCGGATCGGCATGAAGAAAGAACCGGTAGTCAGCCGCCGGGAAAATGACGGAGCCAATATCCCGTCCCTCCATGACTAGACCGCGAAAGCCATGCTGCTGCGCCACCGCTACTTGACCTCGTTGGTAGCCCAGCAGTTTCTGGCGGACCGCAGGAATAGCGGCGTAATGGGAGACCCGCTCGTTAATATTTTGCCCGCGAATTTCGTGATCGGCTGGTTGACCGTCGATCATGAGTTGGGCTGAGCGGCCTTGGAGTTGCGTGGTAAAATTTAATTGAGTGAGAGCCGAGGTGAGGGCGGCGAGGTTGGTGGGAAGCACCCCACGCCGCAGCAACTCGTGAGTAATATGCCGGTAAAACGATCCGGTGTCCACGTGCAGAAGGTTAAAACGTTCAGCGAGAATTTTCGAGGTGGACGATTTCCCTGAGGCCGCCCCGCCGTCGATTGCGATGATTATGAATGACGGGGTGCTGGTCATAGCGCGGCGCGCGAGCAGATAAGGCCGGAGAGGGGAGTCATGCCAAAAGCACAGAATTACCGCGCAGGTCAGCCAGCAAGTCAAAGAAGCTCGGGAAAGTTTTAGCGCAACACGCGGGGTCTTTTATGCTCAGCCAAGCTTGGCCGTTTTTTAATAGATCATAGCAGCCGAGGATTCCGAAACTCATGGCGAAGCGATGGTCGTGGTAGGTTTCAATTTCCCTGTGCGGCGTGAGCGGCCGAGGATGAATTTCTAAAGTATCCTCAGTTTCAATGACCTGCTGGCCGAGTTTTCTTAGTTCGCGGGCCATGCCGGCGACGCGATCGGTTTCTTGTTTACGGGTATGCGCTATGCCGGTGATGCGCGTTGGCCCCTCAAGCAGAGGAGCCAGGGCAGCGAGGGTCAGAAACGTGTCGGAGAAATGATTAAAGTCAGCGCTGAAGCCGTTCCGTTTGGGGCCACTGGCCACCGGATGATCCGATGGAGTGATCAATTGATGCGTCGCCAGTAAGCGGTAGAATTCTGCATCACCCTGCAACGCGGCAGGACTGAGATTCAGGCCGTTGACGGTAAGTTGACCCTGAGTGATCAAGGCGAGGGCTGCGAAATAGCTGGCGGCGGTGGCATCGCCTTCGATGGCATAATCAACCACGGGGGTGAAAAATTGCTGAACCATTCGCTCCGTCATTGCGACAAAGGGCCGCGAGACCGTCTCGCCTTTAAGTTGGACCGTGAGCGGCGAGCGAGCGTGCGGGGCAACCATCAGTAAGGCAGAAAGTAATTGGCTGCTTTCCGTCGCGTCGAGCCGCACGTTCCCGCCGCTTAGGCCGGCGGTTTTTAAGGTGAAGGGAAAAGAGCGGGCCGAGGCGGTGGCTCCCTGCTGTTCGAGCGCTTCGAGCAAAGTTCCAATGGGTCGCCGGCGCATCGCTGCATCTCCGTCGAAATGATAGGTGCCCTCAGGGTGCAAACTGACCAAGGCCGTGAGAAAGCGCGCCGCGGTGCCGGCATTGCCGACTTCGATCTGGGCTTCACGTTGAGAGATTTTACCGCCCCCACCCGTGATCGTAATGGTGAGAGCAGATTCATCAGCCGTAATTTCGAAGCCCAGGGCGCGCAATGCCGCAATCATGATCCGCGTATCCCGGCTGAAGAGGGCGTTGCGGAGTGTGACCGTGGTGGGACCAAGCGCGGCGAGAATTAAGGCGCGATTAGTGATACTTTTCGATCCGGGTAAAGTGACGCTGCCCCGGACCGGTCCGGTAAAGGGGATGATGGGGAGTAGGGCGGGAAGAGAGGGCATGGAAGCGATGGTCGCAGACCACCGGGCGGCACTCAGCGAGCGCCGTTACCGGCTAGGGCGTCGGGCGAAACTGGTCGCGATAATTTTTCCCACTCTCGAGGATCGCTTGAACTTCTGCCCAATTGCGATGGGTGAGTGCGGATTCGAGGCTGGTGAGCTCGGTTTGATAACGACGAAGGGCGCCGAGGACTTCGTCGCGATTTTGTTCGAGGATTGTTCGCCAAAGTTTTGGGTCACTGCTCGCGATGCGGGTCGTATCGCGGAGCCCTCCGCCCGAGTAAGTGTGCCACTGTGGATTTTGGCGCTGCAGGGCCGCGCAAAGCGTGGAGGCGAGGACTTGAGGCAGATGGCTGATATGCGCGACAATCTCGTCGTGGGCGTCAGGTGCTACCGTAGCAACCTTACCCGCCAGCGCAGTCCAGAAAGCAGCGACGTGGGCGGTGGCGGCAGGCGCAGTGTCAGGGCGTGGGGTGACAAATACAGTGCGACCGACAAAAAGATCAGGTCGCGCGTGCGCCCAGCCCGTTTTTTCTGATCCGGCCATAGGGTGAGAGCCAACAAAATGGGCGTGGGGAAAAATCGCTGAGTGGCCTTTTTGACAAATTTCAGTTTTCACGCTGCCCACATCCGTGACGAACGAACCAGCCGCTAGGTGGGGAGCAATGGTAGTAAGCAGCGGGATAATTTGATCTACCGGACTGCAGATGATCGTTAACTCGGCGCCCTTGACCGCGTCGGTTGCGGAAGCAGCGACGTGGTCGCACCACGTTTGCCCCTTCAGTTCTTGGCGGGTTTCGGGTCGGCGGGCCCAGAGGGTGATACGCTGGGCGGCGCTGAAATGACGAGCAGCCTGTGCGACAGAGGCGCCAAGGAGACCCGAGCCGAGAATGGCGATATGGTTGGTCACGTGATCGGAGTAACGAAAAACTTCTCTAGCGAAATTGTCGAGCTTGTGGCTGCGCTGAGGTGATGCCGCGAGGGTGGGCTCAGATGCCGCCGAGCTGTTTGATCTGCGCGAATTCCGCCGGTCGGAGGGGCATGACTGAAAGTCGACTTTGGCGAACGAGAGCAATGTTTTGTAGCTTTGCGTCAGTTTTGACTTGGGCGAGGGTGACGGGTTGGGCCAAGGCCACGACGGCAGTGAGCTCAACCGCAGCCCAATCCTCATTGGGGGCGGTCGGGTCAGGAAAAAATATTTTGGTCACCCGGGCTAGGCCCACGATGCTCTTGCTTTCAACGCTATGGTAAAAAAAGACTTCATCCCCTTTTTGCATGGTTTTAAGGTGTAGCCGAGCGGCGTAGTTGCGTACGCCGGTCCACGCGGTGCGCCGATCGCGCACCAGATCGGCCCACGCGTAGGCGGAGGGTTCTGATTTAACGAGCCAGTATTGCGTTGTCATCGGATGAGGGGATTGGTCGGATGCGGTAGATGAGTGTGCCTAACCCAGAGCTAGAGAAGAAAGCCCAGCGGGCACAAATGATTCTTTATGGCGTCATGATTATTTTCCTGATTCTGCCGTTTCTTCTCCTGGGGTTGAAGAATCGGGGGTTTTTTAATTAAGGCAGTCATTTTGCCCATGAATAAAACTCTGCTCGTTATTCGGATTTTATTTATCGCATTTTGTGCGATCGCGAGCTGGTTGATCTGCTATACCGTAGAAGAATGGGACCAGCGGCGAGAGCTCGCTGTCAGCATTGGCCTGATGCTGGGGGTGTTAGTGATCCTCGTGGATCTCCTGCTGAAGGGATTCTCGGTGCGCGGTCTGACGGCGGTCACTTTTGGCTTAGGCATGGGGGCCCTCGTGGCTTGGTTGGTTGCTAATTCGCCACTGCTTAACCGCGGCGATTCCCAGATTATTTATCTGGTGCAAATGGCCTTGTTCATCATTTGCACCTATCTCGGCACGGTCATCGCGTTGCGCGGTAAAGATGATTTTAATTTAGTCATTCCGTATGTGCGTTTCGTGCCGCAAGAAGTAGAAGTTCCGTTGGTCATCGTTGATACAACCGCTTTGGTCGACGGCCGGATTGCGAAAATTTGCCAAACCCAATTTATGGGTGCGGCGCTGATTATTCCAACTTTTGTGCTCAATGAATTGCAGCTGATTGCCGATGCCGATGATGCGGTGAAGCAGGCGCGCGGGCGGCGCGGTCTACAGGTCTTGAATGATCTGCGCGCTATCAAGCACCTTGATATTCGTATTCAGCAGAGTGAGGTCGCTCGTTTGCAGGATAGCGAAGCCAAGTTGATCTTCCTTGCCCAATCGATGCGGGCTAAATTGCTAACGACCGATGTTAATCTCGCGAAGATGGCGCAATTTCAAGGGGTTGCTTGGCTAGATCTACAGGCGCTCGAAAGCGCGTTGCGACCTGAATTAGTCATTGGGGAAAGCATCGCCATTGAACTGATTAAAGTTGGCAAAGAGGATGGGCAGGCGCTCGGCTATTTGCCCGATGGCTCTCTGGTGGTGGTTAATCACGCGCGGGCTTATGTCGGCAAACGCGTCACGGCAGAAATTATCGGGGTTTTGCCCAATGGGAGCGGCAAATTAATTTTTGCTAACTTGCTCGGCGAGTCGCCCTTGGTCTGATTGGCCCCGCGCTAAACTTTAGTTTGGTGGAGCCAATTTAGCAGCTCAGCCTCAGCGGCAATTTCCGTGAACATTTGGTAGTCGGTCGCGAGGAGTCCCGCGTAGCTCGGCTCCGCAAAACGGCAGCAATGCAGCAAAACTTTGGCGTGTTGCCCTGGCGCCCGCACGAGTCGGCCGAGCGCTTGATTCACTTTCTGCAGGCCAGGAATTTGATAGACGCGGCGAAAAGCCGCTTCGCGCCCGAGCCCGGCTAGCGCCGCGAGCCGGGCTTTTTGCACCGCATTAACTTCGGGCAAGGCTGGACCTACGACCATCGCATGCGTAATTCGTCCGCCGAGGAGATCGATGCCTTCGGCGAAACTGCTGCCGAGAACCAGGAAAAGGGCGTCCGCCAGCTTGAGGCTCTCTTCCACCCAAGCTGATTGCGCGGCGAGGTCAGGTAACTTAGGCTGCAAGGCCACGCGCAGCACTGAGCCGTTTTGCTCCAGCGCGCGGAGGACGGCTTCAGCGTAGGCATAGGAGGGAAAGAAAATGGCGACGGCCACGAGCGCGGCGGGTGGGGCGCGAAAGGCCGAGATCCGAGTGGCGGCGGCGTGCAGGGTTTCAATCGTGGCAGCCGTCGTGCCATAGTGACTGGCGCGTTGTTTGTAGGTCGTCTCAACGCGCAGATCCACGGCGATGTCATAGGCGCCCGCGCGCCAGGGGGTGGGCGCGTGCAGGGTGGCATAAGCAGGGGGAGGATTGGCGGATAAATGGCGGTTCATCATGGCCGCCGTTGCCGGCTCGTCTTCGCCCGTTAGTCCACAAGCCGCGGCGATATTATCGTAGGGCTGCAGGGTAGCTGACATCAGGATGGCGCCGCCAAATTTTCTGAGCGTATCACCGATGGCCGGAGCGGCATCGACGCAGGTGAACTCGAGCTCACCTTCCCGTGGGACCCAGAGCAATTTCGTTAAGGTGCGATCATGGAGGAAGTCGCCTAAGGCGGCAAATTGCCAAAGAGCTTCGGCGGGTTGTGGCCCGAGCGCAGCGTAGTCTAGCGGGAGCGTGCTAACTAAATTGGCTACGCGGGCGATAAGTTCGTGAATTTCATCTTCCAGCGCATGGTCCAGCGATTCCGCCGGTTTGAGGGAGGCGAGCAACATGATCCAATCCTCGATGGCCTGCCCCAGCGGTGCGGGGGCCTGTAAATGCTCGAGCTCGACCAAGAGGAGGCGAGCCGTTCGCTCATTGGCGCGGTGGGAATAGGCTCCCGCCACCCGCGAGGGCAGGTTGTGGGCCTCATCGATAATCAACAGCGTCTCCGCCGGATTAAAGCCGGGTTGGTCAAAAAAAACTCCACGATTACCGGGAGCGAAGACATAATTGAAATCGCCAATCCAGACATCTTGAAAAGCCAGGGCGGTGCGGGTTATTTCATAGGGACAAATCCGCGCCTCGCGGCCGGCCGTGCGGAGGTACTCGAGGTCACGCGGTTGTTGGTCATCGAGATAGAATTTGGCCAAGCCGCTCTGCGCCCAACGTTCGGGGGCGTCAGCGAGATAATCGCAGCCCGCGCGCACGCAGTGAAAAGTATGATTAACGCAGTGCTCCGATTTGTTCCGCACTTGCCAGAAAGCTAAAGGGGTCTGGTGGCCTAATTGGTTATGCTCTCTCGGGGTGGTCATCTGCTGAAGCGTGTGTACCACTTGCAATTGGCCGGTGGCTTTACCGGTGAGCCAGATGAGACGAGCGAAATGTCCCGCCCGCAGCTGGGTGAGAGCAAATTCGAGCCCGCAGCCAGTTTTGCCATAGCCAGTGGGGGCTTCGAAAAAAAGAATTTTTCGCGAGATCCGCTCATGGGTGGGGGCGCCGCCGTGGTCGGCAAAGGCGGCGGCTAAATCTTTTTGGATGTTCTCCTGTCCTAGGCGGAGGGTAGTAAAAGCCGGCTGAAATTCTAAGTCGCGGCGCCGCGCGGTGGCGCGAGCGCGTAGATTTAGAAATTCGACGAGCGCATCCAGCTGATGATAGATGAGCGCTTCGTCGAACGGGGTTAGCGCGATGGTTTGGGTCAGCCCTGAACTGGTTTCGACAAAAATTAGTTCGGCCCGAAGTGGGGCAGGTTGGGTTGGGCGGTCGCGCGGGTTAACCATCGCGGTTTCGAAGGAGTTCAGTGGTAGCGCGGTCGTGCGGGCGAGCACCAGGTAAGCGGCGAGTTGGCGAAAATAGCTGGGGTAGTCGGCCCGCAGCGTAGCCTCGTCAGCGGGGAGATGCTGGGTGACACTTTTTATTTCCCGCAAGGTGCGACTGATGATCTGATCGATGCGACCGGCGAGCAGAAAGGTCCAACCGCGGTGCACCAGTTGACCGCTAATGGCGGTCTCAAATTGTACGTCTGCGCGCAGCGTGCCATCGATCGTGAATTCTTGTTCCACCTGGCGGCGTAATGTATGGTGCCATTGCTGGCCCAGTTGGGCGCGTTCGATGCCTTGGGGGCCGCCGACAGCTGATTGGGGCCCGAGGGTAAAGCTGGCGAAATCGCCGACGCTGAGGCTGGCAGTTTTCTTTTCGAGGGAGAACTCCATGGGGCTAGCTCACGCCACGCGCACTTCTGTTTCGCGCTGCATCCATTCCTCGAGCCGGCGGATGATTACGGCGACGGTCTCGGGAGTGGCTAGTTGGGCGGCGAGGGGTTGATTGATGAGGGTAGCTGCGAGCTCACGTTCGCTCGCGGAGAGTTCTAGCCACCACTGTTGTTTCACGGGGTAGCCTTCATCTCGGAGAAAACAGAAGAGTGTCTTGAGCCAGATAATATCTGGGCGTCCACCGGCCCCGAGTGCGGTCAGGCTGGATCGAAGTAAGCCAGCGACGGCCGCGCGGGATTCGTCAGCTACGGGGTTACGGCAGACGAGTGTGGCGAGGGCCGCAGCGGCGCGGAGGGTTTCATAGGATCGGCCGATGCCAGGTTCGCGCTGGATGAAGCGGTGCTCCTTGATGAACCACGTGCGACCTTGGTTGGTGGATTCGAGCCAAAGTTCAGCCTCGTCAAATAAGTCCAGAGGCGTGAGCGCCGTCTTGCTCTGACTCATCCGGCGCAGGCAATGCAGGTTGCCCTGCGTACGGGAGAAAGCCGTCAACTGCTCAAACGAATCGGAACCGGAAGGCTGCTTGGCGAGGATGAAGGCCTCCGTTTGGAGCTGTTGACCGGGCATAGGGGGTGACGGTCAGGGCGCAGAGCCGGCCCGCTTAGACTTTAGCTTTCAGCTCTGCTTGAGCGCTCGCGGCATCCGGCCAGGTAGGGATCATCGCACCGCCTGAGATCACCATTTTCATACCATCGCCGGCAGACATTTCTAGTTCGATGATTTCAGCTGGCGGGAAGAATAGCATAAAGCCGCTGGTGGGATTCGGGGAGGTGGGAATAAAGACTGACCAGAGTTCGCAACCGGCGCGGGTCTGCGCCTCTGCTTGGGTTTTGCTCGTGAGGAAACCGAGTGTCCACACGCCCGGTCGTGGATATTGAACGAGCACGACGCGACTGAAGAGATTGCGATTTTGGGATCCGAACGTGGAGACCAGCTGTTTGACGGAGCGATAAACGGTATTGAGGCCCGGGATGGCGAGAATCACTCGTTCACCAAGATCGAGCAGGTATTTTCCAAAAAAATAGTGGGAGATCAGTCCGAACAGTGTGACCAAGGCAAAAACTACCACCGTGACCGCCATTTCCCAGACCAGCGGAATATCCTGCAAGCGGTTCGGGATGAGCGTATCAAAAAGTGGCCGGAAACTCCCCCCCACGATATCTATAATTTTGAGAAAAGCCCAAACCGTGACGACGAGCGGTGCGAGCAAGAGCAGCCCTGTGAGAAAGGCATTGCGCAGCGAAGCGAGGCGGGAGTTAGGCATAAGTAGGCAGTGAACCAGAGATGACTGGGGATGCCACTGATTTTTTTAGATGTTGGCGATGGCCGTCTTATTCGCCTGCCCGTTGGCTCTGCGGTTAGCGGCTTAACTTAAAAGCCGGCACAGCTTGAGCCGTCCGCAGTAATTTCATCGCGCGCGCTTCGGCCGCGCGCATTCGGCGTTTTTTAGTCGGCTCGAGGTCATCATAACCAGCGAGATGCAACCAGCCGTGGACCACATAAAGCATCAGCTCCTCCGCGAACGGGGTTGGTCCAGCTGTTAGCTTCGCCCGTCGCCGAGAAGTTCGCGGGCCGCTTAACTTGAGTCGGATAAAACGGGCGGCGGTGTCAGCCGAAACGCAAATTTCCCCGGCGAGGCCAGCCGCAGCATCGCCTTCGAAGGTGATGACATCAGTGGCCGTGGGGTCGTTCATGAAATCGGCATGAATTTTTGCGAGTGATTGGTCGGTGAGGAACGCGAGTGATAATTCGCCGGGCGGGCAGCCGCCGAGGAAGCGCGCTGCGTGTTGATCTAGGATGGCAATCGCCGCGGTGATCGCGGGGCGGGCCAAGCGCAGTTGCGGGTGGGCGTTGCGGATGGCAACGGTACGGACTGGGTTAGCCGGTGAACTCATGGACTGCGGTCGGCGGTGCCTTTCGACTGCTCATAGGCTTCGATAATTCTTTGCACGAGCGGATGGCGCACGACGTCCGAGGCAGTAAAGGTATGAAATTCAATCCCGGGAATGTTTTTTAATACGCGCGGAGCTTGGGTTAAACCGGAGGGTTTATTACGCGGGAGGTCAATCTGGGTGATATCGCCGGTGACGATGATGCGTGATTCATCACCCAAACGAGTGAGAAACATCATCATTTGCTCGGGGGTAGTATTCTGCGCTTCATCGAGGATGATGTAAGCGTTGGCTAAGGTGCGCCCGCGCATGTAAGCGAGTGGGGCGATTTCAATTACGCCTTTTTCGGATAAGGTGACCACATCTTCGGGGTCGAGCATATCGTGCAAGGCGTCGTAGAGTGGTCGTAGATAGGGTAAGATTTTTTCGCGCAGATCTCCCGGGAGAAAGCCGAGCGTCTCGCCCGCCTCGACGGCCGGGCGCGTTAGGATGAGGCGTTGCACCTGACCTTGCAGCAGAGCTGAAATTGCGGCGGCCATCGCGAGGTAGGTCTTACCCGTGCCCGCTGGGCCGATGCCAAACACGATGGGATTTTTTTGGATGGCTTGAAGGTAGAGCTTTTGGCCGATGGTTTTAGGGACCACGCTTTTGCGATTAGTCGTGATTACCAGTGGTTCCGTAAACAGGGCGCGCAGGCTGGTGCCGCCATCATGGCTATACAGTTCGAGGAGTCGGATGAAATCGGGCGTGCGCCAGGTGAGGCCCTGCGTGCGCCCCAAATTGAGGAGCGTAAAAAATTCTTCAGCTCGGTCCATCGCCGGCGGCAGCCCTTCGATTTTTAGCCATTCATCCCGGGTGATCAGCCGCACGTTAAGGGCGCGCTCAACGAGTAAGAGATTGTCCTCGCTGCCACAATACAGCTGTTGGAGGTAGCGGGCGTTGGGGTAACGGAGCGTTTTGGATTCGGACACTGGGGGAGGGGAGAAACTGGAGCGCGGGCGAGCGGTCGGTTAAACCGTAGACTTTAAGTGATCGGCGATACCGCGGAGGCGTTGATACAGGGAGGCCAGGGCCTCGGGGAGGACGCGGGTTTGGCCGATGACGGGCATGAAATTGGTATCCCCATTCCAGCGGGGAACGATGTGAGCGTGTAAATGGGTGATGCTCCCGCCCGCACCAGCGCCGAGGTTGAACCCCAGGTTGAAGGCATCTGGTTTTAGGGCGGCACGCAGCACCGTCTGCCCAAAGATTATGGTGTCCATGAGGTCGGCTCGTTCTGCGGACGTGAGTTCGACCAGATCAGCTACCTTGCGAAAGGGCACCGCGAGGAGGTGGCCCGCATTGTAGGGGTAACGATTGAGAATCAGATAGCTCAACGGGCTGCGATAGATGATGAGGGCCGCGACATCATCGCCGAGGGCGGGGAGCTCTAAAAATAAATCGCCGCCAGCCTTGGTGCGCGGCGCTTCAATATATTCCATGCGCCAATAGGCGTGCAGATGTTCCATATTTCTCGAGCATGATTGCTCGTCACCGCGGCGATGTCAAAACTGGGATTGGCGGGTCAGTCTCCGACCGCCCCAAACCACCTCGCTGCCGATCCAGGGCTTGAGTTTTCGCTGCTGAATTTTCGAGAAACTGGCCGCAGATTCTAAGCTGCTGGCGGGCGATGGCCTGCACGAGTGAGCAATTATTCTTAGCGATTCAGGGCTGGGCTAAAATCTGCCATTAATTTTTAGATATAAATTTTATTTAACTGTATATCAGTAATTTATGGATTTAGTTAATGTGAGTCAGGCGACTTTTGTGTGGCCAAATGGGCGGCCCACACGCTTGCTGAGATCTATGCAAGCCAAGTCCAAGCCCGAATTCGTCAATGCCGCCCTGGCGCGGAAGAAGGGGCCGGTGTCTCAGTTCATCGCCCACAATTATCGTCACTTTAACGCGGCGGCAATGTTGGATGCCGCGAAGGGGTATGAGGCGCATCTCAAAGCGGGTGGGCAAATGCTAGTGACGTTGGCTGGGGCGATGTCAACGGCCGAACTGGGTATTTCGTTAGCCGAGATGATTCGTCAGAATAAAGTCCATGCGATCGTCTGCACCGGCGCCAATTTAGAGGAAGATATTTTTAATCTGGTGGCGCATGATTATTATGAGCGAGTGCCGCAGTATCGTCAGCTAACGGCAGCCGATGAGCAGGCGCTGCTGGGGCGGCATATGAACCGCGTGACCGATACCTGTATTCCTGAGATGGAAGCGATGCGGCGCATCGAGGGAGTGGTGTTGGCCGAATGGATTAAAGCTGATCGGGCGGGCGAACGTTATTTCCCCCATGAGTTCATGTATAAAATTATCCGGAGCGGGAAGCTGCGGAAGAGTTACCAGATTGATCCCAAGAATTCTTGGTTAATCGCCGCCTGCGAAAAAAATCTGCCGATTATCGTGCCTGGCTGGGAGGATGCCACGCTCGGCAACATGTATGCGGCAGCGGTGATTCGCGGTGACGTCAAGCATGTCCACACGGTCCGGACGGGGATCGAGTACATGACTTGGTTGGCGCAATATTATACAAAGACGGCCACCTGTTTAAAGAATGGGGAGGGCAGTTTGGGTTTCTTCCAAATCGGCGGTGGCATTGCCGGAGATTTTCCCATCTGCGTTGTGCCAATGTTGCACCAAGATCTCGAACGCCGCGGCATTCCGTTGTGGGGGTATTTTGCGCAAATCAGTGACGCTACAACCAGCTATGGCAGTTATTCGGGAGCCGTCCCGAATGAGAAAATTACCTGGGGCAAGCTGGCGGCTTCGACGCCCAAATTCATTGTCGAGAGCGATGCCACCATCGTCGCTCCTTTAATTTTTGCGTGGGTGTTGGGCCAATAAATAACGTCACTTAGGTTATTGATGCGAAACAGAGGGCATTTTAATCTGGGCGTAAAGCCGCGTCGCCGCTGGGCGCTTTTGTCATCGTGATCTGGGTTTATCGATTTCTTTTTCTGCCGCTGTTGCTGATTGCGACGCCCTATTATTTATGGCGGATGCGGCGCCGGGGGGGCTATCTCGAAAAATTCAGCCACCGCTTTGGGGGCACGGATCAATTGCCGGCGAAAGCATTAGGGGTGCGGCGAATTTGGCTGCAGGCGGTGAGTGTTGGGGAGATGCTCGCGCTCGCTCCCTTGCTGGAGTCGTTGCACCAAGAGGGGCGCACGGAAATTTATCTCACTACGACCACGAGTACTGGTTACAAATTGGCGCAAGAAAAGTATGCCGCCTTGACCATTGGCATTGGTTATTTCCCGTTAGATTTCTGGGCTTTTAATGCCCGCGCTTGGCGGCGAATCCAGCCGGATCTTTGTATTTTGATGGAAGGCGAGCGCTGGCCTGAGCACGTGGATCAAGCGGCCGCACGTGGCGTCGCCGTGCTGAGTATTAATGCCCGGCTTTCGGACCGAAGCTTTCGCCGTGCCTTGCGTTTCCGGGCTTTCCTCCAACCGTTGTCACGCGGTCTCACTCAAGTGCTCTGTGCTTCACGGCGGGATGAGCAACGCTTCAAGGCTTTGGGTTTCCCGCCGGAGCGTCTGCAGACGACTGGTAATCTTAAACTTGATGTCGATATTCCGTTGATGGGTGAGAGTGCGCGAGCGGCACTGCGTCGTCAGCTGGGACTCGGGACTGGTTTGGTGTTACTGGGCTCCTCCACCTGGCCGGGAGAAGAGGCGGCGCTGCTCACCGTGTTGCGCTCGGCGCGTGAGCGTGGCTTGAACGTTTCCTTATTGCTGGTGCCTCGTCATGCGGAACGTCGGGCGGAGTTGCGGAGTTGGCTAGAATTATCAGGGCTCACTTATCATTTTCGCTCCACGGGTTCCTATCGTGATCAAGGGCTAGCCGCTGGGCGAGAGTCCGCGCCGGTGGCGGTGGTCGTCGGCGATACTACGGGTGAGCTCCGGCAATTTACCCAGCTGGCAGATTTAGTATTCGTGGGGAAGAGTCTGGCTCCGCATGAAGGTGGTCAGACGCCGGTCGAGGCCGCGGTCCTCGGTAAGCCAATTCTGCACGGACCGAATATGAGCAATTTTCGGGAGATTATCCGTACCCTAACCGAGGCTGGTGCGGTACGCAAAGTCACGTCCGCTCCGGAGCTGATCACCACGGCGGTCACATTGCTGGAAGATGCGCCGCAGCGCGAGAAACTCGCGTCAGCGGCGCGGGCTTGGCATGCGGAGCATTGCGGCGCGACCGAGCGCACCCTGCTCGTCATTCGTGCGCAGCTCGCGGCGCGCGGGGCTTAAGTTTCGCGCCAGGCCTACGCGCGATCACTGGTCGCCAATTTTGGCAGACTTACTCAGCACCGTGGTGGCGATGGTTCGCGCGGCGGCGGGTTGGGCGAAGCGCTGAAGGTTCGCGCGCCAGTGTTGCCAAATCGCCGCGTCGCTGGCGAAGATGCGTTGCAGGGTCGCGACGATGGCTTGGGGGGTTTCCGTGAGTGCCCCCGCGTCGTGTCGGCGAATGAGTTCATAATTTCCTTCTTCCTGCCCGGGCACAATTTGACTCACGAGTAAAGGGCAGTGCGCATTGATGGATTCTTGCGTCGTAGCCCCTCCGGCTTTGCTGATGACAACATGATGGGTCATGAGCAGTTCGGGAATGTCGTTAGTCCAGCCCAGCACCGTCGCCTGAGCGGGCGCTCCGGTCGCGAGATTTTTGAGCTCTTGCTGCAGAGCCAAATCACGTCCGGCGGTGAAAGTAATTTGCCAGTCACGGTGCTGCAGCAGCGCTCGGGCAATCTGCAAGGCGTGGCTGCGCCCCGAGTTAATCATGAATAAAATTTTCCGCCGAGTCGTTCGCGTGAGTTCCGGGGGCTGCCAGTCTGGGCGGCGATCAGCGAACGCCAGGGCGACGGGAAAGCCGCTGACGTGCACCTGTTCCGCCGGAATTCCTCGAGTGCAGAGCACGGCACCAGAATCGGGGTCGGTCACAAACCACCCAGCGGAAGGCGTGCGAAACCAGAGCGAATTAATGGTAAGCGCGTCGGTGATGATCGTGTAATGCGGGCAGAATTGGTGGCCGCGCCGCCGGAGATCGTTGAGCAGCCAAGCGTAGACCGGGTAGGTGGAGCAAATGGCGCTGGGCTTTTTTTCGGCGATCAAGCGGCCAAGTAATTCGCGGTGACTGCCGAGCGCCTTAAAAGTCAGCGGCACCAGGGGCGAGCGATCGAGCCAGCCGTAAATGGCACTCCAGATTTTCGGGGCGGTATTGATCACCTTAACATAAGCGCGCCGAGAAAAATTATTGAGGCGGGGTGCGCGCAGCGCAAATAGATCAATTAATTCAGCTTCGACCGCAGGGTTTTCGTTGAAAGCACTTTGGAGTGCGCGGGCGGCACTATTATGACCTTCCCCATAGCCGGCGGTGAGGATGAGGATTTTTTCCATGGGTGAGCTTGGAACGGCGTCCGTGCCATCAGGCCGGCAGTGGCGCTAGCTCATCAATTTCATCGATCGTGGGAGCGGAGGGCCGGGGGAATTGAGCAAGAAATTGCTGAAAGGTGAGCAGTTCAAAGCGGCCATCGTGGTGTTCGATGATGGCCGTCAGTGACTCAACCCAGTCGCCCGAGTTGAGATAATGGATATCGCCAATCATTTTATCCGCCGGTGTATGAATGTGCCCACAGATCACACCGCGGCAGCCGCGGTCACGCGCGAGCGAGGCAATCTGGTCCTCGAATTTCCCGATGAAGCTAACCGCTTGTTTGACGCGAGCTTTGATCGCTTGGCTGAGGGAGAAATATTCTTTGCCGCGAAGCGCGCGAAACCAGTTATAGAAGCGATTCAGGCGCAAGAGGAGAGCGTAGCCGGCGTCGCCGAGGTGCGCTAAGATAACCATGTGCTTGATGATCCCATCAAAAACATCGCCGTGGAGGACGAGATAACGTCCCTGGGCGGTTTCCAAGATATACTCTTCCACTAAGTTGAGGCGGTCGAATTGCAGCGGCAGTAAGCGGCCGATGAAATCGTCATGATTTCCCCGTAAGTAAATTACTTCCGTATCGCGTTTTTGAATCATGGTCAGGACGCGCCGAATAAAACGGGTGTGCGCTTTAGTCCAAGTTCCCCCGCGGCGTAGGCGCCAGCCGTCAATGATGTCCCCGTTTAAAATAAGCCGATCGCAGCGGACGTGTTTGAGGAAGTGGGTTACTTCCTCGACCTTGCTGTGGGGGGTGCCGAGGTGAACATCTGAGACGATAACGGAGCGAACATGGAGGGCGGGTTTGCTCATGAGCGGTCAGCTGCAGGGCGAGTTTGCGGGTGGGTCAATTTTGGCGAAGATCGCGGGGGCGTGGGAATTTCGTGCATCGCTTCCGTCAGATCGGCGGCAAAACCATCGATGACCGCATCCCACGATCGGTTGTGAACGGCGCCAGGCGCAGCGGCGCGCAGGCGTTGGCGCAGCGGCCGGTCAGTGATGAGCCGCCTCGCGTTAGCAAAAAAGGCGACCTCATCGTCGGCCGGTGCGACCAGGCCATTTTCCTCGTGGCGAATAAATTCATGGGCGGCTGCGTAATCGAACGCGCTGACCGCTAGGCCGCTCGCGAGAGCCTCGGTGATAACGTTGCCGAACGTCTCGGTTGAACTCGCGTGCAGGTAGAGATCACCCGAGGCGTAGTGTCGGGCGAGATTAAGGCCGGTGTAAAAGCCCGTGAAAATTACGTCAGGGCGTTGGCGTTGATACGCAGATAGTCGGGGCCCATCGCCGACCAGCACGAGTCGAGCCCGTGGCTCGACTGCTTTAACCGCATCGAAGGCGCGGAAGAGCAGTGGGTAATTTTTCTCCGGAGCGATTCTCCCGACATGCACAATAACCGGATCCTCCGGCGCTACCCCCCAGGAGGCGCGCAGTGATGCATCGCGCTGGGCGGGATAAAAAAGTGCCGTATCCACGCCCCGCGAAAGTAAACGCAGGTTAGTGTATCCTTCTGTGGAGAGCCGGGTGAGCAAGGTCGGCGTGGGCACGAAAGTGCGGCGCGTTCGATTGTGAAGGTGGCGCAGCCACGCGGCGACGACCGGCTTTAACCAACCGATGCGATAATCGCGGGTGTATTGATCAAAATTGGTATGAAAGCTCGAGGTCACGGGAATACCAAATTCGTGAGCGGTGGTGATGGCCGAGGCGCCGAGGGGGCCTTCGGTGGCGACATGCACTAAATCAGGGCGGCTCAAGGACCAGAGTTGGCGGAGGCGCCGACTAGCGGGCAGGCCCAGTCGAAGTTGAGGGTAACCAGGAATTGGAATGCCTGGTAGGCGCACTTGGCGGCAGGCGACGCGTTGAGTTACGCTGAAGCGCGGGGACTCATGCCGTTGGCGCGGACGAATAATTGTCAGCCGATGGCCGCGTTGAGCGAGGCCGTCCACGAGGCGGCCGAGGGTCATGGCGACACCGTTTATTTCTGGAGAATAAGTTTCTGTAACGAGAGCAAGGTTCACGCAGGTTAACTCGTTCGTTGGTCACTAACCTCCGATCGAGTCATTATTAGCTTGGGCGAGCAATGTGAATTCAACGTGGCGTGTCCGTGACAATGATGTGAATTATGGTCGATGGTGAGCTGGGGTAAAAATGCCAAATAGGAGTTGCACGCCGTACGCGAAAGTTCCTAACGTTCACCTTTAGCTTGATGCAAACCCACGGGCCCAAGCGTATCTATACTCCGCAATCGCTCGAATTCTGGTTCGGCCGCCTTGAGGCCGACTGGGAGGGGCATTTTGACGCGTCCCAAGTGGAGCGCGGTCACGAGATGTATCGTAACGGCGAGATCCGCGAAGTAGAATTGGGCGCGAAGGATGCCATTATTCATCGCAAGGTTGAGAAACGCGAAGAATATACGGTCATCGAGTGGGACGGGGAGGAACTCAAGGTGCGGTCCTCGTCAACTGACTTAGGCTTAGCTCACGCCATCGCGGTGGCCGGGTTGCATGAGATTGAAGAATTATTGGTTGATGAAATCGCGGCGCTGCTGCCGGGGACATCGGCCAAGTCGAACGTGAGCCCGGGGACCAACGGTCACGGTCCGGTTAGTAACCCATCCGCCCCTAAGCATGATTCCAATCAGCCCCCGCGGGATCTGCTCTTAAGTTTCACCACGACGGCAGACGGATTGGTTTTCCTCGCTTACTGGAAGCAAGGGCGCAGCCGAATCCCGGCGCTCGGCAATACCTTAAACCATCCGACGGCCGCTGAGCGGGCCAAGCTCATCGCGCTAGCGACCTATGCGCGAAAGGCCCACTTCCGTTACAACCAGAGTACCCACGCTTATGCGCTCGATGCGCTGAGTGATATTCCCGGCTTTCTCCGCGACCTCTTGCCCCATTGGAAAAAGCAATTCGCGATCGAGTTAGATGTGAAGGTCGGCAACCTCAAGCAGGGTGCGCGGGTGATCGAGATCGAAGCCGTGGCGGATCGCCACAGCGGCGGCGGACTCAATTTGCGCTGGATTTTCCGGGCGGGCGAAAAGCTCCTGACGAAGGAACAAGCCGCGGCTTTGCTGAAGCATGGGCGAACACCGATGCTTTTGCCCGATTTAGGCATCGTCACCATGACGCCGGAAAAGTGGGAAAGCTTTAACCAGTGGCGCCGCAATTTTGAGGAAACTTCTATCGATGGGACAATTCCTCCTTATTTAATTTTTTCCCTCTTCAACGATAACCGCATCAAAGTTACGCTCGGCACAGAGCTCGACGCGTGGCGGCAGAAAGTTTTATCGCCGTCGCCAGCGCCACCGGCGCTCCCAGAATTTTTGCGCCAATATCAATGCCGTGGAGTGGAGTGGATGCACCATTTATGCGAGACGGAGTGTCACGGCCTGCTCGCCGATGAGATGGGTTTGGGCAAGACCGCCCAAGTTATCGCCTTGCTGGAATCCCGGCCGATGCTGGGCCGGCGGCATTTGGTGGTGTGCCCAGCGAGCGTGGTGCCGGTCTGGCGAGAGGAGTTGGCCCGCTTTTATCCCGGGGCCAAGATCGACACGCTGAAATCAGGCAATAATTTCAAGACCAACCCAGCGCCCTGCATCTGGCTCGCGAGCTATACGCAACTCCGCAAGCATCGGTCGCTCCTGGATGGCCTAGAATTTGGCTACGCAATTCTGGATGAGGGTCAGTTTATTAAAAATCCT
The DNA here is from genome assembly GCA_945861645.1 of Opitutus sp. GAS368. Lineage (GTDB taxonomy): Bacteria > Verrucomicrobiota > Verrucomicrobiia > Opitutales > Opitutaceae > Lacunisphaera. Next base: position 5,030 of record CAMAVZ010000013.1, on the reverse strand, counting down.
GACGCTAAAGTAACGCAGGCCTGTTTCGCTATTCGCACTCAACACCGTTTAGTGCTCACGGGTACGCCGCTAGAAAATCGGCAACTCGATCTCTGGTCGATCTTCCGTTACTTGCTTCCCGGTCTGCTGGGCTCGCGCACGGCTTTTGAGGCTGCTTTGCTGCATGATCGCGAGGGCACGATGCAGCGACTGCGCCAGCAGGTGGCGCCTTTTATTCTGCGGCGGACAAAAAATGAAGTAGCCAAAGAGCTGCCGCCCAAAGTGGAAATGGATTTGTTGTGTCCGCTAACCGAGGTGCAGCGCACCGAGTATGCGCGTATTTGTACGGAAGGTTTAGCGCGGCTGGGCGAGGACATCGGGTTGGCCTTACGGGAAAAATCATTTGGTTTTCTCGCGCTACTGACCCGGTTGCGGCAGGTGTGTTGTGACCCAGATTTGCTGCCGTGGTTAAATTCTCCGCTGACGAACAGCGGCAAGCTGCAGCTGCTGATTGAAAAATTAGCCGAGGTGGTGGGGAGTGGTCACAAGGTCGTGATTTTTTCACAATTTGTTACCCTGCTGGATCGGGTCCGCGCGGCCCTCATTCAGCATTACCCAGAATTACCCCGCTATGAAATTACGGGCATGACAGTTGATCGGCAGAAGCCCGTGCGAGATTTCCAGACCGCGCGAGGGGCCGCCGCCATGCTCGTTAGTCTTAAAGCGGCCGGCACGGGCATTACTTTGCATGCGGCTGACTATGTTTTCTTGCTCGATCCGTGGTGGAATCCCGCGGTGGAGGATCAAGCCATCGACCGCGTGCATCGGATTGGTCAGACGAATACGGTGTTCGTCTACCGTATGGTTACCGCTGGCACCATCGAAGAGCGTATCCAGGCGCTTAAGGTCGAGAAGAAGCTGCTTTTCAATCAGGTCATTGATGGACACGGCGGTGACTTTGAATGGACGAAGCATTTCAATTCGCTGCACAGCCTGATTCAGCTCAGCGCTGTTGAGACAGGTGAAGCGGAGCAACTCAATGCGGTGCTCGCCGGTCCACCGGCGCCGGTCATCTCGTCGGCCTGAATTTTTTTCGGGACCGACCTTCCTAGCGATAACCCAATTGAGTGCAGAGCAATTGGGTGAGATAGCCCATGAGCCCGCACGCTGGCAAGGTGAAGATCCATGCCCAGATAATGCGTTCGACCACGCCCCATTTGACGGCGCTAAAACGTTTCGCCACGCCCACGCCCATAATCGAGGTGGAAATAGCGTGAGTGGTGGAAAGGGGGATGCCCAAGGTAGAGGCAAAGTGGATGATCATGGCGGCAGTCGTCTCGGCAGCGAAGCCGTGCACGGGTTGGAGTTTAACCATTTTGTGACCCATGGTGCGAATGATGCGCCAGCCGCCGGCGGCCGTACCCGCTGCCATGACGACGGCGCAGGTGATGACCACCCATTGATCTACGACAAATTCCGGAGTGCGCAGAAAAGCCAGCCAGTCCGGCAAATCCTTAAAGGCGCCCGATTTTGTGCCGGTGAAAAGGGCGAGGGCGATGATGCCCATCGTTTTTTGCGCATCATTGGAACCATGACTATGCGCCATGAAGCCAGCGCTCACCAGCTGTAGCTTGCCAAATATTCCATTCACGATGCGCGGCCGGAGGCGGTGCACCAGCATGGTGAGCAAAAGCATCAGCACCGCCCCGCCGAAGAATCCAACGAGCGGGGAGGTGAGCATGGGCAAAACCACCTTGGGCCAAAGGCCGGCGGCGGCTCCCTTGGCATCGGTCGTCGCCCAGTGCATTACGTTCCAGTTGCCATCAGCTGAAGCGATGGCCGCGCCGCACAGCCCTCCGATTAGGGCATGACTTGAGCTCGACGGCAGGCCCAGCCACCACGTGAGCAAATTCCACACGATCGCTCCAGTGAGGCCAGCAAAGATCGTAACCATGGTCACGTAATGAGTGTCCACCAAACCCTTGCCGATCGTGCTGGCGACGGCGGTACCCATGAGAGCTCCGACCAGATTAAATACCGCCGCCAACGCAATCGCCTGGCGCGGCGTCAGTACTTTGGTTGAAACGACCGTGGCGATGGCATTTGCGGCATCATGAAAGCCGTTGATGTACTCAAAAGCCAATGCCGCCAGGAGAACGATAAGAAAGATAGTCATGGGCTCGGTCGCGATCAGCGGTCGGGCTTAGGAATATTTTAACATGATCTGAAAGACTACGAGGCCGGCGTCGCGCGCGCGATCGACGGCGGTCTCCACGAGATCATAAAGCTCCATTAAAATAACCACTTCTTTCGCCTCGTACGGACCGTTGTAGAGATCCTTGACGAGGGCTAGCATGACTTTGTCGGCCTCGCCTTCAGCGAATTGGAGACGCGAATGCGCATCTTGGATGCGTTCGATTTGGGTGCCTTTGCGCAATTCCTTGACCATGAAGACAACTGAGTCGACCGCTTCTTCCAGCAGGACAACCTGGCGCTGCATACTGGCGCGCGGCACGCGGGCAGGGCAAATGGTCAAGCGCTCCACGATTTTTTCGACCGTTTTAGGAATGCGATAGAGGGCAAGGGAGAGAGCCTCGATATCCTCCCGTTCGAACGGCGTGACGAAAGTTTTGCAGAGTTCCTCCGTGATTTGCTGCGTGATGCGCTTGTCCTTGCGGCGAGCCTGGATGATATCGTGAATGCTCGACGTCTGGGCCGCGCTATCGTTCGCCAGAATCTTGGCGAGCAAGCCCGCACTTATTTTAGCCTCTTCAGCACTCGCCTCGAGCAAGTCGTAAAACTTTTCTTCCTTACCCAATAGCTTTTTGAAGGAAATCATGGATGAAATTAGATAGCTCAATTCGTGAGTGAGGCGAGGTGGTTTTTACAAAAATCACGAAGATGAGCAGTTGTAGGGCTTCGCGTTGAGCTGATCCCGCTGAGGTCGGCGCCACGACGGAGAATCGGTGGTTTGGGGCGCTTCGGGAGAATAGTTGACAGCGATGGGGGGGATATGGATGTTCCCCGTTCCAGATTTTACGGCGGCCATAGCTCAGTTGGTTAGAGCACAAGATTGTGATTCTTGGGGTCGCGGGTTCGAATCCCGTTGGCCGCCCCACTTTTCATGGCGCGTTATCGCCTTCTCCCTTCAACATGGCCCAAGCTTGTGGGGCATTGCCTTGGCCTCAAGGGCTTAGGCTAAGGCTAAGATTAGCGCAAATTTGCCTAAAATTGCCCGGCTGATTCAACGTCTAGCCGTTAATTTGGTCGCTTTGCAGCAAATTGACGAGAATTCGCGCTGAAACGATAGTTTTGATCACCTAGTTAGCTTGATCCCCGTCAAAAATGATCAGCGCAATTTTCTCTCGACCCCTGCCACCTAGCTTTCGAACCTCATTATCCATGGACCGTCTCGCCCAAGCTTTTGCCCGTGCTGCTCGTGAAAAACGGGCCGCTTTTATTGCTTATCTGTGTGCCGGCGATCCGGACTTCGATACCTCACTCGCGGCGTGTCGCGCCGTCCTAGAAGCCGGCGCTGATGTGTTGGAACTTGGGGTGCCGTTTTCAGATCCCTTAGCTGACGGGCCGACTAACCAGTTGGCGGCGCAACGGGCGCTGGACGGGGGGATGACTGCGGCGCGCGTGTTTGAACTCGTCCGCCGGATTCGGGAATTCAGCGAAGTACCGATCATTTTCTACACTTACTATAATTTAGTATTTTCTAATGGGGTTGAGGCTTACATCCAGGTGGCCAAAGCGGCTGGGGTGGATGGTATGTTGACGCTGGACCTGCCGCCCGAAGAGGCGGGCGAAGTCTTGGCGGCGTGTACCCAGCACGATTTGAAGACGGTTTTCATTGTTGCTCCCACCACTCCCCCGGCGCGGTTGGCGATCATAAGCGCAGCGGCGACAGGATTTATTTATTATGTCTCACGCGAAGGGGTCACCGGCGTGCGTCAGCAAGTCGCTAACAATATACCGGAAGCGGTGGCGCGAATTCGGCAGCACACGAAACTACCCGTTGCGGTCGGCTTTGGCATTTCAACCCGTGAGCAAGTGCGGCAAGTGGCTCGTTGTGCAGATGGCGTTGTGGTGGGCAGTGCGCTCGTCAATGTGATCCGTGATAATCTCGCCAACCGCGCGGGGCTGCCGGCTCGCTTGCGAATCACGGCTGCTGATCTCGTGGCTGGCGTGGCCTCTTCGTCGGCTGATCGATGAATCAGGTTAGGAAAATTCTTCTGATTGAAGATGACCGTCACCAGCAGCGGTTGATGGAGGAGATGGTAAATAATTTTCGCCGTAAGCCCTTTAGCTTGACCGTGGCGGCGACTCATAGCGACGGGTTGAAGAAATTACTCAGCGGACAATACGCCGCCGCTCTGCTGGTCGATCGTTTGGGCGAGACTGACGGATTGGCGCTACTGCGGGAGGCGCGGATCGGTGGCTCTGTGACCCCCGTCATTTTATTGACCGCTGAAGACAGCGAAGAGGTCGACCATGCGGCTATGGAGGCAGGGGCAGTGGATTATCTTGTAAAGGCCGCGGTGACACCCCGCTTGCTGGAACGCTCGCTGCGCTATGCGCTAAAGCTAGATGAAACCTTGGCGCAAATGCGTCAATTGGCGCAGCGCGATGAGCTCACGCATTTACTTAATCGCCGTGAATTTCAGCGAATTCTCGAGGAGGAGTGGGATCGGGGCGTGCGCTTTCATCGTCCCTTTTCTCTCATCATGATCGATATCGATTATTTTAAGCTAATTAATGATACCCATGGTCATCAGGTGGGAGATGAAGTCTTGCGTCATGTAGCCAGTCTGCTCGCTGGGCAAATTCGCAACGTGGATCGGGTGGCGCGCTATGGCGGGGAAGAATTTGCTTTGATCATGGTGGAAACCGATCGCGCTACGGCGATGGCGAGCATGAAGCGGCTGGGGGTTTTGCTGCTCGAAACCCCTTGCATCGTGCGCCCCGAATTGACGATCGAGGTCACTTTAAGTGCGGGCGTGGCGTCTAGTCTGGAGGATGGCTTGAGCGCCACGGAACTAGTGGCC
>CAMAVZ010000012.1:0-53367 GCA_945861645.1 Opitutus sp. GAS368 | reverse complement strand
TGCAGCACAAAGGCGTCTTGGGTAAATTGAAATTGCGGATCATCAAAACCCACGCCGCCATGCCCGCCACCCCAAGTACGAAAACCGACCATCGTGGCGCTGTCCCACGACGAACCATCCCCGAGCGGAACTAAATAGCGCGTCTCCTTGGTCGGCACGGTGCAAGTGAGCGCCCACAAACCGCCGCTCCACAGCATCTCGCTTTCGTTGCGCACAAAATGATCGATCGCGATACAGTCGGACTCAAGTAACGTGATTTTAAAGCCACGCTGAATACGCTGCACTGGATCAATCGCTCCCGTTAAAGTAATGCTCCGAGCATGGGTCTCCACTTCGCAGGGCTGATTGTCGGCCGCGTAAGTCTCTTCGGCTTCATCCGCTCCGGGCCGCGTCGCCCACAGCCGATGGCCACCGAGCAAATCCCATTTGCCGCGGCGATGTTTACCTGGAGCCCAGTACAGTAAATTGTCGCCATCAGGTCGGCCAAAAAAAGCCACCCGCGGCCCGCGCGCCGTAATCGCCACAAGCCGCAGGGCGGTCGTGCGCAACTCGATCGCCTCAAGCCCCTCAAAGTTAATTCGCTTAATGGTCAGGCCAGATTTCATGGATAAATGTTAACTCATTATAAACGAACGCATCCGCACAGGTAAACAGGTATTCAGCCACTGGCCCGAGAAGCTGGCGCTCACTTTTATTTTCGCGGCGGCTTTGCTCGATCTGCGTGGCCTGATTGCGATTAGGCATTAACGCAGTCTGTTGACCCCCTAGTCATTGCATGAGTCTTACTCGACTAGTAGTGACCCAGTATTTTTGCCGTCCGCAGGAGCAAAAAAGCCCGCTTGACAGTCTAGACCACCGTTAGCACGTTGCCCCTCTCTTGATGCAGAGTGGAGCAGCCTGGTAGCTCGTCAGGCTCATAACCTGAAGGTCCTTGGTTCAAATCCAAGCTCTGCACCCAATTTAATAAGTCCGGTGGCCACCAGCTACCGGACTTTTTGTTTTTCGGCGATGAACCTCCGACATCAAGTGTACGTCCTGCGAAATTTGACGGACCGCCTCTATATCGGCGTGACCGGGAATGTCGCGATCCGTGTGACCCAACACAATGCAGGTTCAAGCAAATGGACCTCTAAGTATCGACCATGGGATCTAATCTGGACGAGCCAGTCGATGTCGCTGGGCGATGCACGCCGCCTTGAGAACATCATGAAGCGACAAAAGGGTGGCGACGGCATGAATACCTTAATGAAAGAGTATGCCTCATAATCCCGCGGCCGCGGGATCCAAGCTCTGCACCCAATTTCAAAAACCCGTGGGCCCTAAGCTCACGGGTTTTTTTATGTCCATCAGCTAACCTAGCCCATCAAGCCACCGAGCTCTGCCGACGGCGCCAGGCCCAGAGCGCGAGGAGCGCGAGAAATCCATAGCTCGGCGCACCACCTCCGCCGCCGCCACCGCCACCACTACTGGGGGGGGTCGTAGGCGGGGCCGGCGCGGCATTGACCGTCAACGTAGCGGCCGAACTCGTGACTGACCCCAGAAAATTACTGACCACCACCGTGTAACTTCCCGCCGAGGTCGAACTCGTTGCACTGATCGCATAGGTTGCCGTCGTGGCGCCGGAAACATCCGTGCCGTCTTTCTTCCATTGATAAGTAAGGACCCCGTCGCCGCTGGCGGTAACACTCAGGGAAGCCGAACTCCCCGTCGTGACCGAGACACTCGCGGGCTGCGTCGTAATCACTGGGACCGTACCTGTAAGCGTGAGCGTCGTGACCACTCCTGCCGGGGTAATTTTTCTGATCACCGCATTGCCCGTATCAGCGAGGTAAAGATTACCCGAGGCATCAGCGGTCACGCCTTCCGGTTCATTGAACCAGGCCAGTGCGCCCGTACCGTCCTTCAACCCAGCAATTGCGGATAAACCGGCGAGGGTGGTGACGACTCCCGCTGGAGAAACTTTGCGCACCGTAGAATTACCGGTATCGGCGACGTAAAGATTGCCCGCCGTATCGAGCGCCAGACCACTTGGTTTATTAAAGCGCGCCGCGGTGCCGGTGCCGTCAACAGAGCCACTGGTTCCCGCCGTACCGGCAAACGTCGTCACGACGCCTGAGCTCGTAACTTTACGCAGGGTGTGGCTGCCAAAATCAGCGACGTAGAGTAGGTCGGCAGAATTCATCGCCACTCCTGTGGGCAAATTAAAGCGCGCCGCAGCGCCCGTGCCGTCGGTGGAGCCCACCGTGCCGGCGGTGCCGGCGAGGGTGGTGACAACTCCCGCGGGAGTGATACGACGAATCACGTGATTGGTTTGGTCCGCCACGTAAACGTTGCCCGCCGTATCGCGGGTAATGCCGACAGGAGCAGAAAAGCGCGCCGCGGCGCCGGTGCCATCCGCGCTGCCTTTGCTGCCACTCGTGCCCGCGAAAGTTGTGACCACGCCGGCGGTCGTCACTTTGCGCAAGGAGGCATTGCTAGTATCCGTTAAGAGAAAGCTGCCATCGTCGTTGATCACGAGGTCAGTCGGTTCATTAAAGCGGGCGACCGTGCCCGTGCCATCGGCGGAACCCATGGCGATGGCGGTGCCGGCGAGACTGGCGATTTTGAAATCACTCGTGATTTTAACAACCACCTGAGCGGCCGCGTCGGTGACATACAAATTGTTCGCCGAATCAATTTTGATCCCCACGGGCATCAGTAAATACGCCGGCTTAACACTCAGCGTAGTGGCCGTACTGGCAGTGGTTTGCCCACTGAGGGTTACTTGATAACGGTAGCGATTATTGTTGAGGGCATTTGTGGCCTGCAAGATCTCGAGGACCGCTGTCGTGGTGCCACGGTAAGTCGCATTGTCCGCGAGGTCGGTGTAGGTCGAACCACTGTCGGTGGACACCTGCCACTTGATCGTGCCGGTGGTGCTAGTGACGATCCCCAGGGCGACCGTCTTGCCCGTGATAACCATTTGGGTCGGCGGTAAAACGGGCGGGGCTGGATTGACCGTAAGACTTGCGGCAGAGGAAGTGGCGGTGCCACTACTATTAGTAGCGACCACCGTATAACTGCCCGCATTACCTGTGCCCGTGCTTGCGATCGTGTAGGTGGCGTTGGTGGCGCCTAGGACGGCGGTACCGTTGAGTTTCCACTGGTAGGTGGGGGCGGGCCCGCCTGTGGCGACGACGGTGAAGGTGGCGCTGTTGCCGACGGTGACGGTCAGTGAAACGGGTTGGGTGGTGATGGCGGGGGTGATGGCGGGCGTAACGGTCAGGGTGGCCGTGAAGCTGGTGGTTGTGCCCTGGCTATTGGTTGCGCTGACAGTGTAGGCTCCGGCGTCCGTGTTGACCGTGGAGGCAATGGTGTAACGGGTGCTGGTTGCTCCGGAAATGGCGTTGCCGTTGAATTTCCACTGGTAGGTGGGCGTGGGCGCGCCGGTGGCGACGACGTCAAAGCTGACGCTGGCGGTGGCGTAAACGGTTTGAGTGGCGGGGTGTGTCGTGAAGGCAGAGACGGAGGGGGTGACGCTGGCGCCGGCCAGGGTGTATTGTCCGATGGAGCCGTACGTGGTGTAGCCGGTCGGAGTGGCGGAAAGGGGGTTGCCGGCACCGGCAGGAGTGAGGCGTACGTAGTAGTTGCCAGCGGTCACGGTGTAGGAGAGTGCAGCTCGTGTGCCGTCGAGGAGATCGTTGGAGAAGAGAACGGTGTCGGTACTGTCGAGGAGGTCGAGTTTGATATCGGTGTTGCCGCCGTTGGTGGCGCTCGCGGCACGATAGCCGGCGACGGAGAAATTGGTGGTGCCGGCTGGGAGGGTTACGCGATAGAGGTCGATGTCGGTGGCGTTGCTGAAGCGTCCGGTGATCGAGAACGAACCACTTGTAACCGGTAGCGGGATGGCGGTGGCGATGGTATTACCGGCGTCATCGGGGATGAGTGGGCATTTGGTGCCGATGATGGCGAGGTCGTCCTGGGTGTTATTGGCCAAGTAATATTCGCCTTTGCACCATTGGGAGACGTTGCGGTTATAACCGGTGCCCATGAGTGGGCCCCAGGAGGTTTCGCCGGTGCCGTGCCCGTTATAATACTCGCTACCACTTGTGGTGCCGTCGTGGGAGAGGCCGAGGTTGTGGCCGAATTCGTGCGCGGTCTTTTCGGCGATGATGCCGGCATTCTGGTTATCTCTGTAATAGACGAAGGCAGGGGATTTTTCGGTAGCGTAGAGTGGGTCGCCGAACACGCCAAGGTAGGCGACGCCGCCGGCGGTGCTGCTGGGCATGAGGACGCCGTTGGCATCAGTGCTTTTGGTGATTACGGCGCGTCCGGTGGTGCTGGTGAAATTGGCGGGTTCTTCGGTGGTTACGTCGAGGTTGAACGGGGCGAAATCTTCGGCGACGCGTTCCCAGACTTGGATAATGAAGGCTTGTTCGGCGTCGCTAAATGTAGTGGGGTCGCTGTCGAGATCGAAAGGTAGGGCGCTGTAGGTGGTTACGGCGGGTCGATTGGTGGAGGCTCTATTCCAGGTGGTGCCGGTGATGGTGTGGCCGTTAAAATCGAGATACAAAACGTTTGCGGAGCCGGGGCGCGAATGCCGAACCGGTGGGGTAGCAACAGGGACGGCGGCTTCGCCGGTAATGGGAGCGGCAACGGCAGTGGTTTCGTCTTGAATCGGTTGGACGGCTTGAGCGGCTTCAGGAGGAAGGTTACAGACGTAGAAGAGGTCGCCTTTTTGGTCGGCGCGGAGGCTGGCGTAGTCCTCTTTGGGCGGGTTGAACTGGATCAGTTTTGTGAGGGCTTGATTTCTCGCGGTCCCGACAATTTGCATGAGGCTTTCCCTGAAGGGGCCTTCGGGAATAGCGGCCAGAATTTTGTCGGTTTCAGTTGTTGCGGTGGAAGCGGTGTGTGGAGCGGCAGCAGGGATGACCGGGGCGGTAAAAGTGGTGCGTGGAGCGGCAGCAGGGATGACCGGGGCGGTAAAAGTGGGGGCTGAGGGTTGTTGAGCAGGATCGACGGCTTTATTGGTAGCGATTGGCTTTGGCGCGCTTGGTTTAACCGGTTTGAGTCGGTGGATGAAGAGGGCTCCGCCCAGCAGAACTAAAATTAGTAAGATCAGGTTTTTAGTTCTCATATATTAGATTCCCAAAAGGCATCGAGACCCGTCCGAATGGTGGTGCGATGTAAAGTCCGCTGGCAGGGAAATTTTTACGGTCAGTGTATTTTTTCTCGCTAACTCAAACGTGGCAGGAGTTTTTCCAACTTGTCCCGCAGACAAAAGAGCGTTGGCGTTTGATGGTTAGACTCAACAACCAGCACGTCTTTTGTGCCCTTTGTAATCTATGGATGAATACTCGAATAGACTTAACCCTTAGTTCCCCTTCGGGATTTTTGGAGGTGGGAATGGGACCACAGTATCATCATCAACAAAGGCGAGTACTGTTTGCCCCTCCGTGATGGCTATATCTTTGCCTCTTTTTAGTAAGCCTAATGGGCCAAGGATTAAGGTAAGTGCTACTGATGTTCCTAATTTACTGTCACCAACTTTACTTTTGTTTGCCCTGATTCGGACTTTTTTATCGCCTACTTTAATATGGGTTAGGCAAATATTTAATTCGCCCGCTTTCCCTACAAATCCTTTTTTTAAGCCGATGTTACCTCTCCCTTTTCTTTAGTTCCTGCGAGGATAACTGTCTTTCCGTCTAGCTCAACGTCGTCTTCGACCTGAATAGAAAATACATCGCCCTCAATAGATGTTTCAGATGACAGTTTTTCGTTAAAACGAATTCTCACTTCAGTGCCTTATGGAATAGTGATGGTGTCGTTAGCGTTTGCGTTTAAAAATTAACAACAGAGCAGCAAAAATCAGCATGCTTTTAGATATCCATTTTTTCATAAATCAGCGGTGGGTTTAGATTACTCTTAAGTCAGTCACAATGAGGTAGACGTAATATATGCTCCACTTTTGACGGAATAGTACGAGTCCAATCCCCCAGCGGCCCCTTTGCCCCATTTTTTAAAATTAAAGGAGGCTGCGGGAATCACCTGATGCATCCGCATCCCCGGCTTGCCCCTTTGTAATTAAATTTTAGGGAGCGGGTGGATTGATTATGAGTTTCAACCAGCAGGCGAGGTTGCCCCCCCGCCCCTCTGCCCCTAGAACGGCAGACCAGATGGCCTGCAAATCGCATCCTAGGGCCATTCTAAGGTCTTTTAGGCGTCGCTCGCAGACTGAATTGCCAGCGGGAAATGCCCCGGATAAACAGTCTTATCAGAGGTGCCATCGCATGGGAAATCCGACTGGGTTTCCACGTTACTTGCCAAGCCAGTCTCGATACATACTTCTTTTGTAACAACTTAAAAACACTTAAATTATTGTATGTCAAGTGGTGGCAAGTCTCGGTTCCGAGCGAAGCGAGAACCCGAGGCCGCCAGGCCAAGGCATCAGGATTCCGAAACCGGCCGCTTAGCGGCCGAACGGCGCAGCCGCTGCCAACCCTGAAAGTGGTGGCGAGTCTCGGAATCGAACCGAGGACACAAGGATTTTCAGTCCTCTGCTCTACCAACTGAGCTAACTCGCCATTCACTAAAGGGCCGAGTTAAAAGGGCGGCGCAATGGCGCGTCAACGGGGAATTTATTCTTTCGGTAATTTCATAAATCCCTGCCCCGCGCTCGCCCCTCCCGCGCAAGGTTTAGGCAAGTCATAGGCAGCAATTTTGCCTTCATCATCACCCTACGCAGTCTGTTTCCACAGGGTTGGTCCGACCCCTTACTTTGCGTCGCCCATGGTATGTCGTCGTTATCGCCCGCGCCGGCCCGCTCGGGAGAAGATTTTATTCAAACTGACGCGCTAGAGTAAGTTTGAAGATCTCGCCGCCTAGGCCAATCCAGTTCCCGATCAGTCACATGATCGGCCTCACCCACGAGAGCTACGGCTATATCAACTTGATTAAGCGGTAACGAAAACCAAGCTCCCCTTAAACCCCTCGCCCATGCCAATCCAGTTTTCGATCAGTAATCAATCGCCTGATAGATTCGCGCCGTTTCGCGTAATTTCCTACAACGATCAAAGTCTGGGAGCATTTGCGGCCTTGTCTGAGCCCGCGGCTTTTCCAACATCGGCCCCATGTCGGTAAACCCCTTGCCCGCCGCGGAATCGTCTTCGCCCGAGACGCGCAACGCCCGCGGTGAGTGGCGTCCGCCCTACCCCATCCGCTATGCTCCGGTCTTCAAGTGGCCGCTCCGGTTGGGCGCGATGCTGAAGTGGGTGGTCTCGAACCCGGGCTTCATGTGGCCGCGTAACCTCCTGCTGCTCTCCATCGCGGGCGGTTCCTGGTACCTCACGCAGCCCGCCCTCCCCCGCTGCGTCCACTTCGAGGCCGGCTGGATCGGCCAGGTCTATGTGCGCAATCTCGTCCTGATGTGGCTCTATTACGGCGCCTATCATCTCTATCTCTACACGCTCCGGCGCCAGGGCACGAAGGGCAAATACGACGCCCGCTGGCCCGCGCAGAAAAGCCGGCAGTTCCTCTTTGGCGACCAGGTTTACGACAACATCTTCTGGACGTCCGGCGTCGCGCTGCTCGTGTGGACGGGCTACGAGGTGCTGACGCTCTGGCTGTATGCGAACCACCACATCCCGTACCTCGACTGGGCGCGGCATCCCGTGTGGTTCGTGGCGTGGCTGTTCGTCATCCCGTTCTGGAGGGAATTTCATTTCTACTGGGTGCACCGGTTCATCCACTGGAAGCCGATCTACCACCGCGTCCACTACCTACACCACAAAAACGTCAACCCGATCCCCTGGTCGGGCATGGCGATGCACCCCGTCGAGACGACTCTCTACCTTAGCGTGGGTTTGATCCACTTGGTGGTGCCGTCGCACCCGTTCCACTTCATCTTCACGATGCAGCACGCGGCGCTCGGGCCGGCGGGTTCGCACCACGGCTTCGAGGGACCGATCGCCGACGGCAAATGGCCCACGGGCTCGTATTTTCACTATCTCCACCACCGCTATTTTGAGTGCAACTACGGCGACAGCGTCATCCCCTTCGACCGGTGGTTCGGCACCTTCCGCGACGGCCTCCCCGATGGCGAAGGCGCCAAGCTGGCGGGTGAGCACCGGGACTGAATCAGAACCAATCCGTTCTTACAGGAAAAAGCGGAGGAAACTGAGGCGTAGATCCTGATGCCTTTCTCTGTTCTCTCCGTTTCCTCCTGTGAAAAGAGACGCATGACACCAAACCCAAATGGGTTGTGGACAGGTAGTCTCCTCATTCCTCTTCAGCTAAAATCATGAACCACTTTAAAGCCCCCGCGCCGGCGCACTCGGGAGAAGATTTTATTCAAACTGACGCGTAACCATCGGGCTCGCTGGCCGTCATTCACCGGTTCGCCCAACCTCACCCTTCCAATGAAATTCGGTTTCCTTCGTCTTGTTTTCGGCCTTGGTCTTCTCAGCTCGCTCTGCTCCGGCGCGGCGTCCCCGCCCAACGTCATTATCTTTTACGCCGACGACCTCGGTTGGGGCGAAATCACCGCGCAGGGCTTTGCCCGAGATATTCCGACGCCCCATATCGATTCGCTTGCCCAGAACGGCCTGCGCTTCACCAACGGCTACGTTGCCGCGACCTATTGCAGCCCATCACGCGCCGGCCTTATGACGGGCCGTTACCCCACGCGCTTCGGTCACGAATTCAACACGGTGGCCAATGCCGTTGGCCTGCGCGCCGACCAGACCACTCTGGCGACCCGCCTAAAAGCCCTCGGCTACGCCACGGCCGCGATCGGTAAGTGGCACCTCGGTAACCAGCCCGAGAACCGCCCCACGAAGCGCGGCTTCGACGAATTCTTCGGCACGCTCAACAACACGCCGTTTTTTCATCCCACCAATTTTGTCGACTCGCGCCTCTCGAACGACGTGCGCGAGGTGAAGGACGACGCGTTTTACACCACCGACGCCTATGCCGACCGCGCGGTTGACTGGTTGGAGCAAAATAAAGACAAGCCCCGATTTCTCTATCTCCCTTTCAACGCCGTCCATGCCCCCCTCCAAGCCACGAAAAAGTATCTCTACCGTTTCCCCGGCATCACGGACGAAAAACGAAAGACCTTTGCCGCCATGATGTCGGCCATGGATGACGCCGTGGGCCGCGTCCTCGGAAAAATCCGCGAGCTCGGACAGGAAGAAAATACGCTCATCTTCTTCATTTCCGACAACGGCGGACCGACCCAGAGCATTACCTCCTCCAACGGCCCGCTGCGCGGGTTCAAGATGACCACGTTCGAGGGCGGCACGCGGGTTCCGTTCATCGCGCAGTGGAAAGGCAAGATCCCCGCGGGAAAAACCTCCGACCTCCCGGTGATGAATCTCGACGTGTTGCCCACGGCGATCATCGCTGCCGGCGGTAAACCCGAGGCGTCGTGGCAAATCGACGGCGTCGACCTGATGCCGTTTCTCACCGGCGCAAAAAACTCCCGTCCACATCAAACCCTCTACTGGCGCTACGGCCCGCAGTGGGCGATTCGTCACGGCGACATGAAGCTCGTTGTCGCCCGCGGCGGCAGCGGGCAGCCCGAACTTTACGACCTCGCCGCCGATATCGGTGAATCGAAAGACCTCGCCGCGGCCCAGCCCACGAAGGTCAAAGAATTGCAGGCGATGTGGGACAAATGGAGCGCCGAGCAAGCTCCCGCCAGCGCGCCCGACGCCCCCGCCGGGAATGCGAAGAAAAATAAATAAAACTCGCCCCTAGACCAATCCAGTTTCCGATCAGTAGTTGTCGGGCCGTAGCGCTTGGGCGAAGGCTAATGCCCGCAGGGCGTGGGGGTGTGATTAGGCTCGACTCGCCCTTCCTGCAGAATTTCTCTTTTCGTACCCCTTCGTGCCATTTCATGGCTAAAAAATCCGGGAGCAAATCCCTGACATGAGCGAATCCCCCAAAGCCGTCTTTTTAAGTTACGCTCGTCAAGACACGGACGCGGCCAAGCGCATCGCCGAGGCGTTGCGGGGTTTCGGCGTCGAGGTGTGGTTCGACCAAGCGGAGCTGCACGGGGGCGACGCCTGGGATGCGAAGATCCGCCGGCAGATCCGCGAATGCGCGCTGTTCGTGCCGCTAGTCTCGCAGCAGACCGAGGCGCGCGCCGAGGGCTACTTCCGCCGCGAGTGGAAGATCGCCATCGACCGCATGCAGGACATGGGCAGCAGCCGGACATTCATGGTGCCGGTCGTCATCGACGACACGACGGAATCCGGCGCCGACGTGCCGGAGGAATTCATGCGCTACCAGTGGACACGTCTGAGCGGCGGCGCACCGACGCCAGAGTTCGTCGCGCTGGTGAAGCGACTGCTCGAGCCGCCGCGCAAGCCCGCGCTAAATCCCGAGCCGCCGCGCCCGCCGACCCTGCCGCCGGAGTTTCGCCAGGTCGCCCGGAAATCAGAGGACGGACGACAGGGCACAGACGACAGCCGGGCAGGGCGCAAATCCGGCGTCCCGAGCTGGATCTGGGCCGTGGTGGTTGCGCTCGTGGTCGCAGCCGGCGTGGGATTCGTCTTCTTGCGTCAACCGAAACCGCCCGTCGCGTCGCCGGCTGTTGCAGCCCCTTCACTTTCACCCTCACCTGCCACTCCGCCGCCGATCGCGGTGGCAGGCAAATCCATCGCGGTCCTGCCGTTCGCCAACCTGAGCGCGGAAAAGGAGAACGAGTTTTTCGCCGACGGCATGCACGACGACCTCATCACCGCACTAGCGAAGATCCGCGACCTGAAGGTCATCTCTCGTACCTCGGTCATGCCTTACAAGACCGGCCAGCGGAACCTGCGCAAGATCGCCGCCGAACTGGGCGTCGCGACCGTGCTCGAGGGCAGCGTCCAGCGCGCGGGGAACAAGGTGCGCCTCAACGTGCAGCTAATCGACGCCCAGACGGACGGACACCTGTGGGCCGAGACTTACAGCAAGGACATCACTGACGTCTTCGCGATTCAGGCTGCGCTCACCCAAGAGATCGCCACCGCGTTGAAGGCCAGTCTGACCGCGGGCGAGCGGACGCTGATCGCGCGGCGGCCGACGGAAAACCAGCAGGCCTACGATCTCTACCTGCGGGCCCGCATCCTCGACCAGGCAATACAAACTTCTTCCTTAATACGGGCCGAACACGAGCGCGTCGCCTTGCTTTACGAGGAGGCGGCCGCGCTGGATCCCAACTTCACCCTAGCGCACGTGCAGGCCTCGATCGCGCATGGCACCATGTTCTGGTTCGCCGCGCTCGACCCCACGCCCGAACGCCGGGCCCAGGCGCTGGCCGCCCTGGAGAAGGCGCGTGCCCTGGCGCCGGGTTCGCCCGAGGTGCGGCTGGCCGAGGGCTCCTTCGAATATACCTGCAACAACAACTGGCGTGGCGCCCTGGAGAAATATCGCGCCGCGGAGATCGACCTGCCCAGTGATGCGCAGCTCCAATACCGCATGGCGCTGGCCCATCGCCGGGTCGGTGAGATCGGGGAGGCGCTGGCCCGGCTGGAACGGAGCGCCGCGCTCAATCCCAACGACGCCGGCGGCCTCGGCAGCCTCGTCGAGACGATGATGGCCATGCGGCGTTATGCCGCCGTGGTGGCCCGCGCTGACCAGCACCGCGGGTTGCTGATCGGGGATTACAACTCCATGCGTTACTCTCTCTTGGCCCGGCAGGAACTCGACGGCGACCGGTCCGCCTATCTTCCCGACTTTGCCTCCTTGCCGCCGAGGGCCAGCGATCCCTACGGACTCGATGCCGCCTACAAATTCGCCCTCAACTCCGGCGATCTTGCCGAGGCGGGCCGGCATCTGCTGGATCCGCGCTGGTCCACCGTGCCGGGCCTGAGTGGGATCGTGAACGACCCGGTGAGCCTGCACCGGGCCAAGCTGGCGTGGCTGCTCGGCCGGCCGGACGAGGCCCGGCAGTTCGCCGACGAGGCCATCAAGTATTTCCGCGCGGGCTCCTGGAGCGCCCGGCAGCTGCCGGTGGCGCAGATGGGCATCGCCCAGGCGGAAGCCTTTGCCGGCCGCGCCGAGGTGGCCGTCCGCGAAGCCCGTGCCGCCATGGCCGCGCAGGAGAACCTGGACCAGTACAGCATCGGGTTTGTGCGCCACTTCCTCGGCGGGGTGTTGATCGTCACCGGCCGGCCCGAGGAGGCGCTGGCCGAGTTGCGCAAGCTCATGGCCGAGCTCGGCTCCATGACCGCGAGCGAATTCCGCCACGATCCCCTCTGGTCTCGCTTGAAAAACGACCCGCGCTTCGAAGAAATTCTTAAAACCGCCCAGCCGTTATGAGCGATCCCACGAAGGCCGTCTTTTTTTCCTACGCCCGCGAGGACACGGACGCTGCACGGCGCATTGCCGAAGCCCGGTGCAGCCAGAGCATCGAGGGCTGCTTCGACCAGAACGAGTTGCTGGGAGGGTAGGCGTGGGACGAGAGGCTTTAACTTAAAACCCTCCCCCGTGCCAATCCAGTTTCATATCAGTAATTCGCGTGGGATCCTGGCGAGTTTTTTGCGCAACTTATGCGGCGTGCGTCCGCTGCCGCTGGCGGCGCTGCCCACCTCGGGGCCGTGCATTTTCTACGCGAATCATTCCAGTCATCTCGACTTCGCGGTACTGTGGGCGGCGCTGCCGGAAGCGTGGCGCGAGCGCACGCGGCCGGTCGCGGGACGCGACTACTGGGAGAAGACGGCGGTGCACCGCGGCATCGCCTACGGGATTTTCCGCGCGGTTTTGATCGAGCGGAAACACGTAACGGTCGCGTGCAATCCCATCACCGCGATGTGCGCTGCGCTCGACGCGGGCGATTCGCTGATCGTGTTTCCCGAGGGCACGCGCGGCGATGGACTCTCGGTCGGCGCGTTCAAGCCCGGCATCCACCACCTTGCCCGGTCGCGGCCGAGCGTGAAACTCGTGCCCGTGTTTCTTGAGAACCTCAATCGGATCATGCCCAAGGGCACGGCGCTGCCGGTGCCGCTCATCGCGACCGCGGCGATCGGCGCGCCACTCGCGGCGGTCGACGGAGAAACCAAGGAGGCGTTTCTCGCCCGGGCACGCGCCGCTCTCGTCGCTCTGCACACTCCATGAAGGCCCTGCGCGATCCTCAACTCCTCTGGCTGCTCGGCGGCATTCTCGTGTTGTTGGTGATTTCCAGCATCATCACAAGTGTGCTAGTGGGCCGCACGGGCCCCGACGGGCCTTCGCCGACCATCGTGAATCTCGCGGCCCGCGTGCGCGCGTGGTGGATGATGGTCATCGTGTTTTCGCTCGCGCTCGTAACGGGTGGGGTGGGCTCGGTGGTGCTGTTTGCGCTGATGTCGTTCATGGCGCTGCGGGAGTTCATCACGCTCACGCCGTCGCGACCGGCGGATCATCTCGCGCTATTCGCGGCGTTTTTCATGGTGTTGCCGTTTCAATATGTGCTCACCGGCATCCAGTGGTATGGGTTCTTCGCGGTGTTTGTGCCGGTGTATGCGTTTGTCGCGATTGCGATTTTTGCGGTGGTGGGCGGCGACGCGGCACACTACCTCGAGCGCACGGCGAAGATTCAGTGGGGCCTGATGGTGTGCGTGTATTTCCTGAGCCATGTGCCAGCGCTGTTGATGATCGAGATTCCCGGCTACGCGGGGCAAAACGCGAAGCTGCTCCTCTTCGTCGTGCTCGTCGGCCAGTCGAGCGACGTCCTCCAATACGTCTGGGGCAAACTGCTCGGCCGCCATAAGGTCGCACCGGTGCTCAGCCCCTCGAAGACGTGGGAAGGCCTCATCGGCGGCGTGCTGTCGGCGAGCGCGCTTGGCGCGGCGCTGTGGTGGGCGACGCCGTTCACGTGGTGGGCGGCAGGGCTGTTCGCGCTGCTCATCACGGTGATGGGATTCTTCGGCGGCCTTGTGATGTCGGCCATCAAGCGCGATCGCGGCGTGAAGGATTACGGCTCCATGATTGAGGGCCACGGCGGGATGATGGATCGGATCGACTCGCTCTGTTTTTCCGCGCCGGTGTTTTTCCACCTGCTGCGATATTTCTACGTGCCGTGAAAACTCGAGGTGGGAGGGGCTTTATGCCCCGACTCGTCGCGGGATAAACCCGCTCCCACAGTAAATCGCCCATGCCAACAATCTACCAGCTCAAGCCCGCGTTTCAAAACCTGCTTCGCCCGCTCGTGCGGTCGCTCGCGGCGGCAGGCGTGACCGCAAACCAGGTGACCGTCGCGGCTTTCGTGCTCTCGGCAGCGACGGGTGGCGCGCTATGGTGGCAACCGAGCTCGCGCGCCGTGCTGCTGGCCGTGCCGGTGGTGTGCTTCGTGCGCATGGCGCTCAACGCCATCGACGGTGTGCTCGCGCGCGAGTTTGCGCAAAAATCCAAACTCGGCGCGATTCTGAACGAAATCGGCGATGTGCTCAGCGACGCCGCGCTCTATCTACCGTTCGCCAGCATCGGCGCGATCTCGACGCCGCTTGTGGTCGGCGTGGTGTTGCTCGCCGTCGTGAGCGAAATGACGGGGGTGGTCGCGGTGCAGATCGGCGCGTCGCGCCGCTACGACGGGCCGGCCGGCAAAAGTGATCGGGCATTTGTATTTGGCTTGCTCGGTTTGCTCGGCGGCTGTGGGGTGGCGCTTGGCGCGTGGACAAACTGGCTGCTCGCCGTTGAACTCGCGCTGCTCGCACTCACGATCTTCAACCGCGCCCGCGGCGCGTTGCGCGAGGCGGCGCCGTGACGCCATTCGTCCCTTCGGTTTTGCTGGCCCGCCGCTCGTCTGCAAGTGTTCCGCCCCCGCGAATCGTCACGATTCCCATGACTTACCGTACGCCCTCCCGATTCTTGCGACGTTAAATCCCTCCCCCAGGCCAATTCAGTTTCCGATCAGTATCAGTTAGACTCGGCGGAAAATCAGCGCTGCATTTTGGCCGCCGAACCCAAGATTATCGCTCATGACAGTATTTACCCGAGCGCTTCGCTTTACGTTCGGCACGTAGTCCAAATCGCAATCGGGATCAGGTGTATCGAGATTAATCGTGGGAGGTATCTCGCCCGTATGAATTGCTTTTATACTCACGATCGCCTCAACGCCGCCCGCTGCCCCCAGCAAGTGTCCGGTCATTGACTTAGTCGAGCTGATCAAAACCTTGCGGGCGTGGTCGCCAAAGACTTTCTTAATCGCTAGCGTCTCAAATTTATCGTTGTAAGGAGTCGAAGTGCCGTGGGCATTGATGTAATCGACTTCCGCTGGTGCGATGCGGGCATCATGCAGCGAGCGGCTCATGGCGAGGGATAGCCCCTTGCCCTCAGGATCAGGTGAAGTGATATGAAAAGCATCACAGGTCGCGGCATAACCAGCGATCTCACAATAGATGCGCGCTCCGCGAGCCAACGCATGCTCTAGGCTTTCTAACACCAAAATACCTGAGCCCTCAGCCATAATAAATCCATCACGATTCAAATCAAAGGGACGACTAGCCTGCTGGGGATTATCATTATTGGTGCTCATCGCCTTCATGGAGCAAAATCCAGCATAAGCCAATGGAGTGATGGAAGCTTCCGCCCCCCCACACACCATCACATCGGCTTCGCCACCACGAATCATGCGGAGTGACTCGCCGATCGCATGCGTCGCGGTGGCACAGGCGCTGACGATAGAAAAATTCGGCCCACGAGCCCCGAGCTCAATCGCAACCAAGCCACTGCACATATTGCTAATCAGCGAAGGAATCATGAAGGGCGACACCTTGCGGGGGCCTCGTTCCATCAAAATCTTGTGCTGATTTTCGATGGTCAACATGCCGCCAATCCCAGAGCCAATAATCACGCCGACCCGATCAGGATCCTCTTTGCTCATATCCAGCTTTGCATCAGCGGCTGCCTGCTTAGCCGCACAAAATCCAAAATGCGTGTAGCGATCATTCCGGCGAACCTCTTTGGGATCCATCAGCTTGGTGGCATCAAAATTGCGAACTTCTGCCCCAATTTGGCAGGTGTGATCCTTCGCATCAAAAAGCGTGACTCGGTTAACTCCGCATTTACCGGCGAGGAGATTAGCCCAAAAATCATCCACGTTATGGCCCAGTGAGGCGATGACGCCCATACCGGTGACAACGACTCGTTTGTGCGGAGAAACAGTTTCCATCTTAAATTGAGTAGTAGAAATGAAAAAGCGTCCTACCAGACCAGCACTGGGCCAGACGGTAGAACGCTTTGCTCAAAGGCAAAAATTATTTCTTGGCCGCCTTGGCCTCAATGTAAGCAGTTACATCGCCGACGGTCTGGAGCTTCTCGGCATCAGACTCAGGGATTTCGCCCTTAATTTCATCCTTAAACTCTTCTTCAAACGCCATGATCAGCTCGACTGTGTCGAGAGAATCGGCTCCGAGGTCGTCAAGAAATGACGCCTGTGGGGTAATTTGCTCTTCGTTAACATTCAATTGGTTAACGATGATTTCTTTGACGCGCTGGTCGATAGTTTTTGGGTCAGCCATAGGTTTTATAAGTGGTCAAAAAAGGGGTGGGTAAGAGGCATCACATCACCATCCCCCCGTCAACGGTAAAAACTTGCCCAGTAATATAGCCTGCTTCTTCCGAGCAAAGGAAGGTCGTCATGTGGGCGATATCAATCGCCTCACCCAGCCGTTTGAGCGGGATAACTGACGTAATCTTATCCGCAACCTCCGGCGGAAGGGCGGCAGTCATGTCCGTTTTAATAAAGCCCGGAGCCACCGCATTTGAAGTAACATTACGGGCGGCAAATTCTTTCGCGATTGATTTGGTAAAACCGATCAAACCGGCCTTAGCCGCGCAATAATTAGCCTGACCAGCATTACCCATCAAGCCCACGACCGAGGTGATATTTACGATGCGCCCCCAGCGCTTTTGCGTCATTGAGCGGCCAATGTATTTGGTCCAATGATAGCAACTGGTCAAATTGGTCGAGATCACCGCATTCCAGTCCTCCTCGGACATGCGAAATAAAAGACCATCCCGCGTAATGCCGGCATTATTAACCAAAATATCGATCTGCCCGTACTCGGCCAGCAGGTCAGCACTGGCCTTGGCGACGGCGGCGCCATCAGCCACATCGACCGCCAGAGCCTTGGCCTTGCCGCCAGCCGCAACGATCGCGGCAGCCGTGGCCCCGCAACTATCAGCTGACTTGCTGACGCAAATGACATTGACGCCATTTTTCGCCAATGCTTCGGCAATAGCCTTGCCAATACCGCGGCCGGCGCCGGTCACGAGTGCGATTTTGTTATTAAAGGTTAGTCCCATAGAATCGATCGCCATGAAGCCTCACTCCGGCATAATTTGTCAATACACGTCGCGCTGATAGCGCTTCTCCTTCTTCATCAATTTCACGTACTCAGCGGCTTGCGCAACATCGAGGCCGCCTTGCTCGCTGATGATCTGGTGCAAGGCGAGATCGACATCCTTCGCCATCCGGTGGGCATCACCGCAGACATAAAAATAGGCCCCACCCTTGATCCATGACCATAATTCTGCCGCGGCTTCACGCATCCGATCCTGCACATAAACCTTGCGCGCTTGGTCACGCGAAAAAGCTAAATCCACCCGCGCCAGTTTTCCTGCCGCGAGCAAATTTTCCCATTCTTCCGCATAAAGGTAATCAGTCGCCTCGTGCTGGTCGCCAAAGAAAAGCCAGTTCCGGCCGGTGGCCTGAGTCGCCACCCGCTCCTGCGTAAACGCCCGAAATGGCGCTACTCCGGTGCCGGGCCCAACCATAATAATATCTTTGGTTGAATCCTCAGGCAGTCCAAAATGGGATTCAGCCACAAACACCGGAATCGGAGTCTTTCGCCGCGTCACGCGGTCGGCTAAGAAAGTTGAGCAAACCCCATAACGACGACGTCCGTTGGACTCATAGCGCACTGGGGCGACGGTCAAATGAACTTGGCTAGGATGAAGGACGGGGGAGGAGGCGATGGAATAAAGCCGCGGCATCAACCGACGCAGGTGAGCCACCAATTCCTGCGCCTCTAATTTTACCCCCGGAAATTCTTCGATCAGATCGATGTACTCCCGTTGCTCCAGAAAAGCCTCCCGCACTTCCGCGGCGTCGGCGGCGAGCAAGCGGGCCAATTGGGCCTGCTCCTTCGAGTCGGCCGTTTTCGCCGCGAAGGTCTCAAGAATTTTCTTGGTGGGCCCAGCTAATGATAATTTGGTTGTCAACGCCTCCCGCAGGCTGATGGCGGCAGTCATGCGCTGGGGGATCACGGGCTCATTACCGGTAAAGCCCATCAGCTCGATCAGTTCTTCCACAATTTGCGGACGATTAGAGGCGAATATCCCCAAGGAATCCCCCACATGATAAGTCAGGCCGCTGCCGGCGATATCGACCACGAGGTGCCGCGTGTCCTTATTCGAGCCATCCTTATTGAGTACGCGATTTTCCAATAATTTGGCCGGGAGCGGATTATCTTTAGTGTAGGCGCTAAAGGGTGGAGCCGAAATATGCATAGCAAAACTTTACCTCGGGTGTGAGCAGATATGGCAAGCCTCGTTTCGCGATATTGAATCTCGTTGCGCCCCCTTCGCCCCCATGCCATTCAGCCGAACTGCATGGAATCCGTTCGCATTCAAAAATTCATCGCCGAAGCCGGCATCTGCTCACGCCGCGCAGCCGAAACCGCCATCGTGGCGGGCGAAGTTTATGTCAACGGACAGAAGGCTGAGCTCGGCCAAAAAGTTGAACCCGGTACGGACAAAGTTACCGTGCGGGGCAAAGCCGTGCGCTCCCAGGCTCAGCCCAAGATCGCACTCGTGATGCACAAACCCCGCGGGGTGATTTGCAGCAATAGTGATCCCCATGAGGAGCAAACTATTTTTGATCTCCTGCCGCGGGAATGGGCCAAACTTCGCCTCTTCTGCGCCGGCCGGCTCGATAAAGATAGTGAAGGTCTGGTCATTCTGACCTCCGATGGCGACCTCGCGCACAAGCTGATGCACCCCTCCAATTTGGTGGTGAAGCGTTATTATGTATCGCTTGAAGAGCCCTTCCCCGCCGGCCGCCTGCGGCAACTCTTGCGCGGCGTCGTCATCGAAGGCGAACATCTGAAAGTGGAGCGGGCTAATCTCGTCAACCCCAAGACAGATCGCAGCTCGTCCGAACTGGACGTTCATATGCACCATGGGAAAAAGCGCGAAATCCGCCAGCTCTTCACCGCGCTTGGGTTCCAGGTGCGCCGGCTGCGGCGTTATCAAATCGGCGCACTCCGCCTCAAAGGCATTCCAGTTCGCGGCGTGAAACAACTTTCAGCACAAGAGATCCAATCCTTGTTCGCGGTTCCCTTGGTCCACTACCGCGAGATGACTCCTTCTACTCACGATGAAAACTAAAACCGTCCTTAACCTAATTCTGCGCAGCTGGGGTGTAGCCGGAGTTCTTACGCTCACGGTCCCTCCCCTCGCGGCTGAAATCCTCACGGCTGACACCGCCGTCTTCGTCCAGACCGAGGCAAAATCGCCGATTATCGCTCGCCTTAAGGCCGGTACGGAGGTGATGACCGTAGGCGAAGCCCCCCTCGGTTGGCGCCGCGTCGAAGTCGATGGCTCCTGCGAGGCTTATGTGCAAAATCGCGATATTACGAAAGGCCTCGAAGTTCGCGAAGGCGCCAGCATCTACTCCGCCCCGCGGAAAGATGCGACCGTCATCACCGTCGCGGCCAAAGGCGATAAAACAGATATTACCGGGCTGCACGGAGATTGGGCCCAAATTAAATTAGAGAAAAAACTACAGGGCTTCATGGCCATCGGCGAAACTGCCAACACCCCATCGACCACCACCCCAACCCCAAGCGAGTTGCGACTGATGGCACCCACCGCGCCCGTCACCACCGCCGGACATTCCGTCCCCATTTCTGGTGATACGGCAGAGATGCCGCGACTTTTTGCCGGCAAACTCGTGCTCGCGCGTCGCGCCATCTTCAATCCCAACCCGATCTATGATTATCAGCTGATCGATTCATCCGGTCGGCGTTTTGCTTATGTCGATACCAAGCGCCTACGCTTGACCGATAAAATTGAAAATTACGTCGATCGCGATTTGTCTATTACCGGCACACTTCGCAACACCATTGACGGCCAGGATCTCGTGATTGCGGCCGAATCGATGCAATTAAAGTAAACCTTTTCGGCTGCGCCTGACGTCTTAATTAGTTACCTCGCTTCTCATGGAACTCATCGACGGTAACAAAATCGCCGCTACGCTCATTGCTGAACTCAAGGCCGAGGTCGCTAAACTCACCGGACGCCCACCGTGCATCGCCCTCGTGCGCGTCGGCGAAGACCCGGCCTCCGTTTCCTACGTTACCAAAAAGCAGAAAATGTGCGCTGAGATCGGCATCGAGAGCCGGCTAATTTTTCCGCCCGTAACCATCTCCCAAGATGAGCTTTTTGCGCTAGTAGACCAGCTCAACGCCGACCCCAGCGTCGATGGCATTTTAGTGCAGTCGCCGTTACCCAAGCCCCTCAGTGAAATAGCCGTCTTCCGGCGCATCGCTGCCCATAAAGATGTTGATGGATTCCACCCCCTGAATCTGGGGAAATTAGCGCAAGAGGATGAGACGGGATTCATCGCGTGCACTCCGGCTGGTATCATGGAATTGCTGCAACGCTCTGGGGTTTCGTTGGCGGGCAAACATGTGGTGGTGCTCGGCCGCAGCCTGATTGTCGGAAAGCCAGCGGCCTTGCTGGCCTTGCAGCGCAAGCCTTGGGCCAATGCCACCGTCACCATTTGTCATTCGCAGACGGCTAATCTAGCGAGCATCATCCGCCTAGCGGATGTGCTCATTGCCGCCATCGGCAAACCAGAATTTGTCACGGCCGACATGGTCAAACCGGGGGCGGTGATCATCGATGTCGGCGTCAATCGGGTACCCGATGCCACCAAAAAAACCGGCTACCGACTCACCGGTGATGTGCACTTCCCCACGGTAGCGCCATTGTGCAGCAAAATAACCCCGGTCCCCGGTGGAGTTGGTCCAATGACGGTCGCGCTTTTGATGAAAAATACGGTCAAGGCTCGGCGACAGCATAGCGCGGCGGCGCCGCATAATTAAGCGATCAAGCTAAAGCATCCTAGCCCGATCAACTAAACGAATTACTGTCACTCTCTGGTATGGGCGGATCCAAAATTCTCGTCGTCGACGACCAACCGATCAGCGTTCAGTTACTTAAACGTAAGCTGGAGGGCGAAGGCATGATCGTCGCCAGCGCCTATTCGGGGCGCGAAGTCTTGGATTTGGTTAAGCAGGATAAACCCGACTTGATTTTACTCGATATCATGCTGCCCGAAAGGGATGGCATCGAAGTTTGCCAATGCCTCCAAGCCGACCCAGCGACGCAGTCCATTCCAATTATTTTCATCACGACGCGCACGGCAAAGGAAGGGAAAATCGAAGGCCTCAGTGTCGGGGCTGTCGATTACATTACCAGGCCGATCGATCTCAATGAAACGCTCGCTCGGATCCAGACTCAATTGCGTTTTGTCGCGATCAACCGCGAACTCGTCGACTTACAGCGCAGATTAGGTGAATCACGCCGCAACGCGACGATCGGAGCTGTGACGCAAGGCATCGCGCATAATCTCAATAACCTACTCGGCGTGGTGGTGGGCTACATCGACCTCATTAAAGTTTACCATGAGAAACCCGAATTGGTGAAAAAAAATGCCAATCACCTTGACGATGCGGTCAACCGCATCATCGCGATTATCAAGCAGCTCACCACCCTCGTAGTGAAAAATCGCCCCCCGCTCATTAGCACTAGCCTGCCCCTCGTGATTCAGAGCGGTATCCGGCGCCACCAAAGTGATGACCAAATTGAACCTGTGATTACGATCGAGGAGCCACCCACTGAGACGATCATTCAGACTAATGTAGAATTGCTGGAAGACGCCATTGCCAAGCTGCTCAGCAATGCTTGGGAGAGCTACCATGATGAGCCTGACGAAAAACGAATTATCAATATTCGAACGGAGATCATCGATGGAGCCGACGGCGGCCGCTTCGCGCTCATTCATATAGAAGATCGGGGCCGAGGCGTTAGCCCGGATATTCGCGACCACGCCTTTGAACCTTTTACCAGCACCAAGCACACGGTGGGAGTTGGCCTGGGCCTAACCGTGTCGCGTCACTCCCTCCGTAATTTAGGCGGGGATGTGGTCCTAGCTGATCGACTCGGCGGCGGGACGATCGCCACCATTCGCCATCCACTGGAGCGTAAAGCAATCACGTAGGGAATGGGAACAGCGCGCATGAGAATTGTCATTGCGAGCCAGACCGCGAAGCGACAATCCATGACCGAGCTTGAGGAGCTAGGTTATGGGTGCCCCCCCCAGCCGAGGTCAGCAAGCCGCTTTATAATTAATGACGATGTCCTCCCCCACCCTCGCTTTTCTTGGTACGGGCAACCTTGCCACCGCCATCGTCGAGGGCTTGCTGGCCCAACAGGCTTATCGTCCGAGCGATCTCACCTGCACGAGCCAACATGGGGTGACGGCCCAGAAGCTCGCGCTCGCCACAGGGATCAGCTTCGAGCCTGACCTCCCGCGCCTCCTCGCGAGCGCTGATACCGTCGTCGTCGCTTTCAAGCCCCAATCGCTCGCCGGAGCCGACCCCCGCCTTGCTGAATTAACGGCCGGTAGGCTGATCATCTCCGTCCTGGCTGGGAAAAAATTAGCCCGACTCGCTCAATTTTTTCCTCAGGCCCGCAACATCGTGCGGACGATGCCC
This sequence comes from Opitutus sp. GAS368, assembly GCA_945861645.1. Lineage (GTDB taxonomy): Bacteria > Verrucomicrobiota > Verrucomicrobiia > Opitutales > Opitutaceae > Lacunisphaera. Next base: position 30,634 of record CAMAVZ010000012.1, on the reverse strand, counting down.
AATACGCCTGCCGCCATCGGCGCCGCGATCACCCCTTACTGTTCCCTCCGTCCCCTGACGGCCGGCGATCAAGCGATCGTTACTAAAATACTCGGCGCCCTAGGACAACATCTCCCCTTAGCAGAAGAGTACATGGATGCAGTCACCGTTGTAAGCGGCAGCGGGCCGGCCTTCCTTTTTGAATTCGTAGCCGCCCTACGTGATGGCGGTATTACGGCTGGCCTGCCCCCAGCGGTGGCTGAAAAACTCGCGCTCGAAACGGTCCTCGGTGCGGCCAAATTGCTCGCGCACACCGGCACGACTCCGGAAGTTTTACGCGACCAAGTAGTCTCACCTAACGGCACAACTTTCGCGGGCCTACAGGTTATGACTAAGGGCCAATTCCGAGAAACTATACAGGCAGCCATTCTCGCTGGAGCCCGTCGCGCCGCCGAACTTTCTGGCGCCTAATTGAGGTCGCAGCTGGCAACTCCAGCCGCAGCAAGCTTGGTTCGTCCTCTGCCTTAATAATCGGCCCGCGCCGTGCGCAGCGCAGGGTGGCGCATGCTAGCTCTGCGGGGCAGGCACTGAGACTGCCTGGAAATATTAAACAACGCCGCGCTTGCGACCGCTCGCGGAACCGTTACGCCTTGGCCCCATGGAATTCGGCTGGTGGCAAAAAGATGAAGAAGGCAAAAAACACCAAGTGTGTGTTGATATCTTCGGCAAAAATATAACGTGGACCAAAAAATATGGTCACAACTCCTCGTGGGACCCTTTCAACCCTAATGATGTAGACTGGGACAAATTAATCAGCGAAGCCGAACGGCGCGTGCCCCGCCGCCTTTTTTCCCAGAAGCAATTTGAATTCATCCTGAGCCAGCGGCCGCGCTGATGCCAGCTGCGGATTCTACTAGGGCCGAAGAGGCAAGTCTGTTACGAGCTTAGCCATGGGCATGGGGAGGCCTGCTTAGAGCCAGCGCTTGGCTTGGGGCCAAAGATAGATGAAAGCCGGAGCTAGCTCCTGCGGCCGCGTAGCATGCCAACGGTCTATTTCTTCCACGGTGAACCAAGCCCCACCTTCAATTTCATCGGCCTGTAGGACGAAGGGCCCCTCTGCTTCTACCCGGTAGACCCAGACGAATTCCTGTCCGGTTTCCTCCCGTGCTCCGATTTTGAATAATGGTCTCGGTGGCTGATCGGGCCGGCAGCCTAGTTCCTCCGCCAATTCACGCTGCGCCGTGCCATCATAGTCTTCGCCAGCCCCAACATGACCAGCTGCAGAAGAATCCCACAGCCCAGGAAACAAATCTTTCTGCAGGGATCGTTGCTGTAAAAAAACCTGACCCGAACGATTAACCACCAGCAAATGGACCGCACGGTGTCGCAGCCCGCGCCCGTGCACTTCGCGACGGGCCAGCTGCCCCGTCACCCGGTCTTGCTCATCCACCACATCGAATAGTTCGTCCAAATTTTGGCCCATGAATTAGCTTTGTCATTCGCGTCCATTCGTGTCCATTCGTCGTTTTCTTATTTCTCATGGCCAAAATCGAAGTCAATCAAGTCGCTGAAATTCTCAAGAAACACAAAATCGACCCCGCCTTGTTGCGGGAGATCGTGGCTGAGCTTAATTTTGTGACGCAGCCTAATGCGGATGATGATATCAAGCCGCCTGCCCCGAAAAAACAGTTCGTTGTTTTATTATCGGACCCCGAGGGGAAATTGCCCAAACAGGACCTCACCGGCTGGGTGGTCCAAATCCCCGAAGACGCTAGCCCCTACTCAACGACTGACCGCATCTTCAAAGGCGCCTATGATTTCAACGCCTCGAAACGCGGCCGACTGTTACCCGTAAAATCTATCGGCGAAGCGCTGGAGAGCGGCAGCCCCAAATATTTCCGCGAATCCGAGCTGTGGGTAAAAACCAAACTGCCCGTCGCCGTTGTGGTCACCGACAATATTCTCCCGAAGGATGAATTTAAAATGGAGAAAGTTGACCGCCGCCGGAGCAACGATCGCGAAGGTTAACGCAGTCCCGCGGCCAGCGCAGGGAGACCGCGCGCCTGCAGCGCCGCCGCTACGGCCTTGAGGTCAAGCGCCGCACCCGCTTTTACCCCATGGCGCGCATACCAGCCTTGATTCATCTCGAGGCAGTATTGGATGGCGTGACTGCGCGATGCTACGGGCTTCTCATCCAGCGGGTACATTGGATAAATTTCTTTAAGTTTACCGGTGCTGTCGATGTAGCCGATATCGAGGGGCAGGATCGTGTTGCGCATCCAAAAACCCATCTGCTGGGGCGTCGTAAAAACAAAGAGCATGCCCTCATCACTCCCCATCGTCTGACGGAACATTAGCCCGTGCTGCAGCTCAGCGGGCAACGCCGCAATCTGCATCGCCACTAGGCGATCACCGATCTTGATCGAAAAGCGATCGGCGACCGTCTTGTCCCCGCGCGCCTGCTGCGGCGGCGAGTCACCCCAAGCGGTCAACACCATAACTGCGGCTAACGGGAGAGAAGAAATTAAGCGCGAGCAGGAAAACATTTTTAAATTTTGGAGCTAAGCTCTAGCGAACGATCTTAGAAAATAAACTCAATCCTACTCTTAGCAAAGGAGATCAAGCGATCCCGTAAAGTTTCTCGCCTTAGCCCGCCCAGCGCACAATTTGCTTCTATGCAAAGCCCCACCCCCAGCCCCCTGCTGTACGCCGAAACTCATTCCAATGCTGACATGCTTTACTTCGGTCGAGTCGAAGTGCACGACCCCTTTATTGCCTTGGGCGTGCGGGGCAAAAAAATCTCAGTCCAAAGCGCGTTAGAATTTGGCCGAGTCAAAAAAACTAGCGCCTTCGATGTCGTCTTATCCCGCGAAATTTATTTAGCACGCGCCCAAGATCTTTACGGCCCCCAAGCCGGGGTCGCCGAAATTATTGCCACCCTCGCCGGTGAATATCGCCTGAGACATTTTCGCGTGGCCGACGACTTTCCGGCGGGCCTATACATAAAACTGACCGCGCTGGGCCTGAAGCTCACCTTGGCCCAGGGCATGTTATTCCCGGAACGAGAGATCAAATCAGACTGGGAAGTCGCTTGCATTCGCGAAGGCAACCGCCTCTGTACCGTCGGCTACACCGTTGCGGAAAAAATATTGCGCGCCGCCAGAATCAAGGGCCGCACCCTGCTCTATCAAGGCAAAGTCCTAACCTCCGAAAGCCTGCGCTTCGCACTCGAGACCGCGATTCGTGAACAAGGCGGCAACCCTCAAGATACCATCCTCGCCGGCGGCGACCAAGCGTGCGATCCCCACGAGCGGGGCTTTGGTCCACTGCGACCCAACGAACTCATCATCATGGATATCTTCCCGCGCGTCGTGCGGACCGGTTATTTCGGTGATATGACCCGCACCTACCTTAAAGGCCGCGCATCGGAGGCCCAGCAAAGACTGGTGCACACAGTCCGAGCAGCTCAGCAACGCGCGACCGAGGTGATCCGTGCGAACGTCGATGGCCGACTCGTGCACCAAGCCGTCACGCAATGCTTTGCCGCAGCTGGCTATGAGACGAAGCGCAAAAAAACTGGCTCCGAAGGTTTTTTTCATGGGACCGGCCATGGGCTCGGCTTAGCCATCCATGATCCCGGTCGAATGGCGGCGACTACCCCCTATCCATTAAAAAAAGGCTCAGTCCTGACGGTCGAGCCGGGCCTTTACTACCCCGGACTCGGGGGATGTCGCTGGGAAGACGTGGTGCAAGTCACCACAACGGGGACGAAGGCACTGTCTAAACACCCCTACGACTGGGAGCTTCGTTGAGCCGTCACTTCATTAGCAATGCGACCGCCGTCCAACTCGTCCTCTGCTCATTTAAGAGAGATATTAATTTATTAACCAATGCCTGAGTTAGCTGAAGTAGAGTTCTTCCGCAAACGATGGAGCCTTGGTCATGGCGCGAAAGTGCTGACCCTCCGGCTTCATGAGGACAAAAAAGTTTTCCGTGATGGTCAGCTGGCTTTACTAAAAAAATCCCTGATCGGCGCTCAGATGGTCGATTCGGAGACCGCGGCCAAGCAAATGTTGTTTCGCTTCAAGGGAGGCGGTCTACCCAAAAACAGCCTGGGCTGGCTCGGGATTCATCTTGGCATGAGTGGTGAGTTGCGCACCGAGCCACTGCCTTACACTCCCACAAAACATGATCACTGCGTCCTGGTGCAAGCCACCCGCCAACTCGTCTTCAATGATCCGCGCATGTTCGGCGGTATTCGGTTTGCGACTGGCCACCAACCACCCACCTGGTGGACACGCATCGCCCCACCGATATTGTCGAAAGCTTTCACGATCGAGGCAGTGCGCACTTTCCTGCACCGTCGAGGTCGCGCCTCGATTAAGGCGGTCCTATTAATGCAGGAAAAATTTCCTGGAATAGGTAACTGGATGGCCGATGAAGTTCTGTGGCGGGCGGCGATCCATCCTAAAAAACTAGCGGGCGCGCTGACTCCAGCTGAGGTGAGCGCGCTCCATCGTGCCTGTCGGCAAGTCTGCCGCTCAGCGCTGCAGAAGATTGCAGGTCGGGGAAAGTACCTTCCCCCAAATCTGAATCACCACATTCCGAAAAGTTGGCTCTTCTGGCACCGCTGGGCGGATGGGGGTCGTTGCCCCCGCACACGGAAATTGCTCATCCGAGAGTCAGTGGGTGGACGCACTACTTGCTGGTCGCCCGCTCGCCAGCGGTTAAACTGACCCCTATGCATACTCGGTCGCGATTGGACGAATTACTGGTGACGCGCGCCCTCGCGCCCACGCGCGCCCAAGCCAAAGCTCTGATCATGTCTGGTCGAGTTCGTCATGGCACCGAACGCCTCGATAAACCGGGGAAAGAGTATCCGGCAAATTTTGAGCTCAATATCGATCAGCCGCCTCGCTTCGTCAGTCGCGGAGGGGAGAAACTTGCCGCGTTTCTTGAGCAATTCCCCATTTCTATGCTGGATTTAAATGTCCTCGATGTGGGCGCATCAACCGGTGGTTTCACCGACTGTGTATTGCAAGCGGGCGCGGCCAGCGTGACTTGCCTGGATGTGGGTTTTGGACAACTGCACGATAAAATCAAACGTGATCAACGAGTCACTAATCTTGAAAAAATTAATGCTCGTCACCTGAAGCTCGGTGATTTGCCGCGAACGCACTACGATGTCGTGGTGATGGACCTCGCCTTCATCTCATTAAAAAGCGTGCTCCCAGCCATCTGGCCATTTCTGCTGCCTGGTGGCACGCTCATCGCCCTAGTTAAACCGCAGTTTGAGGCCGGCAAAGCCGAAGTTGATAAGGGGCAAGGCATCATTCGTGATGATGCCGTCCGCTCCCGGGTGCTCGCTGAAGTGCGCGCCTTCGCGTTGCACGAATTGCTGAGTGCAGCCTTGATCGGCGAGATGGAATGTCCGGTTCATGGCGCCGACGGTAATCGCGAATATTTATTGGGGCTGACTAAGACCGGGGCCCCGCCTAAGCTCGGCCAGAACAATTAAGGGAAATACGCTCAGGGCTGTGCGCGCCTAGGCCAATTCCCCCAAGGCGACGGCTTAAAAATGTGCGCTATGACGTAAACAGCTTGCGCAATTTTTATTAAATAGGTTTCCCCTTTTGACCTTATCAGCGTAATCAATCGGACATCCCCATGCCTCCCTTTCGCAAATTAGCCTTGGTCTATAACTCCGATAAAGCCGGCGCGGCCGAGTTGGCGAACGAATTGCTCCTAATCGCGCGGCAGGGAGGCATCAAGAAAACCAAGCTCACCGGGGATCGCAAATTGCCCCGCGGCTATTTTAAAGATTGTGACGCTTGCTGTGTGATCGGTGGTGACGGCACCCTCCTCGGAGTCGTGCGCGGTGCCGCGCGCCAAGGCATTCCCATCATTGGCGTCAATCAAGGCGGGCTCGGTTTTCTCACTACTTTTTCCGCGGATGAAGCCCGCAGCCAATTTGCCACCTTGCTCACCGGTGATTACGGCATCGCGCAACGCGCGCTGCTGGATTGCAAAACGGGCCCGCGCCACCGGGACATTGCGCTCAACGATGTACTGATAAAAAATGCGACCAATTCTCGACTGGTCCGGCTAGAAGTTTTTGCCAACGGGAAGCTCGTCACGGATTATTATTGCGACGGCGTCATTTTCTCCACCCCCACAGGATCGACGGCGTACAATCTGGCGGCCGGCGGGCCGATCATTCACCCAGCAGCCGGCGTGATTGCGATGACCCCGATCTGTCCACACACCCTCAGCAATCGCACGATTATTTTTCGCGACGATGTTAAGTTATCCGTTTACAATCGCAGCGATGACTCCCGCCTGCTTGTCGCGATGGATGGGCAACGTGATTTGGTGATGTCAGAAGGTTCCCCCATCGAAATCACCGTCTCGCCCCTAACCCTAAATCTCGTGCAGCGCCGCGATTACTCCCATTTTGAAGTCATGCGCGCCAAACTTAAGTGGAGCGGCGGTTTTTTAGAAAAAAAATAAGCGCCGAGCGCGCGTGAGTGCTCGCAAGTTGCCACGGGCCTGAGCCCAACGAGCACAACCCACCGGATACACCAGCAGGTTGTGCTCGCCTCAAACCCATCCGCCTTAATTTCTATCTGCCGTCTTGGCGGCAAGCTTGGCCTGCTTGGCGGCCTCCTGCTCAGCCTTCATAGCGGCGGTTTCCTCCTTACTGAGTTTATGATCATGATCGGCATCATATTTAGCCAATTTCTCGGCCTGCTGAGCCGCGCGCTTATCGTGAGCATCCGCCTTCATTTTGGCGGTCTCGGCTTCGTCGAGCTGATGATCGCCGTTGGCGTCATATTTTTTTAGACTAGCCTTGCTCGGAGCCTTAGCCGGTTTTGCGGCACTGTCTTGAGCGGAAGCGATGGGAGTGAGGAATGCCAGTGCCAGTGTCAGAAGACCCGGCACGATCAGGAAACGAAGCGATTTTAATTTCATAACCCGCTCAATTTATCCGCCCGCCCGCGAATCGCCGAGCGGTGCGTTAGCCTAAAATTAGGCAGCTCACGCTTTATGGTTTCACTACAAGTTGGACCCGCTGCGAGCGTTGAAAATATTTTTGCGCGAAACCCTGCAGGTCAGCTAAGGTAACCGTATCAATGCGGGCTTCGTAGAGCGGTCCATCGTTGACGGGCTGACCATAGATTGCATTCAACGCCGCCTGCATGGCGCGCGCTGCATTAGTTTGCTGACTCATCCGCTTGCCGGCTTTGAGCCGAATCTGACAACGCCGCAATTCTTCGGCGGTAACTCGGCCTTGCTGCACCCGCAAAATCTCCCGATCTAATTCTGCCAGCACCTCGGGGTAGCGTTCCGGACTCGTGCCCGCATAAAAATAGAAGAGCCCCACTTCGAGGCCCACCAAACGATTCGAGCGAACAAAATAGGCTAGACTTTTCTCTTCCCGCACGCGTTCAAACAGGTGCGAAGACATTCCACTGAAAAGCTCATCGGCCACTTCGCTCACCGGATAATCGGGAGACTGCAGTCCAGGGCCGGGGAATGCTTGAAAAACGATCGCCTGCTGTCGCGGCTGTTGCTCAATAAAATCACCCACGGCACTGATTATTTTTGCCGGTCTTTGGGCCACTTGCCCTGACGGTAATTTCGCGAGGAAAGCTTTCAGCCCTGGGCCTAATTTTTTCGGATCAAAATCACCCGCCACCGCCAGCACGGCGTTACCCGATACAATTAAATGGCGATACAGGGCCCGCAGATCGGCTAACGCGATCGCCCGTAAACCGGCGGCATCACCCCCGCTTTCGATGGCAAAGGGATGCGAACCAAAGAATTTGGCCCGCATAATTTTTCGTCCGACCGACACGACATCGTCGAGACTCTCTTGCAGCGAGGCCAGTGCCGACTCTCTTTCAATTTCTAGCGTCGCTGATTTGAACGCTGGCCGTAGAATCGCATCGCCCAGCAATTGCAGCGCTAAGGTGATATCGCTGGGCAAAACTTCCGCGGTCAGCCCAAAACTATTATTACCGGAAAATTCATGAAAGCTCCCGCCAACGCCTTCGATCGCCCGAGCAACTTCTTCCGCCGTGCGGCGCTGAGTATCCTTAACCAACAAGGTGGCGAGGAGCGCGGTGAGACCGCGTTTGTCCGCGGGCTCGAATAACGGCCCCCCAGCGAAAGCGAGCCTCAGGTGTAAATTAGGCAAATGCTTGTTCGGTTGGAGCAGCAAACGAGCCCCATTCGGCAGCGTCAGTTCAGAGAAATTCCGGGAAGCTGCGCTCGCGGTAAGCGGGGGGCGGGCGGTCTCATCAGCAGAAGCGACGGGGTTGGAGGAAACGACCGTTAAGCGTTCGGGCTCGAGGTAAGTTTTCATCACGCGCTGCAGATCAACCGGCTTTAAAGCGCACAACCGCGCAAAATAGGTGCGGGTATAATTGATATCCCCCACCACCACCTCGCCGGCCCCAAGCCGTGAGGCTTGCCCCGACATGGTTTTACGCATGTTGACCTCCGAGGTCACCATCTGACGCACGGCTTTCGCCAGCATCGCGGGTCGAAAGCCTTTGGTCGCTAAGCGAGCAAGCTCACGCAAGATGGCCTGCTCGGCCACCGCGCGTTTAGCTGGGTCTGCTAAATATGAAATATAAAACAAGCCACACGTGCCTGGGCTCCACGCCATGACGTCGATCGTGTGGACGAGGCGCGCTTGTTCGCGCATACTTTGCCAAAGCAGTGAACTGTCACCGTGGCCCAAGACGAGCGCGAGCATATCAAGCGCGGGAGCATCAGGGTGAGTGAGTCCAGGAATTGGCCAGCCAAGACCCGCCCGGGAAACTTTTACGTCTTCGTAGAGATGTTGCTCACGCCGGGCCAGCTGCGCCGACTCAGCTGGCACTAACACCGGCGCCAGCCGAGCGCGCGGGGCTGAGCCAAAATGGTGAGTGATGGCCGCGCGCGTCGCCACCACGTCAAAATCACCGGCGATAATTAGCACGAGATTGTTCGGCACATAACGGGCCTGATAATAAGCTACGAGGTCCTCCCGCGGGCAGGCCGCAAAAATCTCGCGGTGGCCGATAATGGGCTGGCGGTAGGGGTGCGTGTGAAAGGCGGTCTCAAACAAGGCCTGCGTGAGCCGTTGGTCGGGATCATCTAGACACATCTCAATCTCTCGCAAGATCACTTCCTTTTCCTTCGCCACCTCCGCAGCCGGCAGCGTCGAGTGCAAAACTATATCCGCGAGAAGATCGATCGCCACCCCCGTATGCTCAGAGGGCAAATCGATATAATAAACAGTTCGATCAAAAGTCGTGTAGGCATTGATGTTGCCACCATGGGCCTGCACCGTCGCCGAAATCTCTCGGCCCGCCCGGCGCGTGGTTCCCTTGAAGAGCATGTGTTCCAAATAGTGGGACAAGCCGGCCCCGAGCGCCCCACCCTCGTGGATACTACCCGTTTTGACCCAGACCTGCACCGAGCTAACCGGGGCCGCGCCATCGCGCTTGAGTAGCACCGTCAACCCGTTGGGCAGAGTGAATCGATCGATGGATTCACGCCACAGATTTTCGAGTAAGGCCAGATCGCGAGAGGGCGTGAGCATTTTTTTGCGCATGAAAAAAGAGCGGTTTAGTTAAATGATTAAACAGCCGAGTCGCTCAAGCCAACCGGCAGCGAGCGCTTCAGATGTTATCACGCGGTGCCCAGTGGACCGCGAGCTCGGCGCGGACGGGCGGGCGCGAACGGTTGCACAAAGGCCTCGTCGAAATCATAAATATCACTGAAGTCCTCGCGCCGATCGTTTTCCGTTTTGCTGAAAATATTATACTCGATCAGATTAAAAACGATATCGCCGAAATCAGCACAGCGCGTCACCCCCCATAAATTTAAGACAGTTTTGGTCAGCGGACCGTATTGCTCCAGCGCGTAAGACCGGATGCCGTGCAGCAATTCTCCTCCGGTGATGTGTTGGGATTTCCCCGCTCGTTCAGGACTTTTCCTGCGCAATTCTTTAACGGTATGGTCCAAAGCCTCCCGAACTAAGGTGTATGCCTTACGGTCAAATCGGGAATCTTCTTTGCAGATGAGTCCTACTATTGCGGTAAATTCTAAATCTTGCATTAATTAATTTAAGCCAAGCTAGCACAGGCAGCCGAACCCCGCAACCCTGCACCACCTCGATTTTTAGCGCAACAGACCAAGCGACTCTTCTCGAAAAATATTCCCCGAGATTGTATAACTAAAAATATCCCACCCCTATGATCGCTGCAACCCATTCCAATCATCCGATCGCTACGGTCGCCGCCGCCACGCCGCGGACCTCCCCCCTGCAAGAAGCCCGCGCCTGTATCCGGCAGGCCAAAATGCGTATCACCAAGCCGCGCATCGCGATCATCGAATCACTTTTGCAACACAAAGGGCCCATCAGCATTGAACGGATTCACCATGATGTCGGGGCTGCCGTATGCGATCTTGTCACGGTTTACCGCTGCCTCGCTGCCTTTGAGACTCTGAATATTGTCCGACGCAGCTATTCACACAACGGGACTTGTCTTTATGAACTCAGCCTCGGCCGAGATCGTCACTACCACATTGTTTGTAAAGCCTGCGGCGAAACTGAACGCTTAAATTATTCCCCAGTCGAGGGGGTCGAGCGCATGCTTCAAGATCGCGGTTATACGCAAATTAGCCACGTGATTGAATTTTTCGGAGTCTGCCCGGCCTGCCAGAAAACCAGTGCCCGGGCCCACGGCATTAAAACGGGCAAGAGCAAACGGCTGATTGTCGCTATCCCCTCGCCCTGAAGCGCGGGCGGGCTAAGTCCGCGCCACCCCACTGAGCGGGTTAAGCTGGAGCGGGTGCACCGCCCGCACCCACTCAGCTACCGCCACGCCGCCTTCAAGGTGTTCGCGCCGGATTCGATCAAAACGTTCCGGCGTTACCTGGGCGTACCAAACACCCTCAGGATAAACCACGAGCCAAGGCCCCTCCGCGCATAAGCGTAAGCACGCTGCCTTCGTGCGCATCGCCGGGACAGCATACTCTTGCAGCGAAGTCTTGAGGTGCGCCCAAGTGGCTTGACCCTGCTCAGTCGAGCAACAGTTCGGACCGACACACAAAAAAAGATGATGCCGAGCCGGCGGCAAATGAATGACTTTGGGCATCGCTTCCATGGGGTAACGGGCTACTCGTCGTAAATAAAAAAACTTCGGAGGGTGAGTCAGCGGCTGGTGGCGCGCGATCTTGGGCAGAGATAGCGCTCAGGCCTTGAGCGCTGCGATGTAATTTTGTTCGGCTTGGGTCCAGTTTAGGATATGCCAAAAAGCGGCGACATATTCTGCCCGCCGGTTTTGATAGTGCAGATAATAGGCATGCTCCCAGACATCGAGGCCGAGGAGGGGCGTGGCGCCGTCGCTAAGCGGCGAATCTTGATTAGCGGTCGAGTGAATTTTGAGCGCCCCGTGCTGCAAGCTCAGCCAGACCCACCCACTGCCGAAACGCTTGAGCGCCGCATCAGCAAATTGCTTTTTGAATTCTCCCATCGAGCCAAAAGTATCGGCAATCGCCCCACCGAGTTGCGGGGGAGATGCCCCCTGATCGGGGCCGATAATCTTCCAGAAAAATGCATGATTCACGTGACCGCCGACGTGATTACGAATCCCGAGCCGCAGCGCCTCAGGCACACGACCAAGATCACGGACAAGACCCTCTGGTCCGTGCGCGAGGAGCTCCGGGTGCTCGGCGAGCAACTGCTTCGCGTTATTGAGATAAGCCTGATGATGTTTGGCGTGATGCAATTCCATCGTCTGCGCATCAAGGTACGGCTCCAGCGCTTGATAGGCGAAAGTGAGCGGTGGCAGCGTCCAGTCGAGGGCAGACGACGAGACCACGGCCGTCACCGGGGCCGCTGTAGCCCGACCTAAATCAAGGCTAGCCACAGCGAATCCCGCCCCCAGCAATTTTAGCACCTGTCGCCGATTGAGCTCTGGGCGAGAGAATGATTTCATGCGGATAAGTTACTGGTATTTACCGGTAGCGCAAGCAGACCGCTCGATTTTAAGATTTACCGGCGAGCAGCTGCTGCCGAACCAGCTGGTCCACCAGTTTGGGGTTCGCCTTCCCTTGCGAAGCTTTCATGACGGCGCCCTTAACCGCATTGATGGCCGGCTCCTTGCCCGCGAGAAATTCCGCGACGGCCTTGGGATTCGCCGCGATGGCGCAACGTACCCACTCCTCGAGTGCCCCACTATCGGTCGACTGTTTAAGATTTTTCCGCAGTACGATAGCGGCCGGCGCTTCGCCCGTTTGAAACATATCGTTGAAAACCTCCTTGGCGGCAGACGTGGAAATTTCCCCCTGTTCGACCAGGTTAACCAAAGCTGCGATCTGTGCCGGGCGAATCTTGCTGTCAGCCAGGGCCATTTTCGCCGCGGCCAGTTCGCGACGCAGATCGTTCACCAGCCAATTAGCCACGGCCTGCGGTTGAGCGCAGAGCTGCGCCGCCTCTTCAAAAAAATCACTTAATCCGCGCTCGGGCACCAACACAGCCGTGAGGGTATAGGGGAGTTGGTAATTCGCCATGTAGCGACGCTGCCGATCGAAGGGCTGTTCAGGAAGAGTCGCCTGAATTGCCGCCTGCCAGGCCGCATCCACCTGCACCGGCAACAAATCGGGATCAGGGAAATAGCGATAATCATGGGCCATTTCTTTAGAGCGCATCGCCACGGAAGTGCCCGCTTCGCCATCATATTGCCGAGTCTCTTGCACGATCGTCCCACCGCTTGCCAGCACGGCGGTCTGGCGACGTAGCTCCAAGGCGATCCCATCACGGACAAACGAAATAGAATTAAGATTCTTTAACTCAACTTTGACGCCGAGCTGGGCTTGGCCCACCGGACGAATCGAAATGTTTGCATCACACCGCAGCTGCCCCTTTTCCATATCACAATCGGCAATCCCCCCTTGCACCATCGTCGTGCGTAGTGAGGTCAAGAAAGCGTAGGCTTCTTCCGCGCTGTGCATCGCAGGCTCCGACACAATCTCCATCAATGGAGTACCGGCCCGATTATAATCAACCAAGGAATCATGCACCCCATGCGTCAACTTGCCGACGTCTTCCTCCAGATGGATCCGCGTCAGCGGAATTTGCTTGTGCGCACCCATCACATTCCGCGCGACCCCGGGTAGTTCAATTTCGACCCTACCCCCAAGACAGATCGGCTGGTCGTATTGGGAAATTTGGTAATTCTTCGGGGAATCCGGATAGAAATAATTTTTCCGGTCCCATTTGCACACGGGTGCAATGGTACAGCCTAACATCAATCCCGCCTTAATAATTTTATCGAGCGCCTCTTTGTTTAGCACCGGCAGTGCTCCGGGCAACGCCAGCACGACCGGATCAGTCAAGGTATTCGGCGGTTCCCCGTAACCACATGCCACGCGCGTGAACATCTTAGAGGCGGTCTTCAACTGCACGTGAACCTCCAGACCGATGACGGCTTCGTAGTTCATCGGGCAGTGGTTTGGGCGAGGCCGATAAAACCCCTTGTTTCAATCATAGGCACTAGGAATATCCTAGGACCGACCGGTTGAGGGCGCGTTAAATGATTCACAGGCAAGGATGGTGCGTGTGCCACGCATGGCCCTGTTCGTAAGTGTGCGCGATCGTCAACATTGCAGCTTCGCCGAAAGGTTGGCCAATAATTTGTAAACCGATGGGTAAGCCCCCGGCCGTGAAGCCGCAGGGCAGCGAAATACCGGGCAGGCCCGCGAGATTTACGCCGATGGTATAAATATCATTAAGATACATCGCCAACGGGTCGGAATTTTTTTCACCCAACTTGAAGGCAGCCGTCGGGGTGGTGGGTGAAAGCAAGACATCACAGTCTTGAAAAACTCGCATAAATTCACCGCGAATCAGAGTGCGCACTTTCTGCGCCCGAAGATAATACGCATCGTAGTAGCCACTGCTGAGCACATGCGTGCCCAAGATGATGCGGCGCTTAACTTCTTCCCCAAATCCTTCGGCCCGCGACTGAGCATAAATTGAAATAGCGTCCGTCGCCGCACGCGTCCGATGACCATAGCGGATGCCGTCATAGCGCGCTAAATTGGAAGAAGCTTCCGCCGTGGCGATCAGGTAATAAACCGCGATGGCGTATTCGGCGGTGAGCGGCAACGAAACCTCCGTAATTTCAGCACCAGCACTGCGATAAAACGCGAGCGCTTGCTGGACGGCCGCCCCGATCTCAGGATCAAGTCCTGGCCCAAAAAATTCTTTAGGGACCCCTATCCGGCACGGTCTTGATTCTTTTTGGAGCGCAGCCCCGTAATCCGGAATGGCCGTCGGCAAGGAAGTGGAATCGCGGGGATCGTGACCCGCAATCACGGCGAGTAGTTGCGCCGCATCGCCCACCGTGCGCGTTAACGTCCCAATTTGGTCGAGCGAAGACGCAAAGGCCGCCAAGCCGTAGCGAGAGACCAGGCCATAAGTTGGTTTCAGCCCAACCAAACCACAAAAAGCGGCAGGCTGGCGAATGGACCCACCCGTATCAGAACCCAGCGCCACCGGCATCTCCCCCGCCGCGACCGCCGCAGCCGAACCACCGGAACTACCACCAGGGACCCGCGTCAAATCCCACGGATTGGCGGTCGCCCCAAAAGCAGAATTTTCTGTCGAGGAGCCCATCGCAAATTCATCCAAATTAAGCCGCCCCCAAGGAATCGCTCCCGCCGCCTTAAGTTTGGTCGTCACCGTGGCATCGTAAGGAGAAATAAAATTCGCGAGCATCTTGCTCGAAGCCGTCAGCGGCTGCCCCTCGACCGCAATCACATCTTTAAAGCCAATCGGGATACCATCGAGCGGCCCGCGCGTCTGCCCCGCCGCTCGACGCGCATCAGATGCAGCCGCCCAACCAAGCGCGCCGACCTCATCGCGAGAATTAAACGCGTGCACGCGGCCTTCAACCGCAGTGGTCCGAGCGACAAAGGCCTGCATGAGCTCGCTAGCCGAAATCCTCTTGGCGGCCAGCATAGCCGAAAGTTCTGCAACCGATTTGAAAATCAAAGGCGAAGACATGGGCTACTCGACTACCTTGGGCACGACGATTGAATCAGCCCGCTGTTCAGGAGCATTCCGGAGGGCCTCTTCAACCGATAAGCCCGCCACCACCACATCAGCCGCCCAGACATTAAAAACCGGCGAGCCATGCGCCATCGGCTCAATCCCCGCCACCTCCACCTGCTTCAGTTTATCGACGTAGTGTAATATATCACCCAACTGCTGCGATAGTTTAGCTTGTTCAGCCGCCGTCAGCGCCAAGCGCGCAAGACGGGCCACATATTCAATATTAATCTCGGCGGAGGAATTCATGAAACAGCTAAATGTGTCGATAAAAAGGTGGCGGAACCGCTGTTTGGCAATCGACAAAAAGCTCCCAGCCCGCGCGTTTTGATTTTCCCCTCAAGATTCGTGATGGTGGCGGTAGTCTATTAGAAATCACCTCTGCGCTTTTTTTTAAACGCATCCTCAATTTTACGCAAGAGACCACCCCGCTCCCCGACCTCCGTCAGGCGGCGCGACATGCCGTGGGCTTAACCTTCCCCTTCAAGGCCGTCCTCAGCCTAAGCCCGCACGACGCCGACGGCAAATTGATCGTTGGCCAGATCAAAGGCCAAGATTGGGCAACCGCCTGACTAATTTATCAGCCACGGGCGGGAGCATTCAGCTGAGCGCGGCCTCAGCCGCAACGCGCGGGGAGCCATGCTATTTAAAGCTAAGTTTACCCCGTTACTCGCTCGAGCGCCCCGGCACCGTAGCTCATTTTCGCAGCTATGCCCAACAGGCCCATTGCGGATTTTCATTTAACTTCCCCGATTTTGAAGCCCAGAAAGCTTATCTCCAGTTGCTGGAGCCCATAGCCATTGGCGCGTCCCTCAGCGCAGTGCCGACTAAACTAATCAAGCATGAGGCCACCGAATTGCGCTCTACCATTTTTCACGGCCACGCTTCAACAATACTCGCCATCTGGCGATATCCCTCCAGCGACCAGATTCATGGTTTCGATCTACGGATGAATACCTAGGGTGTACGGTGGAACAAGGGAATGCCGTCTTTTGATATTTGTGGAGTCACCCAGCCCCCCACTCCACCTGGCAAGAAATCAGTCCCGCCACCGCCGATCTTTTCAAAACTAAGCGACGCCCAAAAAGAAGAGGTTCGCGGGCTGTTCTGCCTAGCTATGCCCACTATGGGTAAAGGGGTGCCCGCAGATGTCCGTAGTTTTTGCAGTAAATTGATCGCCTGAAATCCAGCGCAGCGAGATCGCGTCAGGCCCGCACAGTAATTGATCCGTCCGCGACGATCTGCTGCTGAATTTTAGTGAAGACTGCATTAACCTCATCATCGGTTAAGGTGCGCTCCTGCGAACGAAACGATAGGGAGAAACCCAAACTTTTCTTCCCCTCGGGCAAACCCTGCCCTTGATACACATCAAAAATCTCGACCGCCTCGATGGCGAACGCTGATCCCGTGGAGGCCTGGGCCATGCCCAGCAGAGCGCGCCGAACTTCTTCGGCCGAGCGCGCCGCCGCAACGACCAGCGCAAGGTCCCGCACCACAGTCGGGAATAAACCAAAAGGCTGATAGCGACGATGGCCAGCCGAGCTCGTTAATTTTTCCGGCAAAATAGCGAGCATCCCAGCCCACACCATACCCTCAACCCCCGCTGCACGAACCATGGTAAGATCCAACAATCCTCCGCAGACCGACCAGCCGATTGAAGATTCTCCCGCCACCGCTGCGTGGCCTGCCTGCCAGCCCCAGCCAGCGCCACTGATCGGCCTAAGCTCAGCGCTCGCCCAATCGATCCCCGCTTGCTGAGCGAGAATCATTAGGTGCTGTTTTACCGTGTAAAAATCAGGCGCTGCTCGAGCCAACCAAGAACGTTCTTTGGGATTATGGCACAACAGAAACGCCGCCCCTAAATATTCCTGCACCGTGCCATTAAGCTCCATGAAGACGCGCCCCGTCTCAAAAAGCTGCGGGGCGGGCACTCCGCGCGATTGATTTAATTTCAGCGCAGCCAACAGCCCCAACACCAACGTGGGGCGAAGGTGCGATTGGTCGTCCACAAAAGGGTTAGCTAAGGCCAACTCCGCGGCCGCGGTATCGGAAACCCACGTCGCCAACTCTTGCCGCGAGCACAACGTGTAGTTAACCACCTCATGGAAACGTTGCCCGACCAAATAAGCCGTAACCTGGCGATTAAAAATTGCGATAGGATCATCATCGCCATCGGCCAGCGCTGGGCCAACCGCCAAAGCTGGGGGCACGCGATCAGTGCCGTAAATTCGTAAAACTTCCTCGACGAGATCAATCGGCCGATCGAGATCAGTACGATAACTGGGAATTTTGACCGTCCAGTCTACCGCCGGAGGGCGCGCAACCGCGGCAACAATTATTAAATTGAGCGCCTCAAGAGCACCGCGCATTTCCTCGTCGCTTATGTAAAAACCCAAGCGCTCGCGGATGTAATCAGGGCTGACGATAATTTCGCGCGTCCAAGTCTGATCACCGCCCACCAGGCACGCGGGACCCACGACGGTACCACCGGCGGTCGCTTGAATTAAATCAACGGCCCGATAGGCCGCGGCCACCGTGCCATGCGGATCAACCCCACGCTCGAAACGGTAAGACGAATCGGAAGCCAGACCGAGGCGTTTAGCGGTCCCGCGAATTGATTGCGGCCGAAAACAGGCCGCCTCAATTACAATATCAGTCGTTAGCGCCTCCACTTCTGCATGAGCCCCACCCATAATGCCCGCAATCACCAGTGGCTGGGCGGCATCCGCAATCACCACCATGCGCGCACTGAGGATTCGCTCCTTGCCATCAAGCGTCAGCAATTTCTCGCCCTCCACCGCTCGCCGCACGACGAGCTGTTGGCCCTTAATTTTTTTGGCATCAAAAATATGTAAAGGCTGACCTCGTTCGAGCATGACGTAATTACCCACGTCCACCAAATTATTAATGGGCCGCAAGCCGACTGCCTGTAAACGCTCCTGCAGCCAAGCTGGACTCGAGCCGACTTTTACCCCCGTGAGGCCGAGACCGAAATAGAGCGGACAATCTTCGGGGGCCTCAACACGAACGCTCGCCAGAATATCAGGCCGTAAGATTTCGTTGGTGATACCGCAAAAAGTGATCGGGGGAAATTCGACCGGACGACGAAACCAAGCCGCCAATTCACGCGCCATTCCCATGTGACTGAGCGCATCCGGCCGGTTGGGGGTGACTTCGAGATCAAAGACCGTGTCATCCTCTGGCATAATTTCATTCAGCGCGACCCCGATCGGCGCATCCGCCGCCAAGAGCAGTAGCCCGCTAGCCGAGCCGGTGAGACCCAACTCATCCGCAGCACACAACATGCCCGCGGAGGCTTGTCCACGAATCTTCGATTCCTTGATTTTAAAATTACCGGGCAGTATCGCCCCCGGCAAGGCCACCGGCACGCGATTACCGACATCACAATTAGGCGCGCCACACACGATGGTGCGCACGCCGCCCTGAGCCAGGCCAACGTCCACGGTGCAAATCGAAAGCTTATCGGCATTGGGATGCTTCGCCCGCGTCTTAATCTCCCCAACTACGACCTGAGCCAGCGGCGGCAGCCCGGTGTTAATCACCCCTTCCACCTCAAAGCCCAGCAAGGTGATGGCGCGTTTAAGTTCATCAACTGACGCGTCGAGGGCGACGTATTGCTTTAGCCAATTGCGGCTGATTTTCATGCGATGAAATTAAGCAAGTGGAACGGATCGGGGCGGCCAGAAATAAAAAATTTACTCAGATCAGGTCTGCATTTTGCGATCGAAGTGTTCCGGTGAATTGCTTCAAAAACCGCAGGTCATTTTGATAAAAATAACGAATGTCATCGATGCCGTACATCAACATTGCGAGCCGTTCGAGGCCCATGCCGAAGGCATAGCCTGTCCAGACCGTAGAGTCATACCCCACCCCCTCAAACACGGCCGGATCAACCATGCCGCAACCACCGATCTCAATCCACTCCTTGTTAACCTTTGGTAAATGTTGAGCCGAAAGGTCGACCTCGAAACTGGGCTCAGTGTAACCGAAGTAATGGGGACGAAAACGGGTCTTGGTGTTTTTGCCCAGCAGTGAGGCAAAAATATAATCGAGCAGGGCCTTGAGATCGCGCACCGTCACATTTTTATCAACATAGAGACATTCGATTTGATGAAAATTCGCACTGTGGGTGGCATCAGAAGTATCTCGACGATAGACGCGCCCTGGTGACACCACGCGCAGGGGCGGCTGACCCTTAAGCATGGTGCGAATTTGCACCGAAGAAGTATGCGTTCGCAGTAGATATTTTTCCGCGGCAAATTTTTTGCCAATATTGCCAAACCGCGCTTGCGCGGGGAAATAAAAAGTGTCCTGCGCATCGCGGGCGGGGTGATCAGCCGGCGTACTCAACGCGTCGAAACAATAATATTCAGTCTCAACTTCCGGCCCCTCGACAACGGCAAAGCCCGCCTTACGCAAAATGCGGCACATTTCCTCTCGCACCAAAGTGAGCGGATGACTGGTGCCCGGGCCTGCGTCTGGCGAAGGCAAAGTAGGATCGATTGCCGGCCCCAGTTGAGCCGCGATCTCAGCCGAACTAATGCGAGCAAGGGCGGCATCGAGCTGCCCCTGCAACTGACCCTTGGCTTCATTGATGAGCTTACCCAGCGCAGGCCGTTGCTCTTTCGGCACCGCACCCATCTGTTTCATCAGAGCGGTTAATTCTCCATTGGGCCCAACGTAACGCGCTTTGGCTGCCTCAAAATCAGCGCGCGACTGCAAACCAACGAACTCAGCAGAGGCCTTTGCGAGGAGAGCGGAGAGAGTAACTTGCATTAGGAAGTATTTCTAAGCGGAGAATGAAGTAAAACGCAAAGTCGGAAAATAAACCATGTCCTTGGGGCGAAGCACTGTTGGTTGGGCAATCTTGGCCTTTAAATAAAAAGGACGGGGCTCGCGAGCGAGACCCGTCCTGCAAAAGAATGGCCGGAGGGCCATGAAGGCGAGCCTACAGCGGCTCGCGTTGGGCGGAGTCAGCTTAGGCCTTAGCGGCGCTGGCCTTGGTCTTCAAAGCGGCCTGCGCCTGTTTGATCAAGCCGCTAAAAGCAACGGCGTCGGCGATCGCAATTTCCGAAAGCTGACGACGATCAAGCTGAATATTAGCGGCCTTGAGGCCTTCAATAAAGCGACTGTAGCTCATACCCGCCTCGCGGCAGGCCGCATTGAGACGCACGATCCAAAGGCCACGCATGTTGGCCTTCTTCTTCTTGCGATCGATGTAAGCGTATTGCCAAGCGTGCTGCACCGCCTCCTTGGCGTAGCGAAACAGCTTGGATTTATTACCGAAATAGCCTTTGGCGTATTTCAGGACTTTTTTGCGACGCTTACGCGACGCGGGAGCATTAGTTGTACGAGGCATGTTTTATATTTGGTTTTAGTGCCGGTGGGTCGTCTCGTTAGGATTCACCCACCTGGCGGAGTTGGAGTAGAGCGCGACAGCTTACCGGAGACCGGTAGGCAGGCAGCGGAGGAGCGGCGCAGCATGGCCCGGAGCCACCAGCTTGTCGCGGGAGGCACGTCGTTTGGACTTCGTGCTTTTCGCGGCCAGCAAGTGACGGAAACCAGGCGTGCGGCGGATCAGCTTACCCGTACCGGATATTTTGAAGCGCTTGGCGACGGACTTTTTTGTCTTTTGCATGAGGAGAGCGGAGCAAAACAGAGGAGGCCCGTGCGCTTGGCAAGTGTTTTGTCCGCTAAATAAGAGCGCTGCGCTAAAATCGCCTAACCCGGCCTAAGCCTGCTTTAAGCAGATTCAGCTGAGACTAAGGCCTTCCCCTTGGTGCATCTTGTTGAAATTAACAACACGCCCCTGCTGTATGCATTGTTATTCAGGAAGGCGCCACGGCTTCAGCAGAGGATAAAACGAAAAGCCCCCGTTGAGGCGATGCTGGGCCTGAGCGCTTTCAACTGATCGAAATAAACTCAACGCAGCAGGCAGCCGCTCGTTCATGAGCCCCAGAAGATGTGGCGACGGCAGCTAATTGACCGACCTATTTTTCTGTTTTAATTTTGTAGATCGAAACCCGCCCTGCGAAACACGGGAAAGGGGTTGACAAGCCCCCAGCGTTAATAACGTTTGCCCCTCCTGTTTTGACGGCTTCCTAGCTCAATGGTAGAGCAGTTGACTCTTAATCAATTGGTTCCGGGTTCGAGTCCCGGGGGAGCCACCAAACTTGTGTTTTTTCCCAATTCATTTGCTTTTGCACTCAAATTACTGGGCCGGTGTAGCTCAACGGTAGAGCACCTGTTTTGTAAACAGGCGGTTGCGGGTTCGAATCCCATCGCCGGCTCCATTTTTCTGTCAACAGTGTCAATCTTCCCGCCACCACGGGTGCCGTCCCAGCAATAATCAATTATCCACTGCCCGATTGTGTAATGGTAGCACAAGCGACTCTGACTCGCTTTGTCTAGGTTCGACTCCTAGTCGGGCAGCCAATTAAAATTATTAAAAAGATGTCTTAATCAACAAAGCGCATTGACATAAATATCGAATTATCGGCAATTTCAGATAACGTTCTCCGCATCCTTTGCTACAGCCCCTACCCCTGCTCGACACCCTGCCCCTCTAATTAATTTGCTCTGCGCCGTTAATTAATTTTCCTGTAAAGATAATTTCCCCTTAAAAATCTCATCCCCGATCAACTTAATCATCATATACGCACCATGATCACTGCCAATATGCCCCTAGCGATTCTTCTCACTAACTCTGATGGCAGTCCGATGACCGCCATGGAGCTCTTCAAGCACGGCGGCCCCATCATGTGGCCGATCCTGATCACTTCATTTATTCTCATCACGGTTGCGATCGAGCGCGTGATTTTCATCTTCCGCGAGAATGGTCGGCGCCAGCCGGAAGTGGTTGAGAAGATGCTCGAAAAGGTCGAAGCCAACGACGTCAATGGAGCCCTCGAATTGGGCAAGAAAAGTGGAGATTATGTTGCCCGTATTCTCGTGTATGCAATTAGCCACAAGTCACATTCTCTTGGGAATTCATTTACCCGAGCCGCGAATCAGGAAATGCAACGCTTTAGCCTAGGCCTACCTACCCTCGATACCTGCATCACGGCGGCTCCTTTGCTGGGTCTGCTTGGAACTGTAACCGGCATGATGGGCACTTTCGCTGCGCTAAATAGCGGCTCAGGTGATATCGGCGCATCCACTGGGGCTATCACCGGCGGTGTTGCTGAGGCGCTTATCGCCACAATGTGCGGTCTTGCGATCGCCATTGCCGGACTCCTCCCCTTTAATTATCTCAATGCCCGTTTAGACGAGGCCCGCCATGAAATCGAGGACGCCTCCAATTCGCTTGAGATTATTATCAATAAATCCAGCAGCACAGCAGCACGCTGATAAGGTAGTACTTTAAGTACATTAATCCCTAATCAATAACTGTATGCACGGCGGCGGATCTGGTGGAGCGAAAAAAGCACGCATTGAGATTATCCCTCTCATTGACGTTATCTTCTTCCTGCTCGCGACCTTTGTATTGTTTACCTTATCTCTTAATAAATCTAATGGGATCAAGGTGCATCTCCCCGTTTCAGAAACGGCCGTGCCGCGCGATCCTTCAGGAACGGTAACGGTCAGTATTACCGAAGAAGGGGCCCTGGCTTGGAACATGGACCTGGTTACCTTAGATGAGTTTTTATTGCGCCTACAGCAATACCACCTCCAAGAACCGGATGGCCGCATCCTTATCAATGGTGACGAGCGGGCTTTTTTTGCTCAAGCCGTGTACGTTTTTGACGAGGCACGCAAAGCCGGCTTCCTGAAAGTCTTTGTTGAGACTCGTAGTCGCTAAGCCGCCATCCATAATAATTCCCAGCGCCGCACCCGCTAAATTCTGTTAACCGCTCATCATGGAAGGCAATAAAGTTAAAATACTGGTCCGCAAAAAGGCGCGTATTGAGATTATCCCCCTCATTGACGTTATCTTCTTCCTGCTCGCGACCTTCGTTCTCTTTACGCTCTCCCTCAACCGCATCCAATCAGTGCCGGTTGATCTTCCGGTCGCTGCCCCACCGAGGGACAGGCCACTGAAGGATGAAAGTGTTACGATTCAAATTTCAGGTGACGGAGCTATCTTTTGGAACCGTGAGCTTATTGATCTGAGCGAAGTGCCTTCTCGGATAGCATACTATAAGAGCCAAAATGATGATCCGCGCATTTTGATAGCGGGTGACGAACGAGCTCGTTTTGGTCTAACCGTGACTGTTCTCGACGAAGTCCGAAAGGCAGGTATTTTAAAATTCTCCGTCGAAACACGCACTCGCCCAACGGGCAAATAAGCCACCCAATGAACAAAGACCTTATCATAGGGGTTGTGGTATCCGTGGCGCTACACTCCACCGTTTTATTTTTGGGGCAAAAATCCCCCCCACCGAAAAAAATAGCCCCCCCGAAAGAAGAGGTAGTTCAATTTGAGATGCCGCCGCTGGATGAAGAAAAACCAGATAAAGTGGAGGATCTCAATGAGGAGCCTGTTGAAAATCAGCTGGCCCCGCCAAGCTTGATCGATTTGCCGACAATTGTGCCAATTGAGGCATTCACGCAGCCTTTGACCCCGCCACCGCCGCCGGGCATGATCGCTTCAGGCGCGATCACTATTCCCGTGCTGAAGCCGGGGGCGAATTTCGGCAAAGGCATCGCCAATTTATTTGATATCAATAATCTAGACCAGCGGCCAACCGCTCGCGTCCAACCGCAACCCGCCTATCCGTATGAGATGAGCCGCGCCGGCATTAGCGGCGATGTGGTGGTTGAATTTATCATTAACGAGAATGGTGACGTCATCGATACACGTATTGTCCGTTCCTCCCATCGCGAATTCGAAGTGCCTGCAGTGCAAGCTGTGCAGAAATGGAAATTTAAGGCCGGCCGCAAAGGCGGCAAAGCGGTTAAAGTACGCGTTTCGCAGCTCATCGAGTTCAATCTCGAGGATTCTAAATAACATCGCCTGCCTGCCATGTTGAAATTCACCTCATTATCTTCCCGCTCTATCCTAACGTTACTGGGGGCTTCCCTGTTGCTGCTAGCACCGGCCTACTCCCAGCAACCCGCCGCCCCAATTAGGGATTATTCCGCCTCTGATGCTACCAGCGAATTCCTGCCAAAATATAAGACGGCCGTAGATGCTAAACAGTATGATGTAGCGCTTGCTCTGCTCGATACTCAGCTGACAAAAGTTCCATCTGAGAGCTACGATACCGCGCTGCTTCTGCAGATTAAAGTGCAGACTTTATTACAAAAAGGTGACTTCAGTAAAGTTATCGAGCCGCTGGAGCGGGGCCTAGCACTATCTGACTCTAAGACGCCCACTTATTATGAGGAACGCGCCACACGAGATTTTCTCTTTTTTCTAGCTCAACTCTGTCTTCAAGAAGCAGTTAATACAAAAAATCCTGCCGCTGCTGCTACGCTTTATGAGAAAGCGGATAGAACGATGGCGCGCTGGCTTAAGCTCAATCCTAAATCGACCGCTGAGGCGCAACTCATCTACGCCCAGCTCCTTTATAACCGCGCCATCCAGGTCTCTGATCACCCCGATCTGCCCATGATGCAACGCTGCTTAGATCAAGTTGAAATCGGCTTACACCTGACCACACGCCCTAAGGATATTCTCTACATTCTTAAGCTGGTCTGCCTTCAGCAGCTCAGCCGCAATGCAGAAGCAGTGGAAATTCTTGAGCTAATGGTGAAACAGAAGCCCGATTCAGCTAATTATTGGCAGCAGCTAGCCGCCCTCTACCTTGGTGCGGGACAAGACCTCCGAGCCATTCTGGCCCTAGAGCGCGCGCAAGCGCTCGGCCTCCTGGTGGCTCCGAAGGATTATTTCAATCTCATCGGGATTTATTTTAACATCGGCCAGTTTGGCAAAGCGGCTGAGTTATTAGAAACTGGCCTGCGGGTCGGTCAGATTGAAAATGAGATTAAAAACTGGGAGCTCTTGGCCCTAGCTTACAATCAGTTGGAACGGCCTTTAAAATCAATTGAAGCGTTAAAGAGCGCCACCAAAGCCTTCCCTAAATCTGGCCAACTTGAATTTATGATAGCTCAAGCGTATCATACACTAGAGAAGCCAACGGAAGCCCTGCCCCATCTTCAGGCAGCTGTGACCAAAGGTGGCCTATCAAAACCCCACTCCGTTTATCTCTTCCTCGCTTATGTTGCCTACGAGCTTAAGCAATTTGATATCGCACTGGAGGCGGCCAAAAAAGGCGCCGCCTACCCTGAGGGGGCCAAAGATGGCCAAAATATGATTAAGGCCATTGAAGAAATCCTCAAGGATCGCGACCTCAAGAAGAGCAAGATGTAATCAATCGATAATTTTAACGAACGCACTACCCGACCATGAATAAAGCCTACATTATTTTCCCACTGATCGGTCTACTGATCTTTGGTGGTTTTTACCTCAGCTTCTCCAGTGGCTACGAGGCGCGCCTCGCCGCCGTTAAGGTTGCCGCGGAAAATGTTAAAAAGGAAAAAGCCAAGCAACAGATCCTAGACCGCGAAAAAGCGATTGCCGCTGCGATCGAAGCTTCGAAGATACGGGCCGTAGAACGCGCCGAAAAAGAACGCTTTGAAGAGCTGAAGAAAACCGCTCGCCAAGAGGCCGACGACCAACGTCAGCGGGCCTACGAAGAGCGCAAGCGTCTGCGGGAACAATCTGACCGCCTGAAAAAGGATCTCGTTGAGGTCAAAGCTGCGGTCGACAAAGTCACCGAAGAAAAGAAAAAACATGTAGAAGAAAATATTTTCTTAAAAGCCTACCTCAAACAAGCTGAAGCGAATGTGGGCTATTACTATAACCTGCTTGATAAAATAAATGTAGCCGAAGCCGCTCGAGCTGAGGCTGCCCGTCTAGCCGTCGCTGCCGCCAAGAAAAGCTAACCCGCCTTACCTTCGCTCCCATGAACAAGTCATATCTTATCGTTCCGCTCATCCTGTTGGCCATTTTCGCGGTCACCTACAATAATTCGCTCAAAGAAATGCATGCGCGGGAAATGGTGAATCAAGAGAAAGCGGTCAAAATTAAGCTCGAAGAGAAAAAGCGTAAAGATGAGGTCGAATTGAAAGCGACCGCCGACGCCAAACGCCGGCAAGAAGAACGCGATGCAGAAGATCTCAAGAAGCAGGCCAAAAAACAGGCCGAGTATGACGAGGCCATGAAATCACTCCGTGATCAAACGGCAGATTATACCTCGCAAGCGGCTAAACTCAGCAAAGAGATCACTGATTTAGAAGCCCAGATAGCCCAGAATCGCGACGCTAGGGAAAATTTGACCCGCGAGAACCTTGAGCTATCGAAAACCGTAGAGTTAACTAAAATAAATCGGCGCAATGCGGAACTTGAAATTCAGCGCACCATTGAAATGGTGGCTAAAAAGCTCAATGATAGTTCGATCGCAGTGCCCCCGCCCCCGCCCCCGCCACCGCCAGTAGCCGCTAAGTAAATTACTGCTAACCGTCTCACGGTCTGGCCGCACCTTCCACGGTGCGGCTTTTTTTTGTATAAAACCACGCAAGCCCATTACGGAGGATACGTATTAGCCGGACCACCTACTGCCGATGGCCGATTATCTCCGCAACGTGCGCAGAACAATACGCTAGTCCGAGAGTAGAGGGGGCGAAGCTCAGGCTTAACTGAGGCAACTCGTTTTGTAAAAAGCCTGAGAAAAGATCGCTCTCCTGAATTGATATTTTGAGAGCGACACCTCGCGACTAATATTCCGGCATGCTCCGAACCGGGAATCCATATTATTGAGGACCGAAGGAACTTTATATCATTTTCAAGATATCATCTCTGGCGATGGATTAAGGTAAACGATTTGGCCCGACACTTGCTAGGGATACATTCGCCAAATCAGTTCAGGGGAAATTTGAGCCTCGTGCCTAAACCTACTCTCCCTGTACGCTCAACTTAGATCCCTACATCAAACCAACATAACCAAAATACCTATGAAAAAAATAATGCTCTCTCTCGCTGCACTGGCGATGGGGTCTCTGCTCACTGCGCAAACGACCACCGAGCCAACAACCGGCTCATTAGTCGTTAGCTCAGCGGTGACCTCACAATACATGTTTCGGGGTACCCGCCTTGGGGGTACCTCCTTCCAACCCTCTATTGAATACGGTCGCGGCAGCCTTGTGGCCGGCCTTTGGACCAACTTCCCTTTGCAGGATAAAGTAGTTGGTCAATCCGCTCCCGAGCTTGATTTCTATGGCTCGTACTCACTCGAGGTGGCCAAAGATATGACGGTTGTGCCGGGGGTAACCTTTTATACGTACCCCAACGCCGTTAAGCTCAATGGTTTTTATAAGGGAACGTTCGAGCCAAACATTGCGTTCAATTACACCATCGGTGGACTCAAACTGACCCCCAAGCTCTACTATGATCTCGTGGTCAAGGGCCCCACGGCTGAGTTAACGGCTGCCTTCAGCGTTCCCTTGGCGGCAATTGCGTCGGAACTGAGTTTCACCGCGACCGTAGGCACGTTTAAACTAACTGACTACGCTCCCAATAATACGCCTAACATCAAAAATTGGGGTGACTACTACCTTCTCGGCCTAGCCATGCCATTCCAAGTCAGCCCAACCTCCAAGATCACAGTCGGCTGGAGCTATAGCGCTGGTTCCAACAACTTCCTCAAGCAGGGGAGCCTGGGGAAGACGGTAAATACTGCGGCGATTGGTCGCGGCTTTGTCACCGTGGGCTACACGATTACCTACTAAGTTAAGCTCAATTCCGTCATCTTAGGCTCGGGTATAACAGCCCGAGCCTTTTTTATGCAACTCGCTTGGCGCAAACCAACGCAGCCTACGCGAGCGACTGCAGCAGTCGCTCAATGCGATCACAGGCCGCGGTCAGCTTTTCTTCATTAGCGGTAAAACAGGCCCGCACGTGGCCCTTACCCGCATCGCCAAAGGCGGTACCAGGGACAACCGCTACCTTATGCTCAGTCAGCAATCGACGCGCAAACTCACCCTCATCCAACCCAGTGGAAACGACGGAGGGGAACGCATAAAAAGAACCGCGCGGGGCGTGACAGACTAGGCCGGCGGCATTAATCCGACGCACAAATAGGTCACGCCGCTCCCGATAACGATCGCGCATAAATTTTGTCGCATCATCACCGAGCCGAAGCGCCGCGAGCGCACCTTCCTGACTAATACTCGGCGCGCAGAGCATCGTATATTGGTGCACTTTCATCATGGCCTCGATCAGCGGGGCGGGGCCGCAAGCATAGCCCAGCCGAAATCCAGTCATAGCAAACGCCTTGGAAAAACCATGCAGCACAATCGTCCGTTCCCGCATGCCAGGAAGGCTAGCGATGCTCGTGTGCGGCCCTTCAAAAACCAGCTCCGAATAGATCTCGTCGCTGACCACGATCAGATCCTTCTCAATCGTGAATTTCGCGATCCGCTCCAGTTGTTCGCGCGAGCACACGCCCCCGGTCGGATTGCACGGCAGGTTCAACAGAAGCAATTTGCAACCGGGCTGCCAAGCGGCCGCCAGCGCAGGCGCATCTAGCGAGAAAAAATCTTGGGCACTCGTTGCCACCGGCACGCCCACCGCGTGAACCAAATCCACCGACGGAGCGTAGGAGACATAACAAGGTTGGTGATACATCACTTTATCGCCAGGGTTCAGTAACGACCGCAAGGTCAGATCGAGCCCCTCGGAAACTCCCACCGTTACCAGCACCTCGTCATCCGAACGGTAACTCACCTTAAAATGACCTTCGGCGTAACGGCAGATCTCCTGGCGCAAATCCGGCAAACCGAGATTCGAGGTGTAATGGGTTTTTCCCGTATTCATCGCCGTGGTCACGGCGTCGCGAATCGGCTGCGGGGTGTCAAAATCCGGCTCACCAATACCCAGGGAGATGACCCCATCGGTTTTAGCGACTAGCTCAAAAAAATCACGAATACCCGAGCGGCGCAGACCCGCCACATGTCGCGCGATAAAACGCGTGGTGTCAAAAAGCTGCGGAGCAGGACTATTCATAGAATAAAATTAGTCGGGCTGGCGGTGAATGATGCCATGGGCCAACCGCTCGCGAATAGCTTCGCCCATTTGCGTAGTACTTAACGGCGTTTTCGTCCCTAGATCAGCCGTGTGCTTGCCTTCTTCTAAGGCTAAGTTGACCGCGGCCTCCACTTCGCCAGCCTCTGTTTCAAGACCGAGTGAATGCCGGAGCAACAGCGCGACCGACAGAATGGTGCCGACTGGATTGGCGATGCCTTTACCCGCAATATCCGGAGCCGAACCGTGAATCGGTTCATACAGCCCATGTTTCCCGGCTCCGAGTGAAGCGCTGGGCAACACCCCTAACGAACCAGCCAGCACGGCCGCTTCATCCGTCAAAATATCACCGAACATATTTTCCGTAACAATGACATCAAACTGAGGCGCGTGCGTGATCAAACGCATCGCACAGGAATCAACCAGTTGATGCTCCAGTTTTACGTCGGGAAATTCCCGGCTGACCTCGATCGCTACTTTTCTCCACAGGCGCGACGATTCGAGGACATTAGCTTTATCGACCGAGGTAACAGATTTACGGCGCTTTTGCGCGAGCTGAAAAGCGAGCCGAACAATTCGGCGAATCTCC
This sequence comes from Opitutus sp. GAS368, assembly GCA_945861645.1. GTDB lineage: Bacteria > Verrucomicrobiota > Verrucomicrobiia > Opitutales > Opitutaceae > Lacunisphaera. Next base: position 904 of record CAMAVZ010000012.1, on the reverse strand, counting down.
CAATCCGTATAAATAAGCGTATCCACCGCCCGTTCACCCTCGGGAGTTATCGTGCGCCCCTTGGGTGTGCCAAAATATAGTCCACCGGTCAGTTCACGGATTACGACAAAATCTACTCCGGCCACCCGCTCAGGTTTCAGAGGCGAAAGCTTAGCAAGCGAGGGATAGGGGCGGACCGGGCGCACATTGGCGTAAAGCCCAAGCGCCTTGCGGATCGCGAGCAAACCCTGCTCAGGGCGCACGGTGGCTTGCGGGTCATCCCATTGGGGCCCACCTACCGCGCCTAACAAAACCGCATCAGCCGCCTGACAGGCCGCGAGGGTCTCATCAGGCATGGCGGTACCTTTGGCATCGATCGCACAACCCCCAAGCAAATGCTCAGAGAAATTAAATTTATGACCATGGCGCTGGGCGACCGCCTCGAGCACGAGTCGAGCTTCATTAACTACCTCAGGACCAATCCCGTCACCGGGGGTAAGAGCAATTTTTGCGTTCATGAAATATTTTCTAATTTCGGGGCAAACTTCTGCGTCACGGCATATTCAAACCCATCGGCTAAGGCCAACCAGGTTGCCTCCAGAATATTTGCGCCGGCCCCAACCGTGCTCCAGCGGCGGATTGGCCCAGCTGGATTGTTGCTTTTGCTGTCATCATGCCAATCGATGAGCACGCGAGTCACCGCCGCCGTCCCATTGTTAGAATTCAAAATGCGCACCTTATAGTCGGCGAGCTGGATGTTTTTTACCGCGGGGAAATGAGGTTGCAGCGCTTTGCGGAGCGCTTGATCAAAAGCATGCACCGGACCAGTCCCTTCAGCTGCGGTGTGGGTTTCCTGAGGGCCCACCTGTAATTTAATCGTAGCCTCTGCCATGCTGCGCGCTCCATGGCGGCTGACCATCACGCG
>CAMAVZ010000011.1:0-54939 GCA_945861645.1 Opitutus sp. GAS368 | reverse complement strand
CCTGCCCTCAACTGGTACCCGGGGTGGGGGTCGAACCCACAAGACTTTCGTCGGTAGATTTTGAGTCTACTGCGTCTGCCAATTCCGCCACCCGGGCGTCTCAGCCCGCGAAAGAAACCCACCGTCCCCGCAAAGTAAACATCGTTTTATATCGGCCCCGCGGCGGACGGTTGACCCTCGCCGATTATCCATGAAGCTCTATCGGCATGCCTGACTTTCGCGCTTATTGCCGGCCGCCTGAGAGCGAGCCGGTGGAAATTCGCCTTCCCGCGGAGGAGAGCCATCATTTGATCACGGTCAACCGCTGCGGCCGCGGCGATCCCGTGGTGGTCTTCGATGGTCACGGCCGCGAGTGGATCACTGAATGCATCGAGGCCAGCAAATCGGCCGCGATTCTCCGCGTCAAAAAATTCACGACCGCCGCCGCACGTTCCGTGGCCCTCGCGCTCGCGCAAGTACTGCCCAAGGGAGCCACGATGGACGATATCGTCCGCCAAGCGACGGAAGTCGGCGCCGCGCGCATCATTCCCCTGCTCAGCGAACGCACTCAAGTCCAACTCGATGCTGAGCGCGCCGAGAAAAAGGTAGAGAAATGGCGCACCACCGCGATCGAGGCCGCCAAGCAATGCGGCAATCCTTGGCTGCCGGAAATAGCCTCGGTGCAAAATTTAAGCAGCTGGCTGATCACCGCCCAAGACTTTGACCTCAAACTCATCGCGAGCTTGCACGCCGGCGCCACTCCCCTACCCGACGTCCTCCACCAGTATCAATTGCGCCAGGGCGCCCGCCCACGACGCGTGCTGTGGCTCATTGGCCCCGAAGGAGATTTTTCTCCCAGCGAAATGACTCAAGCCATCACCCACGGCTTCCTGCCGATCACCTTGGGGCCGCTGGTTCTGCGCAGCGACACTGCCGCCATTTACGCGTTAAGTATCTTAAGCCACGAGCTGCAGAAATAATCCTTAATTCTTCCGTAAGCCTGGGCGGAAAAAGCGCAGAAGGCGCAGAATCGACCAAGACATTTTAACCGCGAAGGGCACGAAGTGACGCGAAGGATTCGGGCTTAAAACTTAAAATGGTGCCGCCTCTCGCCTCGAGCCTACGATCAGCCACAAAAAACACCAGAAACACAAAAATCGGCTAAGGCAGGGCGGAAAAGATGAAAGCGGGAAAGTAGAAAATTGGGAAACTCGGAGTCGGCACGATAACCCATGACCTATAACCTCTAACCTCTGACCTCTCACCTCTGACCCCTGACCTCTCACCTCTGACCTCTGACCCCAGCCCCAGCGCATCCCTTTTACCCTTTAAAACTATTCCCGCACCGCGTGCCACACGGCTAGGCAGGAGGCGATCAGGGCGGGCAATTCTGCCGTCGGGATTTGATTGGGCCCGTCTGAAATGGCCCGCTCCGGTTGCGGATGCGTTTCAATAAAGAGTCCATCGGCGCCAGCCGCTAAGGCCGCGCGGGCCAGCGGCGGCACAAATTCTCGGCGTCCGCCGGTCTTGCCGCCCGCGGCTCCGGGCTGTTGCACGCTGTGCGTGGCATCGAAGATCACCGGCGTTCCAAGCGCCTTCATTGGCCCAAAGGAGCGCATATCGACGACGAGATTTTGATAACCAAACGTGGTGCCACGCTCGGTCTGCCAAATTTCCTTGGCGGAACCTTGACGGAGTTTGCTGACGACAAATTCCATTTCTGACGGAGAGAGAAATTGGCCTTTCTTAACATTGACGACTCGGCCCGTCGCCGCCGCCGCTAGCAGCAAGTCGGTTTGCCGACAAAGAAATGCGGGAATCTGCAGCACGTCACACACCTGCCCGACGGCGGTCGCTTGCTGCCGCTCGTGAAAATCAGTGAGCACCGGAAAGCCATAATCTTTTTTCATCAAGGCCAGCAGCGCGAGCCCTGCATCGATCCCGGGGCCCCGCGCATTGCCCAACGAGGTCCGGTTGGCTTTATCGAAGGACCCTTTAAAAACAATCGTTAGCTCTGGGTGTTTTTTCGCGAGTTTCGTGAGGGTGGTGGCGGCAGCGCGACAGACCTTTTCATTTTCGAGCGAGCACGGACCGGCAATCAGGAGCAGTTTCTTAGAGTTGAAGAGCATGGGGCGTTGGTCAGCAGGATGAGTGAGCGAGGCGTGCCCGACGAGCCGATTCTTCGCGGCCCTTGCCCCCCAGGCGATCATCCCATCACCGCACCCGCCAACCTACCCTAGCCTTTTTTCTGCTGCTTGATCGCCGCGGCGATGAAAGCGGCGAAGAGCGGATGGGCCCGATTGGGTTTAGATTTAAATTCCGGATGACACTGTACGCCGAGGAACCAAGGATGATGCTTGATCTCCACAATTTCCACCAAGCCGCGCTTGGGGTTCCAGCCGCTGATCACGAGGCCCGCTTTTTCGAGTCGTGCCACGTAGTCGTTGTTAACTTCGAAACGATGACGGTGACGCTCAGAAATAAATTCTTGCCCGTAAGCTTTGCGCGCGAGTGTCCCGGGTTTGAGCTTACACTCATAGGCGCCCAAGCGCATGGTGCCGCCCTTCAGCACCACATGCCGCTGCTCATCCATTAACGCGATGACCGGATACGGCGTGGCCACATCAAATTCGACTGAGTTCGCCTGCTTCAGGCGCAGCACATTGCGGGTATAATCAATGACCGCGACCTGCATACCCAGGCAGAGACCGAAATATGGGATCTTTTTTTCGCGCGCGTAACGGGCTGCCGCGATCTTGCCCTCAATGCCGCGGTCGCCAAAACCGCCGGGGACCAAAATGCCATCGAGCAACTTGAGCCGCGCGAGGCCGGCCTTGGTTTCTAAATTTTCCGCATCGATGCGAATGATTTTCACCCGGCTGTGATTCGCAATGCCAGCGTGACTCAATGATTCGTAAACCGATTTATAAGCGTCCTGTAATTCAATATATTTGCCGACCACCCCGATTTTTACCTCGTGCTTAGGCGACTTGATGCGCCGCACGACCTCGACCCAGATATTCTTGGGGTTGGCGCGCGCCTTGAGGCCCAATTGATTGACGACCAACTGATCGAGGCCTTCTTTTTGCAGCATCAGCGGCAATTCGTAGATGGAATGCTCCACATCGAGTTCCTCGATGACTGCTTTGGTCGGCACGTTGCAAAACATGCTCAATTTTTCCCGCATCTCGGAGGTCATGGGATGATCGCAACGACAGCAGAGAATATGCGGCTGGATACCGATCTCGCGTAATTTAGCGACGCTCTGTTGGGTCGGCTTGGTCTTCAGTTCTCCGGCGGCCTTCAGATAAGGAATCAGCGTAACGTGAATGAACACGCAATCGCGCGGCCCCACCTCGAGGGCGAACTGCCGCATGGCCTCGAGGAAGGGCAATCCCTCGATATCGCCCGTGGTCCCGCCGATCTCAGTGATCAAAACATCGACCCCCTTCCCGCTACCGTAGATGCGTTTTTTAATTTCGTTCGTGACGTGCGGAATCACTTGCACGGTCTTGCCGAGATAATCGCCGCGCCGTTCCTTCGCGATGACCGCCTCATAAATCTGGCCGGAGGATAAACTATTTTGCCGCGAAAGCTGACCGGACGTGAAGCGCTCGTAGTGCCCGAGGTCGAGGTCGGTTTCGGCGCCATCGTCGAGGACATAGACCTCGCCGTGCTGAAACGGGCTCATCGTGCCCGGATCGACGTTGAGGTAAGGATCAAATTTCTGGATGCGCACCTTGAGCCCCCGCATCTCAAGTAAGGCGCCGAGCGCCCCCGCCGTGAGCCCTTTGCCCAAAGAAGAAACAACCCCGCCGGTGACAAAAATATACTTCACCCCAAAGGTAAAAACTGCCCTCTAACCATACACAAGAAAAAGGTGACCCGATCGTAACTTCGTTCAACCAATAGACCCGCAAAGAACCTGCACCAACGCAGGTTTAAGGGCTAAGTTGTAAGGTTTAAGTTTTAAGGTTTAAGTCCGAACCCTGCGCGTCACTTCGTGCCCTTCGCGGTTAAAAATTCCGCCGCTGTGCATTGGATCCATCCTGTTCCCATCCTGCTCCCATCCGTGGTCAAAAACGTCTCGGTACAATCAATCCAAACTAATTTAACCACGGACGGAGCGCTGTAGCGCGGAGATGGTCACGCCTCAGGCGTGGCCCCTAATCCCGCAGCAGCGGGAGCAGGGGTGACCGCAGCGGGTGCCCACCGGGCGCTAAGGGAACACGGCACGGATACGATCTGGATTAAAGACCGACTCCGAGTTTCCCAATTTTCTACTTTCCCCCTTTCATCTTTTTCCGCCGCTCTGCCTTGGTCGATTCTGCGCCTTTTGCGCCTTTTGTGGCTGATCGCAGGCTTGAGGCGAGAGGCGAAAGGTGAGAGGTTAGAGGTTATCGGTCAGAGGTCAGAGGTTATCGGGCCGATTCCGAGTTTCCCGATTTTCTACTTTCCCGCTTTCATCTTTTCCTTCCCCCCTTCGCGTCACTTCGTGCCCTTCGTGGTTAAAAATGCCTTCTACGCTTTTTGTGGCTGCCCGCTTGCTCGAGTTCGATCCTAGCCGCTTTCCCCTGCAAAATAGTTTGCCGCATTTATCCGCCAAGCCATGGTTTGGCTGTGCGTTCGAAACCTTCTCTTCTCACTTGGATTACGTGCGATGGGGTCCACATCGACCCTGCCTCCGGTAAGCACACCATCCTCGGCGTTTTCTCTAATATCCAAGCCCGCTCCTTTCCGGTCGTGCACCCTTATATGGTGTGGTTTTTAACGCTGACGGATGTCCAGCCCGGAAAACACATGATCAAGATGTCGATGGGCCTGGATCCCACTAATCCGGGCGAACTCCTCCACCGCGAATTCGAATCCCAGAGCCCCCTGCACCGCATTAATCTCATCAACGAACTCCGCAATTTGAGTTTCGATCAGCCGGGGGAATATTCTATTCTGATCGAGGTCGATGATGAACCGATCCTCGCCACTAACCTGATCGTCAGCTGAGCAGACCGCCCTCGAACGAACTCGCCCATCATTCCTGCCTAATTCTAACGTCTCCTCACCGTGTCTTATCCTTCCTTTGACCTGATTGGCGTCGGCAATCCCATTATGGATCTGCTGGCCCAAGTTCCAGAAGCTTTCCTGACGACCCATGTCACCGGCGACAAGGGCGGCATGGTCCTCGTCGATGACCAAGATATTATCCAGCTCGTCGCTCAGCTCGGCGGCACCGGTCTCGCCATCACCCCCGGCGGATCCGCGGCTAACACGACGCTCGGCGCCACCCGCCTGGGCTTGCGCACGACGTATCTGGGCAAGATCGGCGGCGACATCACGGCGAAGGATTACCGCGATAATTTCCTCGCTGCGGGCGGCGATATCTCGCGCTTCAAGCACGCGACCCTACCCAATGGTCGCTGTCTCTCTCTCGTGACACCTGATGGCCAACGCACGCTGCGCACGCATCTGGGCGCCGCCATGACGTTGAGTCCGGCTGAGGTCACCGGGGCTGATTTTGTTGGAGCGCGCCATGCGCACATCGAAGGCTATTTGATGTTCAATCCAGCCCTCGGCGAAAAAGTTGTCGCGACCGCTCGCGCCGCCGGTTGCACCCTCAGCATCGACCTCGCCTCCTTCGAAGTAGCGAACGTCGCGCGCGATTGGCTCTTGGCCCAAATCAAGCAAGGCGTCGCCGTGATCTTCGCCAATGAAGATGAAATTCGCGCGCTCTTCCAGGACACCACATCCAGTTACGATAGCCTGGCCAAAAAACTAGCGAGCTACGGCGGTATTGCGGCCGTGAAGATGGGCAAAGACGGCGCCTGGATCGCACACGGGGCGCAATTACATCGCATCGCCCCCGTCCCCGCGGCGCAGGTCGTCGACACCACCGGCGCCGGCGATGCTTGGGCGGCGGGATTTCTCTCCGGTTATTTACGCGGCTTGAGCTTACCGGCCGCGGGCGCCATTGGTTCGCTGCTCGGTTCTGAAACGGTGCAGCATCTGGGTGCAACGATCCCCGATTTACATTGGCCGCGCCTGCGGAGCCAAGCCGCGGCTCTGGCCGGCGCCTAATGCGCCCCGCTATTTTATGCGCTACCTCAGCCTCACGCTGATTCTCCTGCTCGCCGCCGCTCCGATCTGGCTGCGCGCCCAGGAGGCTACGGCCGCCACGCCGCCGACCGCAGCGCCAAAGGTTTCTGCATCGGTCACCCAATCAATCACGGCGGCGCTGCCAAAATATTCGCCGCCGCAGCCCGTGGCGGAGGCGCAACCAGCCAACGCCCCGAATCCAGATGTGATTGAATTGCCCAAGATGAAAGTGTCGCCCAAGCAGCGCCCGCGACTCACGCCCGACATCAGCCTGACCACGAAAGCGTTTAATGAGAAACTCGCGCGCGACAAATTGAGTTCCCTCGATCGCAATATTCTCAATCGCTACACCCTCCCGCTCTTTGGCACGTCCGCCGCCGACCGCGCTCGCGAAGAATATGAACGCGCCAAAAAAGATCAGATGGCCGCTGACGTGCAGCACCTCGCGCAAGTCACTGAGGCCATCGACCCCGCGCAAGCCAAAGCCATGCGCCAAGCCATCGATAAACCGTAAACCTGCCGCCCAGCTCGCGCGGACCAAGCTGCTCCCTTTATTTTAAAACTCTGGGCCGGTAGCCCCAGCGCCCATGCCCTCCACTGAAATCACCATTTTGCGCGAACTGCTCGCGGCGGACACCGGTTTAGTGTCCGGCCCGCGACTGGCAAAAACCCTCGGGATCTCGCGCGTCGCGGTGTGGTTGCAACTGCAGAAATTAACTAAGCAGGGTTTCGTTTTTGAAGCAGTCCAGAGTCGTGGCTATCGGCTCAAACAAATGCCGGACCGACTCCACCCGGCCCTCGTCCAAGCCTATCTGAGCCGCCGCCCTCATCCGCCGCATTTACTCTGCTTAGAGAGCGTTGATAGCACCAATAGTGAGGCTGAGCGACAGCTCGCGAATGGTTGTGCGACTCCCCTGGTGATTCTCGCGCAGGCCCAAACCCAAGGCCGCGGTCGCCGAGGTCACGCTTGGCACAGTCCCGCCGCGGGCAATCTTTATTGCACCTTCGTTTTTCGGCCAAAAATCGCCCCGGCGCGCCTCCAAGATTTCACGCTCTGGATGGGCTTAAATCTTTGCGGGCTCATCGAAAATTTCACCCAGCTCAAACCGGGGCTCAAATGGCCCAATGATTTGCTGTTCAATGAACGCAAGGCGGGCGGGATGCTCACGGAAGCGCGCATCGATGCGGATCAGATCCGCGATCTCGTCTTTGGCCTTGGCCTCAACCTGAATGGTCGGATCGAAGACCTCCCGCGCGAGCTGCAGCGCATCGCCACCTCACTCGCCAAGGCCACCGGCGCGCCCATTCCGCTTAACCGATTTGCCGCCGCCCTCATCGGGCGCGTGCTATCAGCCTACGACCAATTCATCGCCGGCGAATACCGCGAGCAATTTGCCTCGCTGTGGCCGCGCTATGATCTGCTGCGCGGGCGGCCCGTGACGATTACCCTCAGCGATCGCACCTTAACCGGCACGGCGATGGGGATTGATGCCGAGGGTTCGCTCATCGTCCGCCTTGACTCCGGCCGGACGGAACGCTTCCGCGCCGGCGAGGTCACCTTAAGCCAGCCCGCCGCGCCGAAGACCTGATACCCAAGCTTGCTCGCGAGGCCAAATCTTCGTGTAAATGCTCCGTGCCATCGACTGCATGACCGAAATTCCCGACATCACCATTGAGGTCTCTCATCTCGTAAAAACTTACGGCAGCCTGACCGCCGTCGATGACCTCAGTTTCACCGTCAAACGCGGAGAGATCGTCGGCCTGCTCGGCCCCAACGGCGCCGGCAAAAGCACGACGATGCGCATCCTCACCGGCTATCTGCCAGCCAACTCCGGCTCGGTGAAGATCTGCGGGCTCCCCGTCGCCAGCCAAGCGGAAGCCACCAAGCGCCACATCGGTTACATGCCGGAAAATAATCCGCTGCCCGAAGATATGCGGGTGTCTGAATATCTTTGGTTTCGCGGCCGCCTCAAAGAAATGCCGCGCGCTAAACTGCGGGCGCGCATCGACGAAGTCCTCGAGCTCTGCGATCTGAAGCGCAACCGCCACCGCATCCTCGGCCGCTTATCCAAAGGCAACAAACAGCGCGTCGGCATTGCGGAAGCCATCCTGGCAGAACCGGCCGTCATCATCATGGACGAGCCCACGATCGGCCTCGATCCCCATCAAATTATTATTGTCCGCGATCTCATCGCCAGTCTCCGCGGCCGGATGAGCGTGATCATCTCTAGCCATATTTTGCCAGAAATTGAAGCCACCTGCGATCGCGTGCTGATTATCAATGGCGGCCGCATCGTCGCGCAGGGCTCGCCGGCGGAGTTGCGCCGGGAAATTTTTGGCCACACCAGCTACCGCATTGAGTTCGCCGAGCACAACGCGGCCTTCGCAGCTCACCTCACCACCATCGACGCCTCACTGAGCGTCGCCACCGTCGGCGACTGCAGCAGCGATGGTTTCTGTGTGGCCACGCTCGTCACCACGGCCCCCGAGGATCTCGGAGAAAAGCTCCTCCAGCGCTTACCGGCCGGGGGTTATCGCCTCCGCGCCTTGCATCGCACCCAACCCTCACTCGAAGACGTCTTCCTCGCCGCCACGCGACGCAGTTGGGATGCGCGACTTCCGGATCAAAAGGTCAGCCCCGGCGACCAGCGCCAACCGTTGCCAAAAATTTAAATCCCCGCCCCCACCGCCGCTCGTTCATGCGCCACTACTTCACCATCCTCTCCCACGAAGTCCGCACCTTGCTGTATAGCTCCAGCACCTATATCGCCGCCGTGCTTTTTTTGGGGGTGATGGGTTTTGTATTTGCGGGCATTCTCGAACTCTACGGTAAAGCCCCGCAGGAAACGCCGCCCGCGGTTGTTTTCTTTCAGCTGTTTTGGTTTCCGGTTTTTTTCATGGTCCCGCTGCTCACGATGAAGTCGTTCGCCGAGGAACGCCGCTTGGGCACGCTGGAGACTCTCCTCACCGCTCCGGTCAGCACGACCGAAGTGGTACTGGGAAAATTTTCGGCGGCCTACCTTTTCTATCTATTACTTTGGGGTTCCACCCTGGGTTTCCATTATCTGCTCAAAGTCTATGCTCGCGATGCTCGCTTCTTGGACCCGGCTCCGCTGATTGGCGGCTATCTTTTTATCGCCCTGAGCGGACTGCTCTTCATCGCGTTGGGGATTCTCGCCAGTGCCCTAACGCGCAATCAGGCGGTCGCGGGCATTCTCTGCTTCACGTGTTTGCTCGGCTTAATTGGTGGCTTCAGCTATTTGGGCGAACTCAGCGCCTTGAACGCAGAGGGGCTCCAACCCCTCAAAAATGCCGTGGAATCACTGCGGATCCCCGCGCACATGGAAGATTTCACGCATGGGGTGATTGATACGCGGCAAGTGTTCTTCTACTTCACCGGCGCCATTCTCACGCTCCTCTTGAGCATTCTCGGGGTGGAAGCTAAAATCTTGAATAGCTAACGCATGAATTTTGCCGACAGCTTTCGCGCCGCCCGCTGGATCCGTTTTATTAATCTGATCCTGCAAGCGATCCTTTTTCTGACGCTCTTCGCCGGACTCAATTACCTCGCCCTCCAGCACGCCTGGCGCTTCGACCTAACGCAAGGCCGTCAGCACTCCCTCTCCGCTGAGAGCAAATCCTACCTCGAAGGCCTCGAGCATAATGTCACGATTACGGTCACCCTCACCAACGACTCCGATAATCCTGATCTCGCCTCCGCCTACCGCGACATCAGTGGCTTGCTGCGCGAATACGCCTACCAGTCGCGCAACGCCCCCAATGGGAAAATTACGGTCCGCTACCTCGACGTTTATCAAAGCCGCCGCGAGGCCGAAGCCCTCCGCATCGACCAGCCGAATGTCGTCGTCCTCGAAAGCGAAGGCCACCGCCGCATCATGCCGCTCAGTGAATTTTACCGCGTCAACCTCAAGGAAAAGCGCAAAGAATCATTTTTAGGTGAAGCCGCGCTGACCGCCGCCATCCTCGATGTCTCGGCGCCCAACAAGAAAAAGATTTATTTCCTCGCGGGCCATGGCGAGATGCGGCCCGACGAAGTCGATGGGGCCCACGGCCTCTCGCAACTCCGCGACGAATTGCGCCAACGCAATTACGAGCTCGCCGGCCTTGACCTCAGTCTCACGCACAAAATCCCTGACGACACGGCGTTGATCCTCATCCCCGGCCAACAAGGTCGCGTGCAGCCCTTCGAGCAGGAATTACTACGCAATTATCTGCAGACGCGCGCCGGTCGCATTTTACTCCTCCTCGATCCCACGCGGGTGCACGGTCTCGACGATCTGCTCTTTGATTGGGGCATCATCGCCTACGACAATATTATTCACGACACCAGCAGCGCCTATCTCTCCGACACCGGCGAACTCATGCTGCGGCATTTCAAAAAAGATCATTACATCACGCGCAACTTAGTCAGCAGCGACTTGCCCGTGCTCGTCGGCCCCGCCCGCGTCGTCACGGAAGATAAAGGGCGCTCCCCCGATGACGGCCTCAACGTCAACGTGCTGATGGCCACGAATGATACCGCCTGGGGCGAGACCAGCTACCGCCTCCGTCTGCCCGCGGCCTATACGCCCGGCCAAGATTTAACCGGCCAACTCGGCGTGATGGTAGTCTCGGAGCGACTCAAGCCCGCCAATAATTTGCCGCTCAGCGTGCGGGGCGGACGACTCGCCGTGGTGGGCACGGCGGATCTCGTCACCAACAATCGCATTAGCTACGGCGGCAATCTTAACCTCTTCCTCGCCACCGTTAGCTGGACGGTCGACCGCGATACCCAACTCAATATTCCCCCTCGGCCCATCCAGCGTTTCCAACTGGCACTGAGCCGCGATGAACTCATGCGGCTGCGTCTCGGGCTCTACTTGGTGGTGCCCGGCATCGTCGCTCTCCTCGGACTCGTGGTTTTTTGGACCCGCCGAAATTAACCCCCGCGCGTAATCCCACCGCTCACGCTTTTCCTGCCATGCGCTCCAAAGTCACCGTCGCTCTCCTGTTTTTTAACGTCGTTTTGTTTTTCTATATTTTTCAATATGAGAAAGTAAAACTCCCCGACGCCAACGGTAAGCGCGTCCTCGGCGCCGAAGTCGCCACCATTGCCGCCATCACCCGGACTAGTCGCAGCGCAGCCCCGCTTAAATTAGAACGACGCGGTGATGCTTGGTGGCTGCAGGAACCCTACGAGTGGCTGGCCAATCCTAATGCGGTCACCCGCCTGATCAATGAGCTGCAATTTCTCGAGCACGAAACGAGCTTTGCGGTCGCTGACTTGACCCGGAGCGGCCAAACCCTCGCCGATTACGGCCTCGACCAACCGGCGTTTGTCCTGACGTTTACGTCCGCGAAAAAAGATTACGTGCTGAAAATTGGCGACGATACCAAGATTGGTAATCGCCTCTATGTCCTCTCCCCCGATGGCCAACGCATCCACGTCGTCGGCCGGAGCCTCGCCGAAAGTGTCGGCCTGCCCCTCGAAGATTTGCGCGCGGACTCCATTTTCACCGTCCCGATGTTTGAAGTGCGCTCCCTGAATATTCAAACCGCCGCGCCCAATCTGAAAGTGCGCCTGCGCCGCGACGCGGCCGGCCGGTGGGGCTTTGAGACCCCGATCAGCGCCCGCGCGAGCAAGGCCGCGGTCGTCGTGACCATCAACGCGCTGAACGCGCTGAATGCGAAAAAATTTCTCGACCCCCGCGACAGCGATTTAGACCGCGCCGGCCTCACGACCGCCGCCCTGCGCGTTACCCTCGAAGGCAATGCGCGCCGCGAGACGCTGCTCCTGGGCGAAGTTGATGCCGCCGGCGATTATTTCGCTAAAATTGAAGATAAGGCCGTGATCTTTACCGTCACCCTGCCCCCCGCTCTGCTCGCGACGTTGCGGACGGCACAAGAAGAATTACGAGAAACTCGCGTCCTCGAGTTTGAGCCCACGACAGTCAGTGCCCTCACGCTGAGCACCCCCGGCCAACCTGAGTTAAGTTTGCAGCGCCTCCAAGACAGCACGGGGGCGTTCGCTTGGCAGGTGGTCACGCGCGTGCCCGGACAAGCGCCTCTCCCCGCGTCAGCTGATGCGGCCCTGGTGGAAGAGCTCCTGCAGAAAATCTATCTCCTTGCCGCCAAGAAATTCCTCAGTGATGCCCCCGCCGCGGCTGATCTCGAGCAATACGGGTTCAACCGTCCAGAACGGGAAATCACGCTTAGTCTGAGCACCGGGGGCGGCCCGCAAGGCAACGAATCCTCCACGCTCACGCTGCAAATCGGGGTCTCCCCGAAACAGCCCAACGTCGCCTTTGCCCGAGTGAAGAACACCCCGTTTCTTTACCAAATCCTGCCCGATATTTTAACCGTTACCCCCAGTCGCGTCCGGCACTATCGGCAGCGACTCCTGCGCGAATTACCCGAAAGTGCTCGGCTCACCGACATAACGCTCACGGATCTCAGCACCAACACCGCGGTGCACAGTTACCAATTGCCCAGCGCTGATAAAAACTGGGATGCGGTCCTCGCCACGTTACCCGCCCATCAGCGACCGCCCCTCGCGGCCCTGCTCACCGAGCTGCGCACCCTGCGCGCAAAAAATTTCACCGCTGACGGCTTTCGGCCAGAACAGGCCGATACCCCCGAAGGCGAGCGTCCTTGGAAATATCGACTTGATGTCGGCTTAGCCTTGGTCAGCGGCACGGGCGCGACCCAAAAAAGCACCTCCACCCTCTTCCTCACCGAGCGCTTGGGTGGCACGACCCTGTTAGCCGGCTCTGCGGAATTTTATAATGGGGTGCAGTTTGAAGTTACGCAGCCCATGCTCGATGCCCTTTTTGCGCTCACGTATGCGGAGAAGCACGATCCCGGCCCACTGGTGCCCGCACCCACGCCAGCGCCCGCCGTAAAACCCGCGCCGCCGCTTCCCCCAGCCGCCGCCAGCCAGCCGTAAGCTTTGCGCCAGCGCGGCGCCGCCATGTCCTTTCTTTTCTCTCTCGCCACCTCAGCTTATCGCTTTTGCCGCTCCTGCTTGATCATGCTCGGCTGGTGGACAGCCTGGCTCACCCTCGGCGGCACTCTGGGCGGTTTAGTGTACATCACCGTAGCGAAAGAGCTCCCGGTCCCTGATTTTGTGTTGCGGCAAATTGAGGCGAAACTCGCCAGCGCCAACCTCGCGATTAAATTTGGCCACGTTAGTTTCGATCCGACCGGCCAAATTTTATTTAAAGATTTCTCCCTGCGCCTCCGCCAGTTTGAGGAGCCGCTGGTCACAAGCCGCCTCGTATACGTGCGCTCCAACCTCTGGGCCCAACTCGCCGGCCGGCCGCTCCCCGATGAGATCCATTTAATCAACGCCACCCTGCAGCTGCCCGCGATGCTGGCCCCGAGTGGCACGACGGAGCCACTCGTCCGCGATCTGACCCTCAAGTTGCGGCGCGCAGCCCAGCTCTGGCACCTCGACCTCGGCGTAGGGCGCATTGGCCAGTTAACGGTCACGGCCCAAGGTACCCTCACCCCACCCGCCATCGCCCCTGGTGGCACGCCACCCGCGCCGGAGGAAATGGCTCTTCGCCTGCTCCAGCTCAGCCGTCAATTGGTACCCCATATCCACCAATTTGATAGTTTTGATGATCCCACGCTGACCCTACGCTTCGATAGCCCAGCGGGCGTCGGCAATACGGCTAATTTATTATTCACCGGGCGAGCGGCTCACCGGCCTTGGGGTCAACCGATCACCCTCGGCTCCTTCGCCGCCACCACCACGCTGCGTCTGGATGGGACTGGCCCGCGCACCTTGCGCGTGCATGCCGCCATTCATCACGGGGCCTTCCAAGGCGATTACACTTTAGAACAAATTCGGGCAATCCTGACCTTTCAAATTGTGCTGAATAAATTCTCGCTCCAACCCACCGAGGCACTGGTCGCCGCCAGCACGCTCACGGCTCTCGGCCAACAAGCCCAAGCCCCCGTCCTCCAAGCCAATTTCGCCCACTGGCCCGCGGTGCAAATGGAGGTGGCGACGCAAATTAACGGCGAATTTATCCGCGCCGAAGTCAGCGCCCACCTGCAGGCCCAAACCGCCCTCATCCAAGCGGAAGGCCGCGGGGCCCCCTCGCTCATCAGCAGCATCCTCGGCGAACACACCCCACGGGCGGCCTCGTTTTTTCTTTTGGCTGATCCCATCACCTTTCGCGCGACCGCCGCCTTGGGGCCCCACTGGAATTTTTCGCGCCTGGTCGGGCGCTTCGATGCTGGCCGCCTCAATTCGCGCGGCGTCCCAATCACCGCCCTCCGCGGTCAAATTGATCTCCAACCGACCACGTTATTCGTCCACGACGCCCAGATGGAATTAGGCGAAAATTCCGCCCACGGATCCTATAGCGCGAATTTTACCACCTCTGATTATCGCATGCTCCTTGAGGGTAAGTTGCACCCAGTAGCCATCAGCGGCTGGTTCAATACCGATTGGTGGTCTCGTTTTTGGACCGCCCACTTTAATTTCTCTGGTCCCGCACCCGCCGCCCAAGTTGACGTGCAAGGCCGCTGGATCGATCCCAACCGCACCGTTTATTTTGGTTCCACCTCTGTGTCACACGCGACCATTTGGGGTGGCGCTTTCGAGCAAGCGGAAGCCGTAATTTTCCTCCGACCTCATTTTACGCACGGCCTGCACGTCAAGGGCACGCGCGCTCAAGGCACGCAACAGCTCACCGGCAATTTTAAGCGCTTTTCAGCTCCAGGCTCGCGGGAAACTAATCGCTTTGAATTTCTTTTCGATGCGCAGATCGACCCCGCCACGTTGGGCAAAATGCTGGATGGAAAAGCCGACGAGATTATCGCCAGCCTGCAGTTCGTCCAACCACCCCGCCTGCATGTGGAGGGTGCGATCGAAGGTCGCGGGCCAGGGGCCACCCCTAATTATACCTTCCGCGGCCAGGCTTACGGCGGCCTGCACTATTATGGTTTCCCGCTCGAAACCGTGCGCGTTGCAGGAGGCGTCACGGGTGCGGAGGTCCGCTTGGATGAAATTGAATTCACCACCGCGGGCGGGCGCGGTACGGGTAAAGCCGCCCTTTACCGGTCCGGCGAGGCGCGCCGGCTAGGCTTTGATCTCAATGTTAATGGGACCGATCTGGCCCGCGCGATCCGAGCGGGCGAAGAATATCAGGCTAATCGTCGCGGGCAAAAAATTGCCGCCACCACGGGGAGCAAATTTATTCAACGCGCCACGGGCGGCCGCCTCGATGTGGCCCTCTCCGCCGAAGGTCAACCCGGGGACCTCGCCAGCTTCACGGGCACCGGAAATGCGGCGATCACCGGCACAGAGCTGGGGGAAATTCAATTGTTTGGCCTGCTCTCCCAAGTACTCAGCGGATTATCGCTCAAATTTTCCTCCCTGAAACTCGAGGCGGCCCGCACCAGCTTCAAACTCGATCAAGGCCGGCTCCACTTCCCCGATTTAAAAATTTCTGGCCCGAGCGCGGTCATCGACGGCCATGGTGATTTTATGTTGGCCAATGATGCCCTTAATTTTACCGCAAAATTTAAACCATTCGCGGAAAGCGACAACCCCCTGACCGCTATTATCGGTATCGTGATTAATCCCATCACCAGTATTCTAGAATTGAAATTGAGCGGTGTCCTGACCGAACCACGCTGGTCCGTTATCGTGGGCCCAGCCGATACCCCCGCGACCACGACGCCGTTAAGCAAGTCAGCCGGGCCCGCCGCGGTGCCGCCCTCGCGCTAAGCCGAACGAACGGCCTTCACATCAGTGCGCGCAATCGAGCGATCGACTCGCGCTGCGTCGGCTCCTCGACGAGATTTTTCATTTCTAGGGGATCACGCTCTAAATCAAAATAAAGCCAGGGCTCACCCGCCGCGTTCAGGATCAACTTGTGTTGGGGCGAACGAAACCCCCGCCACGCCTGCGGACATTGGTGCGGCAAGGTCGTGGGACTGGGCATCGAAATCTCCGCATGATCGCGGGTGCACTCCCACGGACGCCCTTCCGCCCAAGCCACCGCCATATGCGGCAGATCAACTAAACTGACCGGCCGGCGATCAGGTTGCTTAAATTCTGAATTGCCCGCCCCGCGCTCACGACGAATCAACAGCGGCACGCGCACCGATTCCTCATAGGGCCAACCTTTGCGAAATAAACCGTGCGCGCCGTGCATGTCACCGTGGACCGAGGTGAAAACCACCGTCGTGGTCTGCCCATCAATCCCCGCGATCAATTGGCCAATCGCTCGATCCGTTGCTTCAATGTGCGCATAATAGCCGGCCAATTCTGAGCGCGCCTGGCGCTCGACCGCGCCGCCGCGCGGGACGTTAGCCCGCAAAGTAAGCTCCGCCGCTGCCCGCTCCGCCACATGCGGCGCCGGCGCATGATACGGCGGATGCGGTGACTCCATACTCACCACACAAAACGAAGGCGGCCCGCCCGCCCCGCGCCGCGCTTGCTGCAGCCGACACCACTCGCCCGCCCGCTGCGCCAAGACCTCCGCTTGATAGCCCTTAAAACGTCTCGGCTCCGGTAGCCGTGAGCCGTGCAGCCAGGGATCATTCAGCAAAAAACCACCCTCGAAACCTTCCCATAGCGCAAAGCCGCCGCGCCGCGCCGGGGGCACCTTCATCTTCGCGTGGACTTCGCCAATCAAAGGGGCCGTACGATCCCGCTCGGCTAAGTGCCACTTCCCAAAAAAAGCCGTCTCATACCCGCGGTCAGCCAAGGCGTGCGCCACCGTCCGCGCATCAGACGGCAAGGGATCCCAGTAATCACTGACCCCATTATCGGGACAGCGCTGACCTGTGAGTAAGGCCGCTCGCGCCTGCGGCCCGAACGGATGCGGCGTCACCGCTGCTGTAAAATTAACCGCCTCACTGGCTAATCCATCCAACCACGGCGTCCGGGCATTAACATCGCCGGCATAGCCAGTGGCTGAAGCGCGCCACTGCGTCGTAACAATCCAAAGAATATTAGGCGGCACAGCCATAGCAGGATGCCCCCACCCAAGACTGGAAATTCAAAAAAAGCGAACCCCGCTTAAATCAAAACCGGCCTCGCGGGCGGCTGGGCGCTTAAGTTAGAGGTGAGAGGTGAGAGGTTATGGGTCATGGGTTATGGGTTATGGGTTATCGGTCCGACTCCGAGTTTCCCGATTTTCTACTTTCCCCATTTCATCTTTTCCGCCGCCCTGTCTTGGTCCAAGCCGCTTTCGCGGCCGATAGTTTAAGTGTAAAGTTGAAGTTTAAGTCAGCAGATCCCCGTTCCGTACGCCCCCAATCTTCAACTTAAACTTTATGCCTACGTTTTGGGTGCGCAGCACCCAAGAACGTCGGACAAACACATGTGCCGCGAGCACGCGGCAACAGCGCCAACTTCAACGGGCGCACCACGCGCCATAGTTTCCCAGTTTTCTACTTTCCCCGTTTCATCTTTTCCGCCGCCATGCTTGGTCGATTCTACGCCTTCTGTGCTTTTGGGGGCCAAGCTTACGGCGGACTTGAGGATTAATCCGGATTGAACTTCACCGCCGGCCACCCCCATCATCCCATATGCGACTGCGCGTTATCTCCACCGGCGGCACGATTGATAAAGTTTATTTTGATGCCGCCAGCACTTACGAAATCGGCGAGCCCCAGGTCGGCCTCGTCTTCCGGGAATCCAACATCACTTTCGATTTCGTCGTCGAGTCAGTCCTGCAAAAAGATAGCCTCGCCATGACGGATGAAGATCGCGCCCTCATTCGCGCGCGGGTCGAGGCCTCGCCGGAAAAACTCATCCTCATCACGCACGGCACCGATACCATGACCGCCACGGCCGCGCTGCTTACGGGCTTCACCGACAAGGTGATCGTCTTTACGGGTTCGATGCAGCCCGCTCGGTTTCGACACAGTGACGCCGTTTTCAATCTCGGTTGCGCCATCGGCGCACTGCAAGTCCTGCCCCCGGGCGTGTACATTGCCATGAATGGCCAAGTCGCCGCCGCGCACACCGTCACCAAGAATCGAGCCGCGAGTCGCTTCGAGCCAAAGCCGTAAGGCCGCGGCGGCAACTCACTCGTAGCGCAAGGCCTCGATTGGATCGAGCGACGCGGCCTTCCACGCGGGATAAAAGCCAAAGCCCACGCCGATACCGGAGCAGACGAGCAGGCCGATCGCGGCCCAGTCCCACGGGAAAATCACGGCGGCCTTAAGCATCACGGCTAACCCATTGCCAGCCGCGACGCCGAGGAAAATACCCATCACCCCACCCGCTAAAGAAATGGCCACCGCCTCGAGCAAAAATTGAATGAGAATACTTTTCTTCCGCGCACCGATGGATTTGCGAATCCCGATCTCCTTCGTGCGCTCCGTCACACTGACCAACATAATATTCATAATGCCAACCCCCGCGGCGAGCAGCGCAATTCCACTGATGACAAAAGAGCCCGCGGCAATCGCGTCCGCGACCTTGGCGAAGGTCGCGATGAGCGAATCGTTGGAATAAAGCTCAAAATCATTTTCTTGCTCCGGCTTGAGTCCCCGCACCACCCGCATCGCCGTGATGGCTCGCTCGATGGTTTCATTATAGCTGAGCTGACTCGGCGCTTGGGTGGCGATATTGACGGTGACGCGCTCACTGCCAAAATCATTCAAGAAGCGGGTGAGCGGCACGACGCCGATGTCGTCTTGGCTGTCGCCAAACTGGGCGCCTTTTTCGGCGAAGGTCCCGATCACCGTATACGTGCGGTCTTTAATTTTAATAATTTTACCTAAAGGACTCTCCGCTATAAAAAGCTTCTTGAGAATTCCTTGCCCAATTAAAATAACCGGTCGAGCGAGTTCAATATCCTCGGCGGTAAAATTACGGCCCTGCTCAATGGCAAATTGATTCGCCGCGAGGAAATGCTCGTTGGTGCCGCCGAACCTCAAGCCGGGGGTGGTTTTGCGGCCATTATAGACGGCCTGACCATTGCCCTGTTGGTCGAAAGCCTTGAGGCAAATCACCTCGGGATTCCCCCCCATGAGTTGTTGATAGCGCATCGCCTGCGCCAGCGTGATGTCCTGGCGCAATTGATAACGCCGCCGCTGCGAGCCATCGCCGCCACCCGTCGCGGGAAATTTTCCGAACTGAAATATATTGGTCCCGAGAAAACTAATGCCCGTCTCGATCGAACTCCGCAACGCGGAGACGGCCGTCATCACGCCAATAATGGAGAATACTCCGATGGTAATACCCAACATCGTCAAAAAAGAGCGCAGCTTATTCACCCCGAGCGAGCCGAGCGCCATGCGCAGAATTTCCATCGAAGCCATTTTATTCATAGCGCAAAGCGACCACCGGATCGAGTCGGGAGGCTCCGTAAGCGGGTAAAAACCCTGAAACAATTCCCGTCATCACCGATACGAGCATACTCACGACCACGAGATCAGGGGAAAATTGCACCGGAAAATTCGGGGCCACCTGCTGCACCACCATAAATAAGCTAAAGGAAACCACCATCCCGACCACTCCGCCAATCAGGCAGATCGCGACAGCCTCAATTAAAAACTGCAGCAATATGCTCCGGCGCCGGGCCCCCAAAGCTTTGCGCGTGCCAATCTCTTTGGTGCGCTCCTTCACGCTCACAAAAGTAATATTCATAATCCCAATGGCGCCGACGAAGAGCGCGAGGCCGGTGATAAACAATCCCGCAATGGCGATGCCCGATTTTACGGGATCGAGCTGGGCCTTAAAAGCCTGCTGCTCATTGATATTAAAGTTGTCCCGCTCGCCCGGCAATTGCCCCCGCACCCGCCGCATGGCCCCCGTGAGCTCCTCTTTCGCGGCGGCCAGTTGATTTTTATCTTTAGCCTTCACGCGCAAATCGGCGCCGCGCCGCGTGCTGAAATATTTCTGAAAAGCGCTGAGCGGCAGGACGACCTGATTATCAAAACTGAAGAGGCCAAGGAATTCTCCCTGCTTGGCAAAGACCCCGACGACGAGAAAGGGATGTCCCCCAATGCGCACCATTTGATCGACGGGCGAGCGACCGGGGAAAAGTGCTTCCGCCACATCAAAGCCCAAGACACAGACCTCCCGACCCACCCCGGCTTCACTCTCATTAAAAAGCCGGCCCTCCTGGTATTCGACGCTGTTGATCCGCGCATAATCCGCGGTCGTCCCAATCGTGAACACATTGTTTACTTTGTTATCCTCAAACTTCACCGGCGCCCCACGTCCGACTACGGGCACCGCAATTTCCAGTAAACTGCCCGGCGTCGCCGCGATAATCCGATTTAATTTATCCGCATCCGCCGGCACCAAATTGGGCCGGTTATTATAATTCCACCAATCCTCGACTCGCCCCCAGGGCCACTTCTGCACGTAGAGCACGTCCTCGCCCAGCATGGCTAGGCTATTCTGAAAACCCGTATCAATCCCCCGAATCGCGGTGCCCATCAAGGTTACCGCCACGATCCCAATAATCACGCCCAAGGCCGTCAGGCCCGAACGCAGCTTGTTGGCCTGGATCTGCGTGAGCGCAATCCGGCAGGACTCGATGAATTCATTATAGAAACGCTGCACAGCGATATAAATTCAGCGGGCGGTTACTGCCGCACGTCGCTCTCGATCAAGCCATCGCGCAGGCGCACGATGCGGCGCGCGTGGCGGGCGATATCTTCTTCGTGCGTCACGACGATAATCGTGTGCCCTTGCGCGTAGAGCTCCTCGAGCAACTGCATGATCTCTTCGCCGGTTTTGGAGTCGAGATTGCCGGTTGGTTCGTCGGCTAAAATAATTGAGGGATTATTGACCAAGGCCCGCGCAATGGCCACGCGCTGCCGCTGCCCGCCGGACAGCTCGTTCGGCTTATGCGTCATCCGATCCCCCAGCCCGACGGCCCGCAGAGTTTGACTCGCTTTTTCGCGCCGCGCCGACGGCGAAAGGCCCGCATAGATGAGCGGCAGCTCGACATTCTGCAGTGCACTCGAACGCGGCAACAGGTTGAAGGTTTGAAAAACAAAGCCGATTTCCCGATTGCGGATGTCGGCCAGCTCATCGTCACTCATGAGCGAGACATCTTTCTCCGTGAAATGATACCGGCCACTCGTCGGTGTATCGAGACAGCCCAGCATATTCATCATGGTGGACTTGCCGCTACCGGAAGGCCCCATGATCGCGAGGTACTCGTTGCGCCGCACGGTGAGCGCGACGCCCCGCAGCGCATGCACGATCTCCTCCCCCATTTTGTATAGTTTGGTGACATCCTCAATTTCGATGACCACGGGGCCCGGCTCACGGTAGCCTCGCGGCGCGGTCCCAGCGCTCGGGCCACCAAACGTATCTCGGGCAGAATTAAGCGAAGAACTCATGGCGTTAAGCAGAGGGTGGTTGGCGGCTGAGCGGGCTAACCCAGAGCGCCGTCGACCGGTTTACTTGGTTTCCTCTTTCTTAGGCGGCTCGATCATGACCTTGCTGCCATCCTTTAATTTGCGGCTGATGGCAGCATAACTGCCGGCCACCACTTCATCGCCGGCTTGCACGCCGCTTTTAATTTCAATCGAAGTATTATCAGCAATCCCCGTCTCCACTTTGTGTTGCTTGACCGTGTTGCCCGTCTTGATGAACACCACCCGGTCCAGCTGTTCGCGACTGCGGCGGGCTTCATCGCGTTCACTGGCGACTTCTAGATCATTGCCCGATCGCTCTTTCGCCTCTTTCGCCTTGGCGAGCTGCAGCTCTTCGCTGGTTTTGCCGCCCACCGCGCGCACGGTGACGCTTTGGATAGGAACTGATACCACATTAGCGACGGTCTGGGTTTCGATATCTACCGTCGCACTCATCCCCGGCCGCAATTTAGCTTCCGGCGCCTTGATGCTGATCTTAACGAGAAAATTCGTCACTTCATCCGAGGCTGAAGTCGCCGCGGATTGCGCGCCGATCGTGATAGCGGAACTGCTGATTTCATTGACCACCCCCGTGAATTTGCGCCCCGGGAAAGCATCGACCGTGACGATGGTATGATCGCCGAGCTTGACGTTGATGATGTCGTTTTCATTCACCTTCACGCGCACTTCCATGTTATCGAGATTAGCGAGGCGCATGATTTCCGTACCGGCAAAGGAGCCGGTGCCCACCACGCGCTCGCCCACTTCGCTGCTCAGCGAACTAATGCTGCCCGCTACCGGCGAGTAGATCGTGGTTTTGGCTAACGAATCACGCGATTGACTGACTGAACCCTCCGTGCGGCGAATCTGCGCCAACGAAGAATCAAAATCCGCTTTGGCCACATCCAGATTGGCGGTCGCGGCGACAAAATCCGCATTCGATACGAGCTGCTTGCCGTAGAGTTCTTCGGCTTGCTTAAAATCATGCTGAGCTTTGGTCAGCCGCGCCCGACTCAGCACACTGGTCGCCTTCGCCGAGGCGAGGGAGGCCTCTTGTTGCTCCAGCGCCGCTTGGTAAAAATCTGGTTTAATCCGCACCAAGAGGTCGCCCTTCTTGACGCTCTGGCCCTCAATCACGGGAATCTCAATCAATTCGCCGGCCACCTCGGGCGAGATTTTCACCTCGACCTCGGGCTGTACTTTTCCCGTTGCCGTGACGAGATGAGTGATCGTCCGGACGACAGCTTTTTCAACCGTGACGGGAGTGGCTTTTTCTCCACGCCGTTTGACCGCCACGACCGCCGCAATGACGATCAGCCCGGTCACGCTCCCCAGAATAATGAACAGCGTGCGCTGCGATTTCTTTTTTTGAGGACCGACGGAATTTGCCGGAGTGGAGGGAAGCGGTGCAGACATATTATAAAATTAATTAAAGAGGGATGCGGCCAGAGTGTCGCGAGCGGTCAGCGAGATAAACGCTCGCATAAAAACACCCGATTATGGGGTAAAGTTGCAGCCTGTTTTGATGAACGGACGCCGCAGCCGGATAAGTGGCGCCGCCAGAGCGCAAAGCCCGGCCGAAGGAGCCGTCCCGCGCCAGCCCGAACGACTGGGGTAAGGGCTTCCGCGCCAGACCGGCTAGCGGGGCTGTTCCCAAGCGAGCGCGGCGCCGACGATTCCTGCATCATTGAGCATTTTCGCTGGGACGAGCCGAGCGTGCACCTTGAGATACTTAAACCATTTTTTGGATTTTTTGCTCACCCCGCCGCCGACGATAATTAATTCTGGCGACAAGAGCCGTTCCATGGCCTCCAAACTTAAATTAACGCGCTTGGCCCATTCCGCCCAACTGAGATCACGGCGTTTGCGAACCGCGGCCGAAGCGAAGCGTTCGATCGGTTTGCCCCGCCAAGGGATCCAACCTAATTCCACATTCGGGAATAACTGCCCCTGATAAAATAAAGCTGAGCCAATGCCGGTGCCGAAGGTCAACATCAAGACCGTCCCTTTTTGGCCGCGGCCGGCGCCGAATTTCATTTCAGCCAACCCAGCCGCGTCGGCATCGTTGAACAATCTCACCCGGCCACCGGTGGCGCGACCAAACAGGGCCGCGCCATTGAGGTGCGCCCAATTTTCGCCGAGATTGCCCACCGCCCAAATGTGATCGCCCTTGATAATTCCCGGAAAACCAATGCTGACGGGCCCCTTCCAGTTAAAATGCTGCACGATCTCACGCACCGCGGCGAGGCCTTGCGCGGTACGGCACGGCGCGTCGACTTCCACGCGATGCCGCTCCGCGAGCAAGCGGCCAGTTTTGGTGTCTACGGGAGCGCCTTTAAAAGCTGATCCACCGATATCAATGCCGAGTACTTTCATAGATTTTCTACGTTAGGTTAAATTGGTCGCTGCTGGCAACTCCTCTGGTGTGGCCGGGCGCGCCGTGATCAGCTCCACTTCAAAATGCAATTCCTCCCCCGCCAGCGGATGATTAGCGTCGAGCAACACCGCATCGCCTGCCAAAGCCCGCACTGTCACCACCGGGGCGTGCCGATCGGGACCGGTTTGAAATTGATCGCCCACTTTTAGCTCACCGACGGGCAACTGGGCGCGGGGTATGCTTTGCACCAAGGTGGGATCCGGCTGCCCATAAGCCCGCTCGGGGGCCACGATCACCGCGCGCTTTTCACCGACCGCCATCTGTAATAACGGCTCCTCCAAGCCTTCAATGATTTGTCCGGTGCCCTCAGTAAATGGCATCGGCGCCCCACCCCGCGAAGTATCAATCAGCTGACCACGGCTATCTTTGAGCGTGTAATGAAACGTACAGGTGCGTAGGGCCATAGACAAAGAGGATTAAATAATGACCGCACGACGATCAACCCCGCCGGCTCAATCGGCCAGCGGAAAATCTGACGCGCGTAAATTTAAAATCTCAGCCGCCCCACGCTGAGGGTGGCGCCACCTGCAATTTGGCCCGCACCGCCGCAGGGATGGGCTGCGAAATCATGCCGCCTTTTTCGCCCACGCCCACACACACCGCCGTGACCTCACCGGCCGCCACGAGCACCGCCCCTTTATGAAATTGGAAAAGATAGGTCACCGAACGCGTCCCCAATTTTTTCACGAAGAGCGTTACCTCCACCGTATCATTAAAGCGCAAGGGGGCGCGATACGTGCAGCTCACATTGACGCGCGGCCAGCCCACCACCTGCCCCGGCACAAAAGAAATCAACGGCAATTCCAGCGACCGATAAAAAGCGGTCTCACCGCTTTCCATCCAGCGGAAAAAATTAACGAAGTGCACAATCCCCGCCATATCGGTCTCCGCAAACTCGACCTGGCGGGTCATTTTAAAAATAGCCGGCATGGCGATAACTTCTCATACCCCGCAGGGGAGGCAATGCCGTTCCACGGGGCCCGCTGCGGGCGCTCAGTCCGGCCCTTACGGCCCGCCTTGCTGCAATTCCGCAGCGGTCCAGTACGTTTTCCGTGCCGCCGTAGCCGCGCGAACTTTGGTGACCAACTCCGGCTGAACTTCGCCGGCGGCATTGCCCCACTCGGCGCGAACATAAGAAATAACGTTGGCGATCTGCTCGTCCTTCAGCACCTCACCGAGCGGCGCCATCACGTTGGCATAGGTCGAACCCTTCACTTCAATCGGCCCATTGAGGCCGTGGAGCACGATGCGAACGATCCGCTCTTCATTGCCGATGACCCATTCCGATCCAGCCAGCGGCGGATAGATACTCGGGACACCGAGGCCGTTGGCTTGGTGGCACGCGATGCACACATTAGAATAAACGCGCTTCCCCAGCTGGGCCCGTGTAAGCACGACATTAGCCACCGCGCCGGGTTTCTCGCGCTTGGCCGCCTCGCTATAAACGAGGGGATCAAAGCGCACCGAATTATGGGCGAGATAAATCGACCCAAAGAAAACAGCGGTACACATGAGACCGAGAATGCCGAGGGGCAGGAAAGAATAGCCGTCCGTCTTTTCCGGCTTGGTCTGCAACAATTGGGCATGCGCCTGCTGGATGCTGTCATCGCTGACGTTAGCCTGCTCGGGTTGGAAATTTTTATCGGGCGGAGAGCTCATCTTAGTGTCCACCCTCTTTGGGCTTTTCGGCCGCGGCATTACGGCTGCGTTCGATAGGGTAATCGTAGCTGTCTTTTAAACTTTGCAAGTAGGCCACCAGCGAATGCGCACGATTCGTGGGGACCACTTCGTACCCTGCGCCTGGTCCAAATCTGCCGGGCACTTTGATCGCCTGAGCTGAGGGCTGACGTCCGGCCAAGGCATGCACCTCAAACAAGAACGCATGCGCCGGCATGTTGGTACCAGGCGCCACGGACTGCGGTGCGTACAGCAGCCGATAGAAATAATCCGCGTCAGCGTAAGGATGAAGCTCGAGATTGCCCGCATTGCGCAAATCTGGGCCCAAGCGATTTTGCCCGATCAAGACCACCTCATCGCGAATGTAGTCACGGGCATAACTGCCGCGCTGACCCCATTTACGACCGAGATCGGCCCCAAAGCCTTCGCGCCGGACTTGCTGCGTATGGCAGCTGACACAGCCAAGATCTTGGTAAACCATACTGCCTTGTATGGCCAAACCGGAAAGCGGTTGCGGATAGAGCGTCTCATCCACCGGATCCTTGAATTGGCTAAGGCGGCCAATCTGTTGGTGCGCCGTCAGCAGCAGCCCAACCCAAGAGAGGGCGAGCGTAGCAAAAACCCCGAGAAATAATTTTAGCCCGTTTTTCATGCGTGCCCCTCCGCGCTCGACCCTGAGCCTAAGTCAGCCGGCGCTTTTTTGCCGCATGCGCACAGCGCACAAAGGAGACCCACAAAATTGATCGCAAAAGCGAGGTGCCCAAACCAGAGCACCGCGAAGCCTGCGGACCGAAGGGTAAACCAAAAAGTCATAGCCTGCGTGATTTCACCGAAGGCGACATGGGAGGTATTGAGCAAGTGACCCTGCTGCCAGCCACCCACCCCGAGAGCCACCGTCAGCAAGGCCCCGCCCACCAGCGTGGCGCCGAGATGCATTTTAACGAGCGCAGGAAACCGCCAAGCGCCCGCAGTTAAACGCGGCAAAATAAAGTAAGCCGCCCCGAACATCGCCGCAGAGAAGCAGGCGTAGAGCACGACCCAATCACGCAATTCGGACACCAAGGTAAATTGCGCAATCTCCACAAAACCACGGAGCGAAAAAGCCAGATTGAGCACGGACGCAAAAATGAAGGCGAGCGCACTGAGCAAAATAAACCGCAGCGTTACGCTGCCCGCGAGCGCACTGTAACGACCCGAGAACGTGCCGAAAAAATTGAGGCCAATAATCACCACCGGGACGACCAACAGGAAATTAGCGACCGTGCCCAAAGCCGGAATCCACACGGGGACCGGCGCGCCGATCAGTCGGCTGCCCCCCGCCAGCGCAGTCCCAATCACCAACCACCAGAAAGCGAGCGGCGCCAAATAATAATTAGCGATCGGCTTCCCGAGAATTTTCGGCAGGAAATAATAAACTGCGGCCAACGCGACCGGGACAAACCAGAGACCGTAGAGCCCGTGTACATACCAAGCATTGACGACCGGCTGCAACACGCCGCGCACCGGCGCTTTGAGCAACATCAGCTGGGCAACGGCATACAACCAAGGAAACCAGAACGCCGCGCCGAAGAGATACCATTGGGCGGCAAAAACATTTTCTGTATTGCGGATGCTAAAAGTCGTGACGGCCCAGACGCCCATCATCGCATAGGAAACCAGCAAGATGAGTGGCACGAAGCGCGGCATCTCCAAGAGTTCAAACGAAGTAGAATAACCGCCGAGAATGCCCAACACCCCCAGCGTGACCCCCGTGTTCCAAAATTGAATGGCCACTAACAACCAACCGCCATGGCGCAGCGTCGTCGCGGACAGACGCGCCATCAGCCAAAGTCCAAACCCGAGGGCCGCATTGATCCCCCAACCGTAGATCAACGCATTTTGGGCCGCGGGCGCGATGCGGCCGTAGGTAAACCAAGCACAGTCCGCCAAGAAGGTCGGGGTATGCAGTTGGATCGCGGCCATCAGCTGCAACATGCCGCCCAGCAGCAGCCAAATTAGCGCTGAACCAAAGAGGGCCAAGCCCGGCCATTTGGCTGAGGCATCGATCTCCATTTGCTCCGGGCGGGCGGGTCGATCAGGGGAATTCATCGGCAAAGATTACGGCTTCGCGTGCTCGCGCACGGTGAGTTCCATGGCGCGCTCGATTGGCAAACGCACGTGGCCCGTCTTCTGCTCGACCCAGCCATAGCTTTTCGCGGCGGCTTGCTCTTTGGCGCGATGCTCCGCGAGCAATAACGCCCGATCAGCGGGTGTCCGCACGCCTTCAACTTTATCTACTTGATAGGCCTGGGGGACGTAACATTTCATCACGAGCCAGCCCAAAGCGGCAAAGCAGACGAGCACCACCACCGTGGTAAACACCGGGGTCCGCGCGGGGAAAGAAAAAGAGGCGGAGGAATTGCTCATGAATGGGCCTCGAGCTGATAAGTTTCTGGCGCCGTCGCTTCGTGATGCGTGAGCGACTCACGAATGCGGGGATCGCGGATCGGAATGATCTTCGCCGTCCCGAAGCTCCGAAGATAAGCCGCGACACAAATTCCGCCGACGCCGATGACGGAGGTCAGCACCCACAACAAATGGAGCGAGAGGAACGGCAGCGGGTCATCGTGCGCGTCTTTCATGACCGGCAGCACGTTGTAGCACAGATCGACTAAAATAATGACGGCTATCCAGCAGCTAATGAACAGCGCCGGGCGGAGTGTCGATTTACGGCGATAAGACAGCCAATAAATGAAGGGAAAAAAGAAATGCCCAAATAAAATGAGCATGCCGACCCACATCCAGTCGCCGTGTTCACGAATGTTATACCAAAAAGTTTCCTCGGGGACGTTGGCATTCCAGATTAGGAAATACTGCGAAAAAGTGATGTAGGCCCAGAATACGACGAAGGCGAAAGCCAGCGCGACCAGACAGTGCAGCTGGTTCGTATTAAAGATCCCTTTATAATCACCCCGCATGTACAGCCAGTAGGTGATCATCACCCCGAAGGCCAAACCTGCGCGGATGCAGTTCGCGAAGAACCACACCCCGTACATCGTGGAGAACCAGTGGTACTCGAGACTCTTCATCCAATAGATGGCCGCAAAGCTCAGTGCCAGGGCGGTCAGCGGAATACCAAAAGCGGCGGTCTTCCGATTCATGAAAGTCCACTTCACATCGCCATCGGCATCTTGCGAAAAGGAGGCCTTGCGCAAGCGAGCGGATAGCCAGATCCACACGGCGAAGAAGCCAAGCGTCATGCCCGTGAACATCCGCACATTCAGGAAACTGGCTTTTTTCTGATAAAGAATGTCCGTCGCAATCGTGCCGTGACCGCCGGGCAACACGTGGGTGAGATCCATCCAGGGCCAAATCAAACCGGGTTTCACCCAAGCTGAAATCAGCAGAGGCAAGAAGAGCACAAACAGCCAGCTAAAGGCCGAGAGCCCGTGCTCAAATTGACGGCGAATGACCGTCGACCATCCGGCATCCACAATGTGGTGAATGAGGATCAATAACAACATGCCGATACAAACCGCGGTCCAATAGGAAATGCCCACCAGATAAGCGAGCGCCACCGCTTGTTGATTCTCCGAAAAGCCAAAGGCTAAAGCGGTGACCGCGAGACCCGCGATACCAGCAGTCAGGAATTTATTGGCCAAAACCGTGGGTGCAGTAGGGGCACTCATATTACTTTAATCCTCCGCGTTGCTCGACGGGCACATCATTGATCGTGGCCTGCCCGGCGCGTTGGAGCACGCGCATATAAGCCACTACCGCCCAGCGCTCATCGGGTGAAAGTTTATCCGCATACGGGTACATCGTATTCTTACCGTAGGTGATCGTGTTAAAGAGCTCCCCTTCCGCCATGCCGCGCAGACGTTCATCGTGATACGTCGGCGTGAGCGCCATGCCATAGGACTTCGTGATGCCATTGCCATCGCCCAAAGCGCCATGACAGGGATAGCAGTAAATCATGTAGCGATTTTGTCCGCGGTGAATCAACGTGTCCGTGACCGGCACCGGAAAGCCGCGGGCAAAAGTACCGTCAGCATTTTTACCGGCATAGCGAAAATCATCCGCGCGCAAAAATGACGGATCCGCATTAACCGTGCGACCGCGGGGCACCGTGCCGGCGGGCAAGGGCCGATCCGCGCGACCATCGGCGAAAAACTTGGACGTGGCTTGGGGCTTATATTTCGCCTGACGATCCATGTCGGGGAAAACTTCGACCGGCGGCCGAGCGGAGCGGAGTCCGCGGAAGCCCATGACCGAAATCAGGAGTACGACCACAAAAGCTAAGGTGTAATAGGCGTAGCGCATCTTACTCTTCGATTTCGGCAATATCCTTACCCCCCGCCTGCTCGAGCAGGGCGCGGGTCTGGGCCGGGGTAAATTTTGGATCGCTCGCCTCAATCACGATGTAGAAACGGTCGTCACTGGCGCGGACAAATTGGGGCGCTTTCAGCAGCGGATGATAATGCATCGGCAGGCGATTAAGCAAAAACATGCCGGCGATCGTTGCGAAGGCGGTAAAGAGAATGGTTAATTCATACGAGATAGGAAAGGCGAACATCGGGCTGAAATAGGGCTTACCACCGACGATCAGCGGATACTCGTAGGCGTTGGCCCACCAGATGAAGGACATCCCCGTGCAAAAACCAATCAGGCCGCCCGTGAGCGAAAAACGCGGCACCTGCGAACGCCGTATGCCCATCGCCGCATCTAAACCGTGCACCGGGAAAGGCGTGAGCGAATCCCACTGCGTATAACCCGCGTCCCGCACCTGCAGGCAGGCTTGGTATAAAGCCGGGGTGGTGTCGAAGGCGGCGACGATTCCGTAATTCTTTCTCATGGTCGCAGCGGTTTAGTGGTGATGCCCCGCATGCGGATCAGCCGCGGGGATGACCGCTTTCACTTCCGACATCGGCATGATGGGGACGAAGCGAATGAACAACAGGAACAAGAAAGAGAAGACGCCAAAGGTACCGAAGAATGTGAAAATCTCGACGATCGAGGGGGAATAATAACCCCAGCTCGACGGCAAGAAATCGCGGGCCAACGAGGTTACGATAATCACGAAACGCTCGAACCACATGCCGACGTTGACGAAAATTGACAGGATCCAGACGAGCGTCGTGTTTTCGCGTACCGATTTGAACCAGAAGAATTGCGGGGTAATCACGTTACACCCGATCATGATCCAATACGCCCAAGCATAGTGACCGAAGGCGCGATTGATGAAGGCAAACCCCTCGTATGGGTTGGAGCTGTACCAAGCGATGAAGAACTCCATCGAGTAGGCGTAACCGACCATCGTGCCGGTCGCCAAAGTGATCTTACACATGCAATCGATGTGGTACTGCGTAATCAGATCCTCGAGCCGGTAAACCGCGCGCAAGGGCAACATGAGCGTCATGACCATGCCGAAACCAGAGAAGATCGCGCCCGCCACGAAGTACGGCGGGAAGATGGTCGTGTGCCAGCCTGGGATCAGCGAAACGGCGAAGTCGAACGACACGATCGTGTGCACCGAGAGCACGAGGGGAGTCGCGATCCCAGCGAGAATCAGGTAAGCCATCTCGTAATTGCTCCAATGCCGATTCGATCCGCGCCAACCCATGGCGAAGAAACCGTAGATCCGCGCTTTGAGCATATTGCCCGTGGCCGTAAAACGATCGCGCATCGTGCCTAAGTCAGGAATCAAACCGACATACCAGAAGAGCACGGAGACGGTACCGTAAGTGGAAACCGCGAACACGTCCCACTCCAACGGCGAACGAAAATTCTGCCAAATCCCGTTTGAATTCGGGAAGGGGAACAACCAACCCGGCATCACCGCGAACCAAATACGACCGACGTGGAAGACGGGGAAAATCGCCGCGCAGATGACGGCGAAAATCGTCATGGCTTCGGCCGCCCGATTAATCGAGGTCCGCCATTTTTGGCGCAACAAACACAAGATCGCCGAAATGAGCGTGCCCGCGTGACCGATACCGATCCAGAACACGAAGTTGACGATGTCCCACGCCCAGTTGACGGGATTAGCATGGCCCCACACGCCCACCCCCGTGGAAACGAGGTAGACGAGTCCGGAAACCGTGAAAGAGGCGATGACGGCGGCGAGGCCGAAGCACCACCACCACCACGTGGGCGTCGTGCCTTCCACGATGCCGCAGACCTTTTCGGTGATCCAATGGAAATCACGATTCTGCTCCACGAGCACCGCCCGCGGAATAATCGCGGGATTAACCTCCGCGAGAATCGCCGGTTGCGCGGCGTGATCAGTGGAATGAGCGCTCATCAGTTATGCCCTCCGTGGCCGGCGGCATGGGGCGCGGCCTCGTGACCATGGCTGTCATCCGAAGCGGCATGGCCGTTCTTCTGATTGTATTCCACGCGACTCAGGGGCAGCGCGACGTAGTCCGGCATCGCCGGATTGGGGTTACGCAATTTACCCAAGTAAGTGGTGCGCGGACGAATGTTGAGATAACCAAGCACCGCATAATCACGGTCCTGCGCCTTGGCGCGCGAGACCGCGCTGTTTTCATCTTTAATATCGCCAAAAATAATGGCCTCGACCGGGCAAACCTGTTGGCAAGCGGTCTTCACCGCGCCATCCCGCACCACAATGTCGCCACTCGCTCCGGCCGCGCGCTTCTGCGCAATCTTCGCCTGCTGGATGCGCTGGACGCAATAGGTGCACTTCTCCATCACGCCGCGCATGCGGACGGTGACATCAGGATTTTTCACCATCTTCACCAACTCAGGCATTTCACTCTGCGTGCCGAGTGGCCCCATATAAAGCTGATCCGTCGCGCGCTTATTGTAATCGAAGAAATTAAACCGGCGAACTTTGTACGGACAATTGTTCGCGCAGTACCGCGTACCGATGCAGCGATTGTAGGCCATGACGTTGATGCCTTCATCGTCATGAACGGTTGCATTGACTGGACACACCGTCTCGCATGGAGCGAGTTCGCAGTGCTGACAGGTCATCGGCTGCATAGAAACCTGCGGATCCTCGGGGAGGACCTTGTTGCCTTCAGCCCCGAAGGCCTCCGCGTCGGCTTTGCCGTCAGAGTAATAACGGTCGAGCCGAATCCACTGCATCTCACGACCGCGCATGACCTGATCCTTGCCAACGATCGGAATATTATTCTCCGCTTGGCAGGCGACGATACAGGCATTGCAACCGATGCAGGTATTGAGATCGATCGACATACCCCATTGATGCGTTCCATCCAGATCAGGGGATTCGTAGAGAGAATTTCCGCGCGGGGTCGTCGTCGCAATAAACGCGGGGGACTTGCCCTTATCCGCTCCAAGAACGGCCGGAGTATGCGACTCCATGCCGATGCCGTTCACGTAGCCCGGATTTTGCGTGTAGCTGTCCGCGCCTTGATAATTGGCTTCGCGGACGATGTCGCGACCTTCCATCGACCAATGCTCCTGCGTGTTGGCGAGCTTCATCCGTTCGCCCGTCTTGCGGAGCGTCGCGCCCGTCGCGAAGCCGAGGCCGGTGGATGCGCGCAGCGCGTAAGCATTAAAGCCCGCGCCGGTCCCGATGTGGCCGGAATGCGTCCGCCCATAACCCAGCGGCAACACGATGGTGTAATTCGCCAAGCCGGGCTGAATATGCATCGGCCCACGCACCGTGCGGCCGTTCAGAGTGACTTCGCCGATAAAGGCGTTTTCTTTGCCTTGGACGAATTCCGCTGCTTCTTTGCGCGCGACCTGCAGCAGGCTGCCGCTGGGGGCGATCCCGAGCTCTTTGCCCAAACGCGGACTGACCAAAATCGCATTGTCCCAAGAAATCTTCGTCATCGGATCCGGACATTCCTGCAGCCAACCATTGTTGGCGAAACGGCCGTCATCCATCTTGTGATCAGTCGTAAAACGCACCTCGAGATTAGTCGCTGAGAGCGCCGCTCCAGCGGGGGCTGAGGTCAAAAGAGCCTGCGCACGGGTGGCGTCAAAGGCGACGGTCACCACGGGATAACTCGACCCGGCGAACAAACCATCGTGGAGGAATTTCTCGAAAGCTTTCTTGCTGTCGCCACTCGTCAATTGACTGATCGTGGCGAAAACCTGGGCGTAAGCATCTACAGTTGCTTCTCCCGCGACTCGCGCGAGCAACTCAACTTCGGACATGCCGTTAAACAGCGGCATGATCATCGGCTGAATCGGCACAATGGTGCCATCGACCGTCCGCGCATCGCCCCATGATTCTAAATAATGCGTCGCCGCGACGTGCGTTCCAGCGAGCGTGGAGGTCTCATCGTAATAATAACCATAACGAATTACCTCCGGCACCGCTTTGATGAGCTCAGCAAAATTGAGATCAGCCGGGGCATTATAAGCGGGATTACCACCGAGCACGATGAGCGTCTTAACGGATTGCGCCTTGATCGCTGTGGCGAGCGCCGCAATCGACGAGGCACTCTCGGGCGCCACCGCGACAAAATCAACCGTTCGCCCAATGTTACCGAGATGGGCGTTGATCGCGTAAGCGAGCACCTGCACCGCCGCGGGTTGATGGGCACCGGCGACCACGAGGCAGGCTCCACGATGCTCGAGCAAATCTTTAGCGCACTCCTCAATCCACTTATCTTGGTGCGGGAAATCCAATCCATGAACCAACGCCGCATAGGCCTCGGTGCCGAGAATCCTACCCGCGAGCGCCGCCGTGAGCGCCAAAATTTGGCTACTGGCGAGACGTAGGCGATGATCCGCCATGCTGCCCGTCAGTGAAAAGCCACTCTCGACCACATACAGGCGATTCATCGGATCCGTCGGCTTGGTGACGCGACGGCCCTTGGCAAAATCACGCGCGTAGTAGAGCGCCCCAGCCTCAGCGTGGAAAAAATCCGCATCGAGACTGACAATCCGCTGAGCGGCCGCGAAGCGGTAGACCGGCTTGACGTTGGCGCCGAAAGCGGCCTGCGCCGCTGCGGGAACTGGCTCATCTTGCACGGGCTCGTATTCAGCCCAAATGGCCCGCGGGAAAATATTCTTTAGCTTGGCCACGAGACGCGCGCGCGTCGGGGAAGCTGATTCATCGGCTAGAAATGCGAGGCCTTCGCCACTGCCAGCGTAAGTTTTATTAATCGCGGCGAGGATATCGCTCACCTGCGCAGTGGTGATCGCCGCGGACCCTTTGGTGTGCGTGGTAGCACGCTCGGGATCGTAAAGATCGAGGACCGAGGCTTGGGCGAGCAAGCTGCTCGCGCCGCCGTGCGGGAGGTAGCTGGGGTTGCCTTCCACCTTGGTCGGACGGCCTTGATGAGTTTCGGCCAACAACGGAATAGCCGATTTGCGCAGCGGCATCGCGGTGGCAAAATAAAGCGGCAGACCCGGGACGGTAAATTCGACTGATTTGCCGTAGGGCAAAATATTCGCCTCTGGCCGACGGCAGCCCGCTAAACCTAATCCACCCAGCGCGAAGGAAGCTGCCATTAGCCGCATGAATTGGCGACGATCCACTCCATCCATCGAGGAGGCGCCCTCAGGAAATTCTCGAGCGAGGTGCTCGCGGAAACCGGGAGTGTCAGCGAGCTCATCGAGACTACGCCAATATTTCGGACCGTTCAGCTCACGGGGCGAGGAGGCAGGGTGTTGGAACTGGCGCTTCATCAGGTTCGGTGGCGTCGGAAAGTTAGAGGCTTTTTATTGCTGGCTACAGGGCGGCTCAGCGATGGCAACCGGAGCAGCTTTGCGGCGGTTTAACCTTCCAGTCATGAATAAATTTCTCGGCCGTCTTCAAACCCTCAGGGCCTTGCGCCGCGAGCGGGGCCGAATCAAGATTGTAAACATCTTCGGGATTACGGATGCGCTGGGCGGGATTGCGATGGCAGTCCATACACCAGCTCATGCTGTGCGGCATGGCGTGATAGACGGTGGTCATTTCATTCACCTTGCCGTGACACTCGACGCAGCTAACCCCGCGGTTTACGTGGACCGAATGATTAAAATAAACGTAATCGGGCGCTTGGTGAATCTTCACCCACGGCACGGGGTCACCCGTCTCATAGCTCTTGCGCACGACCTCAAGCAGCGGACTCGCTGACTTAATGATGCTGTGGCAATTCATGCAAGTCTGGGCCGCGGGGACGCTCGACGTTCCCGATTTCTCCACCGAGGTATGGCAATAACGGCAATCCATGCCCAACTGACCCGAGTGGAGACTATGATCAAAGGGGACGGGCTGCACCGGCTGGTAGCCGACCCGCAAATAAGCGGGGGTCGCATAATAGGTAATCCCCGCGGCGGCGACTGCGCCGAGGACACCAAGAAAAATCAAGATCTGCAGCGGCAGAGCGTTGGCTGATTTGGGGAAAATCTTAGACATGGGCCGGGTAGAGTGTGCTGAGGACGCCGAATTGACGTCTAGTAACTACCCGCCTGACGCGCGATGGCCCGCTGCTTGGGACGGAGGGCGACCGTTGCGGTCGCCGGAGCTGAGCCGGCCTTAGCGAACAGGGAGGGAACTACCCAAACGGCAGCAATTATGCCCCCTAATTTTGCGAAAAAAGACTGGCGCGAACCAGCAGAGCTCACGGTGTGTTTAAGCTTCAAAGTTGGGCCAAAGAAAAGAAGCCACTCCCCCAATGTAAAACAAATTTTCCTGCCCAACACCCCTCAAATCAATTATTAGCGCCACCAAGCTCTGCGTTTTTCTCCCTAATCACCCTAACCGAGCGGAAAATGCACCCGCCCCTCGCCGCCCAACCCCGCCAAGCCAAGAAATGCGCTATGCCACGAGGGGAATAGTTATAAGTCATAAGGTTTAAGGTTTAAGCCTGCACCCTTCGCGTCAGTGGGCGTTCTTCATGGTTAAATGGCTTGTTTGATTCTGCGCCTCTTGCGCCTTTTGTGGTCACCCTAGGAATCGCCGCAGACCAACTAGCTTCGCCCCCACCCTACTGCCCCACCGCGGACCGCGGCCGACTGCGTTTTAGCAGAATTGACCGTCTCGCATGGGCTTAATCTCGTCGCACCGCTGGGCGATTTCGGGATTATGCGTCACGAGCACCACCGCCTGGCCGTTTTCCTTGGCCAACTTCGTTAAGAGCTCGAAAACGAGGTTGGAATTAGTGACGTCCAAATTACCCGTGGGCTCATCCGCGAGGATGATCGAGGGCTGATTGGCCAAGGCGCGAGCCACGGCGACCCGCTGCTGTTCGCCACCAGAAAGTTGCGTCGCTAAGCGATGCGTTTTCTCCCCGAGGCCGACGTCAGTCAAGAGCGACCGCGCTCGCGCGACCATCTCCGTCTCACTCAAGCGCCCGAGCTTGCGCATGGGCATCATGACATTGTCGAGCGCGGAGAATTCCAACATGAGAAAGTGAAACTGAAAAACAAAGCCGATATGTTCGCACCGCGCCGCCGTACGGTCGAGGTCGCTGCTATTCGACATCAGCTGATCACTGATCCAGATCGAGCCATCATCGGGCTGGTCGAGGAGACCGAGCAAGTAGAGGAGCGTGCTCTTGCCACAACCAGACGGGCCCACGATCGCCGTCACATGACCCCGCCGCGCCTCAAACGAGACGCCGCGCAGCACATGCACCCGCCCCTCGCCCTGACCAAGATGACGGTGCAAATTCGAGCAACGCAAAGCGAGGCCAGCGGCAGCGTTCTGCGCCGGAGCAGAGAGCAGGGAGGCGGGAGATGAGAGAGATTTACTCACGAGAATTTGGATTCGCAGGCCCTCATTGCGACGCGCCGCGAATGATATCCCCTGGTTCGAGGCGGGCGGCGCGGCGGGCGGGGATGACGGCGGCCGTCATGACCACGACGGCGGCGGTGAGCGTCGCGACGACGTAATGCCAAATTGACCAATAAACTTGGAAGCTATCGGCGGAGAAAATACCACGAATGCGGATCGGCAGCTTGGAAACGCCGTAAGTAACCCCCGCCCCCATAATCCAACCGCCCACGGTCCCCATGACCAAGACGATGGCGCCGAGCCAAATAAAAATCCGCGAAATATCACTCCGCGTGTAGCCCATCGATCGGAGAATCGCGATCTCCTTAGTCTTTTCGATGACGATCATCGCCAACGTATTGAACATCCCGAGTCCGGAAATGAGAATGATGGTCGAAACCGTCAGGGCCGAGGAAACGCGCAGCGCTCGGAAAACTTCGAGCCAGGTTTTTTCCCGCTCCTGCCAGCCTTTGGCCCCGTGCCGCAACACTTGCTCCATCTTCGCCGCATCTTGCGGCGCACGGTCACGATCAAAGAGCGTTACTTGAATAAACGAGGCGCCACTGGTTTTTTTGAGCAGCGAACGCGCTTCGCCCAAATGCATGTAAATTCGCACGCGATCGATGTCACTCACGCCCGTCTCATAAAGCGCAGACACCCGATAACGGCGCTGCTCAGTCCCGGCCTGCAAAATCAAAGAATCACCCGGGGATAATTGCAACCGGTCGGCCAACACCTTGCCGACCAACAGACCCTGCGGGGTCGTGCGAAAATCTTCCACGCTCCCCGCGCCGCGCACGATCTGGGAGCCGAGGTCGGAAACGGCCAGATGATCCTCTAAATTAATGCCATAAATCTTCGCGGCATCATTTTTAAAGGTGCTGTCGGCAATCACCGAACCCTGCACCACCGTCGAGACGCCGGAGACGTTACGAAATTTCCGCAGCGCCTCAGTGATCAACGCCGGATCCTCCACGCCCTCGATGTATTTTCGCCCGGCCCGATCAGCCGCGACCTCAAACTTGCTGGCCTCAGCATCGTGACCCGCCGCGGCGATCGCGAAAATCGTGCTCTGGATTCTGTCCTCAATGCGAATGGCGCCGTTGGTCCCGAGAATCGTCCGAATAAAAAATTGCTCGAAGCCACTCGTCTGCGCCTGCGTGACAATAAAAAAGCCGATGCCAAAAACAATCCCCGCCAGACTCATGAGCATCGAGCGCTTACGAGCGGTCAGAAAACGAAGAGCGATGCGGAGGTTAGTGGACAAAGGGGGAAGAAATAAAAAAGGAGAAAGGAGAAGGTAAATTCATCGACACCATTAATATCATCACCCGCGAGGTGACTGCTCTACTCCTTGGCTTAAACTGCAATTTTCAGATTTTGTGTTTTTTGCGTTTTTTGTGGCCAAGCCTTCGGCGGATTTAGGCGTTTAATTCACCAGCACCTGCGTGCGGACGCGTTCGCCTTCGCTGAAACGATCCTGCTCTTCGACGAGGACTTCTTCGCCTTCGGTCAGGCCGCTGAGAATTTCTACTTGGTTAAGGCTATCGTAGCCTTTCACGATTTTGCGGCGCTCCAATTTACCCCCAGCCACCACATAAATATAATCCCCAATCAGCGCGCGGCGGGGAATGATGATCGCGTTGGCGCGCTCGGCGATGCTGATGCTGACCTCACCCGTCAGACCCGGCAACAGCGTCCGGCCCTCGGGCAAGTGCACCTCCAAGAAAACGGTGTAGCGCTGGGTAGTAGCATCGGCGGAAGGGAGAATTTTCGAAATGACCGCGTTGTATTGATCAGCGCCAAAGGTCAGAAAACGGACGGTGGCTTTCTGCCCCAACTTGATCGCCGCGAAGTTTTCTTCGGTGATTTTAGCCTCTACCGTACGGCCAACTGAAATGATGGTGGCGATCGGTGAATTGCTGCCGATGAGATCGCCGACGCGCGTGGTGACGAGCGTGACGACGCCGTCCGAAGGCGCCACGATGGTCATCTTGGCCTTTTCGCGCTGCTTGGTGCGCAAGCTATTCTGATTGGTTTCCAGCGCTAGCTTCAGGTTAACCTCATCGAGTTCGGTGTACTGTTCGAGCTGCTGGAGCAGCCGTTTTTCTTTATCAAATTCTGCTTGGGGATAGGCACCTGACTTCACCTGACGCTCGAGATTGGCCAGCGTGTCGCGCTTATTAAGCAGATCGGCGCGCCGGGTGGAACCGAGTTCAAATTTACGTTTGGCGGCGACGATTTCATTGGTGATCCGCTCGATTTCGAGGTCGATATCGCCGGTGTCGATTTGCATGAGCACGCCCCCTTGGGTGACTGGCTTGCCGATATCGAGGGAGCTGGCGCTGACCCGGCCGCTGACTTCGCTTTTAAGTTCGATCGTGAATTCCGCTTTCACTTCGACCGTCCCGGGAATAAATCGGCCGGCCTTGCCCTTAGCGGCGCGCGCCACTTGCGCGACGGGGCGCAGGGTGTAGCTGAGGCCCCACCCGAGCAGCAGCAAAATCGCGGCCGTGAGGGCCAGGCGGAGAAACCAATTCGGGGCAGCGGGCTTGGGGGTGCTCATTTTTATTTATCGGTTAAATTATTAAGGACCGGATCTTCCACGATGAGACCGAGAAATTCTCCCGTCTGGCGGAGATATTCACTGCGGACACTGTAGGTGCTCATTTGCGCGTCGTACAAGCCCATCTGGGCCCAACTCAGGGCGGCCTCGGCAATATTGCCCAAAGCAAATTCGGCTTGCTGATGTTCGAGATTTTCCCCGCTGGCAACGAGTGCGCGATCGGACATCGACATGGTACGGGCGTAAAAATTGATCAGCTTCACTTGGGTCTGCGCCGACTGGGCCAGCTGGTCGGTCAGTTCCTTGTAGGCAGCCTCCTGCTGGCGCCGGGTGGCCAAGGCGCTGCGCTGGGCGGCCCCGGAAGCAAAGCCATCGAAGAGTGACCACGAGGCGGAGATGCTGATCGATCTTGAATTCAGTTGGTAGGTATCGATTGAGCCGTAAAGGTTGTGTTGGACACTCTGCGATACCCCCGCCGAGGCCCCAAATTTGGGGCGCAACCGCGTCCGCGTGATCGCATAATTCAAGTTGGCAATTTCCAGATTTTTTCGCGCGGTAACCGCATCAATCGTCGGGGGATCTTTTTGCGCAAGGAAGCCCGCGAGCAACTGACTGAAAGCGGCCTCGTTGTAGGTGAGTGACGGCACCTCGTCAGGAATAGCCTCATTAGCTAAAGCCGGACAGCCCGATAAACGGGCCAAGGAATTTTTAGCTGACTCAAAATTAAATTGCACCCGCTCATAGTCGATTTGTGCCGCTTCCACTGCGAGACGCGAAGCGACTACCGTGGCTTCGGCGATCTCCTGCTTGGCAAAACCCGCCTCATGAATAGCCAATTGTTTCTGGACGATTTCGAGGTATAGCGTGGCCCGTTTGACCGCTATTTTCTGCACGATCAGTGCCTGATAACTGGCCCGCAGGCCCTGCGCGAGTTGCCGATAGCCGTTGCGATACTGACCATGAGCAATGCTGGCGTAGATCGCCCCGATGCGCGCTGAATTGCGCAAGGCGCCCCAATGGAAAACTGGCTGTGAAATAGAATAACTGTAAGGATTGGTCGTGGAGTAGTACTCCGTCGAGGAAGAGTTCCGCGGGTTGTAGACGTAAGTAGTTTTATCTTGTGCTCGGCTAAGACTGACACTCGCTCCAATGCTTGGGAGCAGTGAGGAACGGGCGTAAATGCGACCCTCTTCCGCAATCTCCAAGGTGAGGGCCTGGCTCAGCATTTGGGGGGATTGCTGGGCGGCTTTTTTGAGAATCACCTCGAGATCAGGGAAGATCGCTTCCGGCAAACTAAGCTCAGGAGCTGTGGGCGCCGCCGCCCATAAATTGACTGCCAGGACTGGGAGCAGCGCGCAGAGATTCAGGAATTTCATGAATAATTTAATAAGCTAGAGGGCGCCGCAAAGCCCCCAATTTGGCAACAGGAAAACCCATGGCGCGCGAAGCGCGCCATGGGTTAGTTGGAGTTGGGAGTTTAAGTTTAAGATTGGGGATTCGGAGCGGTGGCCCCAGCTGCTGATAGTTTAAGTGTAAAGTTGAAGTTTAAGTCAGCAGATTCCCGTTCCGTACGCCCGATCTTCAACTTAAACTTTACCCTTAAACTGGCGTGCTCCGCGCGGCTGCGCCGCGCGCCATACTTGACTTTCGTACACCACGATCTACAGGTTAATTCATGAAATCTACCGTCAGCATTTCCGAAGGCCAAGATGCCTTCCCCGCCCTCGTGAAGGCGGCCGAGAAGGGGAAGGTCGTTACCGTCACCCGTCATGACAAATCCGTCGCCTGCGTGATCGGCCATGCGCGCATGAGTGCTATTGCCGAGACCCTCGAAATCATGGGGAACGCTGCGGCGATGCACGCCATTGCTGAGCATCAGGCCGGCCGAACTAAGTTCGGCCGGCTGGAGGATCTCTCCGGGTGAGCCGTGTCGTTCGTCCCTCTACTTTAGTGATCGACTATGTCCGCCGGCTCGCGCCGGAGCCTCGGCGTGCAATCAAGCAAGCCCTCACCGAGCTGCGCGAGGAGCGAGGCGACATCTGTGCCCTCGAAGCCAATCTTTCGGGCTACTATCGACTCCGGGTGGGCCGCCATCGCATCCTTTTCGCCTACGCAGCCGATGGGGCTATCGAAGTGCTCTTCATTGAGGAGCGCCAGCTGGTGTACGAACTCTTCGAGGCTCAATTTATCAAACGGCTAAAATCCTGAAGCGCCCAGCGCGGCTGACCGCGCTAGTTGAAATTTGGAGTTGAAGTTTAAGTCAGCAGATCCCCGTTCCGTACGCCCCCAATCTTAAACTCTCAACTTAAACTAGCGCCTTGCGCTTAAACTGGCGCGCTCCGCGAGCCTCGTCCGACCGGCTGAATTTCACTTCAACTTAAACTTTATCCTTAAACTAGCGTGCCAGCGCCCTACGCTTTCGCGTCCGATAGTTTAAGTGTAAAGTTGAAGTTTAAGTCAGCAGATCCCGGTTCCGTCTGCATCCGTAACTTCCAACTTAAACTTCCAACTTAAACTGGCGTGCGGCTACGCCGCGCGCCACCGACTATCACTAAACCATGAAAAAGCACCGCAATGTCCATCCCGGCGAACTACTCCGAGAGGAGTTTCTTGGTCCCATGGGCCTCACGCCCTACCGACTGGCGAAAGACGCGAAGCTCCCCCAGCAGCGCGCCAACGAAATCGTCAACGAGAAGCGCGGGATCACCGCGGAAACCGATCTCCATCTTTCCACCTATTTTGGCCAGACGCCTGGCTATTGGCTGAGGGTCCAACTCGCCTATGACCTGCGCGAGGCGATTCACGCGCTTGGTCCAAAAATCAAGGCCACCGTCCAGCCCTTGCAAGTCGCCTGATCTTTTACCTCGGTTTGGCGACGGATGACGCGCCAGAACCGTGGACAAATCCCGGGTGGCGAGCACACCACAACGGGACGTGCCTCTGTTTCGCGAAAGCGAGAATTGAGGACATTCGCACCGGCGCAGGCCGGTGGACGAACCCCGGGATGCCAGTAGGCATCAACAGGGCATACCGGGTTTGCAGAGGCAAACAACGGTACTTGCCGCGGTTTGGCGACGGTGGGGCCACCGGCTCTTCCGCTTTGGCCGATCTTTCACTTGAGCGTTAAAAGTTGAATGCTGAGCGTAGCCGCCGTTCACTGCCGCCATGCTGACCCCGCAAAAACATCCGCCGGCGGGTGGCGCAGCTGACGAAGCAACCGCCCAACACGCCGCCCTCTTTTCCCCGCATGGACTTTGAACTCGTCATTCGCAAGGTCGTAGGCGCGCTGGAGGCGGCCGGAGTCAACTATGCGCTGATCGGCGGTTTTGCCATGGGGTTGCGCGGAGTGCAGCGGGCGACCATGGATCTCGATTTTATCCTCATGCTGGAAGATCTGGGCAAAGCGGATGAAATTATCCGGGGCTTCGGTTATGAACGCATCTTCCATTCGCCCGATGTCTCCCAGTATCAATCGACGGCCGGCGACTGGGGCCGCATCGACATCCTTCACGCCTTCCGGGGCCCAACCCTGGGAATGCTCCAGCGGGCCGAAGCGCTACCCGTGCTTGATGGGCTGTCGATCCGCGTGGTGCATTTGGAAGACATTATCGGACTGAAGGTGCAAGCCGTGGTCAACAATCCAGCGCGGGCGACGCGCGATTGGGCGGACATCCGGATGATCCTGGAAGCAGCGCGGGAGCAAGACACCGCCATCGATTGGGCCCTGATCATCGACTATCTGAAGATATTTCGCTTGGAAGACAGGCTGGACGAGCTAAAAAAATACCATGGCCTCCCTGACCGAGATTGAACGTGCGCAGTTGCGTCGGACCAAGCCGGTG
Source organism: Opitutus sp. GAS368 (assembly GCA_945861645.1). Lineage (GTDB taxonomy): Bacteria > Verrucomicrobiota > Verrucomicrobiia > Opitutales > Opitutaceae > Lacunisphaera. The sequence continues at coordinate 11,305 of CAMAVZ010000011.1, read as the reverse complement.
ACCCCACCGCCACGGCAATGGCCTCGCCGACCGGTCAGCGAATACCTGGCCTTTGCCAAATTTGCCAGTTGCTTCGCGCCAGGTGCCAAAGGCAAACCCATCGAAGGCGGAAGCCATTGGAAACTGTGAGTGCTAACGCTGGGTGCATTTTCGCTACAACTTAAACGTCCAACTTCAACTGGCGCGCCACGCGCCTTAGTTTTCTACTTTCACGATTTCATCTTTTCCGCCCCCCTTCGCGTCATTTTGCGCCCCTCGTGGTTAAAAATGCCTTGGTCGATCCGGATCTTAGTTTCCCAATTTTCTACTTTCTACTATTTCATTTTTCCCTCCACTGTCTTGGTACGATCCCAAACCAATTTAACCACGGACGGAGCGCTGTAGCGCGGAGATGGTCACGCCCCAGGCGTGGCCCCGACTACCGCAGCAGCGGGAGCAGGGGTGACCGCAGCGGGTGCCCACCGGGCGATGTGGGAACACAGCACGGATACGATCTGGATTAAATCCAAAAGGCCGATTCCGAGTTTCCTGATTTCCACTTTCCAAAGTTTCATCTTTTCCGCCCCCCCCTTCGCGTCATTTTGCGCCCTTCGTGGTTAAAAATGCCTTGGTCGATCCGGATCTTAGTTTCCCGATTTTCTACTTTCTCCTATTTCATCTTTTCCGCCACCGCCCTGATCGCTCCAATGTTCTACTCGTCTTCAGGCTTAAAAACCTACACCTTATCCCTTACACCTTAAAAATCCATGCTTCGCCGCCTCCTTCCCTTTGCAGCTGATCTCTGGACGCACCGTGAACTCCTCTGGCAGTTCACCCTGCGCAACGTAGAACTACGGCACAAAGGCAGCCATTTAGGGTTAATTTGGTCGTTCCTGAGTCCGCTGTTGATGCTCGCGCTGTATGTTTTAGTTTTCGGGTATATCTTCGGCGGCAGTTTTGGGGTGATCCCTGGTGAGACGCGGGTGGATTACGCTCTCGGTATTTTTATTGGTCTGACTATTTTTCATCTCTTAGCGGAAACGCTCGCGCTCGCACCCAGCTTGATTGTGGGGAATCCAAATTTCGTGAAGAAGGTGGTTTTCCCGTTAGAGATTTTGCCAGCGGCCAACGTGGGGGCGGCTTTGATTCATTTATTAATCAGCTTAGGTTTAGTGCTGCTCAGTTTGTTATGCTGCGGCCATGCGATGAGTTGGAGTTTGCTGTGGTTGCCCGTCATTATTTTTCCGCTGATTTTACTTTGTCTGGGGCTTGCGTGGTTGGTTTCAGCGCTGGGAGTATTTTTCCGAGACGTCAGTCAGATCATGCAATTTCTCACCCTGGCCCTGATGTTCTCGAGCGCGGTATTTTATTCAGCGCGGATGATTCCCGACGCCGCCTGGCTATACATGCGCTTCAATCCCGTGCTGCTAGCCATTGAAGAAGCCCGTGCGGCCGCGCTCTGGCTGCAACCGATCAACTATAGCCACCTCGGTTATTTGTATGCCACTGGTCTGATAACGTGCGCGCTCGGCCATCTCGCCTTCAAGCGCATGAAGCCAGCCTTCGCCGACGTATTGTAAGGACCCTCGAGGAAATCCTGCTTCAACTTAAACTTTTTGCCTGCGTTTTGGGTGTGCAGCACACAAGAACGCAGGACAAATACTTGTGCCGCGAGCATGCGGCAACAGTGCCAACTTAAACTGGCGCTAGTCGCGCTGCGCTCCAGTTGAAGTGTAAAGTTGAAGTTTAAGTTAGCAAATCTCGGTTCCGTCTGCATCCGTCACTTAAACTTAAACTTCCAACTTAAACTGGCGCGCCACGCGCCTTACTTTCCCGATTTCATCTTTTTCCGCCATCGCCCCGATCTTCCAACTTAAACTAAAAAGACCTCCCCCTTGACTATTGCTATCACTGATAGCATCCTCTTGCCATGCCTCAACTCCTCGTCCGTGACATCGAATCCTTTGTGGTAAAAAAGCTCCGCAGTCGCGCCGCCGCCCAAGGCATCTCGGTCGAAGAAGCTCACCGCCGTCTGTTGCGCTCCGTCCTGGCTGGGGACAAGCTTGGTCCCCAACGCGACTTCCTCGCCTACCTTCGTTGTATCCCACCAGGGAAAGCCATCCCGTTTCCCCGGTCAACGGATCTGCCGCGCACGATTGAGATCTGATGGCTTACCTCATCGACACCTGCGTTATTTCCGAGCTGCGGAAGCCGCACTGCAACCAGGGCGTGGCCGACTGGATGTCCAGCATCCAGCCAGACGAGGCATTCCTAAGTGTGCTCAGCCTGGGTGAAATCCGCCGGGGCATTGAGCTCCATCGGCCCAAAGATGCCAAAGCGGCCGGCGCGCTTGAACGCTGGCTGCTCGGATTGGAAGCTCATTACACGGAGCGTATTTTGCCGGTCACTTCTGTTATTTCCGATGGCTGGGGACGGTTGTGTCTCAATCAACCACTCCCGGTCACAGATGGACTGATTGCCGCCACCGCCCTCCAACACAAACTCACCGTCGTCACGCGCAATACCGCCGACTTCCAACGTTCCGGCGTCAACACCCTCAATCCGTTTTCCTAAACGCTACGACGAATGACTATGGCGCTATGTCCCGCCAGCATGCCCCGCCCACCGCGTGCCCTTCATAGCTCATCGAGCGAAGTAGGGCCCCCGATCTTCAACTTAAACTTTTGCCTACGTTTTGGGTGCGCAGCACCCAAGAACGTCGGACATCCGCCCGGCGCAGGCCGGCTGACGGACCCCGTGATGCCAGCAGGCATCAACAGGGCACACATGTGCCGCGAGCACGCGGCAACAGCGCCCAACTTAAACTGGCGCGCTCCGCGCGCCATCGTTTCTTGACAAATAAACCTGCGTAGGAAAAAGTAAGCCATGCAACTCACCCTCTCCAGCAAAGGCCAGATCGTCCTGCCGGCGCCCATGCGCCGCCGCCTCCGGCTCAAGGCCCGCTCCAAGCTAGAAATCGAGGAACGAGATGGCGGCCTGTTCCTCCGTCCGTCCGATGCCTTGCCGGCCTTTGAGCCCATCGACTATCCTCCGCCCGGCTCGCTGAAACTGTCGAAATGGGACTATGAACTCGACAAGCTGGCCGGCCCGGACCTCGGCCCAGAGGACCTATGAACATCACCCAGTGGGACATTGTCCGGGTCCGCATAAATCCCCAAGACGAAGACGAGCACCCTGCCGTCGTTATCACCTGCGACGAGTTTTGCGCCGACTCCAGCAAGCCTCAGATAAATGTTCTGTACGGCAGCACCCGCCGGCCGGCTATCCAGCCGCGTCCGTATCACGTCACGCTCAACGGTGCCGACGGACTCGACCACCCCACTCTTTTCAGTTGTGGCCATCTCTACTCCGTTGACCGGCGCAAGATCACCACTCGCATTGGTCGGGTCACCCCTGAACGCCGCCGGCAGATCGGCCGCAAGATCATCGCCACTTATCGCCTGCCGCTTTGACCCTCAGTATCCTCCACTTGCCTCGGTGAAGTCCCGCCCGATCCCACCGTCTACCGTTCTCCGTGCCCCTACCGCCCACCGCGTGCCCTTCATAGCTCATCGAGCGAAGTAGGGCCCACCGTCCACCGGTATCCGACCGTCCACCGGTATCCGACCGGCCTTGACTCCCCCTCCGATCGACTACACTTGTAGTGCATGGCCGCCACGACAATTCCCACCTCCATCCGCCTCAGTCCGGCAGAAAAGCGCCGAATCGCCACCCTCGCCCGCAAGCGCGGGCTGAGCCCCTCCGCCTACATCAAGCGCGCAGCCTTGGCCGGGCCCCCGGCCTCGGACGATGCCAAGCTGGCCCGCTTAGAGCGACTCGCCGCCGCGCTCCTTGAATCCGTCGAGGACGAACGCGATGCCCGTCTCGGGGATGCTGCTTGGGAAAAGCATCTGGCCGGTAAATCTCGGCTACTCACCCGCAAAGAATTTCTCGGTGGCCTGGTCGTATAAAATCCTCGAAGACGCGAACCGGCAGCTCGACCAGCTTGGTCCTGCCGCTCGCGCCGAGATTACAGCTTGGCTGGAAAAGCGCATTGAGGGTTGCTCCGACCCAGAACTATTTGGCAAACCGCTGCGAAGTTCCAAGCATGGCCTCTGGCGCTACCGCGTCCGGGACTGGCGACTGCTCTGCCGTCTCGAAAAGTCCGTTCTCATTGTCGTAGTCGTCGCCGTCGGACACCGCTCAACCGTATATATTGACTGAACCCGTCCACCGTCCATCTCTTGCAGGCCGCCTGATGCACCGCTTGCCGCGCCATAGCTGGGTGCCTTTTACTTCAACTTAAACTTTATGCCCACGTTTTGGGTGCGCAGCACCCAAGAACGCAGGACATCCGCCCGGCGCAGGCCGGCTGACGGACCCCGTGACGCCAGCAGGCATCAACAGGGCACACTTGTGCCGCGAGCATGCGGCAACAGCGCCAACTTCTTCGCCTACGTTTCATGCGTACTCACGCACGAGAACGTCGGCCGAACCCTGGGATGTTAGCAAAAATCAACAGGGCACTGGCGCGCTCCGCGCCTTAGTTTCCCAATTTTCTTCTTTCCCCTGTTTCATCTTTTTTCGCCATCGCTCCGAATCTTAAACTTAAACCTCCGCCTTCAATTGGCGCGCCACGCGCCTTAGTTTCCCAATTTTCTTCTTTTCCGATTTCATCTTTTTCCGCCATCGCCCCGATCTTCAACTTAAACTTCCCGCTTAAACTGGCGCGCTCCGCGCGCCGCCAACCACGGCTTGCTTCCCGCGCTGGAATCGCCAGCCTGAGAGCATGAAGGTTGCTACACTCCCCGTCGACTTGGACCGCAAGGCTATTGCGGAGTTTTGTCATGCCCGCGGCATCCGCAAACTCAGCCTGTTTGGCTCCGTTTTGCGCGACGATTTCGATCTCCAGCACAGCGATGTCGACGTGCTGGTGGAAATGGACCCCAAGGCCCGAACCGGCTTTCGTTTCTTCGGCTACGGCGACGAACTGGCCGGAATCATCGGTCGTAGCGTAGACTTGAACACCCCCGCCATGCTGAACCGGGATTATCGCAACACCGTCATGCGCGAGGCGCTGCCGATTTATGAGCAGGCGTGATCGCGCCAAGCGTCACCTTGCGCCAGATTTTGGTTCACGCCCGCCGCTTGCAGGAGTTTATCGCCACCAGTTCATTGGCCGCCATTACCCAAGATTGGAAGCTGGCGGCCGCATTTGAACGCGAGATGGAGATACTTGGCGAAGCCGTCAAACGCCTACCCACTAGCCTTGTGGCCGAGCATCCCGAAATACCCTGGAAGCAAATCGCCGGGACCCGCGACCGGCTCAGCCATGGCTACGACGAGACTGATCATGCCATTCTTTGGGATGCCGCCCAAAATGACCTAGCCCCGCTAATTATCGCCGTGGAGAAGATGCTGCACAACCTCGGCCAAGCTGAACATTGAAAATCTGCCCGTTGAATGTTGAGCGATATTGGTTGCTGGCGCCCACCGTCAGACCGGCTGCCGTGCGGCTTCGCCGCCACCGCCCACCGCCCACCATCCGCCTCCGCAGGCTGCCTTTCTCTTCAACTTCAACTTTTTGCCTGCGTTTTGGGTGTGCAGCACCCAAGAACGCAGGACAAATACTTGTGCCGCGAGCATGCGGCAACAGTGCCAACTTAAACTGGCTCGCTCCGCGAGCCATAGTCTACCGTGCTAACAGACCGACCACCGCGCGCCCTTCATCATGTCCTCCATAGCTCAACGAGCGACGGAGGAAGCTCAACGAACGAAGTAGGGCCCGCTAGTCACCGTCAACTGGTGGCTTACTTCCGGAGCGGCTGGGCCTTCCTGATCCCTTTGCCGGGCGACTGGCCCGGACATATACCGGGTTGGTAGCCAGCCAACAACGGTACACGCCTGGCTGAAATGGCCCGTCAACGCCGTGAACGGCGGGGGAAGAGTGAAAGTGGCGCAGCCTCCTCCCTGCCCGCCCCGAGCAAGGTCGAAGGGCTCCATCTTCCTTGCGCTCCTTCGCCCTTGTCACTCCGGTCAAAAGCGCTACTTTCGCCGACATGAACAAGACCTTGAAGATCATTGTGGAGAAGCACGCCGATGGCTATGTGGCCTACCCGGTGGGCGTGAACGGTGTGGTGGTCGGAGAGGGGGATACTTTTGAACAGGCCCTTCAGGATGTGAAATCCGCGATCAAGTTTCACCTGAAGACCTTTGGCGCTGATGGGCTTGGGGCGGATGCGCCTGCGCTTGACGCCTTTATCGCCGAGACGACCGTTTGATTCCACCGGTCGATGTCGAAATTTCCCCGCGACGTCCCCAAAGCCCGTGTGGTGCGAACCTTGGTCGCGCTGGGCTTTACCTTGGTGCGCGAACGCGAGCACATCGCCATGCTCCGTCAGAATCCCGACGGCACCCGCACGCCGTTGACCCTGCCCAACCACGCGAAAATCAAAGGCTCAACGCTCCGGCTGATTCTGCGGCAGTCGAGTATTACGCGTGAGGATTTCCTGTCGGCCTACGAGCGTGCCTGACACCGCCGCGGCGTGCCGTTGCTTTCCGCTTCGCCCAGCACCACCCCGGCGCCTCACCAGCATCTCACGCAAGATACGTCATGCCCCTAGCCCGTCCCTTCTCCCTTTTCCTTTCTCCTTTCTCCACCGGAAATAGATCTGGAGCGCTGCTCCAATCCTACTTCCGATCCGGCTGGGCCTTCCTGATCCCTTTGCCTCTGTTTCGCGAAAGCGAGAACTGAGGACATTCGCCCCGGCGTAGGCCGGTGGACGAACCCCGTGATGCCAGCAGGCATCAACAGGGCATACCGGGTTGGTAGTAAACCAACAACGGTGCTACCTCGCCGCCTTATCTGCTCTATGCCGGAGCGACTGGGCCTTCCTTCACCCTTTGCCGGGCGACGGCCGAAATACCGGGATGGTAGCGAACCAACAACGGTGCTACCTCGCCACGTATCTGCTCCATGCCGGGCGACTTCAGCCGCCGCGCAGGCGGCGCGACTGACCCCGGGCTGGCAGCAGCAAGCAACAGGGTGCCCGGACATGTACCGGGTTGGTAGCCAACCAACAACGGTAAAGCCTGGCAGAAATGGCCGGTGAATCCCGCCAGTGGTGGCAGGCAGTATCAGTTATCGGTGAAAGTGCAGAAGCCAGGGGACTCTCTTCATTCTTGCAGCACTCAAGTCTCAGCCTAACGTAGCCGCAGGAGTATGATTTCACCTGCACACGCTGATCGTCCGGCAATTCCTGAGGCTTCCCTCCTGATTGCTCAACGCCTGGAAAAAGCGCTGCATCCCGATGCGATTTATTTGTTCGGCTCGCATGCCCGGGGGGAGGCGAATGTCGACAGTGACTTGGACCTTATGGTGATTGTACCCGAATCTACTCAATCGCGTTACCACAGGAATGTCGAAGCACGCCGTTACGTTGGCGATATTGCCGCCCCCAAGGATATTGTGGTGCTGACCCGGAAGGAATGGCAGGAGGGGCAGCAGGTCGTGTGCTCATTGGCCAGCGCCGTCCGCCGCGAAGGAATACTCCTGCATGGATGAGGCGCACCGCCGCCTTGCTTTCAGCGCCAGACTGCCAGCGGGCAGATGAGAGAGCGCTCAAAAATCGTGAAGGCATGAGTAAATCGAAACAAGCGACCATCAAGGTTCAAGGTGCGACCATTGCTATTCTCACCCGGGAAGCTCGCGACTACATTTCTCTCACTGACATGGTGCGCCATTTTGACGGCGGCAGCGCACTGATCGAACAGTGGCTCAAGAATAAGGATACCGTGCTCTTCCTCGGGGTATGGGAGCGGATCAATAACCCCGGTTTTAATTCCATCGAATTCGAGGGAATTAGAAATGAAGCCGGGCGTAACAGTTTTTATCTTTCGGCCAAGAAGTGGATCGAGGCCACCCAAGCAAAGGGCTTGATCGCGACAGCTGGCCGCTATGGTGGCACCTACGCCCACCATGACATCGCCTTTGAATTTGGTTCGTGGCTGAGTCCCGAGTTCAAGCTATACCTCATCAAGGAGTTCCAGCGGCTAAAGGATGACGAGAATCGCCGACTATCGCTGGCGTGGAACCTCAATCGCACTCTTTCCAAGCTCAACTACCGTATTCATACCGACGCAGTTAAAGAGCATCTCATTCCCAGTCAGGTGACTCAGGCCCAAGCTGCCATCACCTACGCCACCGAGGCAGACGTGCTCAACGTCGCTCTCTTCGGCCACACGGCAAGGCAGTGGCGCGCCGCCAACCGCGGATTGGAAGGCAATATGCGGGAATACGCCACCGTGGAGCAACTGCTCGTACTCGCCAACATAGAAGGCATGAACGCCGAGTTCATTCGCATGGAACTACCCCAAGGTGAACGTCTGGCGAAGTTGAACCAAATCGCCATCCGGCAGATGCGAACCCTCACCGACCACGGTGCCGCTCGCCGCCTCATGCCACCAAAAGATAAGGTCTAGCCCGAGATCAATTCCCGCACTGTGCGAGCCACCGCCCTTCGTGTCCCCTCCAGCCTCCAGCCTTCAGCCCATTTTGCCCGTAGACTTGGCGAAGAATGATCCGGCCTTCGGCCTCCCCGGAAGTAGGCTTGGAGCGCTGGTCCAATCCTACTTCCGGAGCGGCTGGGCCTTCCTCATCTCTTTGCCGGGCGACGGCCCGGACAAATACCGGGTTGGTAGCCAGCCAACAACGGTACACGCCTGGCTGAAGTGGCCGGTGAACCCCGCCCCTGGCGGGGAGGGATTAGTGAAAGGGATGAGTGAAAGTGCCGGAGCCCTACCGTCCACCGCCTGGTCGTCTCCCCCTTTCACTTTCACTCTCACTTCTTTAGTTCCTCCCCTCCTCCACGTCTACTGGTTTCTACACGCACTGCATCTGATACTCGGAGCGGACGCGCCGGTGCTTGACGCCTTTATCGCCGAGACGGTCGTCTGATTCCACTTCTTTCAGTCCACCGCAGGTTTCAGGTTTCAGGTTTTCCCCTCTCCTTCCGCTTCCCCGTCCCCTCTCCGCACCCCGCGCAGTTCTCACGTGCGTTGTTTTGACGCACAAGCCATCTACGCGAGCATACCTTCCGGTCGACCGGCCACCGGGCTCCGTCTTCCGCCCCGGGCCTTGACACCCGCCCGGCTTGTGCGTCATTTTGAAGCACATGAAATCCGTCACTTTGCGCCACATGCAACATCACCTGAGCGACGTCATGCGCCACGTGGTCCAGGGGCAGGAGGTGCTCGTCACCCGCCGCCGCCGCACCATCGCCCGCCTGGTGCCCATGCAGCCGAGCGTTACGAAGTGCCAGTGGCCCGACTTCGCCCTCCGCACGACCCGCATCAAGGGCCGCTCGCTAAGCGCCACCATCCTCGCCGAGCGGGATTGACCATGGCCTTCGATCTTTACCTCGACACGAGTGCGCTGGTGAAACTCTACGTGCGGGAGCCGGAGACGGTGGAGCTGTCCACCTTTGTCCGCCGCCACGCTCCGCCCCTGCCCTATTCCTCTTTGCACGAGCTGGAGCTGACCCACGCTCTCGAACGCCGGCGCGAGGAGGGAGATTTGACTTCCGTGGATGTCACCCGCATCACGGTCGCCCTGGAAAAAGATTTGGAGGGAGGGGTGCTGGCCCGGCCCGAGGCCGACTGGCCGGGAGTTTTTACCCGGGCCATCCATTTGCTGCGCCAGCACCGCGGGTTGCGCTCGCTGGACGCCCTGCATATCGGCCAGGCGCTCGAATGCGGCGCGGGGTGGTTCATCACCTATGACAAGCGGCAAGCGAAAGCCGCCGCCGGGGAAGGCCTGAAGCTCTGGCCGAAGTTGTAGCGGAGAGCGAAGTAGGGTCACCGCTCGCCTCCCACCTCGCTAGCCCGAATGCATCACAAGATTTCCTATTTGTCGCATCCGCTTTCCGCGCTCTTCGAGCGCGAAAAGGCGACCAGGTCGCGGTTCGCCCCGACCAAGTCGGCCCGACAGGGTGCATCCATCACCCGTCTGAGTGTGATGGATGCAGGCTAGGTTCTTGTGCGTTGTTTTGACGCACAACCACCTGCCGCCACCACGTAAAAAGTTGAGGATTGAGCGTTGCCCGTTGCTGCCGTTCACTGCCCACGTGCTAACAGAGCGCATACCGCGTGCCCTTCATCACGTCCTCAATAGCTCAACGAGCGAAGTAGGGCCCGCTAGTCACCGTCTTCTGTTGGGTCCTGCCTTGGTCGGACTTGACGGTCCCTCGGGTTCGGCCTATTTTAACCCCATGACAAAGCTTACAGCCATAGTTCATCCAGGCGAAGCGGACGAAGGTGGTTTTTGGGCAACCTGTCTCGAAGTCCCAGGGGCCAACGGACAGGGTGAGACCAAAGAGGAGTGCCTTGCTGATTTAAGCGCGGCCGTGCGCCTACTGCTCGAAACGGAACGGCGGCAACAACTCAAAGACGATCCAGCCGCTGAAGAAATCACGATTGCGATATGAAGCGGCGTGAGCTGCTGGCCCATATGCAGCAGGAGGGTTGCCAGTTGCTTCGAGAGGGAGGAAGTCACTCGATTTGGGTGAACCCCGCCACCGGTCGGAAAGAAGCCGTGCCAAGGCACAATGAAATCAAGCGCCATTTGGCCCGTTCTATTTGCCGCAATCTCTCGATTGCAGTCCCCAAAGGAGCCTGATCCCGTCCTGTCAGCCGTAGTACCGGCGCAGACTGAAATCTTTGGCTTTATCCAGATCGAATCCGCGCAATCCGTGGTTAACCCTGCTTGGTCGTTTTCGTGTCATGTCCTATGTCGCTTCGCTCGGTACGTGTGTTTCGTGGTGAACCGCCTTGGTCTGCACCGCACACGGGTCTTCCAACCTAAACTTCAACTCCCTGCTTCAACTGGAGCGCTTCGCGCGAGCAAAGTTGAGAGTTGAGCGTTGAACGTTGTTGCGATTCACTGCCCACCGTGTTGAATCACCCGAACAGTCAGGCAGTCGCCTCCTCTCCGGCGCCATCAAGCGATCGATCAGGCAGAGACTACCCACTACCCACTACTCGCTACTCGCTACTACTGATATCCTACTTCCGCTCCGGCTGGGCCTTCCTGATCCCCTACCTTGCGGCCTATCTGCTCTACGCCTGGCTGAAGTGGCCCGTGAACCCCGCCAGCGGCGGGGAGGAAATAGTGAAAGGGGTAGGTGAAAGTGGGACTGTAGTCGGTAGTCAGTGGTCAATAGTCCCTCCTCTTCTCCACCTCTACTGGGTCCTCCACGCCATTCACCTGATCCTCGGCATTTTTGCACTTCGCTCTTGGTGGCGGCAACCATCCCCTCTCCCTTCTCCC
>CAMAVZ010000010.1:0-57089 GCA_945861645.1 Opitutus sp. GAS368 | reverse complement strand
GCCGTAGGCGTGAGCAAGCCAGCCAGCGCCTTGAGCGTGGTGCTCTTGCCCGATCCATTCGGTCCGAGCAGGCCGAGAATTTGCCCGGGCCCTAGTCGCAAGGTCAGGCCGCCGACCGCCGGACGCCCATGCCCGCTCCCACTCATGCGATATTTTTGCGCAAAATCGACTAATTCAATGGCCCATGGATAATCCATGGGCGGCTTCATCGCAGGGCAAAATCGTTAAACTGCGCTGCCCGCGAACTCGCCGTCCGCTCACTTTTACGAATGTAATCCGCCATCCGCTCCTCAACCGCCGCAATAAAGTCATTTACCTCGCTGGCGCCCCCTTCAACCTCCAGCTGGACTCGTCCGTCCGGTAGGTTTTTCACCCCACCGCAGACCTCGAATTCCTTGGCTACTTGGAGGGTCTGATAGCGAAAACCGACGCCCTGGACGCGACCAGTAAAGAGAACCTGAGCATAGGTGACGGTGGGCATGCAGAAAGGAAGGAAGCGGCCCGAGGAAATTCAATCCGATGGTAGCGAGTATGACCAGAATTTTATTTGCCAGCCGCCCGGACCTAAGCAGATTTAACTCGAAGTGGCCAAGCCCTTCATCACATGACCAATTCTGATTCTGACGGGTTGTTCGATAATGACTGGGAAGATCGCGGAGAACTCTCCTGGACCGAGGCTGAGTGGGTTAAGTATCTCAACGCCCAAGAAGAAGCCGTTCGCGAGTACCTTAAACACTACGAGCAGTTGACCCTCGTCACTGATCGCATTGATGAAGTCGCTCGCCGCATGGGCTGGGAATTAGCCGCCATGACGGAAACGGCACTCGAAGAATCGGCCGATGAGTCCGATGAGGAGTTTGATGATGACTGGGTGCCCTACACGCTGCACCGGAATCCCGTTTATATTTCGACCCGCGCTCTGTACCTGAGCCTCACCACCCAGTGGGAAAAAACGGTGACGACTGCCCCTGACGTACCCGCCGCCCTAGCCTTAGTCGTCCAATCCTCGCTGTATCGGGGCAATGAGCATGTGGTGCAGGCGGTCGAAGCGCTCGAGATGGGCGACTACACCCTAGCCATCTGCCTCTTCAAACGCGCCCTGGGCGAAATTAATATTTCCATCGCCCGGCTTAGCCAACCCGATGTGCTCGGTCATCAAAGCGCGACGGAGTATCGCGCCTTCGCTCTCCCGCGGTTGTTCGACCTGCGCGAAATTTGGCTGCGTGTCATGGCTGAGTGCCGTCAAAATCGCCGCGAAGATCTATCGGATTTAGAGTGACCGCTTCGCCTATTATGCCCGCCAGCTCAAAACTTAGTTGGCTCTCAATGATGCTAGCGTTGATGCTTGGCGGTTGCGCGACTACGCCGATCACCCCAGAGAAAAAAGTCCCGACGACCGCTGAAGTCGAAGAATTCGTGCAAGTAAACACCTTGAGCAGTTGGATCCCGCGTAAAGTTAAGAAAAAAGCCGACATTATCGGTGATGCCTCGCAAGTGGTCGATGCCGAAGCCCTAAATAAAATTACCGCCCAAGGCAGCACGCGTACCGTCAAAGAACTCGGCCCGCGCTAAAAACGAAAAATTTTTAAGTTATAAGTCGTAAGCTCGGTCAAGACTTTTTACGGCGAAGAGCACAAAGGGACGTAAAAAGAATTTGGGCCTTAAACTAAGCACCGAGCCGCGAGCACGCAAGCCGCCACAAAAAGCACCGAAGGCGCAAAATCGACCCAGCCATTTTTGCCACGGACTTCACGCATTTGATCTGGATTAAAGGCCAAGACCGCTGCCAAGTTTTCTTATTTTCCACTTTCACGCTTTCAGCTTTTCCGCCCTTCCGCCCTCAAGCCTGAAGCCTCTGACCTCTAGCCCTTTCTTCTGCCTGCTCAGTTTTTAGAATTTCCCGCTTTCCCGATTTTCATCCCTTTCGCCTTTCGATAACTACGGGAGCGATCCGGCTTTTTATAGTCACCTGATTTAAGCGAATTTATCTGATCCCGCAATAAGGCGGCTCGCTCGAACTCCAATTTATCAGCGGCGGTTTTCATCTCTTCTTCGAGTTCTGCAATCACCGCGGCCACCTCGTCAGCACTGCTTTCCGCCAAGGCCAGTGGTGGCGCATCCGCGGCTCCGTCTTTTACCTGCAAACTGGCCTGCACGCCGCGTTGTACACTGCGGGGCGTAATTCCGTGGGTGGCATTGTGCGCGAGTTGTTTAGCCCGCCGTGCAGTGACGGTCTCCAGCGTGCGCTGGATCGATGCCGTCATGACGTCTGCATAAAATATCACCCGCCCTTTCTCATGTCGCGCCGCCCGCCCAGCCGTCTGCATTAAGCTAGTAGCGCTCCGTAAAAACCCTTCCTTATCCGCATCAAGAATAGCGACCAGCGCTACTTCGGGTAAATCTAAGCCTTCGCGCAGTAGATTAATTCCAATCAGCACATCAAAATTACCTCGCCGGAGATTACGCAAAATCTCCACTCGTTCAAGTGCGTCGATATCAGAATGCAAATACTCCACCCGCACCTGCGCCGCGCGCATGAAAGTGGTTAAATCTTCCGCCATTCGCTTGGTTAAAGTCGTCACCAAGACACGCTCCCCCACCGCCGCCGCCGCTCGAGCCTCGCCAATCAAATCCTCCACCTGCCCCTTGGTGGTCCGCACGACAATCACCGGATCCAGCAGCCCCGTCGGACGAATCACCTGCTCCGCCACGACCGTCGAATGCTCCAACTCAAACGGCGCAGGTGTGGCCGAAACATACAGCGTCTGCCCCGTGATTTTCTGGAATTCAGCAAAGCTCTGCGGCCGATTATCCAGCGCCGAAGGTAAACGAAAACCGAAATTCACCAGCGTACTCTTACGCGCCAAGTCTCCGTTATACATGCCGCCGATTTGCGGGATACTGACATGACTCTCGTCGACCATCAGCAACAGGTCTTTCGGGAAAAAATCCACCAAGCAAAATGGCCGATCCCCCGGGGTCCGCCCGGTCAAATGGCGGGAATAATTTTCGATTCCGTTGCAAAAGCCCATCTCCTGCAGCATCTCCAAATCGTAATCAGTGCGCAGGCGAATCCGCTGGGCTTCGAGGTATTGCTGATTTTTTTCAAAAAAGGCCACCCTCTCCTCCAGCTCGGCCTTAATCCCTGCAATCGCTGCCTCGAGGCGGCTCTTGCTCGTTACGTATTGGTTGGCGGGATAAAGTTCAAATTGCTCCGTACGTCGAATGATCGCCCCGCCGATTGGCTCGAATTCAGTCAAGCCTTCGATTTCGTCTCCAAAGAATTCTACCCGCAAACCATGCTCGAGGTAAGCCGGCATCACGTCCACGACATCGCCGCGCACGCGAAAACTCCCGCGCTTTAATTCATAATCATTTCGCTCGTAAAGATTCTCCACCAAGCGCTCCAGGAATTTATTGCGATTGAGACTCGCCCCCTTCCGCAGCGTGATGCGCATCGCCGAGAAATCCTCGGGCGAACCCAGCCCGTAAATGCAGGAGACACTCGCCACCACAATCACATCGCGCCGACTGACCAGCGAACTCGTCGTGGCAATGCGCAGGCGTTCCAATTCCTCATTAATTGAAGAATCTTTTTCAATAAATGTATCGCTCGTCGGCACGTAAGCTTCAGGCTGATAATAATCATAATAACTTACGAAGTACTCGACCGCATTCTCTGGGAAGAAATTCTTAAACTCCGAGTACAGCTGCGCCGCGAGGGTCTTGTTATGCGATAGGATCAGCGTGGGACGATCCAGTTGCGCGATCACATTGGCCATTGTGAAGGTCTTACCGGAACCCGTTACCCCGAGGAGCGTCTGATGCCGATTCCCGTTGCGCAGAGATTGCACGAGCGCCGCAATCGCCGTCGGCTGATCACCCGTCGGCTGATACTCAGCATGTAGTTTGAATAAGGCCATGGATCAGGCGAAATCTTGTAAGCGCCATAAGCTCACGCGCAAGCTCGCCGAAAGCATCCCCCACGGGGGCCCTCTCCAAACTTCAAATCCACCCTGCAGCCTTAGGACTAAGCACCGCTTTAGCGGTTTTGCGATCGCTCCCATCCTGTCCCCATCCGTGGTCAAAAAGGCTTGGGCGTGTTTCCCTCGCGGTTCGCGGGCTAAAGGCGGAAAAAGGTTTAAGTTTTAGGCCTCAATTTTATTCGCGTCACTTTGCGCCTTTCGCGGTTTAAAAGCTGTCTTGGCAGAACTAGAACTTACCCCTTAAACCCTAAAACTATCCCGCCTTTCCCGATTTCCAATTTTGCCCGCCATTATCCCCTTAATAAGTTCCTTGATTGAGCAAATCTAACAACCCGAAGCCAATTGCTAAACGCTAGCCGGCTCGGCAGATTCTTTGCAACAAAACCTTCCCCACCCCCATGTCCCTCACTCATACAATCTATAATTCTGCGGTCTTCCAACAGGCCTGTGATCAATTTGATCAAGCCGCCGATTATCTCGGCATGGATGCTGGGTTGCGCGAACGCACCAAACGGCCGCGTCGGTGTGTCATTGTTTCCATGCCGGTGCGCATGGACAATGGGAACGTCGCAATCTTTGAGGGCTACCGGGTGCAGCATAATCTCTCTACCGGTCCAGCGAAGGGCGGTATTCGGTTTCACCAAGATGTCACGCTCGGCGAAGTGGCCGCCTTGGCCATGTGGATGAGCTGGAAATGCTCGCTCGTCGGCTTGCCCTTCGGGGGCGCCAAGGGCGGCGTCGTCGTGAATGCTCGCGATATGTCGCTCACCGAACTTGAGCGTCTCTCGCGACGCTACATGCAAGAGATCACTCCCTTTATCGGGCCTAACATCGATATTCCGGCGCCTGACGTCGGCACGAACGAGCAAGTGATGGCGTGGATGATGGATACTTATTCCAACCACGTCGGC
The DNA here is from genome assembly GCA_945861645.1 of Opitutus sp. GAS368. Taxonomy (GTDB): domain Bacteria; phylum Verrucomicrobiota; class Verrucomicrobiia; order Opitutales; family Opitutaceae; genus Lacunisphaera. Next base: position 52,192 of record CAMAVZ010000010.1, on the reverse strand, counting down.
CACTTTGACCCGGGCGTCATCACAGGAAAACCCATCGCCTTGGGTGGTTCGCTCGGTCGCCGCGAAGCTACCGGTGAAGGGGTCGCTTGGTTTGTGAAAGCCTACTTACAGGATCTGGGCATCGCCGCGGAAAAAACCACGATCGTCATTCAAGGTTTCGGTAATGTCGGCAGTGAAGCGGCGCTCGCGCTTTACGAATGGGGTGCGGAGATTATTGGTATCTCAGATTTCACCGGCGGCATCTACAATCCCAAGGGCATCAACCTGCAGGAAGCCTTGGCTTACACCGTCACGAATAAATCGCTGCAAGGCTACTCCGGCGGCCAAGCCGTCACGAATGAAGAGTTACTGGAGTTGCCCTGCACCGTCCTGATTCCCGCCGCGTTCGAACGCGTCATCACCGAGAAAAACGCCGCGAAGCTCAAGTGTCGCGTTTTGGCTGAGGGCGCCAACGGTCCGACCACCTACGAAGCAGATAAAATCATCACGGAGCGCGGTGACATCGAATTGATTCCTGATGTTCTCTGTAATTCCGGCGGCGTAATTGTCTCTTATTTCGAGTGGCTCCAAAACCTCCAAAACTATTATTGGACCAAAGGTGAAGTGTTCGATAAACTCTACCGCATGCTCGCGAAAGCGAAAGCCTCGGTCGATGAGACGCAGAAAAAGTACCGCTGCAGTCGTCGCTCCGCCGCCTTAGTGCTAGGTATATCGCGCGTCGCCGAAGCCAAAGCCAAACGCGGCCTCTTCCCCTAAGTCCAGCGAGCGAGATTGTTTTAAGGTTTAAGGGGTAAGTATTAAGCCCCCCTAAGACAACCTTTAAACCGCGAATAGCACACGATCGACCCAGACATTTTGAACTACGATAGAGCGCTGCAGCGCGGAGCTGATCACGTCTTCAGCGTGTCCCCAGTTTTATAATACCATGAAAGAAAACGCGACGATCAGCGTGGGGATGAGGGCGCCAAGGAATAAGCCGAGCGGAGATACGCCACCGGGGAAATAAGGTGACAGAATCGATTGGCCCGCGGGGTTCGGGGCATTGGCGATCACGGTGAGTCCACCCCCAGTCACGGCTCCCGCCACGACGGCAAATTTAAGATTCTCGGTCAGCCCTGGCACCAACGTCGCCAGATAAGTGATCAGCGCGTTATCATTAAAAGCCGTCAAAATGGTCGCACCCGCAAACAAGGACTTTCCCCCGAGGCGGCCCAACACCGGTTCAATCCACCACGCTTGGAGTCCGCCGTGAACCACTAAACCCGCCAGAAAAAATCCCACGAGCAAAGGGCTGCGTAAATCAATTTTGCTCTGATGGTGGGCCGTGGCCTGAGCAAACGCTAAAAAGAAAAGAAATCCGCCGATAAAAAGCGCGGGGTGATGCGCCATCGAGACGGTGAAACCCAGAAAGCCCAAATGAACTCCCGTAACCCACCAGGGACTAGATTCCTCGGTGATCGCGACCGCGGTGGGCGCCGCCAGCGCGAGCAGTTCAGAGCGGAAAACTAAGAAATAAAAACCATTCGACAGAACGATACCGGAGAGCGCATGCCAACCGAAGTGCGTGAACATATACGCCAGATCCCAGTGCCACGCTGCCGCCACCATCAAAACCGGCGGGGCCGCGAAATGGGTGAGCGTGCCCCCAATAGAAATATTGACAAAAAGCAGGCCCAACGTGGCGTAGGCCAGCTTGCGACTCGGTTGGAGTTGATAAAATTGTTTCGCCAACAGCAGCGCCGCAATCGTCATCGCCGCCGGCTCGGTAATCACTGACCCCAACAAAGGCGCGATCGTCAGAATCGAAAACCACCAGGCCACCGGTCGGCCACCGCCAAGCGACGCCACCAGGCGCAACCCCTGCTCCGCCAGTCGCGTTACCGGCCGAGTCGAAGCTAAGGCCATAATGATAACCACAAACATGGGTTCCGTAAAATTAACCGTCTTGCCAATATAATGCACCGCGGGGTCGACCCCTTTGTAAGCGATGATCACCGCCGCAAGGGCGACTGACCAGATACCGAAAACCGCCTCAACCTCGCCAAAAAAATGCAGCACCTGTCCACCGAAACTCACTTCATCCGGCTGGCCATCTTCATCCCGAGCGGTGAGCGGACGCTGCCGCTGAAGACCAGCGCGATGGCGCTCTTCGACGAGGTGTCCCCACTGGCTAATTTTGGGCGCTAAAAAAGTATGCAGCACCGCACAGATAAAGATAGCCGTCGCCGCTAAATTGAAAGGTTCCGCCGCCACGCGCGCTTGCAGAACTGACCATAAGCCCGCGGCAGGAGACTGCGCGTAGGTTGATAATTCACGAGGGAAAGTGGCTGCCGGCACCGCCAACGCGACCGCGCCACTGCTCGCCATCAGACCAAGCCACAAAAATAAACGAGCCAGGGCGCTCATGCGAGTAGTGCCGGCAGTTCCGCTAAGCTTTTGATAAACGCATGAGCCTCCACGCGCACGCGCTCGCGCACCGTGTAGCGGCCAAAGCCAACGAAGAGATCCACGACGGGCTTGGTCTCAAGATCGCTGACGCCGTCCCCCACCATCACAATCCGACTTGGTTGCAGCGCCTGACGCAGCGCCGCAATGCGGATGGGCTTGCCCCCGGAGCGCGTAGAAGGAAATTTTTCATCGAAGCCGGCATAGCTGCCGTCGGACCCAAAATATAAATCGACCGCCTCGATCTGGGTAATTCCGAGGTAAGCCGCCAGCGGCGCGATGACCGGCGTAAATCCCCCACTAAGAATGAGGGGCGTCCAACCAGCTGCTTTGAGCGCGGCGATAGTCGCCCGTGCGGTCGGTTCGATGTGCTGAATATAGAGCTGTCCGATTTGCTGCACTTCAGTGCGATGTGGACGAATCAAGGCGAGCCGCCGGCCAAAGACTTCCTCGACCGGAATTTTACCTTCCATGGCCGCGGAGGTCTGGGCCTCAACTTGTGCAAACAGCGCCGGCCCCCGCAACCGCGCCAATTCATCAATGCCCTCAATCGCGCTGAGCGTTGAATCGCAGTCAAAAATAGCAAGTTTCGGCGACGTAACCACGAGAGCTACGGAACACACGGAACCGGCCCGTGGAAAGTACTTTTAATCGAAAAAGACGGTCACGCCTCCTAGCGCGCGAGTGCGGGAGGCATGTTTAAGCTCCGAACCTTCGCGTCACTTCGCGCCCTTCGCGGTTAAAAAGCTGTCTGGGCCGAACTTAAAACTTACCCCTTAAATCTTAAAACCAGCACCAGGTTTTCTATATTTCCAATTTTTCCCGACTGCGCTTGCTGTGCTTTTTGTGGCTAGATCAAGGCCCCCGGAGCTGGGCATAAAAAAACCCTCCGCGATGGGAGGGCTTCGGATCGCTCAAGGGGCGAGGTCTTATTTGACCTTTGTCGCGCGCTTGAACTTGTTGGTGAACTTCTCGACGCGGCCGGCCGTGTCGACCATGCGCTTCTCACCGGTAAAGGCAGGATGCGAGTCCATGGTAACGTCGCGTACGATCACGAAATAATCGAGCCCGTCGATCTTCTCGGAACGAGCGGATTTCATCGTGGATTTGGTCAGAAATTTCTTGCCCGTTCCGATATCAAGGAAACAGACGTGGTTGAGAGCTGGATGGCCTTCGGTCTTCACGGTAAAAGTGGGTTTAGGTCAGCCTTGGCGCGCCTTGTAGCGCGGCTCGACTTTATTGATGACGTAGATGCGCCCTTTACGACGGACCACCTGGCAAGCCGGGTGACGTACTTTGGCGGATTTGATGGAGGAGACGACTTTCATAAAAGACAGGAAAGAAGATGACCGCCGCACCCCCTGTCAAAACAAAAGATTTTGCGATGCGCTAACCCAAGTCACGGCGAGCCAAGGCTCATGCACAAGCTTGGCGGTCGCTAATTTACCGATGGATCATCCGGCTCATTGGCGAGAAATCGGAGCTCGGGGTCGTGTTCACACAGTAAATTCCGCCAAAGCGTAATCCCATCCGCATCATCGAGTTGCCGACCTTCCACCCCAGTAGTGAGCCAGGTCTCTTGCTTCATTTCATTTTCCAACTGTCCTTTGGTCCAGCCCGCATAGCCCAAAAATGCGCGCAGTGTCAGACCCGGAGTGCCGATCAGTTCCCCCGCCTTTTCTGGGTCGATCCCAAAATGCAGCTGAAAGGCATTTTCCGCTTTGAGCCACTGCCATGAAACAATGATCAATTGCTCCGGTTCGACCGGACCACCGCAATAAAGGGGAACGCCCGCGAGCGGCCCGCGAGCGAAAGTCTCATTCAATTCTGCCAATTGACGCTTAAGCGGTCGATTGAGCACCACCCCCATGGCGCCCTCGGGGCTATGGGCCGAAAGCAAAATAACACTGCGCTTAAAATTTGGGTCACGCAGCGCTGGTGCCGCCAACAACAATTGGCCGGCGAGACACGGGGGCTTTCGTCCGAGGCGACGTTCTTTCATGACGATGATGGAGAGGGACTGAAAATTTGCCGGATTTTTTTTCACCAACGCATCCTGCGTCGGCGCTGCGCAGCCTCACAGTTTTTTAATTTTAACGCCGGCATCTTTTAAGATGGGTGCGACCAAAGAATCATTGTGATAATTCTCATGAAAGCGAATCGCCGAGATGCCCGCGGCCGCGAGAATCTTCGCACAATTAATACAGGGATAGTGCGTCACGTAGGCCACGCAGCCTTCGACACTTGAGCCGCGTCGCGCCGCATCCGCCACCGCATTTTGCTCGGCATGAACCGTCGCCTGTTCATGGCCATCGCGCACGCGAGCCGTGTGCGGAGTTCCCGGCAGATAACCATTATAACCTGCGGCCACGATGCGATTCTTGCGCTCGCCACCCGTAACGATGACGCACCCCACGTTGAGGCGTTCGCAATTTGACCGCGAAGCGATCAGCTTCGCAGTCGCCATAAAATACTCATCCCAGCTGGGACGATGCGGAAAAGTTTCGGTGGCTTGCGCAATAAGATCGATCGGACTTTTTTTACTAGCGGCCATGGCGTTAACGGTGGGAATCATCGCGCCACTGGCAAGGGGGAACAGCGGTGCTTAGTTTTAAGTTCGGCCAAGACAGCTTTTAAACCGCGAAGGACGCGAAGGTTCGGAATTTAAACATGCCGCCTGCACCGACGGCTTGCACGCGGCCTGCTCGCCCCCCAAGCTGGGACATGGCTTCGCTCAAACAACTCGTCGATTATTGTGATAAACGCACTCGGCGTTCGGCTTTCAAAGATTTCCCCGGTTCGCACAATGGCCTGCAAGTCGCCAACGATGGCCGAGTAACTAAAATCGGGGCGGCAGTTGATGCCGGCCGCATCCCCTTCGAGCAAGCGGTTGAGAGCGGTGTGGATTTTCTGATCGTGCATCACGGCATTTTTTGGGGCGGGGTGCAGCCAGTGACGGGGCCCATTTATGAGCGCTATGCCGCGCTCATCCGCGGCAACTGCGCCGTCTACGCGAGTCACCTTCCCCTCGATGCGCATGAAGAGATTGGCAATAACGTCCTGCTCGCACGGCAATTGGGCTTAAAAGCCCGTCGACCCTTTCTCTTCCAAGAGGGCGAACCCATCGGCTGGATTGCGGCCAATAAACTCAAACGCGCCCAACTTTGTGCGCGGCTGGAAGAACTCTATCCACGCGTCGTCACGATTGACTGCGGTCCCGCCGTCCCCAAGCAGGTGGGCTTTTGCTCAGGTAGCGGCAATAGTGCGGTCCCTCAATTAATTGCTGCTGGCGTCGACACCCTCATCACGGGGGAATTGCGCGAGGAATGGTTCAACTACGCGCAGGAAAATCATTTGAATCTGATTTGCTGCGGCCATTACGCGACCGAGATGCATGGGGTGAAAGCCTTGGCGGCTGAGCTGGCCAAAAAATTTCGCCTGCCTTGGGAATTTATTGAAACCGACAACCCGCTCTAAAATCAGCAACGTGCCGTCGCGTGAAAAGAATCTTCCCCTTTGGCCGATTCGTACGTTTCGTAACCCACTCTATCGATGAAAAAAATTGCTATTCTCCACGGGCCTAATCTTGACCGCCTTGGCCGCCGCCAGCCGGCCATTTACGGCACAGCTACGCTCAAAGACCTCGAGAAGATGATCCGCGCCGAGGCGAAGAAAATCGGTTTTACGATTACCTTTTTCCAATCCGCTCATGAAGGCGCGCTGGTCGATAAAATCCATGCGCTCACCGATCGCGGCACGGAGGCCTTCGTGGTCAATTTTGGCGCTTACTCGCATACCAGCATCGCCTTGCGGGATGCTATCGCGGCGAGCGGATTACCCGCGGTGGAAGTTCATATTTCGGACATCAAGAAGCGGGAGAAATTTCGCCACCACTCCATGACCGCGGGGGCATGCATCGACCTGATCTCCGGCCAGGGCTTCCCCGGCTACCTCGCCGCGCTGCGACTGCTCGCTAAACTGTAAAGCGCCGCCATCTGCGCACATTCGCGGTCGAAGTTTCCCTCGGCCCACTTTCACCATTATGGGCCAACACCTGCCTGATTTCGCCGCGCCCCGCTGGTTCGCCTGCCACACCAAACCACGGTGTGAAAAGAAATTCGCGGCCTTGCTGAAGGCGGAGAAATTCGCCCACTACCTCCCTCTGCTTCAGAGCATCCGACACTACGGCACGCAGAAAAAAACATTCACTAAGCCGCTGTTTGCGGGCTACGTTTTCTGTCAATTAGCCCCCGAACGCAAAGACCGGATTTATCAGCAGGATTTGCTGGTCCGCGCCATGTGGGTGGAAAATGAAGCCGCTTTTTTGAGCCAGCTTGAAGCGGTTAAATTAATCTGTGCTTCCGGCCTAGAGGCCACGCTGCACCCTCTCATGAAGAAAGGAACGCACGTCCGCGTCCAAGGCGGCCCGCTGCATGGTTTAGAAGGTTATGTCGATGATCCCGCGAACCCTCAGGGAATTGTGGTTTCAGTAGACGTGCTGCAACAGGGCCTACTCGTGCGAGTGCCGTTCGAGCGCTTATTGCGGCTGCCTTAATTCCTATGCGTTTATGTCGGTGGATTATATTTTATCTCAACACCCTCGCCCTCTGCTCTTGGGCGCAGGAACCCGGGTTGGCCAACCCTGGCTCGCCAGCACTGACGCGGCCCTTTCTCTCACGAATCCGCGGGCTTTTTGATATCGAGCTGCCGCAGCTCGACCCGCCCGGCACGGTCAAGTTCATCCTCTACCCGCATATCAGTGATTTGGTGCGCCGTGATTACGTCCGCACCGACGTGGGCTTCCGCTGGACCTTAAATGACCATGTCGAATTTAGCACGGAAGGCGCCGCCTTTCTCACGCACGGCTTTGGCGAGCAAGCAACCGGCAACGGCATCGGTGAGCTCCGCTATGGTCTAAAATATTTAATCCACGAATGGTTACCGCCCGATTTTGAAGCGAGCGCCAACCTGAGCGTCACGCAACCGCTGACCCAGCGCCCCATTGATTTAAGTGACGGCTACCAACACATCACCCCAAGCGTAATCATCCAGCGTCACTCTCCCAATAATCGACATCTCACCATCTTCACCGAACTCTCGCTCGATGCCATTAGCCCGAGTGGCAAAGCTGGGGCGATGCAGATTAATCAACCCCACGACGATTCCTCCTCCGTGACACTCGGCGGGGTTTATGATTTAGGCCAAATTAAATGGACGCTGGCCGGCACCTATACCACGACCGCTTTGATCGGCAGCCGCGCTGAGCATTTTTTTACCTCCGGCCCGGTGTACTCTGGTACGTGCCAAAGAAATTAGCTTTTTAACACCAAAACCCAATGGCTCATTGGAGTCGGCACGCCGATGTCGTGGGGCCCAGACGGCTATGCTATCACGCTCAACTCGCGGGTCCGCGCCGAGATTACCTTCCGCCAAGTGATTGCCACCGTGCGCAGTCATACTTTTTAGTAGCCGAACAGCTTTTTCATTCGCGCAGGCGAGGTTCTCTCCGTTATCCCCATGGCCATGCTCGCTCTCGCCTACAAGCAGCCCGCCCGCCTATTCCTGATCAGCCTGGTCATTAGCGGTGCAACCCATGCGGAGGTGGAGCGGATGTTACCCCTTCAAGACCCAGAGGATCAGCACGCGATGCGCAAGATCAGTGGAATTTTTGATACCGATCTGCCTAAGACCGAGAAGAAAGGTTCCGTGCGGTTCATCATGCATCCTCACATGGGGGATTTTATTCGCCGTAGCTATGTACGGCTTCCCCTTGGTTTTCGCTGGGGAGTTAATGATCACGTCGAAATGACCGCCACGGTCGAACCCTATATTGAACACGGCCTACGCCGCGGTTCCCCAGGCAATGGTATCGGCAAGGTTCAATTCGGCGGAAAATACGTCTACCGTCGCTGGCTGCAAACCGACTACGACGCGAGCGTCGGTCTCAATGTTCGCCTGCCGGTGGGAGCTCCCCCGCTCGACATGACCGATGGCTACAACCACTACACCCCCTCCTTGGTACTCTCCCGTCCAAGCCCGGATACTCTCGGTCTCAGATATTTTTTCAGTGGCACCGCCGACCTAATGACAAAATCTTCGGTCACGGGTAGTTTTCGCCAAAATGACGCCCACAGCAGTTCACTCATTTTAGGCACGGGCTTCGTGCTCGATCGTTTTCCCTATCATTACACGCTGGAAACAGGCCTGCAAACCACCTCGTTAATTGGGCGCGATAATCAGCAATACGTTTTTGTGAAGCCCGGCTTCGCTTGGGATTTACCCCGCAAACTTACCTTTAATTCACCCGGCCGATGGTTATTTGGCCTCAGTGTTAAAATCACGCAAGGCCCGGATGGCACCCGCGTCGATAGCGGCGGGAAAATTCGCGGTGATTTCAGTCTCAGTCGTTGGTGGCGCGGGAAAAGAGCATCCAGCGCCGCCGCCGCGAAATAAATCTTAATCCTGGGGTGCGCTTGCCACAAAAGGTGCATAATCGATCCAACGCATTTTTAACCGCGAAGGGCGCGAAGTAACGCGAAGGGTTCGGACTTAAACTCGCTTCGCGCGCGGAGGATCGGCCCTATAACCGATAACCCCTTACCTCTAACCCAAGCCATAGGTTTTAGGATTTAATCTAGATCGGATCCGCGAAATTTTCCCTCAGCGCATAAGCCACGCGCCGAGATGCAACGTCGCGCAAGTAGCGAGCGCCGCGGCTACGTCGTCCACGACAATTCCCCACCCCGCCGGCCAACTCTGCAGTCGGCGTATGCCGAAAGGCTTCGCAATATCATAGAGCCGAAAGAGCGCGAACCCAGTGACAAGAATAAGCCAAGGCGACCAACCGAGGTTGCGCCACCCGAGAAAGCACAAGGGCATGGCAGCGAATTCATCCAAAATTATTTCACCCGGATCTTTCCGGCCCATGCGTTCAGCGGCTTCACCACAGAAAGCTACGGCGAAATAAAGTCCGACCCCCGTCAGCAACAGCGTACTCACCAGCCCCAGCGGATAAAAAATGACGGTAAAATAAAGTAAGCCCGCCAATGAACCCCAAGTACCGGGAGCGGGCAGCTTCACCCCGAGCGGACCCAGCGTAGCGAGGCCGACCACGAAGCGAGTCGGCAAAATTCGCGGCCACTGCGGCGAAGGCAATTTCATTAGCTTATTCCAGCACCACGTGCCCATGCCGGCGGAAATAAGAAATCCCCGAAGTAATCGTCAGCACGGCCGCAAGGCCATAAAGCCCCATGCCAATCCAGTGGATTCCACTGATAATCCAACGATCGGTAGCGGAAAACAGGTGACCATAATCTTGGCTCATCATCCGCGCTCCCAGTAACCACCCGATCGCGTTAAGCTGTACGAAGGTCTTCACCTTGCCGCTTTGATCCGCCTCCACCACGAGTCCCTTCGTGGCCGCGGCCATGCGCATGCCTGAAACTAAAAATTCGCGACCGAGCATGCCCAGCAGCAACAGCATTGCGAAGTTCGCGTAACCCATAAAATAATTTCCAACGACCAGCGCAATCATCAGGCCCATCACCATCACTTTATCGATCACCGCATCCATAAATCGTCCAAAGGATGAAACCTCGCCGCGCGCTCGTGCAATCATGCCATCAAACCAATCCGTGAGCGCCGCGGCAATGAAGAGCCAGAAAGCCACCGTCGCCCCCCAACCGGAATCGCGATCGACGTTCATTAACCAGACGATCGCAAACATCGCCGGAACGCGGGAAAGAGTCATCCAGTTGGCCACAGTGAAACGCATGTCGGCAGTCGATACACCCGAGCTCTGCTTGGCAATATCTTGATGCGATATGACGGGGCCCTGGCGAACCCCGTGTCAGACGCAAAACTTCCTCGCCATCTTCCCCCGCTCTGCAATCTTAGCAGCGTCGACGCATGAAACTCTGCATTTATCCCGGAACCTTCGACCCCTTCACCAACGGTCATCTCGACGTGCTCGCGCGCGCCGCGAAACTCTTTGGCCACGTACGCGTCGCCATCGCCATCGACTCCACCAAGGCTCCGCTCTTCACCCCGGAGCAGCGCGTACAGTTAATTCAGGCTAATCTGCGGGGCCTGCCCAATGTCGATGTTGTAAGCTTTGACGGCCTGCTCGTAAAATTCGCCCGCAAACAAAAAGCTCACGCCATCATCCGCGGCCTTCGCGCCCTATCCGATTTTGAATTTGAATTCAATATGGCCCTGATGAACCGACATCTCGAGCCCAAGGTGGAAACGATTTTCGTCATGCCCAACGAATCGTACAGCTACACGAGCTCCTCGCTCGTCAAACAGATCGCCAAGCTCGGCGGCGACGTCAGCAAATTTGTGCCCCCCAACGTAGCGAAAGCACTCCGCGAAGTTTACCCCAGTGCCTAAGGGGCGACTCAGCGGGTAAAAACCCGACCCGCGGCGCTCCGCGCCGAGTCAAGTTGTTAGCAAAAAAATAATTTAAGGGGCAAGCGCCTCAGCAACGCGAAGAAAGGAAAGCGCCCCTTTCTTTTTTTGACGGAACGAGGTCTGGGCCAAACTTTGCGCGCATGCCCCTCCGGAGTCTCGCCGTCGATTTCAATGCCTTCTTTGCCTCTTGCGAACAGCAAGATCGTCCAGAATTAAGAGGACACCCCGTCGCGATCGTGCCCGTGCTGGCGGAGACCACCTCCTGCATTGCCGCCAACTACCTCGCTAAGGCCTGCGGCGTGCGCACCGGCACGCGCATCGCCGAAGCCCGTCAACTGTGTCCCGAAATTCGCCTGATCGCACAACGCCCCAGCCTCTACATTGATTATTCGCGTCAATTGCGCGCCATCATCGAGTCGTGCCTTCATATTACCAGCGTGCGCTCGATCGATGAAGTGGAGTGCGACCTCACCGCCACCTTTGCCCCCCGGGAAAAAGCCCTGAGCGTTGCCCGAGAAATTAAAACTCGGATTGGCCAGGAAATCGGCCCGTGCCTCACCAGTTCCATTGGCATCGCGCCGAATTGGCTGTTGGCCAAGCTCGCGACTGATTTGCAAAAGCCGGATGGCTTAGTCGTCATCGACGACGACGATCTGCCGAAAAAATTGCTCGGGCTAAAACTCCAAGATTTTCTCGGTGTTGGCGCCGCCATGGAAGCTCGTCTTCGCGCGCATGGCATCGATACGGCCGAGCAATTTTATGCCGCCTCGCCCGCTCTGCTGCGCGGCATCTGGGGCGGCATCGAGGGCGAGCGCATGCACGCCCGCCTCCGCGGTGCGGCGATCCCGCTGCCACCGCCCAAAAAACAAACGATCGGCCATTCCCACGTTCTGCCCCCCACATTGCGCACCGTCCCCCGAGCGCACGCGGTGCTGCACCGACTGTTGCAAAAAGCGGCGATGCGTCTGCGCCAGAGCGGACACTACGCCGGCGCGTTAAGCCTGAGCCTCGATTATTACGATGAGGTCAGCTGGAGCGATGAGCTGCGTTGCACGGAAACGCAGGATACGCTGCAATTAACGCAGGCGCTCAACCAGCTCTGGGCCCGCCGCCCAGTCGCGTTGCGAGGCCGTGCGCCTTTCCGGGTAGGCCTGATTCTCACGCGTCTCTTGCCCTGGAGTGCACACACGCCGGATCTTTTCCATCAAGCCCGCGATACGGCCCGGGCGCAATTGCATCAGGCGATGGACACCTTGAACCAAACCTTTGGCCACGGTTCAGTTTATTTCGGCGGCGCCCATGGAGTCCAAGCCGCCGCGCCCATGCGCATCTCCTTTACCTGCATCCCAGAGCCTGAGCTGGAAGAAATCGACCCCCGGAGAGAACGCCGACTGCGGCCCCTTACGTCGCCTCACCCTTTGCAAGACTCACTTAGCTAAGATCAGCGCCGCGCTGGTTAAATTTACGGAGTAACGGTGAGAGCCGGAGCGACGAGCGGAAGTTTTAACCCAGCGAGACCGATTTTACGCTGCATGTGATCGATGCTGGTGCCGACCGCCCCATCATAAAATAGCGCCAAGCGATCACGATCTTATCGCGGACATTTTCAGATTATTCCCGCGCGCCGGTTTGCCGCCGTAAACTCAGGCTCGATCAATACACCCCTCCCCCATGCCAATCCAATTTCCTCTCAGTCATTTTTGCTTGCCGCCTAGTTTCCATCTTCCGTAGTAACTACCACTGCTTCCCTTGTGAAGCAGTGCTTGGACTTGTGTTCTTTCCCATTTTGTCTCGCTGCGCATGTTTTCTCTTTATCTCTAAATTGAGCTGAGGCGTAAAAAACATGTGTAGAAGACAAGATTCTTTAAATCCACAAGTCATTGATAGTATTCCCTTTTGCCAGGGTAGCTCAGTGGTAGAGCAGAGGACTCATAAGCCTTTGGTCGCGAGTTCAATCCTCGCTCCTGGCACCATTTTTTACAAGCCCCAGCGTACACATGACGGCGGGCGACCTTTCTTCCGCCTCACCCTTTGCAGCCTAGTTCAGGGGTGATTATCGGCGAAATAACCCAAGCAGAGCTTCCGCGATCAGCGCATGCCCAGCTCCATTGGGATGATTTACCTGCGACATCAGATCCGGCAGCGGCACTCCTGCCTTTAGTTGGGCTTTAAACAGGGCGAGGCTATCAATCAGCCAGACTTCGTGCTCCTTGGCTAACATACGCACCTGCTCAGCATGTAAATTCAATGAATTTTGCGGATCATCAATATTGACCCGCTGATCGGGAGTCGGCGTTAGCAGAATAACGCGAATCCCCGCCGCCTTAGCGGCCATAATCATTTGCACCCAGGCAGCCTTGGCCTTCACCAAGCCCGCCCCGCGATCGTTTAGGGCGTAGTCAATCGTCACCACCGCAGGCCGCAGCGCTAACACATCGCGCTCAAATCGAGCGGCACCCGCGATGGAATCTTCCCCACCAATCGCAGTGACAATGACATTCAACACCGCGTGAGGAAACTGCCGCCGTAAACCCGTTTGCCAGAGAGCGGGATAGGATTGGGCGGAATTAACCACCGGCGTTTTGAAATAACCGGCGGGCACGCTGTGCCCATGACATACGAAATGAATGGTCTTGTTGTTTGGCCAATCCACCTCGAGCGCTTGCACGATGTCAGCCAGCGGCGAGGCGACCGTGGCCGGTAGACCAATCGCGAAAAAGATGAGGGTAAAAATAAAATGCATGATTTTTTATAAACGGCGTGAGTGCCACCGGAAAGTCTAAAGCTGCAGCAGCAGCCGCCTCCAGCCGCCGCTCCCGGCCCAATTCCACTGCAGCCCACGTGTGCGCGATGGACATCCGCCCCAGCACCACTAAACTTAATCGCATGAAACCAATGGCGCTTCCCCTCGCCCTAGCGGCGGCTTGCTCTTTTGCGGCTCCCCCTGAGCCCAAGTTCCAAGCGCAAGAAATAGCTAAAATAACCTTGGGCTATGGACTCGCCATTGCCGACGTTGATGGCGACGGGCGCCTTGATATTCTGCTAGCGGATAAAACCACGATTCAATGGTACCAGAATCCGACCTGGCAAAAACATGTCATCGCCGAACATCTCACGCCAGAAGACAATGTTTGCCTCGCCGCTCGCGATATCGATGGCGATGGGAAGTGTGAACTTGCCGTGGGCGCCGGCTGGAATCCCAGCGATACAACAAGCAGTGGAGCGGTTTTTTATATGCTGGCGCCACCTGATCGCACCCAGCGATGGGCAGCCATCCGACTTCCCCATGAACCGACGATCCATCGCATGCAATGGGTGCAGGTAAATCAAACGCGCTGGGATCTTCTCGTGCAACCCCTCCACGGGAAAGGGAATCAAGCCGGGGTCGGCCGCGGCGCGAAATTACTAGCCTATCAAAAGCCCTTCAACCCGCGGGACCCTTGGCTAACCGCGGTGGTAAATGATACCGGGCATTTCACCCACAATTTCGACCCCGTTCGCTGGCGAAAGACTGCGGGGCCGCACATTATCTCCGGAGCCCAAGAGGGCATCTGGCTTAATGAATACCAAGACGGCTCTTGGCGTTCCACGCAAATTACCCAGTACGCGACCGGCGAATTGCGCGCCGGACGTCTGGCTCAGGGAGATTTTATTGCGACAGTCGAGCCGTTTCACGGCAGCATGGCCGCCGTCTACACTCGGGATGAGCTCGGTGCGTGGCAGCGAAAATTAGTGCTGTCCGGTTGCAAAGAAGGCCACGCCGTCGCCACCGCTGATTTTCTAGGCGTAGGCTCTGACCAGTTTGTGGTTGGGTGGCGCACCACTGATCCCGGCATTCGGTTGCTCACCCCACTCGACGAAGCCGGGGAAAATTGGCGCGTCAGTATAGTTGCAACTAAAGAAATTGCCGTTGAGGACCTCAAGGTAGCTGACCTCAACGCTGACGGCAAACCCGACCTCATTGTGGCCGGACGTCAGACAAAAAATCTGATGATCTTTTGGAACACCCTCGACGGCCCATAAATTCGCGCCTTGATCTCAGCCCCTACGCTGAGGTTATTTAGCGGGGTCTGATTAGTTATTTTTTCCATAAAACTTCCCTCATTGTCTGTATGCCCCAGTCTATTTTTTCAGCGATGCGCTTGGCGGGCCTCTTGGCATGGTCCTGTCTAACCTACGCTCACATCGCTGGCGCCGCTGAAGCGGGGTCGCCGGCTCCGGTTAATTTTCGCCAGGACATCCTGCCGATTCTCTCTGATGCGTGTTATCGCTGCCACGGTCCGGATGAACGCGGGCGCAAAGCCAAACTGCGGCTCGATACTAAGGATGGTCTTTTTCGCACCCAAAAATCGGTAACGGTGGTGACCCCTAGCGACCCGGCCGAAAGTGAATTGGTCAGCAGAACGAGCAGCGCTGATGACGAAGAGGTCATGCCCCCGCCCACGGCTGGTCGTCAATTAAAGCCAACTGAAATCGCCCTCCTGCGTCGTTGGGTGGCCGAGGGCGCCTCGTGGTCCGCGCATTGGGCTTTTGACCCCATCGCCGCCGCTACTCCGCCACAGAAATCACCGAATATAATTTCCCCAATCGACACTTTCGTGCAAGCCCAACTGCCGGCAGCGCAATTAACCTCGGCCCCTGAAGCAGACCGGGCGCAACTCATTCGCCGAGTCACGCTCGACCTCACGGGCCTGCCCCCCACTCCGGCTGAAGCCGATACGTTCATTGCAGACTCTCAACCCGGCGCTTACGAGCGTGTCGTCGATCGCCTCCTTGCCTCGCCCCGCTACGGAGAACGCATGGCGAGCGACTGGCTCGATATTGCACGTTACGCCGATACCCACGGCTACCAAATGGATCGTACGCGAGCAATGTGGGCCTACCGCGACTGGGTGATTAAATCGTTCAATCAAAATCTCCCCTTTGACCAATTTGCCACGTGGCAACTCGCCGGCGATTTGCTGCCCAACGCGACTCAGGACCAACATCTCGCGACCGCTTTTAACCGTCTCCATAATCAAAACGAAGAAGGCGGCATCGTAGAAGAAGAGTACCGCGTCGCTTACGTGGCCGATCGCGTCGCAACCTTCGGCACCGCCTTCCTCGGACTCACGTTAGATTGCGCCCGCTGCCATGATCACAAGTTCGACCCCATCACCCAGCGTGATTATTATTCCCTCTTCGCTTTTTTCCAAAACATCGATGAATCGGGCCAGATATCCTTTAAGGGCTTTGCCGATACGATGCCGCTGCCAAGTTTGCTGCTAACCACCGATGAACAATTTCGCCAACTCGAAGTCCTGCGCAAAAAAACCGCTGAGGCGGAAGGAGTCTTAGCTAAGACCCACCGTGGCGCCGAACGCGCCTTCCGCCGCTGGCTCACCGAAAAACTACCAGCGGCGCCTGCCCAGCTAACTGGATTAGTCGCCGCCTATCCGTTGACCGCCCTTACCGAGGGGCACGTCGCGAATTCAGTCGATCCGACTAAACCAGGGAAGGTATTCGAGACGCCCAAAATTATTCCGAGCCCACGGGGTCCCGTGCTCGAACTCGATGGAGAAAATGGCTTAACTTTTCCGGGTTTAATTACCTTTAAGCGTACGGATGCATTCACTTTATCGATTTGGCTCCAACCTCCACCCGCCAGCATCACCACCACTCGAATGGTTGTGTTGCATCACTCGAAAGCGCCCGCAGATGCCGGTAGCCGCGGTTACGAAATTCTCTTGGAAAACGGCCGCGTGGCTTTTGGCCTGCATTATCTTTGGCCCGGCGCTTCGCTAAAAATTATCAGCAAAGCCGTTCTACCAACCGATGCTTGGACGCACCTCACGGTTACGTATGATGGCTCCAGCCGCGCTACCGGGACCCAGATCTGGCTCAACGGCACGCTGGTACCCAGCGAAATCATCCGCGACGGGCTCTTCAAAGATATTACTTACGAAAAATCTGAACCCGATTTGACGCTCGGCTATCGTTTTCGTGACGCTGGCTTTAAGGGCGGCAAGGTCAGCGATCTCGCAATTTTTGCACGTGATCTGACGGCCTTGGAAGTCGCGCAACTCGCCGGTCGATCCGACTTCGACCAAGCGTGGACGCAATCAGCCAAGAAACTCACGGTCGCCCAACGCGCGGGTTTGTTTGATTATTTTATATCCCTAATTGATGCGCCTAGCCGAACCGCCACCCAAGCATTGCGCGCGGTCCGCGAAGAGCAAAATGCCCTGATTACGCCCGTTCCTGAAGCCATGGTGATGCATGAGCTTCCCCAACCCAGGCCGGCTCATATTTTAATCCGCGGCGCGTATGATAGCCCTGGCGATGTGGTCACGGCCGACACGCCCCGCTCGCTGCCCCCTTTCCTCGCACAAGCGTCACGCAATCGACTTGGTCTTGCCCAATGGTTGACGACCCCCGCGAATCCCCTGCTCGCTCGCGTGACGGTTAATCGCATTTGGCAAATGATGTTTGGCACTGGAATCGTTGGCACTTCGGATAATTTCGGCCTGCAGGGAACGCCGCCCACGCACCCCGAATTGCTCGACTGGCTCGCGCAAGATTTTGTCCAACATCGCTGGGACGTAAAACGTACGCTGCGCCAAATTGCGCTCTCAGCTACTTATCGACAATCTTCCCAGTCCACCCCCGCCCAGCGCGCGCTTGATCCCGCCAATTTAGCTTTAGCCCGCGGCCCAGCTCGTCGCTTAACCGCTGAAATGATGCGCGACCAAGCGCTCGCCGCCAGTGGCCTGCTCGTTGAAAAAATCGGCGGACCCAGCGTGCTGCCTTACCAACCACCGGGCTTGTGGGAAGAAATTGGAATGGGACAACCAAAATATGAACAAGGCACGCAAGACGATCTTCATCGCCGAAGTCTGTACACTTTCTGGAAACGTACCGTGCCACCCCCAACGATGCTCATGTTTGATGCGGCGGAGCGCAATACGTGCACTGTGCTCCGGCAAAACACCAGCACACCGCTGCAAGCCCTCGCCCTACTCAATGATGTCCAATTCATCGAAGCAGCGCGCTTCATCGGGCAACGTATGCTCCGGGAAGGCGGCGCTAGCCTCAATGACCGCCTCGCATGGGGTTTTCGTCTGGTGACGGGACGCACCGCCGCAAAAGAAGAGCTGACCATTCTGCATGAGCTCTACGAATCACAACGCGCGCTTTTTCAAGCCGACGAAAAAGCCACGAAGGAATTCAACCAATCGGGTGAAGCCATAACTGATGTCGCCCTGCCGGCCGTTGATCGGGCCGCCTGGGCGATCGTCGCCCAAGCTTTACTTAACTTTGACGAAACGCTGATGCGGCGTTAAGCTGCCATCCTCTGCCCCACTATGTTTTGCAATCAACTTAACTTTGGCCTGTCGCGGCGAGATTTCTTTGGCCGCTTTGCGCTCGGCTTGGGGGGAGTGGCGCTCACCAACTTGCTGCAAAAATCTGCATTGGGCGCTTCGGTTACCGTCGAGCCAGCCCGTGGTATTCTTGGTCGTCCGCATTTTGCTCCAAAAGCTAAGCGGATTATCTATCTTTTTATGGCGGGGGGGCCGTCCCAGCACGATCTCTTCGATTATAAACCCCTCCTCAAAGCGCGTAACGGCGAAGATCTTCCCGACAGCATTCGCGGCGGGCAGCGCTTGACGGGCATGTCCGCTCATCAAGCCCATTATCCTCTAGCCGGTTCGCTGTTCTCCTTTGCGCAGCATGGGCAAAGTCGCGCTTGGATCAGTGACCTTCTCCCCAACACGGCCAAAATGGCGGATGACTTGTGCTTTATTCGCTCGATGCACACCGAGCATATCAATCACGACCCCGCGATTACGTTTTTCCAGACCGGCCATCAATTACCCGGGCGCCCCTCCATGGGCTCTTGGCTCTCGTACGGTCTTGGCAGCGTCAATGAAAACCTCCCGGGCTTTGTCGTGCTGATCTCAAAAGATCGCATCGATCAACCGCTGTATTCCCGTTTGTGGGGCAACGGCTTTCTGCCGAGCATTCACCAAGGCGTGCAATTCCGCGGCGGGAGTGATCCCGTTCTCTTTCTGAAAAATCCCGCCGGAATTTCCGCGACGAGTCGGCGACAATTCCTCGATCGTCTGGCGGAGTTGCATACCCGCCAAGCAGCGGAACTCGGCGATCCGGAGATCAGTTCGCGCATCGACCAATATGAAATGGCCTACCGCATGCAAACGAGCGTGCCGGAGGTGATGGACTCCGCGCACGAATCAGCGGCCACCTATGAGCTTTACGGAGAATCGGCAAAGCAACCGGGGACCTTTGCCGCGAATTGTCTGCTCGCGCGGCGCTTAGCGGAACGCGATGTGCGCTTCATCCAGCTCTATCACCCCGGCTGGGATCAACACGGCGATCTCCCCAAAAGAATCCGCCGGCAATGTGCGGATGTGGATCGCGCCAGCTATGCCCTGATAACCGATCTTAAGCAACGCGGCCTATTGGATGATACCCTCGTGATCTGGGGCGGTGAATTCGGCCGCACTAATTATTCCCAAGGCAAGTTAACCGCTGATAATTACGGCCGCGATCACCACCCCCGTTGTTTCACTATGTGGATGGCTGGGGGCGGCGTTAAGCCCGGTTTAAATTACGGCGCCACTGATGACTTCGGTTATAATATTATTGATAAGCCAGTATCGGTCCACGACCTCCAGGCGACGATTCTCCATCAGATGGGCATCGATCACAAGGCCCTCACGTATAAACATCAGGGACGTTATTATCGTCTGACGGATGTATTCGGCCAAGTAGTCAGCGATCTGCTGGCCTAATTTTACGATGCGACCTTGGGGCGATCAGAGATCGTTCGGCCCGAGCCACCGGAAATTGATCAGAACAAATTTGCGCCCGAGTCCATTACTTGCGGCCAGCGGGGTGCGCTGAACGATGGCTTCACAGACAGCTCGGGCTTCGACGGGCACTGCGGCCATGGAATTAACCGCTTCCCCGTACGCTCGAAGGCGAAAAGTATCCGAACGCACCGTCAGCAACGGACCCAGCACTGCCATAATCTGAATATAAGTTGGTGAGCCGGTCAGCGGAAAGACGCTGGCGAGATAAGCACTAAAATTGGCTGGGCTACTAAATGGACCATTCACCATTTTACCGAGGTTGGTCGCCGCGAGGCCGTTACCGAGGGCATTGCCCTTCGCGGTTAAGTTACTCGAAGTAATCGGCACGACTCCCGGCGCGGTATTGTAAGTCTCCAGCACACTGCGCCAAAAAATTGTCGAAGTGGTATTGAGATTAAGACTCCCTGAAAAATAAGCACTGCCACTGAGCGTGCGATTAGTCAGCGTGACGTGGTTAAAATTGTCCTGCAGCACCGAAGGCGTGAGCGCGGCATTCGGCGTAGGCAGTAGACTCAATTGCTCATAAGAAATGACACTCGGCAACTTCCCCGCATAAGCCGCGAGCGCGGCGGCTAGTTTACCGGCCGCACTCGTCGGGACGGTGCTGGTGAGGACCGGACGAAGACCAGCGACGCGCAACAGCGCCTCGGGCGCATGCGCCGAAATTTTCACCCCTTCATCAACGATCAGATAAGCATAATTCCCTACAAGCGTCGCGATGCCGGGGGCCGCGGCCGTGTCTGTGCGCCAAAGCGGAATTTTACCCGCAATGCTATGCTCCGAATTAGCAGCGGCCGCGCCCACGGTATTAGGGCCAATCAGTACAACGACGCTCAACCCACTTTGCACCGCGGCGGTGCTCGTTGTTTGCGCCCCCGACGCCAGCCATGCGACAAAGGCACCGGTGCCCTGCTCCCAAACACCACACCAATGCCGCGTGCTGTTGGCCGCTAGCGCACTGATCCCGGTTAGGCCAGCCATGCCCGTCAGCCGCGCATCGTCACCCGCCTGCTGTTGTAACTCGCCCAGGCCAAGGTGAAGACCGAGCAAGGCATTCTGCCGCGCCTGCACTTGATAACCCGCGATCGTCGCAATCTGCGCGTTGACTCGATTCAGCGCACTCAACGCAAAAACGGTGAGCGCGAGCAAGGCGAGGAGCGTGAGAGTGATGATAAGCGCAAAGCCCCGCTGCTGGGCCTGAGGCGCGTAGAGTCGGTCGGCCGCCTGAGTAGCGCCCAGAGGAAAATCTCGGCTCCGCGCGCACCGGCGAAAAATATTACTAGAGACAATTTTCACCACCCCACCGCCTTTAGCTCGATCCGCCGTGTATAGACCTGGGAATGAGTTTCGACGATCGCCCACCACCACTCCGCATCAGAACTATAATTAGGCGGGCGACTCACGCGCGCGGCCCCCGATTCAATTTCCGCGACCAAGGCCGCACCTGATTCAGTTAAAATGCGGATCATCACATCGACCGCCACGGGAAAACGATGGGCCTCAGCCACGCCTTCGCTCCCCACCGCCGTGTGCGTAAGATCATTGCCAGCCACAGGAAATATTCGCCGCAGACCACCCGCGGTGAGATCACGAACATACAGCCAAAGACCGAAATCAACAACGTTGGGGGCTAAGGCGTCCGTGCTATTGGGATTGGTGAGAGTCGCGCTATTGCGCGAGGCCGCGGGGGCAACGGCGGCATTGCCATAACCCGGCGCGGTCACATCTGCGCCCACCGCAAAACTATTCGCCGCACTGACTGCCGCCCGGAACAAAGTGTAACGCACGGCCGCAGGGTTGCCCGAGCTCACGGGGCCACTGACTGGGCGCCGCGCGATTTGATAAGCCACCGCGACGGGCAAACCACCACCCGCTTCATCGTTGGTCGTCATTAAGCGCAGCCACGCACCGGACAAACCGAACCGGGCATTGCTGATCAGCGGAGTCGTTTGCTCGCTCGCGAGCCCCACCAATCTTTGGCTTTCCGGCGAGTTCGGTTTGGTGAGTCCGGTTAGGGCGAGCCAGCCATGCATCGTTAAATAACTGGGGCTATGATTAATTTCTACCGCTAGCCAAATTTTACCGTCGGGGCGAAAGAGAGCGGATTGCAAATCACGCTCAAGCAAATCGAGTGCCAATTTAGCTTGGACCGCAGCCGATAAATTATCCTGCGTGCGTTGCCAAAGCGTCAATGTCACCCGCACAATCGAAAGCAACAGACCCGCTAAAATCAGCGCGATGAACATGGCAACTAGCAGTTCAATCAGGGTGAAAGCGGCGTGACGGTACGGAGCGTAAGCTGCCCCAGCTCTCACATCACGCAACGAGGATCTCAGGGGGCCTTGGGGCAGCGGCTTCATCGATTTAAAGCCAAGTTAAAGACGAACTGCTCACGTTCGCTGAGAGGAGTGGCCGTATCGGCACCCGGAATAAAAAATGGCCACGAGACCCGTACCTGAACGGCGAGCCCAGCACCACGCGCATTATATTCTAAGGGCGGTAACGTGAAGCGCCACACCTCGATCAAAAAATAACGGGAGGCAGCCGGAATTTGCTCCGAAGCAATTGACGGTAAATAGTTGAAGGTTTGGACACGCTCCAGTGCTCGATCAGCCGCCAGCGTGAGCGTGGACGGTAAGGGCTCAGCCAAACGCGAGATCTGGCTCACCAGTGCTTCAAAGCCGCCTGAAAGCGCCACCCGCTGCAACTCAAGCCCCACCGCGTCCGGCAAGCGTACGGCGACTACCGTATCACTTGTTTTCGCCGCTGAGGCCACCAGCGCAGGGAGCAGGCTGAGCATGATCGTGATGGCCGCCCCGAATATGCCGACGGCGATCATAACCTCGAACAGAGAAAAGCCCCGATCGCCTTGGCGAAATAATTTCATTAGAAACTGCTCCGATTATCAATCAAGGTCGGGACGGAATAGGCACTGAGGGAAAGGCCGCGCACACTTGCTGGATCCACTAAGACGATCGGCGATTCGCCCATCGCATACGCGCCCGGATTTCGACTCTGACCAGGAGCGACGATGAGATCACCTGATTGCGCGGTACCAGCGGTCGCTGAAATAATGATACTCACCCACTGCTCCACCACCGGGCCATTAATCGTCTCATAAATTACTTGGCTGGAGCGCAGCGCCGTTGACCGCAGCGGAGCACCATCTGATTTCACCCATGCCGCGGTTAGCTCCACGGAAAAAATTCCGGTGGGGAGAGCATTGAAATTTCCCGGCACGATATAGATACCTTCAGGCAAAAAAGCCTCGGTAAAAACAGTCCACCCGCTCGGATTTTGCGTCTGCACCGCGAGGTAGCGCAAATAGCGGAGAGGCTGGCCGTAGTTCACCGGATCAACTTGGAGCAGGACCCGCGATGATTGCCCAGTCGCTTGGGCCTTAGTCCGAGCCGCTGAAAGTAAGTTGAACAGCATAGCTTGGGCCGTTTGCAGCGCAGCGGACTGGCGGCCGGCACCAAACTTTGGGCTGAGTATAAATGAGAGCACGGCGATGAGGCCGATCACGACTAACAATTCAAAAAGGGTAAAAGCACGGACGCGCCTATTGCCCAAGCGGCTCAGGACAGCGTTACGCTTTCCCTTGAACGAGATTCGCTGATTGGCTGCAACGGAGGAGCGAGGAGGCGAATATTTCATTTCCAACTAAAAATAAATTTGGGGTTAGCCGTCGTGGCGTCGGCCGCGGGCGCATAAAAAATTACCCGCGCGCGCACTCCCGCGCTGGGGAAATCCACTAACCCCGGTGTGAGCCCATTTACCGCCGGCAGCACCAGAAAATCGCGGCCCAGCTGAATTACCCCATCCAAATTTCGATCCACGAGCACCGCGATGGCCGTGTGCTCAAAACCGTCACATAATAAATTCGGAATCGCTGAACTAGCGCTGGTAAAATCAGCCGAGGCAAAGGAGTAAAAAGCCATGAGCTTACGATTTTGCGCCTCCGGCAACCAGGCATTGGTACTGCTGCTATAAGCCGGTAACGCAGAGCCATCCCTACGGCGCCCAGCCAGCAAATCATGAAAGAGATGCGGCGTACTTGGATCAGAATTTTGCCCCACTGGGTTCACCAGGTTGCTCTCATCAAGCACAGGATAGTAACCATACTCTTGATAAAATCCCTCAAGCCCCACCGCCCACTGACTAAACAGCAGGCGCGTCTTAGCCTGGTGCGTGGCGATTCGGGCGGCATGCAAACTGGGAAAAATAAAACTAGCCAAAATCCCAATCACGGCAATGACCGCGAGCAGCTCAAGCAAGGTGAAGGCTGACCCGAACGATGGCCGAGAAGAACTCCGTGCGCGCCGCACCACGGTGAAGAATAAATTTATCTTCATGGGCGATTGGCGGAGAGATTGTCTAAATTTTCCGGCAATTTCGAATCGACGAAGCCACCGGCTAAAAGCGCTCGAATATCCTGCCCATCCGGCCCCAGCGAATAGAGGACGTAGCTGACATTGCCCCAACTCGCGGCGGGGACTTTATAGATATACCGATACGGTTGGTCCCACGGATCGATCAGTGTGGCCGACGGATCGACTAGTGGATCGCGCGACCGCGCCGTTCGATAACGAGCGAGGTTTAACCAACTCCGAGTCGAGCTGACATTATTGCGCGGACCAAGCCGGCCGAGGAGCGACTGTAAAAGCTGCGCCGGATCATCTGTTTGGGGATAATCGCCATAAAGGCGTTGATAATGCTCCAACGCCGCAGCGAGCACGGCTAGTTCAGCTTTAGCCCGCGCGATGCGCCCCACTTCGCCGATCCGACGAGCGGCTCCCAGCAGGAGACCGCTCAGCAGGGCCAGCAGGGCAACGACAGCCAGCAATTCGAGCAGCGTGAAGGCTGCTCGTTGGTAATTGGCCCCTGAGGGAGCCAAGAACATTTAGCCGGCGGATTTATTCCTCATCAGATTTGAGGGCCGAGATGACGGCGAAATCTTCCAACGTCGTCGTGTCACCCTTGATTTCACCCGTAGTGGCGAGTTCCTTGAGCAAGCGGCGCATGATTTTTCCCGAACGCGTCTTGGGTAAACCAGCAGCGAAGCGGACCTGATCCGGTTTGGCGAGTGAGCCAATCTCTTTGCCTACGTGCGCACGGAGATCTTCTTTCAGCTGATCACTGGCGGTGTGCGTCGACTTGAGCGTCACGAAGACCACGAGGGAATGACCTTTAAGTTCATCTGGGCGCCCCACCGCCGCCGCTTCAGCCACGGCAGGATGCGAAACCAAAGCGCTCTCGATTTCAGCTGTGCCGATGCGGTGACCAGAAACGTTGAGCACATCGTCGATGCGACCCACGATCCAAAAATAACCATCTTTATCCTGCCGCGCGCCGTCGCCGGTGAAATAGACTCCGGGCTTACCAGGAAATTCACTAAAGTAAGCCTGCTTAAAACGGGCATCATCGCCCCACAAGGTACGCAGCATCGCGGGCCAAGGTTTCATGATCGCCAATTTGCCGCCGCTATTCCGCGGCACCTCATCGCCATTTTCATCTACAATTTTAGGGACGACCCCGAAAAACGGCAAGGTGGCGGAGCCGGGTTTAGTCGGGATAGCCCCTGGCAACGGCGTGATCATGATCGAACCAGTTTCCGTCTGCCACCAAGTGTCAACGATCGGGCAACGTTTCTTGCCGATCATTTTCTGGTACCACATCCAAGCTTCCGGATTAATGGGCTCACCGACGGAACCGAGCAGTCGCAGCGAATCGAGCCGGTGCCGCAACACGTAATTGTCGCCCCAGCGCATGAAAGCGCGAATCGCCGTTGGCGCGGTGTAGAGAATCGTCAGACCGTGACGATCAATCATTTGCCAAAAACGGTCAGGCTCAGGCTGGTTCGGTGCCCCTTCATAGAGAAACACGGTCGCACCATTGGAAAGTAATCCATAAACGACGTAACTATGACCGGTAATCCAGCCGATGTCGGCGGAACAAAAGAAACGATCATTTTCCTTCAAATCGAAAACGTAATGTGAACTCAGCTTAGCTCCCAGGAGGTAGCCGGCTGAAGTGTGGAGCACGCCCTTGGGTTTTCCGGTGGAACCAGACGTGTAGAGAATAAAAAGCGGATGTTCAGAATCAAAAGCTTTAGCCCGATGCGAATTCGGGGCGCCCTCCCAAGCTTCGCGCCACCACACATCGCGTCCCTCCCGCATAGTGACGGGATTGCCGCAACGTTTGACCACCAGCACCGTGTGGACGGTCGGAGCGCCTTCCAGCGCTCGGTCGACGCTGGCCTTCAACTCGATTACCTTGCCCCGCCGCCAACCACCATCAGCCGTAATGACAAGCTTCGCCTGACAGTTGTTGATGCGGTCCTTAATAGCCTCGGCACTGAAGCCACCAAAAATAACGGTATGGACAGCTCCAATGCGCGCACAAGCCAGCATCGCGATTACCGCCTCCGGAATCATGGGCAAGTAGATGGCAATGCGATCGCCCGGCTTGATCCCCATATTCTCCAAAATATGCGCCATGCGGCAGACGTGAAAATATAATTGGCGATAGGTGATGGTACGGACATCGCCCGGCTCACCTTCGAAAATTAAGGCTGCTTTATTTTCGCGCGCGGTGCCGAGGTGACGATCGACGCAATTTTCAGAAACATTTAACTTCCCCCCGAGAAACCACTTAGCATGTGGGGGGTTCCACTCCGAAACTCGTTTGAAAGGTTTGCGCCAGGTAAGATGTTCCTTGGCCTGTTTTGACCAAAACTTGTCTGGAGCGTTGACAGACTCGGCGTAAAGCTTACGGTACGAGGCGTAGCTGCCAAGATTAGCTTGGCTCGTGAAATCGGCCGAGGGTTTGAAAACTCTACTCTCCCGAGACACTGAGGTTATCGTTTGGTCCGTCACAAGTTTTTCCTATTGGGGGTTTAAACTGAGCATTTTGGAAATGCCACTGACGAATTAAACGGTCAAGCCTAGGCAGCTCCACCAACTCGTTTTTGTATGGATAATGAAAATCTGCCAGTTGCCCCTGAGGCAGCCTTAGCTCCCACCACCCCGCCGGCCCAGCCGGATAATACGATTCAGGTCGAAGGCGTGCTTGACATCGATAACAGCCGTAATGGCCAGTTGCTCGATTTGAACAAGCACGGCAAACGGCGTCCCACGGACCCTTTTGTCCCGCGCGAACTTGTGCGCCGCTTCCATCTGCAGCAAGGTAGTCTCATCACCGCTTCCGCGACTCCTGATGAGCGCTTCCCCAATCCCAAGATCCGCTTTATCGAGAAAATCGATGGCCTTGATCTCGAAGCCCGCCGCCGCGCCCTAGACTTCGCCAGCCTCACGACCATTACCCCCAACGAGCAAATTAAGCTCGAGATGAAAGATGGGCGCATGACTAACCGTGTCATAGATCTTCTTTGCCCCATCGGCAAAGGCACCCGCGGCCTGATCGTCGCCCCGCCGCGCACAGGAAAAACCACTTTCCTGCGCGACATCGCCCTGGGCGTCATTGAAAACCACCCGGAATGTCACGTGATGATTCTGCTCGTCGACGAGCGACCCGAGGAAGTCACGGACTTCAAACGGAGCGTACCCGCCGAAGTGTGGGCATCATCAAATGATGATCCGGTGGAAAATCACTTGCGCGTTTCCGATCTCTGCGTTGAGCGGGCTAAGCGCCTGCTGGAAGCCGGCAAAGATGTCGTCCTCTTGATTGACTCGCTGACCCGGCTGGCTCGCGCCCATAACACCGCTAAAAACTCCGGTCGCACCGGCACCGGTGGTTTGGATGTGCGCGCACTCGAACGTCCGCGCCAACTTTTTGCCTCGGCCCGTAATACGGAAGAAGGCGGCTCCTTAACCATCATCGCTTCAATTCTCGTCGAAACGGGCTCCCGGATGGATGATGTGATCTTCCAAGAATTCAAGGGCACCGGCAACATGGAGTTAGTCCTCGATCGCAAAGCGGCCGAAATGCGCATCTGGCCGGCCGTCAATGTCGCTTCTTCCGGTACGCGCAAAGAAGAACTCTTACTGGCCGAGAAAACCCTGGAAGGCATTCACTTTTTTCGCCGCGCCCTCGTGCAGCAAAAAATCGAAGAGGCCACCGACACCATGGTTACCCGTTTGGCCAAGACTAAAACGAACGCCGAGTTCATTAAATTAATCGCCCGATAATTCACCTTGGCGCCAATTTCATCGATTGGGACAAATCCACCTTCTGCTCCACCCTTTTACCCGATTCCGCTGAATGAATAGTTTCTCCGAGCAATGTCTCGATATGGCCCGCTCAATGCTGAGCCATAACCTCGACTCCATTAACGCTGACGGCACGATCACCCCAACCGCGGGCGAAAATCCCCGTTCGGATGAACCTGGTCATGTCGCCTTCGCCTTAGGCGAATATTACCGCGCCACGGGCGAAACCACCCTGAAAGGATACGACCTCATCGACCTCGCTGCGCGCTGCATTACGGCCCAAGCTTTCACTGAACCCGCCGGCGAAAATGGCGTCGCCTACGCCTCCCTCGGACTGCTTTCCTTCGGCCCCTCTAAAGAACGCAATCCTGTCTGGGAGCGCCTCGTCGAAGAGACCCGCCAAAAACTAGACAAGTTGCTGCTCACCCGCAGTGACTACGACAATTACTGGCAGGCCTTCAATATCGCGAAAGCCGTCTGCCGCTACAGCCTTGGTCTCTCCAAAAAAGACGAGACCTCACGCCTCATTGAGCGCATGGCCGAGCGGATCGAGCAAACCAGCTCCAATGGTTTTTTTGATGATGCGGAGAAGGGGATGGGCGGTCATTTCAACCTCTATGGCGTTATGGCCCTCGTCTTCACGCGCTCGGCGCTGCAATTGCACGCAAATTCGGCCCTGCGCGAACGCAAGCTACCCACGCTGCGTACCTACGCGGAAAAATATATTAAGATGATGCCTGATCTCGTCCGCGCGGATGGTCTCGGCTGGGCCTATGGCCGCAGCGCCGGCGCTTATGGCCAGATGCATTGCATCACACTCATTCTACAAGGTCTCCGTGATGGCTGGGTGCCCGAGGATCAAAAGAACAAGTACTTTGATATTCTGCGCCGACTCTTTTATTATTTCTTCCAGACCTACCTCGACCAGGAACAAGGGTTTCTGGATATCCGCGATGACGAACGGACGGCCTATACCTCGCACACCACCCGCATGGCAAATTTTGATGCGGCGCGCTACCTTTGCCAATGGTCCCGGCTGGCCAAAACCGTTAACCTGCCTGACGCCTTTAAGATCGACCCCATTCGCACCAGCGGACGCTTCGTGATTTTTGATAAGAGCAACCGCAAGGAACAGGGTTTATTTATTTATCGCGACGCTGACTCGGGCCTGCACGTCCAAATTCCCTTGGTCAGTTCGGGGGTCGACTGCACCGCTGACAACCTCACCTTCCCTCATTGTCCCGGCATCTTCGATTGGCCCAACAACGCCTATCTGCCGGTCATGATTCCAGAGCTGACCTTCGGCGAGAATGTCACCCTGCCCGCTTTCTACGGTCAAAAATGCGTCACCGGTCTGGGCCTCAAAAATTCTTTCTACTTCCGCTACGAGCAAGCCGAGTTAATCAATAAAAGCGAAGAGATCGTGAAAGGCCTTGGCAGCGTTAAAGTGCAATGGACTTTCACCGGCAGCAAGATCACGGCTGAATTTGCCTACACGGTCAAAAATCAGGTCCAACTCGACAAATTCCGCATGGCCTTGGTCATCGGCGCACCCCACTCGCGTTATCGCGTAGGCAACTCACCCGTACTCGGGCCGCTCGGCCATCGCTGTTCAGTTTTGAAAGATGATTTCCAAGCTAACTGGGCAGAGACCGAAGTTGTCAGCGCTGACCCAGCGTACAAAACCAATTACGGCAAGTTGCACTACGTTCAAATGTTCATGCGCGACCACCCGCTCATCATGCGCCCCGGCCAAGTTTACCGTCTTTCAGTCAGCTTTGAGCCCGATCTTACTGCTGCGGGAGCCTAATCAGTCGGTTAGACTAGCTCGAGCGGACTTTGTATTAAGCCACCCGAGGAGCAAACAAGACAGGTCGTTTTCCACCAATTAGTTAGCAGCTAG
This sequence comes from Opitutus sp. GAS368, assembly GCA_945861645.1. Lineage (GTDB taxonomy): Bacteria > Verrucomicrobiota > Verrucomicrobiia > Opitutales > Opitutaceae > Lacunisphaera. The sequence continues at coordinate 22,388 of CAMAVZ010000010.1, read as the reverse complement.
ACCGCGAAAGTAGGGTGTGTTACAGCCAAGTTAAATCAGACTAGACTTAGCAGGCCCATGCTTGGACAGGCTTGCGCGGTCCGATTCAGTGCTATTTATCTAAATCCTCCCTTTTAAGTCGCATGAAGCCCACCCCGCAAGACCACGAAAACCAGTTGATGAAGCGCGTCCATCGCGAGCTGATTGATGATTATGACGAGGAGCTCGAAATGGAGCGGGAAGACTGGGAGAAGGTCGACCCTAAGAAACCGGCTAAGCCCGCTGAGGCTGACGCCTCCCGCGAAAGCAGAAATCGCTACTTTAAGGAATTATTTCGACTCCAAGGCGAGCTCGTGAAAATGCATGATTGGATCGTCGATACCGGGCATCGCATGGTCATTATTTTTGAAGGCCGTGATGCCGCCGGCAAGGGCGGCGCGATTAAACGCATCACGCAACGTCTTAACCCGCGCGTCGCCCGCGTCGCCGCGCTACCGACGCCCTCGAGTCGCGAAAAAACCCAATGGTATTTTCAGCGCTTCATTGCGCATCTCCCCGCGGCAGGCGAAATGGTTTTATTTGATCGCAGTTGGTATAATCGCGCCGGCGTCGAGCGCGTGATGGGCTTCTGCTCGGACGCCGAGTATGAGGAATTTTTTCGTTCGGTACCTGAATTCGAAAAAATGCTGGTTCGATCCGGCATTCAAGTGATCAAGTATTGGTTTTCCATTCCTGATGAAGAGCAGGAATTCAGGTTTCGTTGCCGGATTAATGATCCCTTAAAGCAATGGAAACTGAGCCCCATGGACCTCGAGTCGCGTAAGCACTGGGAAGATTATACGAAAGCCAAAGAGAAAATGTTTGCATGCACCCATATTCCAGCGGCGCCATGGTGGGTGGTGCAAGGCGGCGACAAAAAAAAGGGCCGGCTCAATTGCATCCATCATTTACTTTCTCAGGTTAAATACACCGAGGTCGAGCATGCCACCGTCAAGCTCCCCCCGCGCGTACGGCACCCCAATTATCGCCGCGAGCCAATTGCTTCCGAGATGGTGATTCCAGAGATTTATTGATTCCCGGTACGACTGGTTAGCTCGCTCCCAGCTAACCGCGAAGCTTGCTCCACTAATTGACGCAGATCTGCCGCTACTTGCTCATGACTGACATCGTTTTCGGAAGGTTGCAGAGTTAGGCAAAGGCGCAGCGCGCGTTCACCTTGGGGCCAGCCCACTCCCGACGCGATGGCTAATCGGCCTAAGGCCACGTTAGCACCATAATGACGGGGGTTATTCGCGAGCACAGCCGCCAACGCCGCGGCGGCCTGCGCGGAGTGCTGCTCATGGGCATAGAGCACCGCTAAGGCATAACTTCCTTGGAGGGGATCACGCCGGCGAATTTCCTCTGCTTCGTTGTGCGCTCGGGCCATCCCCCCACCTAAGAGTCGAGGGACATGACGATAAAAATTAAGCAAGCTGAGTCGGGCGCTGAGGTTGCCAGGTTGGAGCTGAATCGCAGCTTGGTAAGCCCGCAGAGACTTTCGCCCCCACTGGGCTCTCTGTTTGAGATCTGCGGTGCTCGCCGCCCAAGCATAACTATTGCCGAGCCAGAGTTGATAATCCGACTCCGCCGGGGCTAAGGCCACTGCCCGGGATAATAGTTTAATCGCTGCAGCGTAATCGCCGCAGTGCACTTTAATTTTTCCTAAAAGGTAAAGATCGGCGGCCGGGGCAGCGGGTGAACAGTCATGATCAACCAATACCAAGTTAGCTTCCGCATAGCGTCCGCTAGCGTAAAGTCTTTGCGCCTTCGTCACCGCGGTCTCTGCCGCGTGACTTGGAACCAACCCCATAAAAAGAAAAACCCCCACGAGCCACAGCGGTTTGGAGGATGCAGTTGTTAACCGTACCATAGCCCCAGCGTAGCGTCACCTCATGGCACAATTGCGCCAAAGCGGTTAATTTCCGGTGCCAATTCAGCTAAAGCGAAAAAATGGAACCACCGTGCTGCTCGCAGCGGGGTACGATTTGCCGATTAGGACCAATAAACGTGCTTACAGGACGCTGCCACGGGCTGTCCCATAAAACTGACCCCACCCCTGATCGAGATAACTACGAATCAAATCCCCGGCGTAACCACTGGAGGATTAATCACGACAGATTCCCCTGCACGAGGTTCCGGCGTCGAAGCGAGGATCGTTGGAGCTAAGACCCGCACGCGTTTACTCGTTAATTTTTTAGCCGTAGATTTTGGCCGCGCTGGTGATTTTTTAGTGGCTAGTGCCGCAAGCTCAGCTTTCAACGCTTTCACTATTTTCTTGGCCACCTTCGCCGCCCGCTTGGCCACTTTAAATTTCTGTTTGGCGTGCTTGAACTGAATTTTAGCGCCTTTGACCGTTTTCTTGGCTGCTTCGAGCAATTTCTGACTGACAGCTACGCGCGAAACTAATTTAGCACGCGTGAGCGATTTAGACGCGGAAGATTTTAGAGGCATCGCGAATGGGGTTGAGGGAATGTTCAATCCACACTCGCAGCAGGGACTAAGTCAACAGCCCAAACGTTACATTTTGGAAACTTTTTCGCCGGGGCCGTTAATGCTCATCGCCAGGGGCGGCGATCAGCGGCGTCGAATTTATAAACCAGTTATTGTTCCAGCTTCGGTAACGTCGATCCGTTCAGCCGCCGGCAGCCGAGGGAGCGCTGGCATCCGCATCATTTGGCCGGTGAGCGCGACGAGATAACCGGCCCCGTTCGCGATTTCAAAATCGCGCACGGTGATGGTAAATCCACGGGGTCGACCAGATAGCTTGGGATTGTCGCTCAGGGAGTCCTGAGTTTTCGCCATACAGATTGGCAGGTGGTGAAACCCCCCTAGCGTGAAGAGCGCGAGCTTGGCCTTCGCCTCAGCTGTTAGCACGACCCCATCGGCACCGTACATGCCACGAGCAATTTTCTGTAATTTCTGCTCGACCGGCTCATCCGCAGCATAAAGAAACGGCAAAGCGGGTGTCACCGCAGGCAGGGCTGCGACCAAGGTCTGCGCTAAGTCCGTCGCGCCAGCACCGCCTTGGCCAAAAACATCCGCTACCGCACAAGGCACCGCGCGAGCTCGACAGCAATCTTGGATCGTGGCGAGTTCCTCAGGTGAATCGCTCGCAAAGCGATTAATCGCTACGATTACGGGCCGGCCAAATCGGCCGGCACTCGTGAGATGCGCCGCGAGATTGTCTAAGCCGCGCTCCACCGCAGCCACATCGGGTCGCGTGAGATCAACCGCCGCCGTACCGCCATGATGTTTCAAGGCGCGGACGGTAGCGACCAACACAATGGCCGCTGGGGTTAAACCACTCTGCCGACATTTAATATGAATAAATTTCTCGCCCCCGAGATCAAAAGCGAACCCCGCTTCAGTGACGGCAAAATCGGCATGCGCCAGCGCCAAGCGCGTCGCGAGAACAGAATTACAACCGTGGGCAATATTCGCAAAGGGCCCACCGTGCACAAAAGCCGGCACCCCTTCCACCGATTGCACGAGATTCGGCCTGAGCGCATCACGCAAGACGGCAAGGAGCGCACCCGTAATTTTCAGTTCCTGCGCAAACACCGCGGCTCCCTCCGCCGTAAAACCAAGCACGATACGATCGAGCCGCACCCGGAGATCGGCCAACGATTCTGCGAGGCAGATGATCGCCATAATCTCCGAGGCCGCCGTAATATTAAATCCGGACAACCGCTCCGTGGCGCCAGCCTGACTGGTGGTAATGCTCCGCAGCGCCCGATCATTGACGTCAAGGACGCGTTTCCAGAGGACCTCCGCTGGGGCCAACCGGGCAGTTTTAAAATGCAGATGATTGTCCAATACCGCGGCCAGTAAGTTATTGGCCGCGGTGATCGCATGAAAATCACCCGTAAAATGCAGATTAATATCCTGCGCCGGGGTCAGGCTGCTCCGACCGCCGCCGGTCGCGCCACCCTTGCGACCAAAGACGGGGCCCATGGATGGTTCCCGCAACGCCAAGGCGACGGTTCGGCCGATTTTTTTTAAACCTTGGGCCAGCCCAATCGAAACAGTGGTTTTGCCCTCGCCTGCTGGCGTCGGGGTGATGGCTGACACTAAAATCAAACGCCCTTGAGCTGGTCGCCCCGCGAGAGCCGCCAAAGAGACCTTCGCCTTGTCGCGGCCGTAAAACAGTAAATGTTGCGAAGCGATACCCAGTTCTTCGGCAATCCGAGCGAGATCTTTCATCCCGCAAAGTTAAAGCAATTCGTCGGGTCGCTCAACTAACAAACAAAAACATTTTCGCGCACCAGCCTGACTGCATCGAATAAGCTCGGCGAGCTCACGCTGGGCGCAAGATTCCAACTTTTTAGGTCGTCACAATCACCGGCTCAACTTTGGGCTTCGGCGTACCCACGAGCACCCCGAGGTGCTCTTGGATCTTTTGGAAAAAATCGGCATTCAAATCCCCAAGGGGGACTTCGTAAAGCTGGTGGGTCGCCATGTGCTCGTAAATTTGGCGCTGACCATCCTCAGAGATACCGCGAGGCTTAATCAGCTTCTTGCGCTCCAGCATGAGAGCGAGGAACTGCAGCAAGGGCGTGTTCGTAGCGTTCGGTTCATTCGCGGGGTCAGCCAGCGTAAGAAATAAATTATCGGCGGTGAGTTTCAGCGTCAGCGCGGGATTTTCACCAGCCTTGCGCTGTTTGAAGGCCACGACCCAGCGGCAATAAATGAAAGCCGGCGGCATGAAGCGGCCGTCCTCAAGCTCCAGCAGGTCGCGGCGGATAACCTCCCCGGAAGCTTCTCGGGCCAGGTAGCAGGCAATGCGGTCATTTTCCGCGAAATCGCGGCCGCTCACGAAACATTTTGTGGCAATAGGGTGAAGATTTAACTCCATAGTCGTTTTCTTGTTTACCCTCTCGAAGTCTGAACGCTAGCAAGAAAGTATTAACTCCCTGGTTCTTACCCCCGCGCCGGCTCAACGCTCGCCTCAGATTAACAAAATGATCTGCGCCGGCCGCTCGATTCTTTCCCATGCTTGGTAGATTAATCGCCATCGGAGACATCCACGGCTGTCACAAGGAATTTGCGGACCTCCTCGAGAAACTCGATCTCCGCAAGGACGATCGCCTCATCCTCCTCGGCGATCTCATCAATCGGGGTCCCGATAGCGGCAAAGTTGTCGAATTAGCCCGCGAGTATGCCACGGTCTCCCTTTTGGGAAATCATGAGCTGCGTCATTTGAATTACCGGCGAACCGATGATCCGACGCACTTAAAAAAATACGATTACGCAACCATGGAGCAACTGCGGCCCAAAGACTGGGACTATCTTGAGACCATGAAATTGACCTATGAAGACGAGTCATTAGGCGTGGTCTTGGTGCATGCCGGTTTTTTGCCCAACCGGCCTTGGGCCAAGCAACCTGCGCGGATTGTGACGCGCATCCAAGTGGTCGATCCAGCAGGCGAACCCCGCAAGCGATCGGAGGCACCTGAGGCGCCCCATTGGTCAGAACTCTGGGTGGGTCCGCCTTTCGTCGTCTACGGCCATACCCCGCGCCCCGAGGTGGCTCGGACTAAATGGACCTTGGGCCTCGACACGGCCTGCGTGCTCGGAGGCTGCCTCACCGCCTATATTTTACCCGAAAAGCGGATTGTGCAGGTAAAGGCGCGCGAAACCTATTATAAATAATAGCAAAAATTTTGATAAAATTCGGTACGGCGCTAGCGGGAGCTGCCTCATTTTATCGAAATAAGTTATCCCTTGTCCCGCGCGCAATGCCCGCAAAGGTAGGGTCATGCCTGCCTTGCCCCACTCGCGGCCCCCCCTCACCGGCGAAGCGCCCACGCCCACTACGCCTAGCTCGCCACCACCGCTGCTCCTTTGTATTGACCTGCAGCCAATCTTTTTGGCCGCAATTCCGGATAGCCAACGCGTGCACTGGCGCTGCTCCTTTGCGTTGGAAGCAGCCCGTGGCCTTGGGTTGCCCGTACTTTTCACCGAACAAGTTCCTCACAAGCTCGGCGGCACCGCTGAAGATTTGCTAGCCCATTGCGCCGCCCCGACCGCTTTAGGCAAGACCGCCTTCTCGGCGATGGGTGAGGCTAAAATTGCCGAGCGGATCCGTCTCAGTGGGGCCCAACATTTATTGCTCGGCGGTATCGAGACCCCGATCTGCGTCTACCAGACCGCTCGCGATGCGCTTAGCGCGGGGTACCAAGTCACCATCCTCGCCGATTGCGTAGGCGCCCGCCGTACGAGTGATGCGACCACGGCGTTGACGCACCTCGCCCAGGCAGGCTGCGCCGTGTTGCCAGCCGAGACTGTCTTTTACGCTCTCTTACAAAGTGCCCAACATACTTTCTTTCGCGAATACACCGCTCTCGTGAAAAAATATGGCTAGTCCGCGCCGGGCGTCGTAAATTTTAAGCTTCCTGCCAGCGGTTAATCACCTTCCGCTCATTCCTGTTCCGGCCATCTTTACCGCCACCCCTATGTCTGACCTCACTCCTGCCCTCACCGTCCGTGAAATCAAAGCCCTCAACCGCACGGGGGGAGATATTTTTCACAGCGTTCTCCTGATCAAGCGGATCGCGGAAAAGCCGACTAAAACGGGTAATTCATTCCTCATGGTCGAGCTCACCGATAAAACCGGCATGTTTAACTGCAATTGTTTCAGCGATAATCCCTCCTTTGATTTTTTTAAAGGACTCAAAGAGGGCTTAGTCGTCCGGATTGAAGGCAAAGTGGATTATTATCAGAATCGGTTTTCGCCGAAGTTACTCCGGGCGGAAGAAATCACCGCCGAACAACTCGCCGGTTCACTACTGATGAGCAACCTCGTTGAAACAGCGCCCGAGGACAGCGAGGCGCTCTGGGCAGAATTTCAGACTCAGATCGCGGCCATCACCCAACCCGAGTTGCGCGCTACGGTGCAGGCCGTGTTCGAGGAAATCGGCGACGCCTTTCGCATCGCCCCCGCCGCGCTCGCGATGCACCACGCCTACCGTCATGGCCTACTCGAGCACACCTGTCATATGGCGCGGGCCTGCCAGGCGCTCGCGCCGCTTTACCCGGAAATCGATGCCGATTTAGCTCTAGCCGGAATTTTAGTTCACGACACGGGCAAAGTCATCGAGTACCAAGGCACTCTCGCTACTTCGCGCAGCCGTAAAGGGATTTTACAGGGCCACGTGGTCCTCGGCTACCAATTGGTCCGTAAAGCTGGCCTCAAAGCGAAACTCAACGCCGACCTGCTCGAGCGACTCGAACACATTGTCCTAAGTCATCAAGGTGAGCTCGAGTGGGGCGCGGCCGTTATCGCCGCCACGCCCGAGGCGGTCTTCGTCGCCAAAATCGACGACCTCGACGCTAAAATGGGCATGGTGCAGCGCCTGCTCCGCCAAGCGGGAGAAAATGATGAATTTTCCGATAAACACATCGGCTTGAATTCACCGTTGTTGCTGACGAAGCCGCTGAAATAAATCCGGAGAGAAGTCTCCGACTGAGTAGGTCAGCGCGGTGCGCGGGCCTGCCCTAAGTCAGGAGCTGCACGATGCGCACGATCGGCAGAAAAAGTGCGACGACAATCGTCCCAACGATGAGCGCAAGAAAAAGAATGAGGAACGGTTCCAGCAGCGAGCTGAGCCCCGCCACGGTATGGTCAGCTTCGGCTTCATAGATTGCCCCGATCTGCTCGAGCATCTCCGGCAAGCGGCCAGTTTCCTCGCCCACCTCAATCATACTGGTCACCATTGGCGGGAATATACCTGTAGCGACCAAAGGTTGCGCCACCGTAGCGCCCTCTTTCACGCGGTCGTGGACGGTCGTGATGGCGGCACTGACCCAAACATTGCCCACCGTATCGCGCGTGATGAGTAGCGCCGATAAAATCGGCACCCCACTCGACAGCAAAGTAGCCAAGGTGCGGGCAAAACGCGCCACGATACTTTTCAGCCACAGTTCGCCGAATAGAGGCAATTTAATCATCCCCCGCGCTAGCTGTCGCGCGCCATGGGGCGTACGCCAATAAAGAAAGCCGACCAAGCTAACCGCGCAGCCGAGGCCCAGCCCTAAGAAATAATGGACCTTGAACAACTGACTGATCGTTAAAATTAATTGCGTCAGTGCGGGCAAGGGAGCTCCTTTCAGAAGCTCGGCAAAAATTTCCTGAAATTTGGGCACGACAAAAATCAATAATCCACCCAAAATCAGTCCCGCTACGGTCAAAACTAACAGCGGATACATAAGCGCTGCGCTCAGTTGCCCTTTTAAACGGAGACTTTTTTCTCGAAATTGAGCGAGCCGATCTAAGACCACATCAAGAGTGGCGCCCGCCTCGCCGGCCTTAATCATATTAAGATAAAGTCGGTCAAAAATTTGCGGATGCTGCGCCAGTGCCTCGGAGAATGCCCCCCCAGATTGCAGCGTCACCACCAGCGCCGTGAGCGTTCTATGAAAATAGCCATTACGCTCCTGTCGCGCCAACACTTCCAGGCTTCGCAACAAGGGCAGCCCAGCCCTGAGCAAACTAGCGAGCTGGCGCGTAAAAATTGCCAGAGCCTTCGGTGGAACCGGGGCGCGACCGGGGATGGGGAGCTCTTGCCACCAAGTCGGAGGAAGCGGCGCTTTACGCGGCGTCACCCCGAACCCGAGGTGTTCCGCAACGGCAACCTCAACGAGCGTAACCTTGGTGGGAAAGAGCCCTTGCGTACGCAGCAGTCGCGCCACGAGCTTAACCTCACCCGCTTCAAGCTGACCCACTCGCGTCATGCCGTTGTGATCAATCGCAGTGTAATTAAAATGGGGCATCAGCACACATGGTTAGGGTCAGGTCATTAAGCTGGAGCATGGCGTATCAATTATGAGCGAAAGGTATTATCCGTAGGCGCCGTGACTTCAGGTGTAGCGCATCACCTCGGCGACACTGGTCTGCCCGGCTAAAATGGCTTCCACCCCAGCGGCGCGGAGGGTGATCATCCCCTGCGCTACCGCTTGCTGACGGAGTTGCCCCAGCGCCGCGCCTTGGACGACGAGATCACGCAGCGGCTCAGTCAGAGACATAAATTCAAAAATACCCAACCGACCTTGATAGCCAGTTTGATGACAAGCGGCACACCCGCGACCATGATAAAAAGGCCGGCCCCGCCATTCTGCCGCATCTAACATTAACTGCTGTAAATCAGCCACGGAGGGAGCAAAAGCCGTTCGACAAGACGGACAAATTCGCCGGACCAGTCGCTGCGCGAGGACGCCGGCCAAAGTAGAGGCTAACAAAAAAGGCTCGATGCCCATTTCCACTAAGCGCGTCAAGGCGCCGGGGGCATCGTTGGTGTGCAGGGTGCTCAACACAAAATGACCGGTGAGCGAAGCCTGCATTGCAATGTGGGCCGTGGCGTGATCGCGAATCTCGCCCACCATGACAATATCAGGATCGTGGCGGAGAAAGGTGCGCATGGCCCGCTCGAAAGTCAGCCCCGCGGCCAAATTCACGGGGACCTGCATTATGCCATCGATATTATATTCTATGGGATCTTCGACGGTCAGCATCTTCACGGCGACGGTGTTCAGCGCCTGCAAACAACTATAGAGGGTCGTGGTTTTACCGGAGCCAGTGGGCCCCGTCACAATTAGCATCCCCGTGGGCCGACGAATCAAATCCGCTATTTGCGGCAGCAGTAATGCCGGCAGCCCGAGTTGTCCGAGTTCTAGTTCGACCGCAGATTGATCAAGGATTCGCAAGACGACGCTTTCGCCGAATTGCGTCGGCAACGTCGAGACACGAAAATCTACCAGATGGGCACCACGTTGAAAATTAAAACGACCATCTTGCGGCAAGCGACGTTCTGTAATATTTAAATTAGCGAGTATTTTAAGTCGGGAGATAATGGGCAACGCCAAGTGGCTCGGGGGCGGCGACATCTCATAAAGCACCCCGTCGATGCGGTAGCGGATTTTGAAATCCTGCTCAAATGGCTCAAAATGAATATCCGAAGCGTGATCGCGAATCGCCTGCGTCAACACCAGATCGATAAAATGAACCACGGACGGCGTCCCGCCCGTGGGCCCCATCTCACCCCCCATGGTCACGGTTACGAGCGGCGAGGCCGCGGCCGCGGCAGGATGAAGCGATCGGGGATTCTCGGGGATTATAATATCGGGATAATGCTCAGCGATGAGACCACGAACCATGCTGGGCTCAGCGACCCAGCAACAGACCGTGCACCCCAGCGCCAAAGTCAGCTCGTCAAGGAGCGAGGGAATAAAAGGATCCGCCACCAGCAGAGCGAGCGCCGTGCCCTCCTCGGCGATCGGCATGATGCCGTAGGTCTGCGCCAAACGACTCGGCACCCGCGCCACCAGCTCCGGCGCTAAAATAGCCGGCACCGTAGCGGGATAGTAAAAACTCAAGGAATCAGCGACTGCCGCAAGCAACTCGGCCGGGGTAAGGAGCTGCCGCTGCAGCACCAAGGCAGCCAGCGACTGACCGGCCCCCTCGTGATCAGCCCACGCCGCGGTCAAAGCCGAGGGCGGGATTAAGCGGCGCGTCGCCAGCAGTTGGTAAATGGCCTGATCAGATCCCTCGAACATGAGGAATTTCGACCGGGCCCACGGTCGAAAATTAAAGGTTAAGTGTGCTCGTGCAGTTTAAAACCCAGCCCGAGCAGTTTTTCCCGCATCACAATCGGCTCATGCGACTTCTCATAGGCTTCATCCGCTTCAATGAGGTCGCGATTGACCAAGCTCAGGAGATGGGTGTCCAAGGTAATCATGCCAAGCGCAGCGCCCGTTTGGATTTCCGAGGGAATGCGAAACGTCTTATTATCGCGGATAAGCGAGCCAATGGACGTGGTATTGACCATGATTTCGTAGGCAGCGATACGTCCGCCAGTTTTCTTTTTGCACAGCGACTGGGCGATCACGCAAATAATTGAAGTCGAGAGCTGCGTACGAATCATTTCCTTCATCGAGGCGGGAAAAGCATCCACAATGCGATCAACGGTTTTAGCGGCGCTATTCGTGTGCAACGTACCGAACACTAAATGTCCCGTTTCGGCGGCACTGATGGCCGCCTCAATCGTTTCAAGATCACGCAACTCACCCACTAGAATCACATCAGGATCTTGCCGCAGCGCGCGCTTGATTGCCTCCGAAAAACTCGGCACATCGGACCCTACTTCGCGCTGCGTTACGACGCATTTTTTATGCGGGTGATAATATTCAATGGGATCCTCAATCGTAATAATATGCCCATCACGATTCTCATTAATATAATTGATCAGCGACGCTAACGTGGTGGATTTACCGGACCCAGTGGGACCAGTCACCAGAAATAAACCTCGGGGACGATAAAGCAGCTCTTTGATTTTATCCGGCAGACCAATGGAACGAAGATCAAATAATTGATTGGGGATTTGGCGCAGCACCAAGCCGTAATTACCCTTGGTCTTGAGCACACTGACGCGGAAGCGAGCCTTGTCCCCAAAGGCAAAACCAAAGTCAGTGCCACCGTTGAGTTTTACTTTCTGGATGTGCTCATCGGGGGTGATCGCCAGCATCAGTTTCTCGGTGTCCGCTGGCTGCAACTCTGGGCCATCGATCGGAGTCATGCTACCGCGCAAACGCAGGCACGGCGGCACGCCAACTTGCAGGTGTAGATCTGAACTTTTCTGATCCACAACCAGTTCCAACAGGTCGTTCATTTCATAACTCATACTCAAGTGGGGGTTGATGCGTAATTAAAGCGGGTCACTCGACGTTACGGCAAGAATCTCTTCGATTGTTGTCAAGCCGGCGAGCACTTTACGCACACCATCTTCGCGCATCGAGCGCAGGCCGGCCCGCCGCGCCTGCTGCCGGAGACGAAGTGCGGGGGCCTTAGCATAAATGAGCGCGCGCAGGTTATCGTCTATTTGGCAGAGCTCAAAAATCCCGAGACGGCCGTAATAACCGGTGCCGGCGCAGGTTGCACAACCCACCCCGCAAGCGAATTCAGCCGTGGCCAACTGCGGCGGGGTTAATTCGAGCGCGTAAATTTCGCGCGGTGATGGCATATAGACACGACGGCAATCCCGACAAATGCGCCGGACGAGCCGCTGCCCTAGGACAGCGCGGAGCGCCGCCGCGATCAGAAAAGGCTTCGCCCCGATGTCGAGTAGCCGGGTCACTGCTGAGGGGGCATCATTCGTGTGCAAAGTACTAAAAACCAGATGACCCGTGAGGGCGGCGTTAAGCGCAATTTCGGCAGTCTCCCGATCCCGAATTTCCCCCACCATCACGATATTCGGCGCTTGCCGTAACAGGGCACGCAGCGCCGCCGCAAAGGTCATCCCAATGTCCGGATTGACCGGCACCTGATTAACTCCGGACAACTGATACTCCACGGGATCCTCCACCGTAATAATTTTTCGATCAGACCGATTTAGGTGGTGGAGCGCCGCGTAGAGACTCGTCGTCTTCCCCGAACCCGTCGGCCCGGTTACCAACACAATACCATCGGGCGACTGCAGCAGTTGCGCAAAGGCGCGCTGATCATCTGGCGCAAAACCCAACTCAGGCAGACCCAATGGTAGGCTGGCTGGATCGAGTATTCGGAGAACCATACTCTCGCCATGCGCGGTTGGCAGGGAGGAAACCCGCAGGTCGAGCGAACGCCCAGCAGCGACAAATCGCATGCGCCCATCCTGGGGCAAGCGCTTCTCGGCGATACTGAGATTCGCCATAATTTTAACCCGTGATAGCAGAGCCAATTCAAATTGCTTTGGTGGGGCCGCCACCTCTTGCAGCACGCCATCAATCCGATAACGCACCCGCAAGCGCGACGCGAGCGGCTCGAGATGAATATCTGAGGCCCGACGGCGAATCGCTGCCGTAATAATATCATGGACGAGGCGGATCAGGGGAGCCTCTTGCGGCGCGGCATCCGCGACTGCAGCGGCTGCGGGAATCGGCTGGGCCCGTGGCTCAACCGATGAACGAAGGGCCCGGTGACTCGCTCGTAAATCAGGCGCCGCGCTATAATAAAAGGCGATGGCCGCGCGAATATCAGCCGATGAAGCAAGTTCTACCTGAACCGGCCGCCCTGCCACATAGTTGAGCCCATCAATAATATCGAGAGCCAGCGGATCAGAGACTGCGACCCGCAAGCGCCCCTGAGCTTGTGCAAAGGGCATGACATGGTGTTCCAGGACAAATGAGCGGGGCAGCGCCGCCAGTACCTCGGCCGAAATTTTCAATCCCGCCAGCAGGATAGAAGGCAGGCCATCGTTTTCAACGACAGGCGAATGGCGGGCCACTTCCCCAAGCCCACTCTCGCCTGAGCTAACGGGCAAGCGCGCTGGATGCAAAAGCTCCGCCCGGGAGCCGTTTTGTATCCCAGAGTCGTCGGCCGTAATCACAAATTCTAGCGACGAGTTTTAACGATTTAGGCTCATCAAAAATTCCGCATTGGTCTTAGTTTTTTTCAAACGCTGAATCAACATATCCAATGAGTCAGCGGCAGGAACCCCCTGCATCGCGCGCCGCAACGCGTAAACGCGCAGCAATTCCTCAGGGTGATAGATCAGCTCTTCTTTGCGCGTCCCACTCTTATCAATATTAATGGCGGGGAAAATACGCTTGTTGACCAAATCACGGTCGAGATGGAGCTCCATGTTACCAGTGCCTTTGAATTCCTCGAAGATAATTTCATCCATGCGACTGCCGGTATCGACCAAAGCGGTGCCGAGAATCGTCAAACTACCCGCGCCTTCAATATTACGTGCTGAACCAAAAAAACGCTTGGGTTTTTGCAGAGCGTTGGCCTCCAAACCACCGGACATAATTTTCCCACTATTCCCCGCGAGGGCGTTGTAAGCGCGCGCGAGACGTGTAATGGAATCAAGCAAGATGACCACTTGCTCGCCCTGCTCCACTAGGCGTCGAGCCTTTTCAATCACCATTTCAGCGCAATGCACGTGGCTTTCAGGTGTCTCATCAAAGGTTGAACTCACGATCTCGCCTTTGCAGTGACGTTTGAAGTCAGTGACTTCTTCGGGCCGTTCATCGACCAGTAAAATAATCAACTTCGTTTCAGGCGAATTCGCCGCAATCGAGTTGGCCATATTCTGCATTAGGATGGTCTTACCTGTCCGCGGGGGCGCGACAATGAGGCCACGTTGGCCGAAGCCAACTGGAGTAACGATATCTACCATTCGCATCGAAACATCTTTGGCCCCTTCCTGCTCTAGCATAATGCGCTTGAGAGGATAATACGGCGTGAGTTCTTCAAACGGCTGAATTTTTGCAATGTCCGCGGGCTTGACGCCCATCACACTGCGAATGGCGACCACCGCCGGACAACGATCGTTTCCTTGTGGCGCTTGCAGTTGAACTTCCACGGCGTGGCCACGCTTTAACCCAAACTCACGCACAAAAATCTCGGGGAGATAGGCGTCCTCCGGATAGAGACGATAGTTAACATCTTCGTGCACGACGAAGCTGCCGCGATCATTCATATCGATATAACCACGATCATACAGCGGATGCTTTTGCTCAATCGTAGCAGCAAAAATCTGCGTAATCAGCTGACGGCGATTGGGTGCGCCCTCAAACTGGATCTCCATTTTTTTGGCAAAGGCCGTCAGCTCAGCTAAGTTGAGCCCATAGAGCTCATTCAGCCAGATCGGGTCCGCCTGGCGGCTAGAAATTTCCTCGGCGAGTTGCGCCACAGCCACGAGGCTCTGGAAGCGGGCGGGATCTGGGAGGTCGCCATAATGAACGACTTCTGGGGGCGGTGCAGACTGCGGCGGATATTTAGGTGCCGGCTGAAAATTAGGGTTCCCCCACTTGCCGCCCCCGCGAAATTGTTTTCCACCGCGGCCGCGACGGCCAAATTTGCCGCCACCTGGCTGCTGATAGTGACCACCCTGACCTTCCCCGTAGTTGTCGTGCCCAGCGGGGGCAGACGCATCCATGGGCATCGTCGGGGTGGGACTGTGACTGACGGGTTCGGCGCGCGCAACGGGTACCGGCGCGGGCGCGATTTCCCGCATGATGGCAACCTCGGGTGCGGACGCGACCGGAGACTCTAGCATTGTCTTGGCCGCGGAGCCTGGTTTCGCCGCGCGGGACTCGCCCTTGGCCGCGGGAATTTTCACCACTTTTTTAGTAGTGCGGTAAAGCCGAGAGCGCACTGGGCGCTTACTTTTGGCTGAATCACTCTGGGGAGCATCAGCTGAGGTGGAACTTTCGTCGTCGGATTTAGGAGGGACTTGCATGAGGGCGGCCGGCGGGCCGATCGGTTGGGATTTTCAAAAGACGGTCGGCCAACGCCTCGACTTGTTCACGCAAAAATTCGGTAGTGCCGTCATTAAGGAGAACAAAGTCTGCCAGCTCGCACTTTCGGGCTAGTGGCAGTTGTTTGTCTAAGCGCTGACGGGCGAGTTCCAGGGGGATGCCCTTCTGCTCCAGCCGTCTCAATTGCGAAGCGGAGTCTGTGGTGACGCAGATGATGAAATCAAACCAATTCTCTAGGCCTTTTTCAAAGAGTAACGGAACCTCCACAATGAAAGCTTCGTCGTGGCTTTGCTCAAAAATCTTCCGCCAGTAGGCTAGTAACAATGGATGGAGCAGTTCCTCGAGCCACGCCAGAGCCGCCGCATCATTAAACACCACCTCCGCCAATCGAGCACGGCGCACTTGCCCCGCTTCATCCAATATCGTCGAACCAAATTGCTTCGCAATAGCCTGCACGATGGCTCGGTCCGGCAATAAATGCTCCCGGATAACCTGATCAGCATCGAGGCGGCGGAAACCGAGTTCAGCAAAAAATGCCGCGGCGGTCGATTTTCCGCACCCCATCCCGCCAGTCAGACCAACAATCGTATTTGTGCTGCTCCACATTCTTTTCGGACGCAGACAATCGGCTTGCCGCCTAGGGTTCAATTCCTATCTAGTATTATTGTAATGAGTTTGCCTCTCGCCATCGACACCAAAAATCCAGCCGCCATAGGCAGTTTTGTGCAAGGGGCTTTTAATAAGATCGGCGCGCAGAATAGCGCGCCGCTGATCACTCGATTATTTAGCGATGTCACTGCCATGTTTGCTGGCGGTCACCCTGGTTATCAGGCCAGCGATATGCTTTATCACGATTATGAACATACGCTGGCGGTCACCGTATGTCTGATTAAATTATTAGAAGGTCATCATAACGCGGGCGACCAGCCACGGTTAACGATCCGCGACTGGGAATTGGCCCTGATGGCCGTGCTATTACATGATAGCGGCTACCTTAAAACGACTGATGATCGAATCGGTACCGGTGCAAAATACACCCTCACCCACGAGCTTCGCGGCGGCGACTTCGTTCGTAACTACCTGCCTGACCTAGGAGTCATGCCCGCAGAAATAGATGATATTTGCTCAGCCATCATCTGCACCGGGCCTCAAAGTAAACTCAGGCAAAATATTTTCCCGCGCGAAGAAGCGCGGTTACTGGCCAGCTTCCTCGTCACGGCGGACTGTCTCGCCCAAATGAGTGCGGCCGATTACCTCGATAAATTGCCCATTCTTTTTCTCGAATTTCAAGAAGCTTATGATTTTGAGCAGGTTGCTCCGGCCGATCGCAATTATCGACAACTTGATGAATTATTTGCCGGTACTCCAGATTTTTGGGAAAATTACGTAAGACCTTTGCTGGACAGAGACGCAAGGGGCGTTCATCGCTACTTAACGACAGCGGGCCAACCCAATCTCTATCTGCAGGCGGTCGAAGCCAATGTTGCCGAAGTGAGTCGACGCTTACAGCTGAGTGCGGGGCGTAAATAATCTCTTCAGTTTTCTGCCCTATGTTAGCGACCATCTGCTCAGCAGCATTGCTGGGCATCGACGCCGTCCCGGTCCAAGTTGAAGTCAACACGGGTGAAAGCGGCGTGCCTAATTTAATTCTCGTCGGCTTACCCGACGCTGCCGTTAAAGAATCCGAAGACCGCGTATTCTCTGCGCTCAGCAACTCTGGACTCCGCATGCCACGCACACGAACCACAATCAACCTTGCGCCCGGTGATTTGCGCAAAGAGGGCGCGATCTACGACCTGCCCATCGCACTAGGCATTCTCGTCGCCACCGCCCAATTAGTCTGTGAAAATCTTCCCGATTTTCTCATTGCGAGTGAACTGAGCCTCTCGGGCGCTACTCGCCCGATCAAGGGTGGCCTCGCCATGGCCGTGCTCGCCCGCGATCAAGGCAAACAGGCTATCCTGCTACCGCCTGGCGCCGCCCAAGAAGCTGCCCTCGTCAAAGGAATCGACGTCTACCAAATAACTTCCCTCGATCAGGCTCATCGTTTTCTCGGTGGTCTGCTTAAGTTGGTGCCTCTGGCAGCCCCGCAATCGGCGACACCCACGACTACCCGCAGCGACCATGAACCGGATTTCGCCGATATTAAGGGGCAGCATGCGGTGCGCCGCGCCGTCGAGGTTGCGGTCGCCGGTGGTCATAATCTCATCATGATAGGGCCGCCAGGCTCGGGGAAGTCCATGATCGCAAAACGTATCCCAGGAATCATGCCGGCACCGACCTTGGATGAGTACTTAGATATTCTGCGCATTCATTCCGCCGCGGGCCAAACGATCCAAGGCAGCGTCCCCTTCCTCCAGCGTCCAGCCCGCGCCCCCCACCACACCATCTCCGATGTAGGGCTCCTGGGGGGCGGGGCTATTCCCGGTCCCGGCGAAATTTCCCTCGCCCATCATGGCATTCTATTTCTCGACGAACTTCCCGAGTTTAAACGCTCTGCGCTCGAGGTCCTGCGCCAACCACTAGAAGACGGCCACGTGACCATTTCCCGCAGCGCCGGCAAGATCACCCTGCCCTGCCACTTCATGCTCGTGGCCGCGATGAACCCCTGCCCCTGCGGCTACCTCGGCGACCCGAAGCACGAATGCCGCTGTGCCCCCGCCCAAATTCAACGCTACCGCGCCCGCATCAGCGGTCCGTTGCTCGACCGCATCGATCTGCACATCGAGGCCCCCGCGCTCTCGATCGCCGAATTGCGCAACGATCAGCCTGGGGAAAATTCCGCGGCGATTCGAGCCCGCGTGGAACTCGCTCGGCAACGCCAACGCCAACGCTTCCAAGGCGCCCGCATCAACGCCAATGCGCGGATGCCCACAGCTCAATTGAAAAAGTTCTGCGCGCTCGAACCAAAATTGGGCGACCTGCTTCAACAGGCGATGGAACAACTCTCCCTCTCCGCGCGAGCTTACGATCGGATTATCAAAGTTGCCCGCACCATCGCAGATCTTGCCGGCGTCGAGCAGATCGATTCACCGCACCTCCTCGAAGCGATTCAATACCGCAGCCTCGATCGAAATGTTTTTTACTAATAACCATTCGCTTCAGGTGATCGCAAGCCGCTCCCATTGTGACAATTAGGTAAACCAGCCAAAATCGCCTGTTGGGGGTTCAACGCTATTCCGGTTATTACGTCTCTCGTCGTGTAGTTAGGGTTAGGTTAGTGTGTGTTAGGGTGAAGGGCCGTTTCTGATGAGACGGCCCTTCTGCTTTACTGGGATAATTATTCGCCGAATTTCCTCCCCTCCCCGACTGGCTTCGCTCATACGAGGTCAGCCATGAAGAAAACCTTCCCACTTAAAGACCCCTCGAAAGCCGATGCCCGCGTCCTTGAGGCGATCAAACAAGACGTGCGCAAATATGTTAAGCGGGAACGGCGCAAAGCCTTGCCCACCGGGGTAGATTTTTGGGACTTCGACTGCCAACTCGGCTTGGATCAAGCGCCGCCGACGGCCTTGCACTGGGCCGAACTCATTCCCGCGATCGAAGCGGCCGCCCAAATCGAAGGGACCATTAGCGTTTATGTGGAAATCATGGTCAAGCCAGGCCACCGCACGAAGAAACCTGTGCCTGAAGCCCTGGCCATTGATGGCCACCCCTCAGTTCCCCTCACGCTCAGCGCAGAGCCCGTTCCTAACGTTGAGCTAATCGCTAACTAATTAAGCCGAAAGCCCAAGGTCTCGAGCTCGTTCATATTAAAGGGCGCACTTTCTAGGACCTCCTGCAATTTGGCGAGCACCTCCGCCATCGTGGCCGCATCAAAGCGGGCAGCGCCATCATCACTATCGTGTAAATAAAGTGCCCACGGACTGCTCGCGGCATCGGCCCCAACCTGAAAAGCCGAGCCATAGAGATAATTTCCTGGCAAACCAGGATGCGGGCCCGTGCCGGGAACGAGAATTAAAGTGTGCACCGGATCATGTGCGGCCGCGACCCCGTGCTTCGCCCGATGATGCGCGACGCGCCCAGCTACCGTCAGACGATAACTCTCCGCTTTAGCGCGACGTGCCGCCGGCAATGATTGGATATAACGATCGAAAATGCTGCCATTGGCTTCCAAGGCCTCCGGCGCGATTTGGCTGGCGACTAGCTCGATCAAATTATTCGCATGAAACAACGGCAGCTTGGCCAAAGAGCGGGCCGTCACATGACCGTCTTTATGATCGGCGTCCGCATAGGCTCGGTTGGCCACGTAAAGTCGCCTGATAGCATCCTGATAGGCTGGGGTTACCGGCACTGCCCCCACCGGACTGTGCTCAATCAGCTCAAGAACAGTTTGGTCGAAATTCGCATGGGGGTTATGGGGCATTCCCAAACACTGCCCAGCTGGATCAGCAAAGACGAGGTTCATCTCGACCAACCAATCGGCTTTTTTTGCACTCGCTTTTAACCAATTTCACCGCGGCATTCGCCCCATGCCGTTCACCAAACTCGGGCTATTTTCTAGTATCGTCCGCGCCGTCGCCGCCAAAGGCTACGGCGAACCCACTCCCATTCAGCAACAGGCGATCCCCGTGGTCCTCAGTGGCCGCGACCTCATCGCCTCCGCCCAAACTGGCACCGGAAAAACCGCCGCCTTTGCCTTGCCAATTTTAAACCGCCTCGGCGGGCACAAAAATCCCTCTCCGCGCGTCTTGGTCCTCGAACCGACCCGCGAACTCGCCGCCCAAGTTGACGAGGCCTTTCGCGAATTCGGTCAATTCACGGGCCTACGGACCGCTCTCATCCACGGTGGGGTCGGCTATGGAGCTCAACGCAAAGCACTCCACACCGGCAGTGATATCGTTGTCGCCACCGTGGGACGATTAATGGATTTCCTTCAAGAACGGGCGCTCCGCTTAGATCATCTGGAAGTCCTCGTTCTCGATGAAGTAGACCGCATGCTGGATATGGGCTTCATCAATGACGTTAAAAAAATCGTCAATTTGTCGCCACGCAAACGGCAGACGCTGTTCTTTTCCGCCACCGTGCCGCCAGAAATTGAAGCGATCGCCCGCTTTGCGCTCACTAATCCCGAGCGCATCGCGATCGGTCGCGCGCGCTCCGTCAATGAATCCATCACCCACGCCATCTATCCCGTCAGCCAAGGGCTGAAATTTAAACTGCTCTTAGCGCTGCTCGAGAAAACCGATTTTCACAGCGTCTTGGTTTTTACCCGCACGAAACACGGCGCCGACAAAATCGCCCTGCGCCTCAAGGAAGCTCAGCACACGGTCGCCGTGCTCCACGGCAATCGCAGCCAAGCCCAGCGCACCGCTGCTTTGCAGGGTTTCAAAGATGGCCAATACGAGGTCATGGTCGCCACCGATATCGCCGCTCGCGGCATCGATGTCGCCGATATTTCTCACGTAATTAATTACGATATCCCGATGACTCCCGATGATTACGTACATCGCATCGGTCGCACCGGTCGAGCCGCCGCGGTCGGCGATGCCTTCACCCTCGTTACCCCACAAGAAGCCGGCGAAGTCCGCGCCATTGAGCGCTTCATCAAAGCCACCATTCCACAACTTCAACTCGAAGGCTTCGATTATAAAGCGATTCCGCCCGCCGCCTTCGCCGGCGAAAATGAATCCCGCGGGCGCCGCTTCGGCGGTGGTGGCCGCCGGACTTCCCGCGGCGGTAGCAGCAGTCAAGGGGCCCCCGCGTATCATCCGAAAGGCAAACCCGGTGGACACTGGCACACCGGCGGACGGCATTGAGTGAAACCAACCAGACACCCCAACAAAATTGCGGACCGACCAAAGCCGACCGCTTGAGATAATACTCTATTTAAATGACTCTGATTGAAACAATTCTCACCCATCCCGGTGGCGCCCATAAGGACGAATTCCTGGCCTGCAGCGTCTTGCTGGCATTGCACCCGGTGCCACTGGTGCGGCGCGAACCCACGCCGGAAGACTTAGCTAACCCCGCCATCTGCGTCGTTGATGTGGGCCATCAGCACAAGCCGGCGCGCCATAATTTCGATCATCACCAGCTGCCCAAAGATCATCCGCCCACCTGTTCACTATCACTCGTCTTGCAGCATCTTAAACTTTACCACGACGCCCGCCAATTTTGTGAATGGCTCGAAGTCGCAGAGTGGTTCGACTGCCGCGGTCTGGTCACCACCGCACAATGGTTGGGTACCGCGCCCGCAATCGTCTCCCAATTGATCTCGCCGATTGATGTCACCCTGTTGCGCCGCTTCGCCGCAACCCAACGCATCGCACCAGGCCAACCGCTCTGGGAAGTCATGCGCATGATCGGTGAAGATTTACTCGATTACATAAAATCGATGCGGCATCGCTTAGATTTTCTTGGTCAACATGCCGTTGTCTGGGATTTATCGCTAGCGGGGCATTCCGCCAAAATTCTTTTCCTGCCGCGGACCGAACCACTGCCAGACGACCCCGCCCTGGGCCTTGAGCAATTTATTGAAAGTCGCGGTCTCACTGCGGAGATCGTGGGGACCGTCTATCCAGATCGACGTAGCGCGGGCTACGGCTTAGCTCGCTTCCAGGACAATGCCCGATTGGATTTCACGCGCCTAGCCGTTTGCCCCGACGTCCATTTCACTCATGCCCGCGGCTTCGTGGCAAAAACCTCCGCCGCTGACGTATCCCGTTTGCAGCAACTGGTTAGTCTAGCCGGCGTCTCCGCCGTAAGCTAATGCCCCGCGCGTCCCGCGCGAAAAAACTCAGCCAATCGCGAGAAGCTCCACGTCAAAAACCAACGTCGCGTTAGGGGGAATGGCTCCCGGATAACCCGCGCGGCCATAGGCAAGCTCAGGCGGCAAGGTAAGCTTTACCTTATCGCCAATTTTCATGGTAGCTACCCCCAGATCCCAGCCGGCAATCACTTGCCCCTCCCCGAGGACGAAAACAAAGGGCTCCGCGCGGTCGACGGAACTATCAAAATTTTTTCCATCCATAAACCACCCTGTATAGTGGACTGTTACCGCTTCACCTTTTTGCGGTGTCCGGCCCGTGCCAATCTTGATCGATTCAATTTTGATTTCGGGGGCGCGCATGGGCATATTTCGGCGCACCCTTTGCCCAGAGTCAAGGAACCGCGTTCCTTAAACCGCCCGC
>CAMAVZ010000009.1:0-62532 GCA_945861645.1 Opitutus sp. GAS368 | reverse complement strand
GGCGTCACTGAGCACGGTAACGTGGAGACCGAGAATGAAGTCTATAATATTTCACAATTTAAATACGACACGAAGTTCTGGTCGCATCATCATAACCCTCGCACCGTGGCGAATAATGCCGCGGGTGAAGTCTCTCTGAATTTAGGCATTACCGGACCAGCTTACACCATCGGGGCGGCCTGCGCGGCCGGCAATATGGGGCTGATTCACGCCGCCCAAATGCTGCGTTTGGGGGAAGTGGATTTTGCGTTGGCCGGAGGAGTCAGCGAAAGCCCGCAAACCTTCGGCATTTTCGCGGGCTTCAAAAGTCAAAATGCCTTGGCTGCCCATGAGGACCCCAAGAAAGCCAGTCGTCCCTTTGACGAAGCCCGCAACGGCATCGTGATATCTGAGGGCGGCTGCATTTATACCATCGAGCGACTCGAGGATGCCCAAGCTCGCGGCGCCAAAATTTACGGCGAAATTGCCGGTTATCATGTTAACTCCGACGCCACCGATTACGTTCTCCCCAATCCCGAGCGTCAGGCTGAATGTGTCCGTAAGGCGATTGCCAATGCGGGCATGACCATTGAGGACATCGATTTGATAAATACGCACGCTACCTCAACCCCGCAGGGCGATATCCAGGAGTGCGTTGCCATCGCCGAGGTTTTTAAAGGCCGCAGCAGTCCGCCGCATATCAACAACACCAAGGGATTTATCGGCCACACGATGGGGGCCGCCGGGGCGTTGGAATTGGCCGGTAATTTACCGAGTTTTGATGATCTGATTATCCACCCAACAATAAACGTGGATAACCTTGATTATCTGTGTAATATACCCGGTTTAGTTATTAATCAGCCAAAAAAAGCGACGCGGGTGGATGTCATTCTTAATAATTCTTTCGGCATGCTGGGCATTAATTCAACGTTGATTATCAAACGCTTCGTCGCTTAATCCGCCTCTACCCATGACGAAAGAAGACTGCCAGAAGCTAGTGATCGACATCATCGCCGACATCGCACCGGACGAAGATCTCAGTGCCATCAAACCTGAGATTCGCCTGCGCGATCAACTGCAGCTCGATTCCATGGATTTTCTCGATATTGTGATGGAACTCCGCAAGCGCCATGGCATCGAAGTGCCAGAAGCCGATTACAGTCATTTGGCCTCATTGGAGAGCTGCGCCGAATACTTGACGCCGAAATTTCCAACGAAGGCTTGAGTCGATTCAGCGTCTTGAACCAGCCATCGGGTAGGGCCGTTCTTGGGGCGAGCCGACCCGATTTTTTATTTAGCCGCGAGTCACGGCACATCCGAATGAATCGCCGCCCCACCTGAAGTGAAAGATTCTCATTATGATGTGGCCATTATTGGCGCCGGGATGTCCGGCTTGGCGGCGGGCATTCGTTTGGCCCACTTTGGCAAAAAAGTCTGTATCTTTGAGCGGCACAATGCCGCTGGCGGGCTGAATAGTTTTTATAGTTTTGCGGGCCGCAAGTATGACGTCGGTCTGCATGCGCTGACTAACTACGTATCGCCAGGGGTGAAAGGGACCCCATTAAGTAAATTGCTGCGGCAACTGCGCATTGACCGCGATGAGTTTGCGCTCTGTCCGCAAAAACAATCCCGCATCGCTTTTCGTGACTGTGCGCTGAAATTCACGAATGAATTCGCTGTCTTAGACGCCGAAGTGGTTGAAAAATTCCCAGCCCAAGCCGCCGGTTGGCGTGCCTTGGTTCAGTTGGTGCGAACGTATGATGATGTCGCGCTTGACGCCCAACCGCGGTCGGCTCGCGAGGTAGTCAGCCGCCATCTTACGGATCCGCTGCTCACTGACATGATTTTCTGCCCGGTGATGTATTATGGGAGCGCCGAAGAGCGCGACATGGATTTCGGCCAATTCGTCATTATGTTCAAGGCGCTCTATCTCGAAGGTTTCGCGCGACCGTTAGACGGGGTGCGCGTTATTTTACGAGTGTTACTCGATAAATTCCGGCAGGCAGGCGGGGAACGTCGCATGCAATGCGGGGTGGCTCAGATTAAAGAAGTACAGGGGCGGGCGGCTCAGCTCGTCCTGGATAATGGCGAAGAAATTACTGCGCACCAAGTGATCTCCTCGGTTGGTTTTGCGGAGACGATGAACCTCTGCGTGCCACCGCAGACGCGAGCAGCCGAAGCAAATACCGGAAATTTATCATTCGTCGAAACGATCAGTGTGTTTCGGCGTCAACCCGCGGAGTGGGGGTGGGGCGATGATACCATTATATTTTTCAATGACGCGGAGCGTTTCGAGTACGTTCATGCGCGCGAGCAGGTTGATCTACGCAGTGGGGTTATTTGTTTTCCCAATAATTTCGATTACGCTGGGCGTAATTTGTCGGAGGGAATTTTTCGCGTAACCTGTCTGGCGAATTATGCTCGTTGGGCGCAATTGCCAGAGGAGATTTATCAAGCAGACAAGCAGCGCTGGTTTCCTGAGGTAGTCCGCAGCGCCCAGCGGTTCTTGCCAGTCGTGGCGCCGGAGCTGCTGGCCGCAGCGCAACTCGCCACCGATATGTTTACTCCTCGCACAATTAAAAAGTTCACCGGTCACCTCAACGGCGCCATCTACGGCTCACCCCGAAAAATTCGTGACGGCCGGACTCACTTGTCGAATCTTTACTTGTGCGGTACTGATCAAGGTTTTTTAGGCATTGTTGGAGCCATGCTCAGCGGTATTTCGATGGCCAATTATCACGTACTGCAAGGGTCGACCCGAGGTTAATTTTTCCGCGTTGCGCTTTGGTGGGAGCGGAATTTAATTGATCTTCGTATGGCTTACGACTGGCTTAAAGGAATTGAAGATCACTACGACATCGTGGTGATAGGCAGCGGCTTGGGTGGCCTCACCAGCGCTAATGTATTGGCCAAATGCGGCCACAAAGTGCTACTGCTGGAGCATCATTATCAACTGGGTGGTTTAGCCACATGGTTCACGCGCAAGGGTGGGCATATTTTCGATATCTCGCTGCACGGGTTCCCCATCGGCATGATCAAATCGATCCGCAAATATTGGAGCCAGGATATCGCCCAGTCGATTGTGCAATTAAAAAGAGTGCGGTTTATTAATCCGCAATTCACCCTGGATACGACCTTCGATCGGGAGGATTTTACTCGGCAGTTGGTCGAAAAATTTAAGGTCACCGCTGAAACGGTAGAGCAGTTTTTTACCGATCTGCGGGGAATGAATTTTTACGATAATAATCCTGAGACCACTGGGCAAATGTTTGAACGCTACTTCCCTGGGCGGCCCGATGTGCAGCGATTGTTAATGGAACCCATCGCGTACGCCAATGGCTCGACGCTGGCCGACCCCGCGATTACCTTTGGCATCGTTTTCTCAAATTTCATGAGCAAAGGCGTCTATACTTTTCAGGGGGGCTCCGATGTGCTCATTCGGAAAATGACGGCCGAACTTAAGCAAAATGGCGTGGAGATTCGCAAACATGTGACCGTGGAAAAAATCCTGACGACCGCGCAGGGTGGGACCAACCAGGTGGTGGGGGTCGTGGCCAATGGCCGCACGATTCGGTGCCGGGCGGTACTCTCCAACGCAAATATCAAGAACACGGTGCTCCGGTTGGCTGGGGAGGAGAATTTCACTCCAGAATTTGTCGCCGCCGCCAAAGCGGTGCGCGTTAATAGCAGTTCTTGCCAAGTTTATCTGGGCATTAGAAAAGGGGAGACTTTGCCCCATATTGGCGATCTGGTTTTCACTTCCGACGAACCGACCTTCTCGAGCGAAAAGCTCGTCGATCTGCACACGACCAGTCGCACTTTTTCGATGTATTATCCTGATACTCGGCCGGGCCTCGACCGCTACACCGTGGTGGTATCAATCAATGCTCGTTACGAAGATTGGAATAATTTATCCCCCGAAGGCTACGCGACGGAAAAACAACGCTTGATCGACGAATCAATTACCGCGCTCGAACGTTATATTCCCGACGTGCGCGCTAAAATCGATTGGCAAGAAGCCGCTACGCCGCGGACGATCGAGTACTACACGCGGCATTGGGCCGGCACATCGTTCGGTACTAAATTCGAAGGCCTCAAAATCTCCATGGATTTGCCGGCTCAGCTCCGCGGACTTTATCACGCCGGGTCCGTTGGGATTATCATGTCGGGCTGGTTGGGGACCATTAATTATGGTGTAATCGTGTCCAATCAAATTGATAAATTTTTAGTGGCCATGAAGCGCGCCCCCGCCGCTCTAACAACCGTTGCTTAATTATCCCGTGCCGACCGTTACTCAGCTCATTCCCCATCGTCCGCCTTTTTTATTCGTGGACGAAATTATTAGCCAGGCCGCTGATACGCTCACTGCCCAGCGCACCTGGCGTGCAGACGAAGCTTTTTATCAAGGGCATTATCCGGGCGCACCCATCACGCCCGGGGTTTTACTTTGCGAATCAGTCTTCCAAGCGGGCGCCTTACTGCTGGCGACTAAATTTGCGGGGCAAGGCAAACCCCCGGGGGTACCGCTCTTGGCTAAAGTGGCAAATGTCCGCTTTCGTAGTCTCGTCTATCCGGGAGATATTACCACCATTGAAGTGTTGATTAAGGAAATAGCCGGCGGATTTTATATGATGTCCGGCAATATCAAAAACGGGACTAAGCGCGTCTTGAGCGTTGATTTCGCCGTCGCTTGGAAAACTCCTGAGGGATCAGCATGAGTGATTTTCTCCAGCTGGCCGGGAAAACTTTCTTAGTGATGGGCGTCGCCAACAAGAAAAGCGTCGCTTGGCAAATAGCTAAAACCTTAGAAGAGCAGGGGGCTCGGGTTGTCTACAGTGTTCGATCCTCGGCGCGCAAAGAGTCACTCGCGGCGCTCTTAGCTGATCGCGCGGTTTTTATTTGTGATGTTGAGGGGGAAGGCGCTTGCGATCGTTTGGCGCTAGAGTTGCAAGCCGCGGGGATCGCCCCACTCCAAGGGGTCGTCCACTCCATCGCCTTCGCTAATTATAGCGCAGGGTTTAAAGCTTTTCACGAAACGAAGCGGAAGGATTTTTTGCAGGCCAACGCTATCTCGGCTTTTTCTCTTGTCGAATTGGCTCAAGCACTCAAACCGCGGTTGGCCCGCAACGCTTCGGTCGTAACCATTGGGATTTCTTCACTGGAAGTGACGCCCGATAACTATGGCTACATGGGCCCGATCAAAGCCGCTTTAGAATCTTGCAGTCGTTTCCTAGCCAAATCGTTTAGCGCTGATACCGAGGTTCGCTTTAATGTGGTCGGCGCCGGCCCGCTTAAAACCAGTGCGTCGGCCGGTATTCCTGGCTATGTCGAAAGTTACCTGTATGCGGAAAAATTAACTTTCCGGAAGCGCAACTTAGCTACGCAGGAAGTGGCAAACGCCGCGGTTTTTCTTCTGAGCGAGCGCAGCAGTGGATGCAATGCGACGACCCTGGTGGTCGATGCCGGTTTAGGGGCAAATTTCTTTGACAAAGATATCATCCGCTTAGCGATGCGGCCTGATCAATAAGCGCCCATGCATTTTCGTCACGCTTGTATTGAATCGTTGGTGGCCGTGCTGCCCGATGAAATCTGGACCTCCCACCAGATCGAAGCCCGCCTGCAGCCACTTTATGAGCGTTTAAAATTACCCGCCGGTCGGCTTGAGCTGATGACGGGGATCAAAGAGCGGCGGATGTGGCCAGCGGGTACCCGGCCGTCTGAGGCTAGCGCGCAAGCTGGCCGCGCCGTCCTCGCGCAATCGCAATTTAAGTCGGCCCACATTGAAGCCTTCATCCACTGTGCCGTCTCCCGCGATATGCTCGAACCGGCGACGGCCGCTTTTGCTCATCATAAAATTGGGCTTGGGGCGCACACGCAAATTTTTGATTTATCTAATGCCTGCCTAGGTTTCCTCAACGGCCTGGTCACGCTCGGGGCGATGGTCGAGGCCGGACACATCCGCTGCGGGCTCGTTGTGGCAGGGGAGAATGGCCGCCCCTTGGTTGAGCAGACGCTAGACCGTTTATTAACGGCGTCGCTGGATCGAAATGCGATCAAACCATTTTTCGCTAATCTGACCATCGGCTCCGGCGCCGTGGGCGCCATTGTCTGCCATGAAGATCTTTTACCTACGGGTCCGAAGCATCGCCTTCTGGCGGGCGCTTATTTAGCCGCGACGCAACATAGCGCACTTTGCCAAGGGGACACCGCGGGCGATGGTCTGGCCATGCAGACCGACTCGGAGCAATTATTGCTCGCGGGGGTGGAAGTAGCGCATGACACCTGGCAGCTTTTTGCAAAGGAAACGGGCTGGAATCGCTCCACGCCTGATCGGATTATCTGTCACCAAGTTGGCCAGACCCATCGGAAAAAATTATTCGAAAGACTCGACCTCGATTTAGCTAAAGATTTCTCCACATTCGAGACGCTCGGGAACACGGGCTCAGCGGCTCTCCCGACCGCCTTGGCTTTAGCCGCAGCGCAAGGCGCGATTAAAGCGGGTGATAAAGTAGCCCTACTCGGTATTGGCAGCGGCATCAACAGTTTGATGCTGGGGGTCGAATGGTGAATACCGTCAATCCCCAGTGCGACCGCAAATCACCCCATGAGGCGCTTAGAACAACCGCGCCGAGGCCGCCATGGCTGCAGCAACTTTACCCTTTTGAACCTAAACGTTTTGCTACCGGTCGCGGCGAGTTAAGTTATCTGGACGAAGGCGAAGGTGATGAAGCCGTCGTGATGGTGCACGGCAATCCGACTTGGTCGTTCTATTATCGAAATGTCGTGCTCGGGCTGCGCGGTAAAATTCGCTGCATCGTGCCAGATCACCTTGGCTGCGGATTATCAGATAAACCGCAGAATTTTAATTATGCTTTAGCCGAGCACATTAAAAATCTCCGTGCGTTACTTGATCATTTAAATCTACAAAAAATCCACCTGATTGTGCACGATTGGGGTGGTCCTATCGGACTCGGTACCGGCCTGCTCAAACCAGAACAACTCGGTCGGGTCATTATTCTCAACACCGCGGCTTTTGCCGATACGGTCGTGCCGTGGCGCATCCGCCTTTGTCGATTGCCCAGGCTAGGGGAATGGCTTGTGCGTACTTTTAATGCCTTTGCTTGGCCGGCCACGTGGATGGCAGTTACTCAACCTCTGAACCGTATGGTAAAACGTGGCTATCTCTATCCTTATAATAATTGGCATAATCGAATCGCGACGCATCGATTTGTGCAGGATATTCCCACTGGTCAGCACCATCCCAGTGCTGGCGCTCTGCAAATCATCGAATCTCAATTACAGCTACTGCGCGATAAACCCGTACGGATACTTTGGGGCGCTAAAGATTTCTGCTTTAATTATCATTACTATAACCGCTGGCGGGTACTGTTACCGAGCGCGGAAGCTGATTATCTTGCAGAGGCTGGTCACTATATCTTGGAAGATGCTGGGCCGTATTGTCTGCAGGAGATAGAGCGCTTTCTTGGATTAAGGTGAATGGGCCACAGCCAATAATTAAGCATTTATATATTAGACATAATATATATTGTGCGTTATTACATCCCTTAATGACTGTTCTCGAGGGATTAAGTATCAATTAGCCAGACCCCAGCGACTGGTGAATGGATAATAGATAAACAACGGGCGGCCTACCACGCCCTTTTCCGGTATAAACCCCCAATATCGGCTGTCTTTGCTGCGGGGTGAATTATCGCCCAGCGCATAATAAGAATCAGCTGGTACCGTGAAAGTGCCCATGGCGGATAAATTTCCGGTATTGTTGTAACCAGGATATTTGCCGTCACGGGTCGCGTTTTTGGCAAAGGCAGTCGATCCGGTGATGGGCTGACCGTTGCGCCAGAGCGCGGGCTCCTTAATTTCCAAGATATCCCCAGGGGTCCCAACGAGGCGTTTAACGTAATATTGGCGGATCTGATTACCCGCCTGGTCCTTCATCTCAGGACTATCAATAGTTTCGGTTTTGAACACAAAACCAGCGCCCACCTGAGGTTGGACGAAATGATAGCTGAGGCGATCGACGAACAGCAGATCGCCAGTTAGGACATCAAAAGATAATATTTTTTCACCCTTTTGAACCTGTTTCCCGATGGGAATCCAATACACGGTAGTCGCACGGCTTTGCAATTGGACCGTAGATGTCTGCAGGGGTTTATGCGTGGCAGCTCCTAAGCGAAGCGCGTCATAGAGATTAGCGGATTTACCCTTGAAAGCTTCATCAAGTACTCCCTGGAAATCATTATCAAATTCCGCCGGCACCTTGATCGTCGCTTGTGCACCCGCTACCGAAAAAGTATATTCCCGCCAACGGGTAGGAAATATTAAGAGACTGCGCCCGCTCGTTTCCGCGAACGCTGGGCGAAAACTATAGTGAGTGCCATCATAAGTGGAGGCATAAACCGGGAAGAGCACCTCGCCAGTTGCTGGTGCGGTGACGGCATAATTGGTCGCCCCAAGACCCACGAGCCGAATGGCCTGATGCCATAAATTGGGGGCGCCGCCTTCGGGATATACGGCCGAGGCCGTCATGCCATAGTAGCTGGGCCACATGGAGTTGGTCGGAATCTTAAACGGCTGTACGATATAGGCGCGCAGGCCGAGAATAACAATCGCGGCGACTAGGAAAAATTCGACATTCTCCACCAGCGATGAGCTGGGATAAATCCGACCGCCCGTTTCGCGTAAAATAAGCTCCAGCGTGCCCAAGGCTTTTTCTAATTCTTTAATCCCGGCTGATCCTTTGACTTCACTCTGGACCGCCTTGGTTGCGCTCAACAATTGCTCCATTTGTTTCGCTGTCAGTTGGTCGCGCCGAAATTTATACACGCGATCGGCAAGCTCAAGCCAATGGCCGGCGCTTTTCCTTAACTTTTTCTCTTCGGAGTAAAAGAAACTAAACAAGCGAGACGGGGGTTAACTGTTGGTTTTTAGCACCTGAATAAAAGCATCAGGTGGGATCGAAACGCGGCCAATTTGTTTCATCTTCTTTTTACCTTCTTTCTGCTTATCGAGCAATTTGCGTTTACGACTGATATCACCGCCGTAGCACTTAGCCGTAACATCTTTGCGCATTTCGCGCACATTATCACGCGCGATAATCTTGCCCCCAATCGCGGCTTGGACAGCTATTTTAAACATTTGCGCGGGGATGATGTCCGCTAGCTTTTCGCAGAGGCTACGCCCCTGCCCTTCAGCCTTACTGCGATGCACGATAGAAGCAAAGGCCTCTACTGGATCATTATTCACCATGATATCCATCTTCACGAGATCCGATATCCGATATTCGCCGAATTCATAATCCATCGAACCGTAGCCACGTGTAATACTCTTTAGCCGATCATTGAAATCGACCAATATTTCATTGAGCGGGAGCGTGCAGGTCAACATGACACGCGCGCCATCGAGCGTAGCAGTCTGGTCGCAAGTGCCGCGCTTTTCCATGACCAAACTTAAGATGTCTCCGAGGAATTCATTCGGGGTGTGAATGGCCGCCTTAATCGTCGGCTCACTGATCTCGAGAATCGTACCCGGGTCAGGTAAGTTAATGGGGTTATCTACATCGATCACCTCGCCGTCATGCTTCTTGACCTTATAAACGACACTCGGATAGGTGGAAATGATCTCTACATCGTATTCACGCCGAATGCGCTCTTGCACGACCTCCATATGCAGTAAGCCCAAAAAGCCGCAGCGAAAGCCAAACCCTAAGGCGACGGAGCTTTCATTAGAATAAAGCAGTGATGAATCGTTAAGGCGCAATTTACTAAGCGCGACCTTCAGCTTTTCGTAATCATTCGATTCCAGTGGATAGAGACCGCAATAAACCATCGGACGAACTTCTTTGTAGCCGGGTAACATCTCGGATGCTGGTTTATTAGCGTGCGTAACGGTATCCCCTACTTTGATTTCATCGACGCTCTTGATATTGCTCACAATGTAGCCCACGTCGCCGGGGCCCAATTCCTGGCACTTGATCATGCCAGGGTGAAACATGCCGACTTCCTTAATTTCAGATTTTTGACCTGAACTCATCAGCATCATGATTTCCCCTGCTTTGAATGTACCCGAGAAAACGCGAACGTGTGAAATAACCCCACGATACGAGTCATATTTGGAGTCAAATACGAGCATGCGGGTCGTTGGATAGTTCGTCCAACGTGGGGCCGGCACCCGCTGCACAATCGCTTCCAAGATATCTTCAATGCCAATCCCCGATTTACCGCTCGCGAGAATTGCCTCTTCGGCCGGGATGGTTAAAATATCCTCTAACTGACGAATGCAAAGTTCGAGATTTGCACTGGGCAGATCGATTTTATTAATGACTGGGATAACCTTGAGTCCCTGAGAAAAGGCGAGATGTGCATTCGCCACGGTTTGTGCCTCCACCCCTTGGGCGGCGTCGATCAGCAATAGGGCCCCTTCACAGGCGGCGAGCGAACGGGAAACTTCGTACGCAAAATCAACATGCCCTGGCGTATCCATCAGGTTGAGTTTGTAAATCTGACCATCTTTCGCCGGATAATTCATGGTCACGGGATGCATCTTAATCGTGATGCCCCGTTCCTTTTCGAGGTCCATCGAATCCAAATGCTGATCCGTCATCACTCGTTTAGTAATGGTGCTGGTGAATTCTAGCAGTCGATCAGACAGCGTTGTCTTCCCATGATCAACATGGGCAATAATGCAAAAATTACGTGTGAGCGGGGCGTCTTTCACTTAAGCAGGGAGGTCAGTTAATTCGGCAAAGCTTTTAACCAGCCAATTTTTCTCAGTGCGGCGCGCGAGTCCCGCGAGCACTGCGCCCGGCCCGCATTCAATAAATTCAGTCGCGCCCAAGGCGACGCAATGGCGCATGCAGTCCTCCCAAAGCACCGAAGAAACAATTTGTTTGACCAAGGCAGCCCGAATCGCCTCGGGCTCAGCAACAACTTGGCCGGTGGTATTAGTCAGCACGGCACAAGTAGGACGCTGAAAAGTCACGCCGGCGAGATAAGTCTGAAATTCCGCGCGAGCTGGTTCCATTAAGCGGCTGTGATAAGCTCCCGCCACGTTCAGGGGCATCACACGTTTTAGCCCGCGTTCCTTGGCGGCTGCGACGAGTGCATCCACTTGGGCTTTTTCGCCGGAAACAATAATCTGGCCGGGGGCATTAAAATTAGCCGCCTCGAGGTCGAATGCTTGGCAAAGCTCACTCACTTTGGCCCGTTCTTCGCCGATGATGGCTGCCATGCCGCCCACGGATTTCTCACAAGCTTGCTGCATAAGGCGCCCTCGTTCGGCGACGATCTTAAGCCCTGTGGAAAAATTGAACACTCCGGCGGCGGTCAAGGCAGTGACTTCGCCGAGACTCAGACCCATCGCGAATTTAACTTCAGGCAATAACCCTCTTTCACGCAAAACTGCGTGAACGGCGAGTCCATGCACGAAAAGCGCGGGCTGGCAGATTTTAGTTTGGGTCAATTCTGCTTCAGGGCCATTAAAGCTGATCTGGGCTAAATCCCACCCCAAGATCTGGTTAGCTTCATCGTAGATCGCCCGTGCGGCAGCTGAGCCGTCGTAAAGGGACTGCCCCATTCCAACTTTTTGGGCGCCTTGCCCAGCAAAAATAAGCGCGTGTGGCATAGATGAAAGGTCGGTTAAACCGGTCCACTGCCTAAAAACCAAGCCCTAAAATTTCCTCTGCTGCGGGAAGTATTTCTGAGCGTCGGAAGGCGCGAGTCGCGTGGAGGCTTTTCCGCTGGGTTGCGGCCCTCCCAGCGCTGCTGCGGTCGGTCCGGTAGCGAGCGCCTGGCTGAAGGAATCACCGACCGTGCTGGTCAAGCGGGGCGAATCAATCGTCGTTCCTCGGTTTTGCAGTACCAATTCCTTGGTCGGCGCGAGATAGGGATTAGCTTCGGTCGGTCGGGGGCTATGGAAGCCTGCGCTCGTCGAAGCGCGCGTCGATCGAAGCTCGCCAGATTGCGCCGTGGGGGAACCGTGTGCACTGGAGACCGCGGCTCCCTCTGTATTTATTTTCTTAACATAATCATCAAAAAATAGGCCGCGAACCGGCGAGTCCGCAAGCCAGCCCTGCAAAAATGGCGCTAGGGGATCGCGTGAAGCTATGGTCGCATGTTTACTCACCGCCTGAGTGGGCTCGGCTGAGCGCTGAGCACTATAAACCTTCAATAAATTCTGGGCGGCAGTCTGTGCTGGCACCGAGTCTTTTGCTGTCTGCAGCGAATTGCTCGCTCCATCGCCGGCGACCGTCTCGGCCGACGCTGCTCGCGCCAATGCATTGACCCCGTTGATCAGCCAATTTTTGTCGACGGTCTTTCTTTTTTTCAATTCTTGGGCGGTTCGCTCCGATACTGCTGGTTTAAGCGGGGCTGGTGGGGCGCCGGCGGTGGGTAATTGGGCGAAGCCTTGCGTTAGCTCGGAATTGGCGGGTATGCTCGGTTTCGCTTTAACCTCAGCCTGGAGCTCCTTAAGTTCGCGTTGGGAATTTTCGAGTGCGGGCCCAGGCGTCGCTGCGGCTCTCGCGATTACGATTCCGCAGGCCAATACAACTGCCCTGGCGCGATATTTCATCAGCTCTTAAAGAAAATTCCTTTAAGGTTCATTTCGAGAGCTTGGGGATTCGGGGAGAAGCGCAAGCCATCGGCCTTGCTGATTTTCCCCTCTTTGATCAGGCGATAAATATCTTTATTGAATGCTTTTGAGCCGGCATCGCTGTTGGTTTCGAGCATTTGTTGGATTTTTTCATTTTTCCCATCAAGGATTAGGTTGCTGACCATGGCGTCAGCAATCAGGATTTCATGGGCGGCGAAGCGCCCGCCTCCCTCGATCGCGGGAATTAATTTCTGACATACAAAACCGCGCAGGGAACCGGCTATTTGGCGCCGCGCCTGTTCAATCTGCTCCGGTGGGAAAAATTCAAACAAACGGGTCAGTGCTTGTTTTACCGTCGAGGCATGCATCGTCGAGATTACTAAATGGCCCGTTTCGGCTGCGGAAATTGCCGTTTCAAAGGTTTCTTTATCGCGCATTTCCCCAATCAATATAATGTCAGGATTTTGGCGAAGGACTGATTTAATCGCTAAATCGAAACTGGGCACATCGAGGCCAATTTCCCGCTGCTGGAAAAGTGATTTTTCATCCTTAAAGGTGTATTCTATCGGATCTTCGATGGTGACGATATGCTTGTCCAAGTTTTGGTTTATCCAGTTGAGCATCGCCGCCATAGTGGAACTTTTGCCCGAGCCTGTCGCGCCGCAGATCAGCAAGATCCCGTCCTTGGCGGAGGCCATTTTAGTCAAAGTATCCGACTCAATATTTAATTCCGCAAAAGTGGGCGGCCGATCTTTTATGTGGCGAAAGACTATACTCACGAGTCCGCGTTGATGGAAGGCGTTGACGCGAAAACGACCAATGCCGTCGGTCGCGTAGGCAAAGTCCACCTGCCCTTCTTGCGCCCAGCGTTCCTTGAAAACCGGCGGCACTTTTTCGTCGACGAAGGCTTGCGCGTGATCCGCTGAAATGGGTTCCATTTCGACCGGCCGCAACCGCCCACCGATGCGTAGATAACCCGACTTGTCCGCTTTGATAATGATGTCACTGGCACCGCTCTCGACCGCTAATTTGAGCAGATCGTTAACAATTTCAGTGTGAATCGTGATACTCATGGAATTTTTTGCGTGAACCGAGATTTAAGCTGTGCTTTTACTACAGCTTAACTTTGCATCGTTCAAGGTAACTTTCCCATGAAACGTCCCCGCCAGTTCACCGGTTCCTATACTGCCCTCGTTACACCCTTCCGGCGCGGCGTCGTCGCTTTTGACGAATTGAAGAAACTCGTCGAATTTCAAATTAAAGCCGGGATCGATGGCCTCATTCCTGTTGGTACTACGGGCGAGTCCCCGACGGTCACCCATGAAGAGCACTTGGCCATCATTGCCGGCACCATTGAGGCGGCCCGAGGGCGAGTCCCGGTTATTGCGGGAACGGGTTCCAATTCCACCCAAGAAGCCATCGATCTCAGCCAGGCGGCGGTGACGGCAGGGGCCGATGCATTGTTACTGGTTGCGCCTTATTATAATCGCCCGACGCAAGAGGGGCTTTTCCAGCACTTCGCCCGAATCGCTGACGTTACGGATAAGCCCATCATATTGTATTCGATTCCCGGTCGCTGTGGCGTTGAAATTAGCGTAGATGTGATCGCTCGGCTTCGAGCAAAATATCCCCACGTAGCCCACATCAAAGAAGCGGGCGGTAGCGTGGATCGTGTTGATCAAATCATGCAAACTTTGGGCGATGCCGTGACTGTGCTGAGTGGTGATGACAGCCTCACCCTCCCCTTCATGGCGGTGGGGGCGAAAGGAGTGATCAGTGTGGCCTCTAATTATTTCCCGCGTGAAGTCACCCAATTGACCGCGCTAGCTCTGGCCGGTGATTACCGTCGTGCGCGTATTCTGCACCGAAAACTTTACCCGCTCTTCAAGACATTCTTCATTGAATCAAACCCGGTGCCGATGAAGGTAGCCCTTGCTCGCTTGGGGATTATTAGCTCTGAGGAAGTTCGCTTACCACTCTGCGCCTTAAGTACGGCCAATCGCAAAACGCTTCTGGCCGCGTTGGACGCTTACCGAGCCTAACGCACATGCCACTCCAAATTCTCTTGAACGGGGCCCAGGGCCGAATGGGCAAAGTCATCGCCAGCGTTGCTGGTGAAATGAATGCGACAATTTATGCCGGTCTCGACGCTGGGGATGATCTCAGTGCATCGATCTCCCGCTGTGAGGTAATGATTGATTTCAGCTCACCGGGGGCCACGGCTCAAGTGCTCGAGCTCGCACAGCTTCATCACAAACCTGTTGTGCTGGGCACCACGGGACATACTCCAGCTGAAAAGGAGCATTTGCGCAGCATGGCCGCAAAAATACCCTGTGTCTGGGCTGGAAATTTTTCTGTCGGCGTTAATCTCCTTTTTGCCCTGACGCAACGCGCAGCTGGTATTCTCGGTGCTGATTACGATGCCGAGGTAGTGGAAATGCATCATCGCTTTAAAAAGGATGCGCCTAGCGGAACAGCCGCTCGTTTATTGGATATTATTTTGGTAGAGCGGCAGTTGACTGCGACTGCTCTGCGTCACGGCCGTGCGGGCCTCACCGGGGAGCGATCGCCTACTGAAGTGGGCGTACATGCTTTACGCGGCGGTGATGTAGTCGGGGATCACACCGTGATTTTTGCGGCGCTCGGTGAACGCGTGGAGCTCACCCACAAGGCAAGTGATCGCGCTATTTTTGCTCGTGGCGCCCTCCGCGCCGCCCACTGGATCATGGGGCAACCTCCCGGATTGTACGATATGCAGGACGTGCTCGGATTGAAATGATTACCAGCATCACTGGTCAGTTGGTCGCCGCCACTCCCCTCACCGCCACCATTGAGGTGGGAGGCTTTGGCTACGAAGTGCACATTCCTGTAACGACAGCCGAGCGCCTGCCCTCGCTCGGGCAGCAGGCAAAATTGCACACCGTGGCTGTTTATCGCGAAGACTCGCAAACGCTCTATGGCTTTAGCACAGAGGAAGAGCGCAACTTTTTTCGGCTCTTAGTTGAAAAAGTAACTGGGGTTGGCCCCAAAATGGCGCTCAGCGTACTCAGCAAGCTATCACTCGCTACTTTAAAAGGAGCCATCGCCGCAGGTGATATCGGCTTACTCTCGAAGTGCCCCGGGATTGGCAAAAAAACGGCCGAGCGCCTCGTCATTGAACTACGCGATTATTTAAATCCGGCTGAGCTCGCAGGGGCGGCTGCGACCCAAGCGGGCGCAGGGGTGGCTCCCGTGGCTTCAGTTGAAAATAAAATTCGCGATGCCGTCTTGGCGTTAGTGGCCCTGGGCTATCGCGCAGTGGATGCGGATAAAGCTGTCCGGCAAGCGTGGGTTACGCTCGGACCTACCACCTCGACCGAGTCCTTGATCAAAAAAGCCCTGGGCTAGGCCTAGCGCTGAAACTGAAAAGCCGTAAACTCGAGCTGCTGATTAGGGGTAGGCAGTCCGCGAAAAGTCCGTGAGTTGCTCAACGGTCCGCTTTGCTTTGGGTTGAAAACCTCGTCCGCAAATAGCGATGGGTACTGGATTGATTCACTTTGGCGGCTCAGCAGTGAACGTTGCATTGGCCGCGCGGGCGCTTCGTTCGCGCCATAAATAGACTGAGCCATAGTTGGGATCACCGGCACCACAACCGACTCGACGGCTCGTGGGGTGATCGCGGGTCGGGCGATTAAAGCCGGCGCAGTTGCGAGCCCCTCGATCACACCGGCTGGTTTTGAATTTAGGCGTACGAAAATTAAGCCGAAACACGCGGCAGCAGCTAGGCCGCTGGCATAATAGCCCCAGCGAACGCGCCGCTGACGCTGTTCGCGCGCACGTTGGACGGACTGGCTATTGGTAAAGGTAGTTTGAGTTGATTGGCCGGCAGCTTGCGGACGAAAACCTTCTCCAATATCCATTGTGGCGCGGTGGATTTGGCAATATTGCTGGTAGATGGCGCGGTGACGGGGGTGCCCTTGTATTTCGGCCTCCAGCTCAGCGGTTTCGGCGGCGGTGATCTGCCGGTCGATATACAAATTTACGAGTTCAATAAAACGATGGTCTTTCATTGGGTGAATTCTTCTCCTAATTGTTCGCGCAAACTTTCCCGGGCTCGCGCGATTCGGCTTTTAACGGTGCCGACGCTAATGCCGAGAATTTCCGCGATTTCCTCGTAGGCGAGGTTGCGAACATTGCGCAGGATGAGAATCTCGCGATGCTTTTCGTTGAGTTTGTCCATGCACTCGGCGATCCGATTAACAAATTCTTGAGTAACCGTAGCATCCTCCGGGGTTTCTTGTTCCGCGGGGATCAGTTCGGCTAGCGTGGTGTCATTGTCCCCGCTCATCGGCGCATCAAAGGAAATCGATTTATCGCGTTTCCGGCGCCACCAGTACCAATAGCGGTTGCGCGCTAAATTTGTCGCGATTTGATAGAGCCAAGTCGAAAAGGCCGAGTCTCCGCGAAAGTTAACTAATCCGCGGTGGGCGCGAATAAAAGCGTCCTGGGTGACCTCCTCGGCATCCTGTTGATTGCGCAGCAGTTGATGCACCATTCCATAGATGCGATCCCAATAGCGAGTTACTAACTGTTCAAACGCCCCGGCATCGCCGCCTCTAAAGCGGTCGACCAACAGCCGATCCAAAGCTACTTCTTGGACTTTATCTGTCATGGGTGCAGAATCTTTTTGATCCGGAGTTTGGAGAATTGTTCCCATGATAAACGTCGTGGGGCTATTTTGGACGAAAACGCGTCGGGGGGTCAATATCAGCTAAACGTAAATAATTCTTGCGTTGCCAGCTGACTGAAAAAATATCTCAACCCTGCAAGCTGGCGAGGGGGCGATAGCTCAATGGTAGAGCAGAAGCCTTTTAAGCTTTTGGTTCCGGGTTCGAATCCCGGTCGCCCCACCAGCCGCCGCCGGAGCGATAGCCGGCAAATAGCCCCAGACTATTCCTGCATGGACAAATTTAATTCCTGAGTTAGCTATCAGGTTATTCCCCCATTATTGCGACCGCTTGTGACTACTCCCGCCCAACCGCAACGAATCGTGATCGTGGAAGATCAAACCGCCATTCGCGAAATGTTAGCTGAAATTTTGCAAAGCAACCTAAATTACCGGATCGTGGGTGAATGTGGCGATGGCCAGCAGGCCTGTAAGTTATGTTTGGAGCTTAAGCCCGATCTCATTGTGCTCGATGCCCGTCTGCCAGGTCTGAGTGGGGTCGATATCCTCCGGCGCATCAGCAAACCGCTCAAACAGACTCGGGTATTGATCTTTTCCGCCTTTGAAAGCCCGATTTTGGTGCGCGAAATGCTTGAGGCGGGAGCCCACGGCTTTGTTGAAAAAACAGCGGGACTTAGTGAATTTAAAAAAGGCTTAGAAACTATTGCTCGCGGTGGCACGTACTTTGGCCCTGGCGTGGCTGCTTTGCTGCGCAACGTGGTCGCACATCCCGGACCCGCGAGTGGCATTGATGCTCTAACGCGCCGCGAGCGGGAAATCCTCAAACTCGTGGCAGAAAGTAATAGCACGCGGGGTATAGCCGAGAAACTGGCGATCAGCGCCAAGACGGTTGATAATCACCGCACTAATTTAATGCGAAAGTTAGATCTGCATGATGTCGCAAGCCTGACTCGTTATTCGCTAGAAATTGGCCTTATCCACCATTGAGGCTGGCCGCTGGGGCTGAATGCGCCGCCGTGAGTTTCTTTCTTGCGCGTAACTACCGAATATCCATTAGTCTACAGACTCATAACATTGTAACCCATGATTAATTCTTCCAAAATCCTCGGTCTAATTCTCGCTGCCACCGCATTGCTCTTTACGGCGTGCGCCAAAAAACCAGTACGAGCGATGCCAGATTCCACGCAAACTGGTTCCAGTGGTATTAATCCGGAGCAAATCGCGGTCCCCGGAGATAACGCGAACCTTTCCGCCCGCGATGGTGGCTCGGTTGATGATGCGAGCAAGAGCGTTGTCGAGCCGGTGTATTTTGCGCTCGATCGATCAGCAGTGGCTTCAGCCGAACGCCCTAAAATTGAGGCCGCCGTTAAATGGCTCAATGATAATGGTGATAAAAATCTCGCGCTCATTGGCCACTGCGACTGGCGCGGGACCGCTGAATATAATCTCGGCCTCGGTGATCGCCGCGCTAACGCGGTCAAACGCTACCTC
The DNA here is from genome assembly GCA_945861645.1 of Opitutus sp. GAS368. Classification (GTDB taxonomy): domain Bacteria; phylum Verrucomicrobiota; class Verrucomicrobiia; order Opitutales; family Opitutaceae; genus Lacunisphaera. Next base: position 43,787 of record CAMAVZ010000009.1, on the reverse strand, counting down.
GAATCACTCGGTGTCGACGCAAAGCGTCTGGAAACCCTCTCGAAAGGCTCCATCGATGCGAAGCAAGGCGGCTCTGAAGGCGACTGGACGAAAGACCGGCGCGTCGATTTCGTCGTCCTTAAGCGCTAATTTATTTTAGCGCAAGAACCAAGGCCCCGGCTTTCTTGCTGGGGCTTTTTTGTGCCAGTAAAACGACGCAGAGAAGGCCAACAGGGTGAGGCGTTTTTTCGCCACGGCCCCAAGGCCCTTTTAGCTTTGAGCCAATTCCGCGAGGACGCGCTCCGATGCGTCGATCGCTTTTTTCATTACCCCGAGATGAAAGCTTTCATTCGGTGCGTGCAGATTATCCTCTGGTAGGAAAAGGCCCATCATCACCGCATCAAGCCCGAGTACTTGTTTAAGATCAGCGATCAACCCCACGCTGCCCCCCTCGCGCAGAAAGAGCGGTGGTTTACCCCAAACTGCTGTAACCGCATGTTCAACCGCGCGGAATCCCCGGGCTAAAACAGCTGATTGATCGGGCGGAGTGTTTGATCGTCCAGGTGGAATCACCACGTAAGGAGTCGCGTGATGTTGTTCTTTGATCGTCATCGTCACCCCTCTCGGGCAGCGGCGACGCAGTTCAGCGAACATAATTTCCTTGGTGTTTTCGGGGGTCTGGTTGGGCACCAAGCGACAGGTGATTTTGACGCTAGCCTTACTGGGAATGACCGTTTTGGTGCCGGCTCCTTGATAACCACCGCTAAAGCCGTTAAATTCCAGCGTCGGGAGAAAACGAATGGCCTCAAAAGGATTATAGCCCGGAGGCGTATGAAATTCATTGATGCCTAAAAATTTAGCGTAAGGGCGCTGATCTAAGCCTAATTTGAGTAATTCGGCGCGCTCCCAGGCCTCCGGTTCCACCACGGCATCATAGAACCCAGGAAGATTTACGCGACCGTCGGGAGTATGGAGTGATGCACAAAATTCTGCGAGGGCTTGGAGCGGATTCATGATTACGCCGCCATGCAGGCCAGAATGCAACTCCGACTGAGGACCGGTGAATTCAACTTCAAAAGCCAGCATGCCACGCAGTCCGACGGTAATTACAATTTGGTCTGGCGAAGGAATGCCCGTGTCAGAGAGGTAGACAAAATCTCCGCGCAATTTTTCTTTGTTTTCACCGAGAAAAGTTTTGAAATTTTTACTCCCGATCTCCTCCTCCCCCTCAATCATAAAGGTAATCCGGAGCGGTAGATTAGGATTTTTCTCCAACAATCGCCCCACCGCCGCCAGATGCACCATGAGCGGACCTTTATTATCAGCTGTGCCCCGACCATAAATCCGCTCCCCTTTAATGGTTGGTTCGAATGGCGGCGTTTCCCATTTAGCTAAAGGGTCCGCAGGTTGAACATCATAGTGGCCGTAGATAATCACGTGCGGCCAGGCAGGATTATCGCCGCGTTTACCCAGAATTACGGGGTGTAAGGCGGTGGGGACCACTTCGACGCTAAAGCCAATCTCTTTGAGCAAATTGCTCACGAATTGCTGCGCTCCTACCATCCCCTGCTGGTATTGGGGATCAGCCGAAACACTCGCGTGGCGGACGTATTCCTTTAATTTTTCTACCGGATCAAACATAGTTTAACGCTACCCAATTTTAAGCGGGGCGCTAGCAAGAAGTACCCTAGGTAAGTTGATCTCAGTGCTTAAAGTGGCGGATACCGGTGAAGACCATCGCCATGCCCCGCTCATCGGCGGCGCGAATCACTTCTTCATCACGCAGGGAACCACCGGGCTGAATAGCGCTGGTAGCACCCGCTTCCGCCGCGGCAATCAAGCCATCAGCGAAGGGAAACAATGCTTCGCTCGCCACGACGGAGCCCTGCAAGTTCAGCTGCGCTTCATTTGCTTTCCAGATGGCGATGCGCGAGCTGTCCACTCGGGCCATTTGGCCGGCGCCGACCCCGAGGGTTTGTTCGCCGCGGCAATAGACAATTGAGTTCGATTTGACGTGCTTGCCGACCTTCCAGCCGAAAAGCATGGCGGTCCATTCATCAGCCGTGGGCTGGCGCTTGGTCACGACTTTAAAGTCGCTCACTTTACCCAACAAGCGGTTGCGGTCCTGCACCAGTACCCCACCGACGACGGAGCGGACTTCTTGTAACGTATCGGCGCCCAGTCCCTCCTGCGCGATCATCAAGCGCAAATTTTTCTTTTTCCCTAAAATTTCTCGTGCTTCCTCACTAAAATGCGGCGCGATGATCACCTCGGTGAAAATCTCCGCAATGAGCTTCGCTAGATCGCCGTGTAAGGTATTATTGACGACAATAATTCCCCCAAAGGGAGCCTGCCGGTCGGTTGCGTAAGCTTTTTCCCAAGCAGCGAACAGCGTATCGGCGCTCGCGACCCCGCAAGGATTGGTGTGTTTTAAAATTGCGACGGTTGGTCGTTCAAACTCACCAATTAAATAAGTCGCGGCCGTGATATCCAAAATATTGTTATAGCTCAGCTCCTTGCCTTGTAATTGCTCGAAGTGTTGCTGGAACGTGCCATAGAGCGCCGCTTTCTGATGAGGATTTTCACCGTAGCGCAAGTTTTGGGCTTTGGTCAGGGCCAGATTATACGTCGCCGGGAAGCCACTCAGGGCCTCGATATCGGGTTCGTCTTGTTGCGCTTCGAGATAACGGGCAATCGCCGCATCATACCGGGCGGTGCGCTGAAATACTTTAAGCGCGAGTTTACGGCGCAGGGCCAATAATTCGACGGGCTTGCCCAGCACCGCCAAGACGGTCGCGTAGTCAGCGGGATCACAAATTACCGTTACACTCGGGTGGTTTTTAGCGGCGCTGCGTAACATCGAGGGCCCGCCAATATCAATATTTTCGATCGCTTCTGCGAAGGAAACCTGGGGATTAGCGACCGTCTGTTCAAACGGATATAAATTCACTACCACCAAATCAATAAGGGTGATGCCATTTTTCACCGCCTGGGCGAGATGCTCGGGTTTGTCGCGCCGGCATAATAACCCGCCATGAATTTTAGGGTGCAAGGTCTTCACGCGCCCTTCCATGATTTCGGGAAACCCGGTGTGCTGCCCCACTTCGGTCACCGGCAATCCAGCCGCCGCCAGCAGCTTCGCGGTCCCACCAGTCGAGAGCAAGCGATACCCTTGTTGGCGTACGAGGGCAGTCGCAAATTCGACCAGGCCTTGTTTGTCACTGACCGACAGCAGAGCGAGCTTTTCCATAGAGGGCTTTTCTGCGCGGCAGAGTTTTAGGGCGCAAGTCGAAAGCCTGCCCCCCGCATGAACTTTTTTATGTATTTTGCGGATAGCTTCGTTTCTACTGCTGCCATCTGATGAGTGTCGCGCATGAATTACTTGGTCTGAAAGTTAACTTAGATCAGCTCATTTATCGCTACGGCGGTGATCACCTCCCAGCCGATCGCCCCCACGCGTTCATCTATTACCTGACGATTCATAATGGCTCTGATCGTACGGTTACCCTGCTCGGCCGGAAGTGGGTGATCGAAAATGCGGATGGAACCCGGGCGGTGGTCGAGGGAGACAAAATCGTCGGTGAGACCCCCACCCTCATCCCCGGCGCGCATTTTACGTACAACAGCTACCATATAGGAAACAGTAACAGTCAGGCTTCCGGTAGTTTTCATGGAGTCGATGCGCACGGCGCTCGGATTTTTGTCCGGATCCCAAAGTTTGACATGATTATTCCGGCCGACTGACTCGCGCCCGTCACGTGAAGATCATCGATTTAAACAGTGCGGGGGGCATCGGGGCTAACTGCCTCTACTGTCAGATCGGGGATTTCCATTTCGTTATCGATAGCGGGCTCAACCCTAAACAAGTCGGCCGCATCGCGGCCCCCGATCTGCGACCGCTCGTGGGGGTGAAGCTCGACCTCATTTTCATCACCCATTGTCATCTGGATCATATTGGTTCTTTGCCCCTACTCATGCGGCACCAACCGAACCCCCCGGTGCTCATGACGCTCCCGAGTCGCATGCTCATCGAGCGGATGTTGCATAATTCCTCGAACGTCATGGTTCGTGAACGTGAAGAAAAAGGCATCATGGAATACCCGCTTTTCACGCATGATGAGATTGATCGCCTTGCGCCGCGCTTGTTGCCCCACCCACTGAACAGTCCGAAAAAATTTGCTGGGGCCCAGGATGAGATCGAATTCACTTTTCATGCCGCTGGGCACATCGCCGGGGCGTGCGGCGTGGAAATTGTCCATAAACATCGGCGCATTTTTTTTACCGGTGATGTGCTTTTTTCTCCGCAACGAATTTTGGATGGAGCGAAATTTCCGCGGGTTCATTTCGATACGCTCGTGACTGAAACCACGCATGGCGCTACCGATAAACCGCCGGGCAACTTTCGTGCGAACGAGATGATTCGCTTGATCGACACAATCAATCGCACGTTGTTGCGCGGTGGGTCGGTGTTGATTCCAGTTTTTGCCCTTGGGCGGATGCAGGAAATACTCGCGATCCTCCACGATGCGCGAAAATTTAATCGTTTAGGCGCCGCCCCGATTTTCGCCTCGGGTCTCGGCCTGGATCTTTGCGATTACCTTGATGATATTTCCAAAAAAACCGGCCTGGTTCACTTTACGCGGACGATTCTGAAGGAACTAAAAATTAAAAAGTCGCCCCGCGATTTCATCTCCGGAAAAGAACCGCCCACGCAAGGAATTTATGTCGTGAGCAGCGGTATGATGGTGGAAAAGACCGCTTCTTATACCCTCGCCTCCTGCCTCGTCGGCAACGCCAAGCATAGTATCTGCTTCGTCGGCTACTGCGATCCGGACACCCCCGGTGGCCATCTGCAGGCGGCGCAAAATGGCGAAGAATTTCTTTTTGCCGCCGTTAATGTTAAGGCGCGGATCCGCGCCCAAATTGAGCGCTTTGAGTTTAGTGGCCACGCTTCGCGTGAAGAATTGCTCGAATATGCTTTGGCGTGCCAACCCCGCTCGATCGTTTTGACTCACGGCGACCCACCGGCCCGAGCCTGGTTTGCCACGCAACTTGCCGAAAAATTACCGCAAGCTAAGGTGTTCGATCCGGTACCGCTGCAGCCTTACCAGGTTTAGCGGCCAATTACTTCGCGCAATCGTTGGACCATCGCCGGGAGACCGGCGGCGTATTGCACGCGCGGTGCCAGGAGGGTAAATGTTCGCATGGGGAACGGCGGATTTTCCAGATAATGAATCTTAATGCCCGCTTCTGCGCAAAGAGCACAAGCCGCCGCGATATCCCATACCTTATTATTGTGGTCCACGACCCCATCGAGCAACCCGATCGCCGCGTAGGCTAAATGCAGGGTGCTGCTGCCGAGGCCCCGAATTTTAAAATTCTCAATGAGCTGTTTCCCCTCCATCGCATGACGCTTATCTGACGGTGAATGAAACCCAATCAAACTATGACTATTCGGTGCCTCGCCGCGAGCGCGCGCTGGTCGCGAGCCCTCAAATAGCCCGCGCCCGGGTCCACCATGAATGAGCACCCGTCGAGCCAAATCATAAATCACGCCGTAAGCCGGCTCGCCCCGTTCCAGCAGCGCGAGAGATATGGCGCAATGGCTGATCCCGTTGACGTAATTGTTGGTGCCATCGATCGGATCAAGGACCCAGCAGAAACGGGCCGTTACAGGCACGGCGGCTTCGGTCGGAGTCAGCTCTTCGCTAAAAAATTGATCGGTGGGAAACAACGCCCCAATGGTGGTCTGAATATGTTGAGAAATAGCGATGTCGACCGCCGTGACTTTCGTGCCGTCGGATTTAAGTTCGCTGCGCGCGCGCCCGAATTCCTGATGCATCAACTCTGTTTCTGCACTCACAGCAGCGAGGGCAGCGGCAATGCGTTGATCGATCTCGTGGTTGGACGCAATGGGGTTCATATAATTAAAGGGCAGCATCCACAGAGCCGCTCTGATTCCAAATGGAATCTAGCCCGCCGACCGCGATATTTGATTGTGCCCTAGAATTTTGACCCCTCGAACTCTATTTAAGCCGTAAAAGCGTATGAGGTACCATGAATCGTATTCCTGGCTGGCCGCCAGCTTTCTCCCCACGACCCTAGCCGAAATCCAGAGTAACATCAACCGCGGCTTAGGCTGGGCCGTTATGAAAGCCGGCGGCTTCGTTGAGAAAAAAAAGCCGGAGGATTTCTTCTCGGAATTTTGCTGGTGAGAATATTTTCGCGCTAAGGTGCGTTGGAATGAGGCGGATGATAACGATTTTAAACGGGCAGTTAGGGTTGCGGTTGCTCTAGCCCATGAACCAGCCGCGGCTAAACTTCCCGGCTATACCGCGTTACTGCACCACCCTTGATCATCGCGACGAGGCTACGACGGCCGCGGTCCGAGCTGATGGCCGGAATGCACCGCGGGCAACGGTCCGCGGGCATTCAATTTATCCAGCACCCCAGCCAAGCGGCGCTTTTTATCGGCCACTTCACCAAAAATTTCGAGCTGGCGGCTGGGTTGCTCGATACCAGAAAAACGCACGCCCACGAGTCGCAATGGCCGTGGCTCGGTCCAGGCCGCTTTCAACAACTGCGAGACGAGGGGATAAAATGCGGTTTCCAGATCACTGCCGACCGCCAAGCTGCGGGCCGAGGAACGATCCTCCATCCCAGGATAGCGAATTTTTATGGTGAGAGTTTTGGCCTGTTTTCCCTCTGCTCTGATTTTAGGCATGAGTTCATCGATCATCCGCTTCGTTACTCGTTCGATGAGAGAAAAATCTCTACTATTATGATTAAAAGTTTCCTGCGTAGAATAGGACTGGGCCGCTGCCGTAGTCGGATCGACCGAGTCGGTGTCCTCACCTCGAGCCAACGCGAGCAGCGCCGGCCCGGCATCGCCCAAAAGGCGCTGCCGTTCGGCGGCCGACTGCGCGATGAGGTCACTGACCAAGCGAATCCCGGCATCGGCCAAGCGCGCTTCGGTTATTTTTCCGATGCCGGGAATTACACTCACTTTTAATGGCGCTAAAAACTGAGCCTCGCTGCCAGGGGCGACCAGCGTGAACCCCCGCGGCTTGTAGGCCTTGCTCGCGACTGCCGCGACAAGCTTATTCGAGGCTAGGCCAAATGAAGCCGTCACGCCCAATTGCTCCAGGATACGCTGCTGCAGTGCGCGCACCTGTTGTTCAATTTCCGCCGTCGACGTGAAGCCACACGGCCCGAGATCAAGATAACCCTCATCGATCGAATTGCGCTGCACGTACGGAGTCAGCGTTTCGCAGAGGTCGAATAATTGCTGGGAGATTCTACCATATAGTCCAGCGGTTGGCGGGAGCAAAATCAAGTCGGGGCAAAGCTTAAGCGCTTGGGTCGTCGGCATGGGCGTGTAAACGCCACCAGCCCTCGCCTCGTAACTCGCGGAGGCAATGATGCCACGTTCGCGGCCACCAACGGCACATTTTTTTCCGCGCAAGGCCGGCTGCAAAGTCAGCTCGCAGGACACAAAAAAAGCATCCGCATCGAGATGAACGATGAGCGGCAAGTCCGACATCAGCGTAAAGTAACACTCCGCAAGGCTCGGCCGGTGAGTGACCCTGATGCTTTTTTCAGGCCCGCGACGTCACCCGCATAGACCATATCGCCGCCGGCGGGGCCACCGCCGGGCCCGAGATCTAGGACCCAATCCGCCATTTGGATGACATCCAAATTATGCTCGATTACGACCAAGGTATTGCCCGCGTCGCGTAGTTTAAAAAGTAAATCCATGAGTCGCTGGATATCGGTCCAATGCAACCCTGTGGTGGGTTCATCCAGAATATAAAGAGTTAAACCCTGCTCACGCTTACTCAGTTCAAGGGACAGTTTAATGCGCTGCGCTTCACCCCCAGAGAGCGTGGTCGCGGATTGTCCGAGTTGCAGATAACCCAGCCCCACCGCATCGAGCGTGGCTAATTTTTCCATAATCCGCGGCACCGGGCGAAAAAGCTCCAGCGCTTCCCGAACCGTGAGGGCGAAGACATCGGCAATATTTTTCCCATGAAAACGCACTTCCAGCGTTTCACGATTAAAGCGCTGCCCATCACAACTACCGCACGGTGTGTAGGCGTCGGCCATGAATTGCATATCGAGTTTAATTTGCCCATCGCCTTGGCAGCGCTCGCAACGCCCCCCCCGCACATTAAAACTAAAGCGACTCGCTTTATAGCCGCGTACTTTCGCCAGCGGTAATTTAGCGAAAAGTTCGCGGAGCAAATCCAACAACCCGACGAAGCTCGCCGGATTAGAGCGCGGGCTTCTTCCAATCGGCGCTTGATCGACCACGACGGCTTTTTCAAAAGCCTCGAGCCCCCGCAAACTGCGATGGGCCCCGGGGAGATTTTTTGCCCCGTTTAACTTGCGGGCGACGGCGACCGCCAAAATATCGTTAACCAGTGAGCTTTTACCGGAACCCGAGACGCCGGTGACACAAGTGAGGAGACCGACGGGGAAACGAGCCTCGATGTTTTTTAGATTATGCTCGGTTGCTCCTTGCACGATTAACCAGCGGTTGTTGGGTTTTTTGGTCGGAGCATTTTTAATAATCCTCAGCTTCCCGGCCAAATACGCTCCGGTGCGTGAGTTTGCCGCGGGTAATTCCGCGCAGGCTTGAGGCGAGCCCTGAAAGAGGATCTGACCGCCTTCGGTCCCCGCGCCCGGTCCGAGTTCAATTAATTCATCGGCGATCCGCAGCGTGTCCGCATCGTGTTCGACGACCAAGACGGTGTTACCCCGATCGCGCAGCTCCCGGAGCGTGGCGAGCAAGCGCTGATTATCGTGCGGATGCAGCCCGATGCTCGGCTCATCCAGCACGTAGATTACTCCGACGAGCCCCATCCCCAATTGCGTGGCCAGCCGAACGCGCTGGGCTTCACCGCCCGATAGGGTCGCATATTCTCGCTCGAGGGTTAAATAGCCTAGCCCCGTTTCATTCAAAAAGCGCAAACGCTGTTCCACTGCGGCCACGACTTCGGCGACCGCTTCGGTGCGGGGCAATACGGCGGTAAGGCTCTGCATAAATTCAAAAGCCCTTTGCATGTCCATCGCCATGAATTCCACAAAGCTGCGGCCCGCCAACTGCACCGCCGCGCTGCGCGCATTAAGTCTCCAGCCGTGACAGGAAGGACAATCCGCACTGCCCATAAAGGTGGCCAAGCGAGCGCGGTAACCGTCGCTGCGCGATTCCCGTCGCCCGGCTTCCAGCAGCGCGATTACCCCAAGAAATGGTTTCAACTCAGCCTTCTGCGTCCGCCGTAAGCGAAAACTAAACAAGCGCTCGCCGGCGCCATGCAAAATCGTTGTTTTAATTGGCGGCGGCAAATCCTGCCAGGGCAACTCAGGATCAAACGGCAATTGCTCGGCTAATTGTTTCAGGATCGAGCTATGTCGAATGATGAGATTGCGACCGCCAATCCGCCAAGGCTTGATGGCTCCCGCCCGCACTGATTTTTGCGGTTGGGGAACAATTAATTCATCGCTGAACGCAAGTTTTCGACCAAGACCGCCACAATCGGGACACGCGCCTTCACGATGATTAAATGAAAAATGCCGCGGCGAAAGTAGTTCAAAAATGTCGCCACAAATCGAGCAGCTTAAATTCTGGCTCAGCGGGATTTCCCGCCAAGTATCCTCGGTCGTTTTTTGCACCAGCACTTTGACCCGATTCTGCCCTTCGCGAAAAGCCAGCTCCAGAGAATCAGCTAAACGGCTGCGTTGATCGGCGGTGATGACCACCCGATCCACCACCAACTCCACGGTGAGCTCAGCCGAACCGTTTACACCGAGGGTCCAGTCATCCAAAGAATAAATCACGCCCGCAATGCGCACCCGTTGAAAGCCGCGTTGGCTAAGCCGGGGTAATTCCTCGCGCAGGACGGATGGCTTAGCCGTCATCCAAGCGGCGAGCAAGATGGCGCGCTCGCCCGGGGCCGACTGAAATAATTGGGTCACGCAATCGTCCAGCGAGCGTTTCTGAACCTGCCCCCCGTCCTTAGGACAACGTGGTTCACCGCAGAATGCCCAAAGTAGGCGCGCGTAATCGGCCACTTCCGTGACGGTGGCAACCGTACTGCGCGGAGAGCCGCCGCCCGTGCGTTGTTCGATCGCGAGAACCGGGGAAAGTCCGTGGATAAAATCGACATCCGGTCGCTTGAGCTGTTCCAGCAACTGGCGCGCCGAAGCGGAAAGGCTTTCCACATATTTCCGGTAGCCCTCCGCATAAATTGTATCAAAGGCCAACGATGACTTTCCTGAACCACTCGGCCCCGTCAAGACGACCAGCTTTCCGCGGGGAATTCGAAGTTCTAAGTTCCGCAGATTATGTTCGCGGGCTCCTTTAATATGAATGTGCGACGCCGCGTTCATAGTGCCAATGTTGCGGTTTTAGTTCGCGCGTCAAAGTGGGATTGGCGTATTCGCTATTTTAGGACTGGTGTTTACCGCTTGTGATTCCGTAATTATAGCACTCTATTACCCGCTACCCCTAAGCAAAGCCGGTAGCCCATGTCGCTAAAGGCTTCCTCATCCTGAACCTCTGCGTTTTATCTCTATGAACCTAAGCAAAGCTGTCTCTTCTTGTCTGCGCCTATCGGCTATCGCCGGTTTGGCTTTGTTGGCCCAAGCGCCGTGCGCCCAAGCCTTTGTTTTTGAATTGGGTGACGTCAAAGGCAACTTTGACACCACGCTTTCAGTGGGCGGGCTTTACCGCGTTAATCCCGCCGATCCGCAGTTCTACGGGCTCGGTTCCGGTGGTCTTCAGCGCTCGAACAACAACGACGATGGCAATTTGAACTACCGGAACAGTGGAGTCGCCTCCTTCCTCATGAAGGCGAGTCACGATCTCCTTATTAAGTATCAGCACGCCGGGCTGTTCGTCCGCGGCTATTATTTCAATGACTTAGTAAATTCCAACGGCGCCCGCGATCGGACTGCGCTCAGCGATGAGGCCAATAAAATCGTCAGTACCGGAGCGGAATTACTCGATGCCTACGTTTATTTCAAGGAGACGATTGGCGAAATGCCCGCCACCCTTCGCGTGGGTCGCCAAGTATTGAGCTGGGGTGAAAGCACCTTTATTCCCAACGGGATCAACTCCATCAACCCAATTGATGTGGCGAAACTCCGCACGCCCGGCTCAGAGCTTAAAGAAGCGCTTCGTCCGGTTAACATGGTTTCTGCCGCCTTAGGTCTAAACGAAGATTTGTCGTTAGAAGCTTTTTACCTCCTCGGCTGGGATCGCACCCGCATTGATCCTCCTGGTACATATTTTAGTTCGAACGACTTTGCGCCCAAAGGCGGCACTAAGGTCATGCTCGGATTCGGTGCCATCGCCGACACCGCTAATCTTGGCGCAGTACCCCGTGGGACCGACAATGAGCCTGGTTTCTCCGGGCAATACGGGGTCAATCTTCGCTGGCTAGCGCGCGGGTTGAAGGACACGGAATTCGGCTTGTTCGCCATGAATTATCACAGTCGCCTGCCGGTCATTTCAGCGCGCACCCCGAGTGCTGCGATCAGTTCAGCCTTGGTGCAAGCAACCGCGAGCAGCTTGGCGAGCGCGAATCTGGCCCCGGCCATGATTGCAGCGGGAATTCCTGCTGCCACCGTCTCGGCCATTTTACCCGGACTGGTGGGTTCTGCTCTGACCAGTGTTCCGGTTGGCTCCTTGGCTCCATCATTAGCGCCTTACGCGGCATTTTATCCCTCCACGATCACGATTGCAAATGGAGCTAGGACCATCGGCTTCCTGACTGCCGCAGGTACCGGCCGCTACTTGATCGAATTCCCCGAAGACATCGGCTTAGTTGGAGCCAGCTTCAACACAAGTGTGCACGGCATCGCCCTGCAGGGTGAAATCAGCTACCGGAAAAGTCAGCCGCTACAGGTTGATGACGTCGAATTACTTTTCGCCGCATTCTCCTCAATTAACCCTGCTTTTGGCACCAATAATCAAATCGGTAATTTCTTGGGTAAGCTGAATACCTACGTCCCCGGCTATCGCCGCCTCAAAGTAACGACGGGGCAGATGACCGCCACTTGGGTGGGTAAAGGCATCCTCGGCTCAGCCCAGACGACCCTTTTGGCTGAGACCGGCTTCGTCAACGCCGATCTCCCGAGCAAGAACGTCTTACGTTTTGATGGTCCCGGTACGATGGTGGGTGGCGATGTGAACTACATGACTAATTCCGGCAATAATGCTTCGAACATCGCTCCCTTGTCTGAGCCTGCCTCGGCTTTCGCGGACAGCTTTTCTTGGGGTTATCAATTAGTTGGTCGCCTTGATTACAATAACGTCTTCCGCGGGGTTAATATTTCCCCGACCGTGATCTACGCTCACGATGTGGGCGGGAACACGCCCTTACCCTTGGGCAATTTCCTGCACGGGCGGAAATCGCTTACCATCGGCGCAGAGTTTACCTTCCAAAATGCTTGGGCGTTCGATCTGCGTTATATTAATTTCTTTGGTGCCGATCGCTATAATCTCATCAGCGATCGTGATTTCGTCTCCTGCAACTTGAAGTATTCATTCTAATTTTACCCACCCCACTATCATGAAATCTGGAATCCGTTACTTGATCGCGAGCAGCACCCTCCTCTCCCTTACTCTGGGCGCTCTCGCCGCTATTTCCGTGGGCGACGCGAACCGACTCGGCAACGACCTCACTCCGCTGGGCGGTGAAAAGGCCGGTAATGCCGACGGCTCAATTCCGGCTTGGACCGGCGGCATCACCACCCCTCCGGCTGGCTACACCGTGGGAATGCATCATCCCGACCCGTACAAGGACGAAGCCCCGTTATTCACGATTACCGCGGCCAATGCGGATAAATATACGGCGGAACTAAGCGCGGGGCATTTAGCTTTGCTGAAGGCCTACTCGGATTACTCGATGCCCGTTTACCCGTCGCATCGCAGCGGCTCTAATCCGCAGCGGATTTACGATGCGACCAAGCAAAATGCGCCCGCCGCCGCACTCACCGAAGGGGGCAACGGTATCTCGGGTTCAACTATCGGCACCCCATTCCCAGTACCACAGAACGGGCTCGAGGTGATTTGGAATCATCTCACCCGCTACCGCGGAGTGGCCGCCAATCGCACTGTTAGCCAAGCGGCACCGCAGCGCAATGGCAGTTACACCTTGGTCGATTTCGAAGATGAGTTTCTTTTCAATTATGCCCGCGAAGGCATGCAGGAGAAGGACCTCGATAATGTTTTAATCTACTTCAAGCAGGCTGTAATGGCTCCAGCTCGGCTCGCTGGTTCAATCTTAGTTGTGCACGAGACCATCGACCAAGTGAAGGAATCACGCCGGGCTTGGCTTTATAATTCCGGCCAACGGCGCGTGCGCCGTGCGCCTAATGTCTCTTACGACAATCCCGGCACTGCCGCGGACGGCATGCGCACTTCCGACCAATTCGATATGTTCAATGGAGCACCGGATCGCTACGATTGGAAATTGGTCGGCAAAAAAGAAATGATCGTGCCCTACAACTCCTATAAGCTGCATAGCGCTTCGATCAAATATAGCGACATCCTCAAGCCGCTACACATCAATCAAAGCCTTACGCGCTACGAGAAACACCGGGTTTGGGTGGTTAACGCCACGCTGAAAGCGGGGACCAGCCACGTTTACGCCCAGCGCACGTTCTATATCGACGAGGATAGCTGGCAGGTGCTCGCCGTTGATCAATATGATGGCCGCGGCCAACTCTGGCGCGTCTCGGAGGCCCATTGCATCAATTACTATGAAGCCCAAGTTTTCTGGAGCACGCTCGAGGTGCATACCGATTTGATCGCAGGTCGTTATGTGGCCATCGGCCTGGATAACGAAGCTAAGATGTATAATTTTGGCCTCACCCGCGCGCCGCAGGACTACACTCCGGCAACCTTGCGGCAGGATGGCGTGCGCTAACGCCATTCAGCCTCTGCGGGCGGCCCTCAACCGGCCGCCCTTTTTCTTGCCTGCCGCTCAGCTATTATGAAATATTTATTTAAGTGATCATGCTAATGTTGGCGCAACGGCAACTTAATCGCCTCCGGTCCTTAAATAAATTCTCCCGCCGGTGGCGGGTATCCTGCGTGCTTATTTTTCTGCCGATGGCTCACGCCTCAGACTCGGCGGCATTAGCTCCCTTGGCGGATCGGAGCTTATTACTGAGCATCGTAAATACCGGCCAACAACTCGTGGCGGTTGGTGATCACGGGCATGTTTTGATTTCGTCTGACCACGGGCGCCATTGGACCCAGCAAGTCACGCCGACCCGCGCGCTGCTGACCAGCGTCAGTTTTCCCGATGCCCAACATGGCTGGGCCGTCGGCCACGATGGAGTTATAATTGCAACGCGCGATAGCGGTAAAACCTGGCAACGACAGGATGATGGCCAACAACTTGCTACAATTTACCTCAGTGTTTTATTTCTGAACGCCCAGCGCGGTTTTGCGGTTGGCGCTTACGGAAAATACGCCTTTACGATCGACGGAGGCCTCCATTGGCAGAGTGGCCATCCCACCACGGAGGAGGCGCATTATAATCGAATGAGCGTTGGGCCCGATGGCACACTTTACCTCGCGGGTGAAAGCGGCTCATGCCTGCTTTCGGCTGACACGGGCGAGACTTGGCGAAAATTGGAAGTTCCTTATGACGGTTCCCTTTTTGGCGTCTTGCCGCTGACGGCGCAGAAAATTATCACCTACGGTCTACGCGGTCATATTTTTCGCTCCGATGATCAAGGCGAACATTGGGTGCCGCTGACGACTGACGTCAAAGTTCTCATTATGGGCGGCCTTCGCCTTCAGCGCGGGCCGCTGGTGTTAGGCGGGCAAGGAGGAAATTTTTTTATCAGTCGTGATGCCGGCCGCAGCTTCCAAGCCTGGCAACCTGCTGACTTTGGCACGAGTGTGGCTGATTTGGTCGAGACTAATGACGGGGCGATTGTGGCCGTCGGTGAAGCGGGCGTAACGCGCCTCACGATTCCTTGAGATGTTGCGCGCGATTGAAAAAATAATCTTCGGGCACCGTCACCTCACGGTCGCGGTATTTGCCGGCCTCACCATCCTCCTCAGCTTTTTTGCGAGCAAGACCCACGTCGACGCCAGTTTCAATAAACAGCTGCCGAGCGACCATGAGTACATTCGGAATTTCATCAAATATCAGGAGCAATTTGGCGGGGCTAATCGCATCGTCATCGCGCTGCACGCGTCGCAGGGCGATATTTTTACGCCCAGTTTTTTCCAAACGCTCAAAGCGGTCACCGATGAATCGTATTACCTGCCGGGGGTCGATCGGGCGCAAGTCACTTCGATTTTCACCCCGAATGTCCGCTATCTCGAGGTCGTCGAAGATGGTCTGCAAGGGGGCAATATTATACCGGCTGATTTTGTGCCGAATGCCGCCGGCCTTGAACGCGTACGCCAAAACATCATTAAATCAGGCCGCGTCGGCCAGCTCGTGGCCAATGATTTTACGGGGGCGATTATTATCGTATCGCTGCTGGAAGTTGATCCGCAAACAGGCCGAAAACTTGTCTACGCGGAAGTAGCCGATGCGCTGGAATCGAAGATTCGCGCTAAATACCAATCCCCCGCGGTCACTATTCATATCATCGGCTTCGCCAAAGTCATTGGCGACATTACCGATGGCGCGCGCGGCGTGCTCCTTTTCTTCGGTATCGCCATAATTATTTCCGCTGGGCTGCTCTATTATTTTTCCCAGTCGCTGATTTTAACCGTTCTCCCGTTAGTCACTTCCGCGTGCGCCGTGATCTGGCAATTGGGCCTGCTCTATCTTTTCGGCTTCGGCATCGATCCCCTGTCAATCTTAGTGCCGTTCCTGGTCTTCGCGATCGCCTTGAGTCACGCGACGCAAATGCTGCGATCCTTCCGGCACGAGTTTTATGTTGGCCGTGACGAGCAGCTCGCGGCCCGCGCTTCCTTCAGCAATTTATTTATTCCGGGAACCGTCGCTATCCTCACGGACACCGTGGGCTTCCTCACGATCTACCTAGTGAAAGTCCCCATTATTCAAGAATTGGCGATCACAGCCAGCCTTGGCGTCACCCTCATCATCCTCACCGATCGGTTTTTACTGCCGGTCTTGCTGACCTACACGACGATGGCGCCGGATTTCCGCAAACGGGTTAATCTGCGTCGTTTTGCGCTCCAACCGCTGTGGCGCAAGCTGGTGAAATTTACGACCGGCCCTAATGCTTTAATCATTATTGCCGTGACGGTGGGTTGCTGGACATTCGGCTTCATTAAGTCCCAGCAGGTTAAAATTGGCGACATGCACGCCGGCGTTCCTGAGCTCCGGCAAAGCTCGCGCTACAATCAAGATACGGCGGCGATCACCGCCAAATTTAGTATCGGAGTTGATGTGATCACCGTTATTGCCGAAACGATTCCCAATGGGGTGATTGACCATGAGGTCATGGCCTTGATCGATCAATTTAGCTGGCAGATGCGCAATCTTCCTGGAGTTAAGTCCACCCTCGCGCTCACCGACGTGGCCAAAACAATATCCGCCGGTTGGAACGAAGGCAGTCTCAAGTGGAGAACTATTCCGCGAAATAAAGCCATGCTGGCCCAATCGGTCTCGCCGGTCGAAACCTCAACCGGTCTCTTGAATAACGATGGCAGTGTAATTCCAGTCATGATTTATCTCACGGATCATAAAGCTGAGACCATCAAGCGGGTGATTGCAGCGGTTAAAGCATTTCGGGCGAACCACGCTACGGGGCCAGTCAAATTCCAGCTCGCGACCGGTAATGTCGGCGTGATGGCCGCGACAAACGAAGTGGTGGAATCAGCCCAATTCCCCATGGTAATGTGGCTCTATATTGCGATTATTCTGCTTTGCCTGGTTTCATTTCGCTCTTGGCGGGCCACGGTTTGCGTCGTGCTGCCACTGATCATCGTGTCCGATCTGGCTTACGCGATTATGGTCTATTTGCAGATCGGCTTAAAAACCTCGACCCTGCCGGTCGTGGCGCTGGGGGTTGGCATCGGCGTCGACTATGGCATCTATCTTTGCTCGGCGCTGCTGGAGAAAATTCGCGAAGGTAAATCACTCGAGGACGCTTTAGGCGAATCCTTCGCGACCATGGGCACATCCGTCGTATTCACCGGGCTGGCACTTTCCATTGGCGTTGGCACGTGGGCTTTCTCGGCCATTAAGTTTCAAGCTGATATGGGGGTCCTGCTCGCCTTTATGTTCCTCTGCAACATGCTCGGAGCAATGCTGCTCATGCCCGCCCTGGCCCGCTGGTTATTTGCCAAACATCGCGCCGTCGAAAACTCTGGCGGACGCTGATGAATTCGGGCCCGCCTTAACGCGATTCCTGCGCCGTTCTCATGTCCTGGGAAGTTCGTTTCAAAGACGGGGTCCATTTGCCCCAAATCGGCTGGTGGCTCGACGCTCGCGCCGTCCAATTGCGTTCCTTTGTCTCGCATGCGCATGGGGATCATATCGCCGCCCATCGCGAAATTGTCGCGACGCGCACGACGGCCAGCCTCATGCGCTTGCGGCTCTCCGGTCGGCGGCACGAGACGATCCTCGATTTCCGCCAGCCCTGGGCCGCGGAATTTGGCGCCGAGTTTCAGCTCTTTCCCGCCGGCCATATCTTTGGGTCGGCGATGCTGCACGCCACCACGGACCAAGGCACGCTACTTTACACAGGGGATTTCAAACTTCGCGCGAGCCACGCGGCGGAACCGTGTGAAACTCCGCGCGCGGATGTACTCATCATGGAGACTACCTTTGGACTGCCGCGCTATGTCTTACCCCCAGCGGCCGAGGTTGAGCAGCGGATTGTCGCTTTTTGTCGCGAGGCGCTGGCCGCCAAAATCACCCCGGTACTTTATGGCTATGCCTTGGGTAAGACGCAGGAATTATTGCAAATTGTCGGAGGCGCCGGTCTGCCGGTTATGTTGCATGCTCACGGGCACCGCCTGACCAAGCGTTATGCAGAGCTGGGCATGAAACTACCGCCGTATAGTTTGCTCAACGAGAAGGCCTACGCTGGTCACGTAATTATCGCGCCACCCCTGACCGCGTCGACCGCCCCGCTGACGTGGATTCACCCCAAACGCACCGCCATCGCTACCGGCTGGGCGCTCGATCCGAGGGCGAAATTCCGCTATGGCTGTGATGAGGCCTTCCCGCTTTCGGATCACGCCGATTTCCCCGATTTGCTGGCGCTCGTTGAGCGGGTTCAACCCAAAATAGTTTATACCTTGCACGGCTTTGCCCAAGAATTCGCCGCCACCCTGCGGGCGCGCGGCATCGAGGCTTGGGCCATAGGAAAACAAAATCAAATGGAGCTTCCCATCTCCACAAACGTTGGCTCAACCTGAGGGCACCTTTTTTTCTGATGCGCTTGCTCAGCCAAAATATTTTTCTTCTCCTTTCGCTGGCTGGAATCGGTTACGCCGCGCCCTTGACGGCTTTCCGCGATGGCGAGTCTTTTACCTACCGGGTGAGTTTTGCGATTTTTCCGCACGCTGGTGATCTCACGATTGCCGCGCATGCGGAGCAACAGGCGGACGTGAACGTGATCCGCATTACGACCAACACCAAGTCGAACGGCATCGTTCGTCGGCTCTATGCTTTCGATAACCAGGCGGCCGTCGTCATCGAGCAGGCCTCAGGCCGCATGCTCCGCGTCCAAGAGAGCGGGGCTGATCCGAAGCGGGCGACCGATACTGAGATAATCTTCGATTACACGACTCGGACCGCCCAATACACCGACCGGGTTCGGCCGCAGCGTTCGACTAAAATAGCCCTACCCGAGGGGAATCCCGTCGATCTTATCAGCGCCCTGGTCCAGACGCGTGACTGGCACCTGCAGCCTGGGATGAAACGCGATCTCCTCGTCCAATTCGGTCGAGAGTTCTACCTCCTATCAATTTACGCCGATCATTATGAAGAAGTGCGCACGCCGCTCGGCGTTTACCAAACGCTGGTTTTGATTCCGCGCATGGAAAATAACCCCAAGGGGCTCTTTAAAAAAGGCGGTGAAATCAAAGTCTGGATCGCCCAAGATGCCAGTAATTTGCCGGTCAAAATGCAGCTCAAATTAAATTTTGGCGCGGCTACTTTGCTGCTCAGTGACTATCAGGCTCCCGCCGTCGCCAAATAATCGCAGCAGCCTCGGGCCGATGCTTGGGGGCCGCGGATCGATCGCTGGGCTCTAAGCTTAGCGTCACGTAAAATAAAGAATTTCAGGTTTACGTCCTCCTCCCGTCACTCAGCATGCGCGCGATGTTACAAGCAAACTCAGTCCCGCCCCACCTGCATCGGGCTCAACTCCGACTGGGGCTGCGCGCCAGCACGCTGGAGGGCATCTTGTCGGTGCCGATTGTGACGATGTCGCTGCCGGTTAATATTTTTATTACGGCGCTCATTACGAAGGGCTTTGCCCTCTCCAAGCCCACCATTGGGAATCTGACTTCGCTGCCCTTCGTTTGTAATTTTTTGCAAATTTTTTATTCTCCCTTTGTGGCGCGTTGGTATCGGGTCAAACCCACCGCCATTGCCCTCGCCAGTCTGCATTTGGTTTGTTGGGGCTGGCTCGGTTGGAAATTACCCGCTTTGCCGCTCGCTGATCCTGTCGCGGTGGCGAAATTCCTGCTGCCCTGGTTTTTCTTGGCTAGTTTGTTTAATGCCTCGCTGAGTCTGGCCTGGAATAGCTGGATGCATGAGCTAGTGCCGCCGCGCCTGCGGGGTCGCTACTTTGCCCAGCGCAATCGCTATTCCCAAGTGGCCACGCTCGTTTTTGTCCTGCTTCTCGGCTTTGCCCTCTCCCGTGGCCATTACGCCATCGCCACTTTTCAGGGCGTCATTGGGGTCGCCTGCTTTGCCCGCTTCATCTCGCTGTATTATTTTTTCCAGATGCCAGGCGTTCGCCCCGCTCAGCCAAAATTAATTAAACCGGAGCGCCCTTTGCTTGAGCAGGTCCGAATCGTGGCTCAGTCGCGGTCCCTCCTGCTTTATATTGTTTTCGGCTCAATTTGGTCTTTCGCGGCGAATTGCTTTGGACCTTTTTATCATGTTTTTATTTTTGAGGAATTGGATTTTTCCGGCACGCAAGTCGGATTATTAGCCACGTTGGCGGCGCTGGGCGGAGTTTTTTCGCTCTCCGTCTGGGGACAATTACTGGACCGCTATGGCAATAAGGCGGTTATGACCGTCGGTCTCATGCTCGGCCAGCTGCAGAATTTTTTATATTGTTTCATGACCCCCGCCAATAGCTGGATGCTTTACCCCATGTGGCTCATCGGTGGCGGTTGGAGTGCCGGCTTTGCTCTCGGCATGTTTATTATCCTGCTGAAATTGATCCCCGCTGAGGCCAAAAGTATGGCGATTGGGCTCAATTTAGCGGTTACCTCGCTGGTCGCCGCCATTTCACCCATTATTGGCGGACAGGCACTCGCCTGGGGAATTTCGCAAGAATACTCTCCATTAACTGTTTACCACGTTGCTTTCTTGGTTCAGCCTATTTTATCCATACTAAGCTGCCTGTTTTTAATTAAAATCAAAGAACCAGCAGCTAGTGAGCTGAGAACCGTCGTTGGGGCGATGCGGAATATTCGCACATTAAGCGGGGTACTTGGGCTAAGTTTCTTAGTTAACTACCTCTTCGTTAAGCCCGAAAAGCGCGGACGTTAGAGAAGTTTTGCTCTCGAATAAAATAATTCTTGCTTACCCGCTAGGCACTCCCCTTATTTCGCCCTTTGAACTTATGAAAGCCACTATCAAAACTCAGGGCAAGCAGTTCTCGGTCAGCGAGGGCGATATCCTCATCGTCGATCGCTATCCCAAGACGGAGACCGGTTCCACGATTGAAATCAATGAAGTCCTCGCCGCTGGCGAAGGCGAAAATTTTAAGGTTGGTACCCCCTTCCTCGTCGGTGCCTCGGTTAAGGCCAAGGTCCTCGAAAACAAGCGCGCCAAGAAAGTCATCGTTTTCAAAAAGAAGAAGCGCAAGGGCATGGAGCGTAAACGCGGTCATCGCCAAGAACTCTCGGTCATCAAAATCGAGTCTATCACCCTTTAAGCACCCACTGTCATGGCACATAAAACAGGTCAAAAATCATCGAGCAACGGTCGCGATAGCACAGCGAAGCGTCTCGGCATCAAGCTGTTTGGCGGTCAGAAAGTTCTCGCCGGCGGCATCATCGTGCGTCAGCGCGGCTCCAAGCACCATCCCGGCAAGGGCGTAGGCGTGGGTCGCGATTGGACTCTCTTCGCCTTGCGCGATGGCACCGTTGAGTTCGATAAGGCTCATCGCAAAGTTAACGTCGTCTAATCGAATCAATCATCTGTCTTGCGGCGCACCCTTCACGGTGCGCCTTTTTTTGACTCCAGCAGCGTCTGATCCCCAAGGTGCGCCTTGAGCTGATCCTAGCGAATCCCCGCTGAAGTTACTGCCTATTTTCTGGGTCGAATCGTCTTACGGATTTACAGCGTCAATGCACCCTCGCTCAGACCCAGCTCGATCGGATTGATCAAGCGATCGCCCAGAACTCGATCCGCCGACCTTGGCCGCGACGACCGATCGGTCCAGAACGCCTAGAGTCGACGGCCGAGGCCATTCTCGCGCCATACCAGCGCGATCCTGCTGCGTCACAAGCCAAGGCTAAATTAGGCTGCTAGCTCTTCCTTTGCGGCTGCATTCGGCCTATTGGCTCTAGGGTTAGGGGTGTTTTATCTCGTCCACCGCACACTCTAAAACTCAAATTGTTACCCAGCGACCTTGCTCATTCCACGAGGCCCAAACGGCCTCGGTAAAACGCATATAGCTGACCCCCGTGGCGAAGTCGGTTAAGGTCACGGGTCGATCCTCGCGTATGCTGGCGATAAAATCAGCCTCCACCCGCCAAGCATCGCCCGGCGCGGGCATGATCTCGACCAATCGCTCTGGTCCGGCTGCCTCCGTGAGCCACAGTTGATTGGTAATAAAATCTAATCGCAGTCCGGCGCGACTGCCATGGAGGCGAATTTCGTTACGCGGTGCGGTGAGTTCAACGCTGCTAAAATGAGCGAGAAAGCGGGCCGCATCGGCATAACGACCGAGCACCGTCACCCTTTCAGGAATCGTCATCGTCTGCTGTTCCCCTTGAGCGTTTTTTCGCTGCGGCGTGAAAATAGCCGCATCTGCGCTGAGGGTAGTCACGCCGCGTCCCAGCCAGCGCAGGGTCATTTCGTAATAGATCCCAAGGGCGAGCGTATTCTTACCGCTGAGCTGGGGATCTTGGCGCCAGCCACTGGGCCAGGCGCTATCAGCTTGGGTGTTATTGGTGCACATCACCAACACTTCGCGTAAGGATCCGAGCACTCCCGCATTGATTAATTTAACAATGGTAGCATCGAAAGCTAAGGACATCGGCGCTGGCACGATTTGGGCAACAAGTTGAGGATGTCGCTGGGCCTCGGCGAACATGAGCAACGCTTCGCCTAAATCTCGCGCCATGCGGGCTTCCGTCAGCACATGCTTGCCGGCGCGGAGTGCCGCAATCGTCAATTCAGCATGCAGATTCGGCCATGTGCCGATGCATACGGCATCGATCGTGGGTGAATCAATCATCGCACGCCAATCAGGAGCCACCACGGGAATGCCAAATGCTTGAGCTACTTTCCGACTAGATTCCTCGTTGCGGTTGCACACGGCAGCCAAGACCACCCCCGGAATCTCCTGAAAGCCCGGCAGGTGCCGGCTGCGAGTATTGGCACCCGCGCCGATGAAACCAATGCGCAGAGGCGGGGTCACGGCGCCGGCGCCGGCGGCGCGTCAGCTCTTTCTAAAGAGAGTTGGCTTTGCTCAGTTTCATCGAGGCCCATCTCGGCATCGCTCGCCCCTTGGGGTGCATTGGAAGTTTGCAGCCAGGCGTCGATTTGGCGGGGAGAAAGCACATCGGATGAGGGCAATTCATCTAGTGATTTAATGCCGACAAATTCGAGAAAAGATTCCGTCGTGCCATATTGCAGAGGACGCCCAGGTTGGTCCGCCCGACCAACCACATAGACCAAATCCCGCTCGAGGAGTTTGCTTAAACCAGCCTCCGCCGATACCCCGCGGATATGCTCGATCTCCGCGCGCGTCACGGGCTGACGATACGCGATGACGGCCATAGTCTCGAGGGCGGTGGCGCTCAAGCGGACTGGCGGCGGTTCATTGCGCAGCAGACGCACCCAGCGAGCAAAGCGCGGATGGGTGACCAAGCGCCAGCCATGGTGGCCTTCCACTAAAACAATTTCACTTTCGGTCGCTTGTAGCTCCAGTGAGATGACCTCAAATGCTTCGCGAATTTGCGCGGTCGTAATCAAACTCGGCACACCGCGATAATATTCGTCATCCTCCACCAGTGTGGGTAAAGGTTCCCCGGGGTCAATTATTTCGCTGGGCACGGAAACTGATCCATCGGTGGGTACTTCAGCGGCGGGGGCATCTTCTCCTTGGAGGGGCAAGCCCAGGGCTTGCTCATGAAAACGGCTGATGGCCGTTTGGATATCTTTTACCGAAAGCGGCCCGTTCGAGGCGAAGAGCATCACTTTCAACACGCGCTTGAGATCAAATGACATACTTTAATCTTCAGTGAATGCGGCCTCACGCCGACCTAGCAATCCCGAAAAACATGTCGGTTTTGGAGCTAGCCGCCATCACGACACTCAGTTAATCATTTTAGGATATGACGTGGGCTCGTTTCCAATCGCTCTACTACACCCAGCCGAAGCTCGGCTTGTCGCTCGACATTAGTCGGATGCCATTTCCCGATGATTTCCTCGAGAAAATGCAGCCGCATTTACAGCAAGCCTGGGCTGATATGGCGGCCTTGGAAGCCGGAGGCATTGCCAATCCGGATGAAAATCGCATGGTTGGACATTATTGGTTGCGGGCGGCGCATTTGGCTCCGACGGCTGAATTGCGCACTGCGATCAGCTCCAATATTGAAGCAATTAAAATGTTAGTCGGTAAAATACACCGAGGAGAAATCACCGGGGCGGCAGGGAAATTTAAAGCAGTTCTTGTCATCGGCATCGGTGGTTCGGTGCTCGGCCCCCAGTTTATCAGCCACGCGTTGGGCCGGCTTAAGGCTGGACCCGATAAAATGGGCTTAGTCTTTTTCGACAACACGGATCCGGATGGCATGGACTGCGTGCTCAAACAATTAGGCCGGCGCTTAAAGCAAACGCTCGTTCTGGTAATTTCAAAATCTGGCGGCACGGCCGAAACGCGCAACGGCATGGTGGAAGCCCAGGCGGCTTTTCGCGCCGCGGGGCTCAACTATCCCCGCCACTTCATCGCGGTTACCGGCGAGAATTCCCAACTTGATCGACTGGCGCAGCACGAGGGCTGGCTCGCGCGTTTTCCCCTGTGGGACTGGATCGGTGGTCGCACCTCAGTCCTGGGCGCCGTGGGGCTCCTACCCGCCGCACTCCAAGGCATCAAAATTGATCAATTACTCGCTGGGGCGGCCGCGATGGACGTCGCGACCCGTCAGCCCGTGCTCCGAGAAAACCCGGCCGCCTTGTTGGCGTTAATGTGGTATTGGGCGACCGATGGCCACGGCACGAAGGACATGGTCATACTCCCCTACAAAGATCGGCTCCTGCTTTTTTCCCGTTACCTGCAGCAGCTCGTCATGGAATCCTTAGGCAAGGAACGCGATCTGGCGGGCAACCTTGTGCACCAAGGGATCGCGGTCTATGGGAACAAAGGTTCCACCGATCAGCATGCTTATGTGCAGCAACTGCGTGATGGCGTGGATAATTTTTTTATCACCTTCATTGAAGTACTCAAAGACCGCGCGACCGATTCTGCGCTCGAAGTTGAACCCGGCGTAACCAGCGGTGATTTTCTCCAAGGCTTTCTGCTCGGCACGCGCGAAGCCCTCAGTGATAAAAATCGCCCATCCCTCACCATTACGATCGATGCGGTTTCGCCCCAGAGCATCGGGCGACTGATCGCGCTTTACGAGCGGGCGGTGGGATTTTATGCGTCGTTAATTAAGATCAATGCCTACCACCAACCCGGCGTTGAAGCGGGTAAGCTCGCCGCGGGTAAAGTCCTCACGCTGAAACTGGCCATCAAGGCGGCCTTGGCCGCAGCCCCAGAAGTTGCCTTCACGGCGGAGAGTTTAGCAAAAACCATTGGCCAGCTCGCCCAAGCAGAACTTGTTTTTAAAATTCTGGAACATTTGGCCGCCAATCCGAGTCGCCAAGTCAGCAAAACCCCGCGCAAGCCTTGGTCCGACTCAACCTACCAGCAGGTGCCTTAAAGCTCACTCACTCCATCGCTATTGCGTAATTAATTTTATTGTCCCCTCGCCGCGCGTACCCTGCCGCGCCCCAATTCAGCGGCGTCAGCTTGCTCGAAAGGACAGTTGCAGAGTGGGGATAATTTCGTATCTAAACCTAGTATGTCTAACTTGAGAAAATCCCTTTTGGTTTCATTGCTCGCGATCCTCGCCTTCGCCGCCCTTTCCGGTTGTGTGCCACCCAAGCAGGATTCTTCAATTCCGTGGAGCCGTCCCGCCGACTGGGAAGGCCGTATTCCCGGGATGGGCAAGTAAGGTTCCTGCCGGCCTCGCGCCATTCTCGGCGACGTCATGATCACGCCGACCGCCAACGCTTCGTTCACCCCCTTGCCCGGCCACCTCTATGTGGTGTCTACCCCCATCGGCAATCTGGGCGATCTCACGGATCGCGCCCGCGCCATTCTTGGAGCCGTTGATATCGTGGCCTGCGAAGATACCCGCACCACCGGCGCCATGCTAACGCGACTCGGGTTGCATCGAGAATTGGTACCCTATCACGATTACAACGAGACCGAGGCGGCCGAGCAGTTAGTTGAACTCATTCTCCAAGGAAAATCAGTCGCTGTCGTGAGTGATGCGGGCACGCCTGGCTTGAGTGATCCAGGTTTTAGAATCGTTCGCGCTTGTCGCCGCCGCCAGTTGCCCGTCGTCCCAGTTCCCGGCCCGAGTGCCGTAATCGCAGTCCTCAGCGCCGCTGGCTTGCCCACCAACGGCTTCTTGTTCGCTGGCTTTCTGCCACCCAAGACCGCCGCCCGCACGGCCTTTCTCGAAAGGCATCGTGATTTTGATTACACCATCGCGCTCTACGAAAGCTGTCACCGCATCGATAAATTTGTCACGGAGATCGTCCATACTCTCGGGGCTGAACGGGTGATCTGCATCGCGAAAGAGGTCACTAAAATTCACGAAACCTTTCTGACCGGTTCGGCGGGCGATGTCGTAGCGCAACTGCTCAAGCTGAGCCTTAAAGGTGAGTTCGTCGTGCTCATTGCGCCGAAAGATTTCGTGCTCTAGCCATGGCTCCCGCTGTCGCGATCATCGATATCGGGAGCAATTCGCTCAAGCTCCTCGTCGCTAATCGAGGGCCAGCAGGTGAAATTGAATCGCTGCAGAGTCAGACGATCGAAACACGGATCAGCCAAGGTATCAGCCAGGCGGTCCCTCGGCTCAGTGCGGAAGGAATGGCCAGTGGGCTTACGGCTATTCAAGCATTGCTCGCCACTGCGGCGCCGTACGCCCCCGTTAAAATTATTCTTGTCGCCACAAGCGCAGTGCGCGATGCCACGAACGGCGCAGATTTTCGGGCCCGCGTTGCCGCCGAGACCGGGCATGATATTCGCATGCTCACCGGCGAGGAAGAAGCGAATATGATTGGACTCGGTTTGAGCAGCGATTCGGCCTTTGCCGCTTTCAATGATTTTTATCTCTTTGATCTTGGCGGGGGTAGCCTTGAGTGCCTGCGTTTTGTCCAACGCAAAATCACGCAAGCCATGAGCCTCCAACTCGGGTGCGTTCGGCTCACGGAGCGTTTTATTAAAGAGCCCGCGGCCCCTCTGGTGATCGCCGAAACGACGGCGTTAGCCTTACACGTGCGCGACGAACTTAAGCGTAGCAGTTTTCGTTTTCCCCTCGTCGCTCCGCCCGCGATTTTTACCGGCGGCAGTATGCACACCGTGCGCACCTTGAAGGGCGCTCGGCATAATTTGTCGTTCGCGGAAAGCCCAAAGCTGATCGGCATTGAAACGATCGCTGACTTGCTCGACGAAATCAGCCCACTCAATCTCGTGGCCCGCCAAGCCCTGCCCGGGATGTCGAAGGCGCGCGCCGATGTCTTCCCGGCCGCTTTGATCACCATGCTGACGGTGGCCGACTACGCTCACCTCGATTGCTTTCACCACTCACTGCACAATTTACGCTGGGGGCTAGCCGCGGAAGCACTGGCTGGCTTGTAAATCACCCTGGGCCATTTCCCCTCAACTGGTGGTTATAGTTTCCGCAGCGCGGTCAGCATTTTCTTGAAATCGGCCGGCAGGGGCGCCGTTAAATCCATAACCTTGCCGCTGGTAGGATGAGCAAAAATCAAATGTTCAGCATGGAGCATGACCCGCGGCGGCACGGGCAATGCGGGATTTTGTTTCCAGCCATAAGTAGTATCACCCAGCACGGGATAGCCCAGCGACTTAAGGTGTACTCGGATTTGATGCGTGCGCCCAGTGTGAATACGGCAGCGCATGAATGCCGCTTGATTCGCGAATTTTTTTTCTACGGTCCAATCCGTGCGTGCCAGCCGACCCCCTTCGCCGGTGGTCATGCGATGCCGATGTACGGGATGCCGACTGATACTTTGATCGATGCAGCCACTATCTTTTTTAGGGACTCCGGCTACCAGCGTGACATATTCTTTGCGCAACGTGCGCGAGGCAAATTGATCAGCTAAGGCGCGGTGCGCCGCATCGTTTTTAGCGACTACGATCAGACCGGAGGTTTCCTTATCTAAGCGGTGGACGATACCCGGGCGTTCTACGCCGCCGATGCCGCTCAAACCACCGGCGCAATGCGCGAGGAGCGCATGCACCATCGTATCTTCGCCCGTACCAATTCCGGGATGGACTACCATGCCCGCGGCTTTGTTGAGCACGATCATGTGCTGGTCTTCAAAAATAATCTTGAGGGCGATGTCTACCCCGCGGATCTCCGCTTGGACTACTTCGGGAAATGACCACGCGATGCTCTGTCCAGCTTTAACCTCCTGACTCTGCTCAATTACCTGGCCATCAACTTTGACGCGACCGGCCTCTAACGCCCGCTGAAAGGCGGAGCGACTATGTTCAGGAAAGGCTTGCGCCAGTACTTTGTCGGCGCGCTCGCGACGAATAGATTCAGGAACGATGTAAACGGTGGGTTCCAAGTGAGCGGATGGTGCAGGACTATCGGTCGCCTGCAAGCTGCCTTCCTGCCGGAGCCAGGATGCCCTACCCGTTCAGGATCACGTCAAGTTGATCGAGCCAAGGCTGTTTTGCCCCAGCGGTCATACTCGCAACCTCAAAGCCATTGCGAGCGAAACGCGCCAATTCCTTGCGCGTAAAACCGAGGCCATGGGAAATAGCTGAGTACTCCTCATTAACCGTATTTGCAAAGCAAAGCGGATCATCAGTGCTGAGCGTACAGCGAATGCCCGCCGTGGTCAGTTGACGCAGGGGGTGATGAGCCATATCGGGCACAATTTTAAGGCCAACATTGCTAATCGGACAGACGTCAAAGGTCACGCCCCGATCGACCGCCAGCCGCATGACCTCAGGATCCTCACTCGCGCGAATGCCATGTTGGATCCGCGTTACCCCGAGTTGCTCGATCGCTTCCCGCACGCGGGCAGGACCATCAAATTCACCCGCATGACACTTCGTTATTTTACCGGCCGCGCGTAGCTTCGCCCAGATTTTAGCGGTATCAGGTTCAGTCGGCTGGCCTTCAAAGCCATGGAGGTCGGTTCCATCAAGATTATCCCAGCGATGAAGTTCGTCGATGGTGGTACGCAGCGGCCCGGCAATATCCGTGCGCAACATGCCCGCAAAGACGCGCACCTCAAGTCCAACTGGGGCCGCGGACTTGATCGCGGCAATAATTTCCTGACCGAGTATATTGATGAACTGCGTCACCGGCAGGTGAAAACTTGTCTCAACGTATTTAACGTTCTGCGCGACATGCTGAGCGAACATCACCTGAGCTGCTTCAAAATAGCGCTCGGCGCTGATAAACCACGGCAGCGCATGATCCAGAAGCTGTTTTTCAAAAGCCGGAAAATTTTCGTAGCGATACCCGCGTTCTCGAAATGCCGGAAATTCTTGGTAGGTATCCGGCTGCCATTTTCTCAACAATTCATAGGGCAGCGCACCCTCTACGTGGAGATGAGTCTCGGTCTTCGGCAGTGCCTGAATAAACGCGGACAATGATGCAGCAGGGAGCATGGAAGAAAAAGCGCCGATTAATATTTTCGAGCAAGCGCCGCGTGATTGTATCCGATTCAACCAGAAAATATCAAAAGATGCGTAGGCCGGATCCCTACCCTTTTTTCAGGAGTTGATCAGGATTTAGCTGCTTAAGTGCCGGCAACGTAAAGAGACCGTCTTTACGAATAAGTTTCCCGTCGAACCAAATCTCCCCACCGCCGTACTCGGGGCGCTGAATATTTACCATGTCCCAGTGGACGGCTGATTTGTTACCATTCCCCGCCTGTTCGTAAGCTTGCCCAGGGGTGAAATGGAAGGAGCCGGCGATTTTCTCGTCGAAGAGAATGTCGCGCATGGGCTCGAGAATGTG
This sequence comes from Opitutus sp. GAS368, assembly GCA_945861645.1. GTDB lineage: Bacteria > Verrucomicrobiota > Verrucomicrobiia > Opitutales > Opitutaceae > Lacunisphaera. The sequence continues at coordinate 14,152 of CAMAVZ010000009.1, read as the reverse complement.
CGGGTTAAAGCCAATGGCGAATTCACCAATGTAGCGCGCGCCGTCATCTGTATCGAGAATCTCGTTGAGGCGTTTTGTATTGTTACTCGTGGCCTCGACGATTTTCCCGTGTTTGAATACCAGCCGGATACTGTCGAATGAAGTTCCGAGGTAAACGGTGGGGGCGTTGTATTGAATAACGCCTTCGACGCTATCCCTGATCGGACAAGAAAACACCTCGCCATCGGGGATATTGCGTTCACCACCGCACGGGACCGCCCCAATACCCTTGAGGGAAAATCTTAAATCGGTGCCGGGACCCTTGAGGTGGACGCGGTCCGTCTTGCTCATTAAATCAGCGAGGACCTTCATGCCCGGACCATAGCGTTTATAATCAAAGGTGCAGACCCGGAAATAAAAATCCTCAAAAGCGGCCGTACTTATGCCGGCCTGCTGGGCCATCGCGGAGGATGGCCAGCGGAGCACCACCCATTTGGTTTTGTTAACGCGGTAGTCCAAAACAGGCTTAAGCGTCTTGGCCACGGTTTGCGCCCGTGCCGCGGGAACATCGGAGGTTTCAAAAATATTTTCCGAGCCGCGCACGGCGATGTAAGCCTGCATTTGCTGCATCCGGCGGAGTTCAATCTCGGCGGTCACCGCGTATTGTTCCGCCGTCGCGCCTTGCAACAGTTCACGAGTAATGCGAGCCCGCTGGACATTGACATAGGGCATGGCCCCGCAATTTCGGGCCGCGCGCACGAGGGCGATGGTAAAAGCATCAGGCACATCGAATGCGTCGATCAGGACGCGCTCACCTTTTTTCAAGGTGGTCGAAAAGCCGGTCAACACCTCGGCGAGTTGGGTATAACGGGGATCACTCATCGCGCTACTTTCGCGACGGCGAGAAAACGTACAATCCGAAAAATATCCCGTCGGCGACGAAACTTTTCTCCCCAAAAATTTTGGAGTGCTTAGCGACGAGGGCCGAACGTCTCACCGTGGGGGAAACATATCTTACTTACCGCCTCCTGGAAATCCGCCGCCCCTCGTAAAATATCAATTTCTAAGCGCAGATAATAACAGGGAATGGCAGTTTTCTCGTTCGCGTTGATGCGCACCGCATCTTTTTCCGTGGTGATCATTAACTCAACGCCCGCGGCTTGGGCTTCCGCAAAGACGTCTATCAGATCCTGGGGTGTAAAACGGTGGTGGTCGACGAAACGACGGGTGGTGGCTAATTGAGCGCCGGCTTCACGCAAAAAAGCCTCGAAGCCCTCGGGCGCGGCTATGCCGCTGAAGGCCCCGATTTTCCGGCCCGCCAGCGAAGTCAAAGGCAAACGCTCGCCGGTAGCAATGTGCTGCAGGTATTGGGGTTGATGCGCGCACTCAATGATTTCCACCCCCGGATTAAATTTATGAACCATCGCCTCCAGCTCGGTATCGCGGACGCCTTTTGATTTAGTGAGCAAGACATACGAGGCCCGGGCTAAGTGCTTGATCGGTTCACGCAAGATTCCGCGGGGTAGCGTAAAGCCATTGCCGAAAGGATTAGTCTTATCGATTAACAGCAAATTAAGCCGACCTTTGAGTGGTAGATACTGAAACCCGTCGTCCAAAATGAGCGTGTCGCAGCCGAATTGTTTGATCGCATAAGCGCCCGCTTTTACACGGTTTTTATCTACGAGGACTACCACGCCCGGCAAATTTCTCGCCAGCATGTAAGGCTCATCACCGGCGACCTCCGAATCCAACCATACTTTAACGCCGTCACTGACGACCCGCGGCGGCGGCTCGGCGATATGATTGAGCCAAAACCACCATTTCTGCCAAAGCGGCGGTGCCTTACTTTTATAACCGCGCGAGAGAATTGCTACCTTGCGGCCGCGATCGCGAAGCGCCTTAGCAAACATTTCGACCACGGGAGTTTTACCCGTACCCCCAACAGTTAAATTACCCACGACAAGCACCAGGCAGCCCAGCGGCTGATCACGGAAAATTCGCTGACGATAAAGCCAGAGACGTAACTGGACTAGTCCGCTGAAAACATAAGCCAACCCCTGCAAACCAACGCCCAAGAGCGCGGCGCGCGTGCCTTCACTTCGCCCCATGATCACATCGATGGCGAATTGCTCACCCGCATCTAATTTATGACGAAACCAGCGATTGGGCATGAACAAATTGGCTTTGACGCTAGGGAGTGGAAGGTTGTGAGTCTTTGTTAGCGGCTGGTTTTGCCACATGCAACTCTGGCTTCTATTTACTATGAGCTACAAACTTTTCATTCCCGGTCCGATTGCGGTGTCGGAAAAAACCCTGCGCGCGATGACGCAGCCCATGGTCGGACACCGTAGTCCGGACTTTGTCGCACTTTATCAATCAATTCAGCCAGACCTCCAAGCGCTTTTCTATACACAAGATGCCGTTTATCTCAGCACCAGCAGCGCTTGGGGCGTCATGGAAGGATCCCTCCGCAACCTCGTGAAGAAAAAAGTTCTGTGCTGCATGAATGGAGCCTTCGCCGACAAATGGCTCGATGTCGCCCAGCGCTGCGGTCTCGCCGCCAGCGGCCTCCGTTTTGAATGGGGCCAACCCATCGATCCCGCCGCGCTTCGGGTCGAGCTGGCGACCGGGCAATACGATGCGATTACGCTGATTCATAATGAAACCTCTTGCGGTTGCATGAGCGATCTTCCCGCGCTCATGGCGGTTATTCGTGAGTTCCCTGAGGTCATCAGCATCATCGACACGATTAGCTCGTTCAGCGCGTTGCCGATTAAGAAAGATGAACTCGGCATCGACGTGATGATAACTGGTTCGCAAAAAGCCCTAGCGCTTCCACCCGGGTTATCAATTTTTTCGGTTTCGCAACGAGCTCTCACTCGCGCGGCTACCATCACGGGCCGTGGTTATTATTTTGATTTCATTGAATTTCAGAAGAACCACGAAAACGGGATGACCCCGAGCACCCCAGCAATTTCCCTCATCTACGCGCTCCGATCTAAACTCGCCGACATTAAGGCGGAAGGCGCGACCGTCCGCTATGCACGCCATGCGCGGCTCAATCAATTGGTGCGCACTTGGGCTCTCGCCAAGGGCTTTCACCTTTTTCCAGCCGCCGGCCACGGCTCGGTGTCGCTGAACTGCTTTGCTAACACGCTCAAGGTCGACCTCAGCGCTTTAAATAAATTGCTCAAAGCAAAACACGGTTTCGTCATCGACGGTGGCTATGGTAAATTAAAGGGCCTCGCCTTCCGTATTTCCAATATGGGGGATGAGACCGACGAGACGATGACCGCACTGCTCACCGCCCTTGATGCAGTCTTGGCGGAATTGGCGGCGACCAAAGCGCTGGGCTAATTTACCGCGCTCGATGCATCTAGCTGGAATATTTTTGCACTGAAAAGCTCGATTTTCTGGAGTAAATTAGCGGTTATTTCAGCTCGTAATAAAGAGGGTCCGTAAAAGTAGTGCTTGAAATTGTCGGGGACGAAGCGTAACCGCTCGGCCCCACATGAAATGTCTCATCATCGCTGAAAAACCCTCCGTCGCGGCTGATCTTGCTCGCGCCCTCGGTAAAATCCCCAAGCAAGGTGATCATTTTGAAAATGATAAATACGTCATTTCTTCTGCCGTGGGTCATCTCGTCGGCCTGCAAATGCCCGAGGATATCGACAAGAAAAAATATGGTTTCTGGCGGTTGGAAACTCTCCCGATCATTCCGGAAGAGTTTCAGCTGATGCCGATCAAAGAATCGAAGACCCGCTTTGACCAACTCAAGAAGCTGCTCGCCCGCAAAGATGTGACCAGCGTGATCAACGCCTGCGATGCGGGCCGTGAGGGCGAACTCATCTTTACTTATATCTACCAGCTGACAAAGTGCAAAAAACCCTTCGAACGCCTGTGGATGTCCTCGATGACCGATGCGGGTATCAAAGAAGCTTTCAAGCACCTCCGTCCGGCCAAGCAGATGCAGGGTTTGGCTGACGCTGCGCGCTGCCGCAGCGAAAGTGACTGGCTCATCGGCATCAATGGCACTCGTGCTCTGACCAAACGCATGTTCGGCTCCCGCGCCGGCAACGTGGCCTCGGTCGGCCGCGTGCAGACGCCCACCCTCGCTATTGTCTATAACCGCGAATTAGAGATCCGGAATTTTAAGCCGCGTGATTACTGGCGCATCACCGCCAATTTTGAGATCGCGAAGGGTACCTATGAAGGCATTTACCAGCGCACAGATTATAAGAAAAATGACGATGAACATGATCGCGTCGACCGCCTCTGGGTGAAAGCGGCCGCGGAGCAAGTCGTCGCCGCCTGCCAGGGCCAGCCGCTGGCCGCGGTGTCCGAGGAGAAGAAAGCCAGCACCTCGATTGCACCCAAGCTTTACGATCTCACCACGCTGCAACGCGAAGCGAACGGTCGCTTCGGTTTTCCGGCTAAGCGCACGCTCCAGATTGCGCAGTCGCTGTATGAGCGGCACAAGATGATCACCTACCCCCGTACCGATTCGCGCGCCCTGCCAGAGGACTATATGCCGCTCGTTCGTGAGACGCTCGGTAATTTGGGTGGCGACCTCAAAGTACACGCGCAACGCGTGCTCGATTCGGGTTGGGTGCAGCCGAATAAACGCATTTTCAATAATGCCTTGGTGTCGGATCACTTCGCGATTATCCCGACCCAGCACGCCGCCAAGCATCTCGATGAAGCGGAGGCCAAGTTGTTTGATATGATCGCGCGGCGCTTCGTGGCCACGTTCCACCCCGTCGCGGAATTCGATATCACCACGCGCCTCAGCTTCGTGGGCGGTCACACTTTCAAAACCGAAGGCAAGGTCCTGACCTCGCCAGGCTGGCTGGCGGTCTACGGTAAGTCCACGGTTGATGACGATTCACCGGATTCGAAGGCGTTGCCCGCCATGTCGCCCGAGGACAAGAGCAAGGCGAAGACGCTCGACGCCACCCTGCACACCGAAAGCACCCGCCCCCCCCCACGCTATACTGAAGCCACGCTCCTTTCCGCGATGGAAGGCGCGGGCAAGCTCGTCGACGACGACGAACTCGCCGACGCGATGAAAGAACGGGGTCTTGGCACACCCGCCACCCGGGCAGATACCATCGAGGGCTTGGTTAATCAAAAATACATGGACCGCGCCCAGCGCGAGTTGGTGCCGACCACTAAGGCCGAGCAGCTGATGCAATTTTTACAGGCCGTGCAGGCTACCGATATCACCAGCCCCGCGATGACCGGCGAGTGGGAGTTCAATCTTCGCCAGATGGAACACGGGAAATTTTCGCGCGAGCAGTTCATGGCTGAAATTATTAAGGAGACGAAAGGCATCGTCGAACGCGTTAAGGGCTTTGAGGAAGATGACTCCGCTTCGCGCGTGACCAAAATCATTTCCCCGACCGACGGCCAGCCCATGCGTGAGACGCTCCGCGGCTACAAATCGGCCGACGGCCAACTCATGGTTTACAAAATCATTGGCGGCCGGCGCATGGAGGAGTCCGAAGTCCAAGCGCTCGTCGAAAAACGTCAGGTTGGTCCGCTCGATGGCTTCATCTCCAACAAAACCCGCAATCGATTTTCCGCCGTCATCAAGCTGGCGCTTGTCGAAGAGACCAAGAAGGACAAGGCCACCAAGCAGGAGGTCGTCACGAAAAAGTGGAAAACGGAATTTGATTTCGGCGATAAGGTTGACCTCGCCACCCTCATCCCGTTCTGGACTGATCCGGCCACGAAGGCCGAATTGTGTGAGAGCGGCAGCAGCTATGTCTTACGCGAACATGATGGCGCCGCGTGGCAGCAGACTTTCCGGCTTGGCCGCATTATGTGCCAGAAGTCGATCCCGTCCGAGCAGGCGATCAAGATGGTTGCTGAAGGTAAGACTGATCTCATTACCGGCTTCATCTCCAAGAAAGGCCGGCCCTTTGATGCATTTTTAAAGCGCGAGGGCCCCAAAATGGCTTGGGAATTTCCGCCGCGTAAGGCCAAGCTCGACAAGGATGGCAAACCCATCGCCCGCAAGGCTCGCGTGCCGCTCGACCTTTCCAGCGCAACCATTATCGGCGAGAGCAAGGTGCACGGCGGTGAGTTGGTCATGACTGACGACGCCTACTACGTGCGCAAACCCGGCCAGGACAACCGCGCGGTGTTTAAGTGCGCCCGAAAAGTTTGCGACGTCGAGATCCCCGTCGATGAAATCCGCAAGCTCATCGAAGACGGCCGCAGCGAACTGATCGAGGGATTTGTATCCAAGCGCGGCAACAAATTCAGCGCCTACCTCGTCCTCTCGCAAAAACAGGACAAGGCAGAATTTGAATTCCCCCCACGCTAATCCACTACCCCAGCCCCGAGCGAGCACGGGCACACCGTAAAGTAAGCTTTGATAACTGCTTGCGGTTATCGCCTGAGCGGGTGAGTTGTGCCTCGTGAAAAATCTTCCATTTTTCGGACTGCGCTGGGTCGCCGTACTGGCTCTCGGGTGCATCAGTCTCGGTATTTACGCTTATTACCAACAGACGGCACTGACCGCGGCGGAAGCGCTGATCCATTCGCTGCAGGCGAAAGAGAACGCCGCTCTGCCGGCCTCCCCCGAGACCGCTGACGTATTGGATAATGCCGCCATTTCAGAATCAACCACCGCCGATGTATCCGTAGAAGCGGAACCGAAAGATAAACGACGCGGCGGCAAAGCGCGGCGCGGGCCCGAGGATTTCGCTAAAATGATGGATACTCCGGAAATGCAGCAGCTCATGAACCTGCGCGATCGGGGTATGCTCGACAGTCGCTACGCTGAACTGTTCAAGCAATTAGCGCTGCCCCCGGACCAGTTGAGGAAATTGCAACAACTCTTAGTCGATAAGCAAAGCACGGTGCGCGATGTGCTCGCCGCCATGCGCAGCCAAGGCCTCACGCCTAATCAGGAAAATGCCGAACGGATGCGAAGCTTAGTGCAAAATGCTAATGCGGAACTCGATCGCCAGATCGAGCGTACGCTCGGGGCCACGGCCTATGCCCAGTATCAAAATTACGAGTCAACCCAGCCCCAGCGGGCGACCGTTGAGCGAATGCAGCAGCGCCTGAGTTATTCGGCTGACCCTATGACTTCGCAGCAGGCCAGCAGCCTAGTCGAAATACTCAGCCGAAATATTCCGCCTCCCCCAGCCATGACAAACCCCGTAGTTGGTCAGCCCCGCGGAGTTGCTTTTGGCAACGGCAACGGGTCTGGAGCTGGAGCAAGTATCACACCTCAAGCGATTGAGCAGTCGCGCGCGATTTTGACCCCCAGCCAAGTGAATACCTTGATCGCCATTCAGCAGGAAAAAGATGCGCAAGCCCAACTCGCGCGCCGGATGCGGCAAAATTTGAGCGCGCCGAGCAATCCAGCCATGCCAAGGAATTGAGGCCCGACTACATTGATGGGGGGCGCAAGGCGCGGCTAAATTTCGGTAACGTCATATTAACCGGCCGGACCGGAAATAGGCTTGTGAGAGCTCGCGCAGACTAGCTACTTTGATCGCAGCCATGATCGTAACTACCGCTCAACTCTTCAAACACGCCTACGGTAAATATGCCGTTGGCGCTTATAATATTAACAACGCTGAACAGGCCATGGGGCTCTTCAAGGGCGCGATCGCTTCCCAAGCGCCGTTCATCATTCAAATTTCCAAAGGGGCGCGTAAATACACCGATAAGCGCATGCTCGAGGCGATTATTCGCGCGGCGGGCGAAATTTTCCCTGAGGCTATTTATGCCGTCCACCTCGATCACGGTGACGAAGAAACCTGCTACGAGTGCATTAACTCAGGCTTTTTCAGCTCCGTCATGATTGATGCTTCGCACGATCCTTTTGAGAAAAATATCGAAATCACCAAACGGGTGGTTGAGGCCGCCCATAAAAAAGGTATCTCAGTAGAAGCTGAACTCGGGATGCTCGGTGGCGTGGAAGAGGACATCAAGGTCGAGGAAGGTAACGCCTGCTTAACTGATCCCGCTGAGGCAGAAGATTTCGTCCAACGGACCGGTTGCGATTGTTTGGCGGCGGCCATCGGCACCTCCCACGGCGCCTTTAAGTTTAAGGGCAAACAGTCCCTGCATTTTGATGTGCTCGAGAAAATCCAAGCTCGCTTGCCAAATTTCCCTCTCGTCATGCACGGATCTTCTTCCGTGCCGCAAGATGAAGTGGCGCGCATCAATGCCGCCGGCGGTCAAATCGCTGGTTCGATGGGCGTGGACGTGAATGAATATCTGCCAGCGGCTAAACTTGGCGTGACTAAGATTAATATCGATACCGATGGCCGCTTGGTCTGGACCCGCGTGCACCGGGAATTCTTTCGCGATCACCCCAAGGACTTTGATTTTCGTCCGCCCGGTAAAATCTTCGTCGAAGAATATGCTAAGTTTATCGCGAGCCGTAACGTCCTCCTTGGTTCCGCTCATCAGCTCACGGATCTTCGGGCTAGTCTCGGCAAATAAAATCGAACATCTTCCGGTGACTTAGCTGCGGCTCAACTGAGCCGCTTTTTTTTAGCTACTTTCCTTTCTTTGCCTTCGCGCCGATTCACGATAAAAGCTAGCTGATGGATCCCTTACTCACCCGCTTTCGTGCTATTCGCTTGAGCGCAATTCTGCGTGGATCGATTGGCTTGCTTGGATTGGGTTCGGGCACCACGGGGCCATCCATTCAGGCCGCCGAGCTTAATGCGGGTACCCACGTCGCACCCGAATCATTAACCGTGGGCGCCACTACTTACCAAGAAGTGCAGGTGCGTTCCGTCAATGCGCGCACGCTCCTCATTGCCCACCGCGATGGCTTGGCCTCTATTCGACTGCGCGATCTCCCGCCTGACTGGCAAGGGCGCTTTCATTACGCCGCCGCCCTAGACGCCGCCGCTGAGGCGGTGAATAAAACTACGCCTGCGCCCAGTCGCCATTTGCCAGTGGGCTCGACGGTAAATTTTTCACCGGTTGATCAATTGCTCGTGAAATTTGGCCAACTGGCGACGCTCCTGGGACCAGTCGATTTGCGTCCAAGATTTTTCAAATTTGAATTGGGGATTAAAAATCAGGGGCGCCGGCCTAGCTGTGCTGTCTTTGCCATCGTGAGCGCTCTGGAGTTTCAGCGCGCCGAACTGACTGGGCAGGTAGAAAAGTTTTCGGAAGAGTATCTGATTTGGGCGACCCGCAAAATTTTGCAGCGACTGTCCGAGGTCCGTCCCACTGGCTCCCGTGAACCGACCAACGAAGAACCCGACGAGGGCTTTACTTTATTTGAAGGAGTGGAAGCTATTCGCACTTACGGCATCCCTTTGCAGGCAAGCTTGCCCAATCGGTGGAGCCAGCCAGCCAGTCTATGGCCCTACCCTAGTTCCGAGATCATCCAAGCCGCGCGCCAGTACCAGCGCGTATTTGTCCATCAATTCCCCGGCCGCGATGCTCCTACCCGTCTTAACAATATTATACACGCCCTGCAGGCCGGCTTACCGGTGCCGATCGGGCTAGCTTGGCCCGCTGGGCGGATTCCCCGCGGCTATATCGGCTCGCGGCCAGCAAACCCAGCCACCGGCCACGCGGTCACGCTAGTCGGCTGTCAGTCCGCCACTGGGCAAATCAAAGATGCGGTTTTTATCTTTAAAAACTCTTGGGGACCTAACTGGGAACAAGGTGGCTATGGTCAGGTTACCTACGATTATTTGCGCGAAAATCTGCGCGACGCTATCTGGCTGGAACTGACGGTGGATAATAAAAAGTAACATCCCCCAAAAAAATCACCCAGCAAGCTAGCGCATCGCTTAGGGCAGCCAAGGAAACTTCGCCGCTTTCGGTTTTCGTTTTTCTTTCTGCGCCGTCATAAATTCCTTCGCCTCTTCGGTCATGTAATAAAGCATCGTGGCATTACCCGCGAGTTCCTGAATGCCGCTCTGACCATCCAACTCGGCGTTGAAAGCTGATTTCAAACAGCGAATGGCGAGAGGACTGCGTTGCAGTATTTCCTGGGCCCACGCGACCCCTTCCGCTTCGAGCTTTTTTACGGGCACCACTTTGTTCACCAAGCCCATGGTGAGAGCTTCTTGGGCATTGTATTGGCGACAGAGAAACCAGATTTCACGGGCCTTTTTTTGGCCAACCATGCGCGCGAGGTAACTCGAGCCAAAGCCGCCATCGAAACTGCCCATTTTGGGTCCCACTTGACCAAAGATCGCATTGTCGGCCGCGATGGTCAGGTCGCACATGACGTGCAGCACATGCCCCCCACCGATGGCGTAACCCGCAACCAAGGCCACGACGACTTTAGGCATCGATCGTATGAGTTTTTGCACTTCGAGCACGTTGAGCCGCGGTACGCCTTGACCATCGATATAACCACCGTGACCGCGCACCGACTGATCGCCGCCAGCGCAGAAAGCATATTTCCCGTCCTTAGCGGGACCGGCCCCGGTCAGAAAAATAACCCCGATTGTTTGATCTTCGCGCGCGTCCAAGAGCGCTGCATGCATCTCTACGATCGTTTGCGGGCGGAAGGCATTACGCTTTTCTGGCCGATTAATCGTGATCTTGGCCATACCGGCGGCCTTCTGATAGATGATGTCGTCGTATTTTTTAACGATTTTCCAAGCGGGAAGCATGAGAGTAATGTACGGGAAAACCCCTGAGCAGCAACCGTTTTTGCTAGTTTGCCTGTTTTTTACAAATCGGGGTCAAGCTGTATTTAAATAATCCGTAAAACTGCTTGGAGTGCGCAGCGGTAAGACAAGAATGCCCTCCTCAATGCAAAACCAGTCGCCCAAGGTTAGTGCTGCTGCTAGAAATGCTCTGACGCTCGGTGCGCTCGGAGTCGTCTTTGGCGATATCGGGACCAGCCCACTTTATACGATTCGGGAGTGCCTCCGTGCGCTTCCTCCCGGTGAACATGCGCAGGCCATCTTGGGGGTTCTCTCACTGATTTTCTGGTCCTTACTGCTTGTGGTAAGCCTCAAATATACCCTCTTCGTTTTGCGCGCTGACAACCGTGGGGAAGGCGGGATTTTTGCGCTCCTCGCTCTCAGTCAATTGGACCGCCCGGGAAAAACTGTGCTCAATTTTGGCGTCATCGTGGTGCTGACCGGCGCAGCCATGCTATGCGGCGAAGCGATCATTACTCCGGCCATGACCGTGCTCTCGGCGACAGAGGGCATCAAGGAGGTCTGGCCCGGCGTAGAGCATTATATCGTGCCGATCGCTATCGCTATTTTAGCGGGCTTGTTTGCATTTCAATATCAGGGGACAAAATTTATCGGGCGGATTTTTGGACCCGTCATGTTGCTCTGGTTTTTAGTTTTGGGCGCCTTGGGTCTTTGGCATGTGATCCAAAATCCTTTCGTGCTCCATGCGCTCAATCCCTTGCTCGGGGTTGAATTGCTGGTATTGCATCCAAAAGAATCGACTATCCTCCTCGGCTCTGTCGTCTTGGCGATTACTGGGGTCGAAGCACTTTATGCCGACATGGGGCATTTTGGACGCCGCGCAATTAACACTGGTTGGTACGCGGTGGTTCTTCCTGGCCTGACCCTTAACTACTTCGGCCAAGGCGCTAATGTCATCGCGCAGGGCGGCCAAGTGGGAAACCCGTTTCTCGCCCTGGCCCCCGAAGGACCACTGCGGCTTGCGCTTCTAGCACTATCGATCTGTGCAGCCATTATTGCCAGTCAGGCGCTTATTTCAGGGGCCTATTCGCTGATCCGTCAGGCCATTCAACTGGGCTATTTTCCACGCCTGACTATTAAACACACGAATCCCGATCAACCCGGTCAAATTTATCTGCCGTTAGTTAATATTACCCTCGCTCTGGGCGCCATTGCCACGGTCTATGGATTTAAATCAAGTTCCGCGCTCGCCGCGGCCTACGGGATCGCGGTTACCGCTACCATGATTGTGACTTCGTTGATTCTTTTCGTCGTCATGCGGCGCGCTTGGCTTTGGCCCCTCTGGCAGGCGTTTCTGCTTTGCCTATTATTTATCATTCTCGATGTGACTTTTTTTGGCGCGAATATTCATAAATTCGCTGATGGGGGCTGGCTCCCCGTTTTCATCGCGCTCGGCTTACTGGCAATCATGACGACCTGGAAACTGGGAAAGGCGGAGATTTTTCGCCGCATCTATGCTAACGAAATTACGGAAAGCGAATTGAGTAAAATCGCCTGCAGCGAGCATGTAACCCGCGTGCGCGGTACGGGGGTTTTCATGGCGGGTAATCCCACCGGCACGCCGCTGGTGCTCCTGCACCACGTCAAAGCGAATAAGGTTCTACATGAAACCGTGGTCTTGTTGAGCATTACCACCGATGAAGTTCCCGTCGTCGCCGACGCGGATCGTTTCACGGTAACGGAAATCGGTAACGGCGTCTGGCGCGCCATCGGTCGTTATGGCTATATGGAATCACCTGACGTGTCATCGCTCATGCAAAAAGTCCGCGGCGCGGGCGTACCCCTTAAGCTGAGCGAAGCCACTTACTATTTTAATCGCGAGATGATCGTCACCGGCGGCGACACGAACATGCTTGAGTGGCAAAAACATTTTTATGCTTTTCTCAGTCGAAATGCGCGCCAAGCCCGCGATTATTATCAGCTCCCCCCGATGCAAATCATCGAAGTGGGTTTACCGATTCAATTGTAAGACGCCGCGACGCTGGGACCACGATCGCCGTGGCCCCCGCCAGATTTACCGCAGTTCCTCTGCCGCGGCTTGAAACAATGCTCGCCGCTGGGCGGCATCTGCTTTTCGAGCTGTGCGCACTTCCAAAACGCGCAGTCCCGTTGGTGGTAAAGACGCCAAAAGAATCGCGAGATGAGACCAAGCGCGTACCAGCACGTGTTTCACGCCATAGGCCGAACACAATTGCTTGAAATCAACGTCCTGAGGTGTGGCAAAAAAATCCTCGAAGTGCGGCGTTATTTGCGCCACCGGCAGATGTTCGAAGATGCCGCCTCCGTTATTATTGATGAGCACAATCGTTAGGCTGCCTTTAAATTTAGCCGCTAAGAGCCAGCCGTTGGTGTCATGCAACAAAGCTAAATCACCGGTAAGCAAAACCGTCGAGCCGGGCCCCGACGCTACGCCCATGGCAGTGGATAAAGTCCCATCAATGCCATTAGCCCCGCGGTTAAAATAAATGGCATGCCCCCGATTAGTGGCCGGCCAAAAATATTCCAGATCCCGCACGGGCATGGAATTGGCGACAAATAGCTTACTCCGAACCGGTAATTGCCGAGCCAGAACCGGAACCCAGCGTGGCTCAAAGGCATCCGTGCTGGCGCGCCAATATTTCGTGAAAAAGTTTTTAACCTGCTCATTAGCTTTCAGCCAGCGCTGCGCATAAGGAGTCAACGAGCGCCGCCCCGTGCCCCCATGGATCCACTGCGCTGGATCAGCCGTTACCACCCGACTCCGTAGGTGAAGAGCATCGAGATTAACCGAGCGATCGGTCACCATAATCGTCTCAGGATCACTCTGCTGCAACCAAGTCCGCAGAATCTTGCTGGTGGGCCAACCTCCCAAACAAATTACGCGCTTCGGGCGTAGCGCTTCCGCGCTCCCTTCGTGGCGTAAAATGGTATCATAGCATGTTACCAGGTGCCCTGCGACTCCCGCGTGCATGCGCAGTGGATTAAGTCCATCAGCGAGAACCGGCCAACCTAAAGCGCGTGATAGCCGACCTGCGTTTTGGGCGAAAGCTTTACCGTCCGCGGTTTCTACCGAACCGACCAGAATCAGCCCGGCGTCCTCGGTGGTGAATTTTTTACTGAGCGCCGAACGACCAACTGCAGCAGCAGCGACTCGGGAAGAAATGGGTGCCGCTAATCCGGCGAAAAAGGATTTTGTCAGCAAAGTGGCTAATTCCGGCGGCAGTGCTTCATCCGTGGGGTGCAGCGGATCACGAAACGGACAATTTAAATGCACTGGTCCCCGTCGTGGCTGGTGGGCACGAGCAACCGCTTCGGCTAGAGTCTGGCGAAGATAGCGGAGCATCGCCACACTCGCTACCGGAACCGCGCATTCATGATAAAAATTTACCTGACTGCCGTAGAGTTTTTGCTGATCAATGGTTTGGCCCGAGTGGCATGCCCGCATCTCCGGGGGACGATCTGCCGTTAAAACAAGCAGCGGGACCCCACTCTCCTGCGCTTCAATGATCGCCGGG
>CAMAVZ010000008.1:0-64685 GCA_945861645.1 Opitutus sp. GAS368 | reverse complement strand
GCCGCGCGCTGGCGCGATGGGGCGATTTTATATGATTGACTCCAATCATATAAAATCCTTTCGTCGTGGTCATGCGTGTGCCGCAAGAACTCGTGGATTTACGTCGGGAAGAGCTTCGTCGCCTGATTCGGCGCGATGGTTTCTTGCCGGTGGCCGAGATTTGTCGCCGCCTCGCGGTCTCCGAAGCCACCGTGCGCCGCGATCTGGTGGCGGTGGAAGCGAATGGCCACATCACGCGGACTTACGGTGGCGCATTGGCGGATTATAATAGTTCGTTTGCCTCCGTCACGGAACGCTCCGGCCGCGCGCGACCAGCGAAGGCGCGTATCGCCGAGTGTGCCGTGGCGCAAATCCCGCGGACGGGAACGATTTTTCTCGATGCGGGCACCACGATTGAAGCGGTCGCGCGAGCTCTCACGCATCGCCGCGACCTGACGCGCTTGGCGGTTGTCACTAATAGCTTAGCCGCCGCCACCGTCTTGGGTGGCGCCACCGGCGTGGAACTCCACGTGCTCGGCGGCATGTTTCTCAATCGCCAAGCGGCGCTCATGGGCGCCCAAGCCATCAAGGCCCTGGGCGATTGGTCTTTCGACGCCGCGTTTCTGGCGGGTGAGGGGATGGACGCTGCGGGCATTAGCAATTCCCACGAGCATATCGCCGGCTTTCAGCGCGCCTTGCTCCCCCAGGCCCAGCGAGTTTGCTTTTGTCTCGATGCCTCCAAGCTCGGTCGCGCCACGCCGCACCGCGTCGCCACTTGGCGCCAACTCTCAGCTCTCATCACCGATGCTTCCACCTCTCAGTTAGTCGCGGCTGGCATCCGGCTGCCGGCTAATAAATATCTCCAGGCTTAATATTCTGTGAAAAAATCTACTTCCTCTGATTTAACCAAGCAGCTACTCGATCTCTCGCACCAATTGGGTCGCGAGGATCGGGCCCTCGCTATTTTAGGCGAAGGTAACACGTCCGCCCGTCTCTCGGCTGATACCTTTGTGGTCAAGGCCAGCGGCTCGCATCTCGGCACGCTCACCGCGGCGGGTCTCACCGCGTGCAGGCTGGCGGAGTTGGTCGCGCTGTTGGAGGTGCGGAAAATTTCTGATACCGCGGTCGATAGCGCGCTCCTCGCCGCCCGCGTTGATCCGTCCGCGAAAAAGCCTTCGGTCGAAGCGATGTTTCACGCGTGGTTGCTGACCTTGCCGGGCGTTAATTTCGTGGGCCACACCCATCCGGTGATGGTGAATAAAATTTTGTGCACTTCGCACGCGCGGACTTTTGCCACGCGGCGCTTGTGTCCCGATGAGATCGTTTGCTGCGGGGCGGAATTCGTCCTCGTGCCCTACGTCGATCCGGGCCTGAAATTGGCGCAGGCGATTCGGCGCGCCGTCCTCGCTTACATCAAGCGTTTAGCGCGGCCGCCTCGGGCTATCCTGCTCGAGAATCACGGTTTGATTGCGCTGGGCGCCACACCGGCAGCGGTGCTGGCGACGACGTTGATGGCGGTGAAGGCCGCCGAAATTTATACGGGCGCGCAAGCCCTCGGTTCCCCTCGATTCCTTTCCGCCGCCGTGGCCGCCCGGATCGCCGGTCGTCCCGATGAACTTTACCGCGAAAAAATGCTCGGGCTGCGTTAACTTAAAAAATTTACTACCATGCCTACCTACCAATTCGTCAATTATCTTTGGGATGATGCGCACGCCGCATCGCTCGATCCGGTCGGTCGCTTGATCTACCGCTCTAACCTTTTGGGCCGCGATCAGCGGATCACCAATACCGGCGGGGGCAATACCTCGGCCAAATTGACCGACAAAGACCCGCTCTCCGGCCAGCCCACCGCCGTGCTGTGGGTCAAAGGCTCCGGGGGTGACCTCCGCACCAGCACCCGCGAAAATTTCTCCTCGTTGTATCAGCAAAAGTTGATGGACCTCCAACCCCTCTACGCCGCGCAACCGAAGAAGGGCCTTAAAACCCCCGCGGAAGATGACATGGTGGGGATGTATAATCATACCACGTTTAACTTAAATCCTCGGCCGTCTTCGATCGATACCCCGCTGCACGCTTTTATCCCGAGTCAGCATGTCGATCACATGCACCCCAATGCGATTATCTCGATCGCGGCTTCGGCGAATTGCGAAAAATTAACCCAGCAGATTTTCGGCGGCGAAATGGCCTATGTGCCGTGGATGCGGCCCGGCTTTGAACTCGGCTTGGCCATGCAGGAAATCGTGCGTAAAAATCCGAAAGTTAAATCCATCATGATGGGCCAACACGGCTTCATCTCGTGGGATGATGCGGAGAAGGCTTGTTATATTTACACCCTCGATTGCATCGAGCGCGCCTCGGCTTTCATCGAGGCCAAGTATGCCGCGAAGGGCGGGGATGCGACCGTCTTCGGTGGCCAGAAATATACCACCCTCGAAGCATCGAAACGCCGTGCGGCGTTTGCGGCAATTTTACCGTGGCTGCGCGGACAAATTTCGCAGCAGAAGCGCTTCATCGGGACGGTGCAGGACGACGAGAAGATCTTGCGCTTTGTGAATTCCCGCGACGCCGCTCGGTTAGCGGAACTCGGCACGAGTTGCCCGGATCATTTCCTGCGTACAAAAATTAAACCGCTCTACGTGGATTGGAATCCCCAGACGGAGGACGGCGCCGCCTTGCAGCAAAAACTTACGGCCCGTTTACAAGCCTATCGCCAGGATTACGCGGCTTACTATGCCAAATGTAAGCACGCCAACTCGCCGGCCATGCGCGACCCCAATCCGACCGTCGTGCTCATCCCCGGTCTCGGCCTGATTGCTTGGGGCAAAGATAAATCAGAATCGCGGGTGACCGCAGAATTTTATAACTGCGCCGTGGAAGTGATGCGCGGGGCCGAAGCGATCGATACTTACATCGCCCTGCCGCAGCAGGAGGCCTTCGATATCGAATATTGGTTGCTCGAAGAAGCCAAATTGAAGCGCATGCCCGCCGAGAAGGAACTCGCGCGGCAGGTGATCCTCGTCATCGGCGCGGGCTCCGGCATCGGCAAAGAAACCGCGCATCGCCTCGCGAAAGACGGCGCGCAAATTGTGTGCGTCGATCTCAAGCTCGAGACTGCCCAAGCGACGGCCAAAGAAATCACCGACCAATACGGCATGGGCATCGGCGTCGCCGGCAGCGGCTTATCGTCCTGCGGCCCAGCCCTCGGTCTCGCCGCCAACGTCATCGATCGGGCCAGCGTTCGCGCCATGCTCGATGAGGTCGCCTTAGCGTACGGCGGTTTTGATTCCATCTGCGTCACCGCCGGCGTGTTCTGGCCGAGCGATACCACGGGCCACATCCCGGATGACAAATGGGCCTTCACCTTCGGCGTGAACGTTACGGGTAGCTACATCGTCGGCGATGAAGCGTTTAAGACCTGGAAAGAACAAGGGCTCCGCGGTAACCTCGTGCTGACAACTTCGGCCAATGCCGCGGTCGCGAAAAAAGGTTCCTTGGCCTATGATACCTCCAAGGCGGCCGCTAACCACTTGGTGCGCGAACTCGCGTTAGAACTCGCCCCGCTGGTGCGCGTCAACGGCGTGGCGCCGGCCACCGTGGTGCAGGGGAGTGCCATGTTCCCTCGCGACCGCGTGATCGGTTCGCTGGCGAAATATAATATTCCGTATCAAGAAAGTGAAGCCACGGAATCGCTCGTCACCAAACTCGCGCAATTCTATGCGGATCGTACGCTGACGCAATCGCCGATCACGCCCGCCGACCAAGCGGAGGCCTACTTCCTCCTCGTCTCGTCACGGCTGAGCAAAACCACGGGACAAATTCTCCCCGTTGACGGTGGCCTCCACGAAGCTTTTCTGCGTTAAGCTGACCCACGAGTCCCGCCCCCCCCTCGTTATCATGAAAACTATCCATTGTGCAGCAGTTGATCTCGGCGCAACCAGCGGTCGCGTGATCGTCGGAACCTGGGCGAAAAATAAGCTCACGCTGACGGAAGTGCATCGTTTCCCCAATCAGTTTCGCTCGATCGGCGGACACGATTACTGGGATCTGCCCGGCCTCTGGACGCAGATCAGCCACGGCTTGCGCGAGGCCAAGCGCCGCTTCCCCCAGTTGGTGTCCGTGGGCGTGGACACCTGGGGCGTCGATTACGTTTTAGTGAACGACGCCGGCCGGATGGTTTTTCCGACCCACGCTTACCGCGATGCTCGGACGCAACCCGGTTTACAGCGCTTGGCGAATACCCGCGCCGCCCTAGAGCGAATTTATGCGGCGACCGGTGTTCCCAATGTTTTCTATAACTCGAGCCTGCAGTTAGCGGAAACGGTGGCGCAGTGCCCGGCGGTCACGGACCTTGCCACGCGCTGTTTGTTTCTGCCTGACTATTTTAATTATCTCTTGTCGGGCAAAATGACGAACGAGATTTCTTTTGCCAGCACGACGCAGTTGCTCGACGTGCACGGGACCGATTGGTCGCGCGCCACCCTGGATCATTTTCATCTACCCGCGACGTGGTTCACGCCACCCATCTTGGCGAATACCGTGCTCGGACCGCTCACGGGTTTACGCGAATTAGCTGGGGTAAAAGTCGTCGCCGTGCCCGGTCACGATACGGCCTGCGCCTATGACGCGATGCCCGCCAACCCAGCGGGCGGGGATCTTTATATCAGCTCCGGCACATGGTCACTGGTGGGCTTTGAGAGCGACACGCCGGTGCTCGGTGCGGGTGCGCTGGCGGCGCGGATTTCCAACGAACGCATTGGGGACGGTCGCTATCGTCCGCTGACCAACGTGATTGGTCTCTGGCTGCTCGAGCAAACGCTAAAAGAATTTGCCGCGCGTCCCACCAACGATCGCGCGTGGGCAAAACTCATTACCGCCGCCACCCGATTGCCGGCGCCGCAGCAATTGCTTGATGTTACGGATCCAGCCTTCGTCAATCCACCCTCGATGCGCGCCGCGATCGATGCGCAGTTGAGAAAGCGAAAACTCCCGATGCCTAAAAATATCGCTGCTTACACGCGCTTGATTTGCGCTTCACTCGGGCAAGGGCACGCCGATGCGCTGCGCGCTTTCGAGCGCCTGGCGGGGCGGCAATTCTCCCGCATCCTGATCGTTGGGGGCGGTTCAAAGAATCGCCTCTTGTGTCAGGCCACCGCCAACGCGAGTGGTCGGCCGGTGCACGCCTTCACGCTCGAAGGCACCGCCGTGGGCAACATTGCTTCACAGTTGATCGGCCTGCGCGCGGTGCGTAATCTTACGGCTTTCCGCGCGCTGTTTTCTCGGCAACTCACTCCCGTTATTTATCCCCCGCAATCTGTATGAACTTATCCACTTCCCGGGCTGCCATTACTTCCGCCTATCGTCTCGCTCGCGCCGCTTATGCGGAGCGCGGGGTAGACACCGATGCCGCCATCAAGCGCGCGCTCGCGGTGCCGATCTCGTTGCATTGCTGGCAAGCCGACGATGTCCGTGGCTTGGAAACTCCGCGAGAGGGACTGGTCGGTTGCGGCACGCTCGCCACGGGCAGTTATCCCGGTCGCGCGCGCAATGGCGACGAGATGCGAGCGGATCTCGATCTCGTGTTGAAATTGCTGCCCGGTAAACAACGCCTGAACCTCCACGCTTTTTACGCTGAGACGGGTAAAAAAACGGTCGACCGTGATGCCCTGAGCTCCGCGCATTTCTCGCGTTGGTTAGATTGGGCCCAGGACCGGCGCGTCGGCTTAGATTTTAATCCTACGTATTTTGCGCACGAGTTAGCTAACTCCGGTTTTACGCTCGCGAGTGCCGATAAAAAAGTACGCGAATTCTGGATTGAGCACGGTCGGGCGAGTCGCCGGATCGCGCAGCATTTTTCCAAAAAGCTCGGTTCACCCAGTGTCATTAATCATTGGATTCCTGATGGCACCAAAGATCAACCGGCCGATCGCTGGGCCCCGCGCGCCCGGCTGGCGGAGTCGCTCGATGCTATCTTGGCCGACTCCAAGGTGAGTCGCGCGCATTGCGTCGATGCGGTGGAAGGAAAACTTTTTGGCATCGGCAGTGAGGATTATGTCGTCGGCTCCCACGAATTTTACGCGGCCTACGCGCAGAGTCGGTCGGTCGTCCCGTGTCTGGATCTCGGTCATTATCATCCGACAGAATCCGTCGCCGATAAAGTATCCGCCCTGCTGCAATTTCATCCTCGGCTCTTGTTGCACACCAGTCGGCCGATTCGGTGGGATAGTGATCACGTGGTGATTCTGGATGATGCCGTCCGCGCGCTGTTTACCGAAATTGCTCGAGGTGGGGCATTCAATCGCGTCTTCGTCGCGCTCGATTTCTTTGACGCCAGCATCAATCGTATCGCGGCGTATGTCGTCGGCGCCCGCGCCACGCGGCAAGCGATCCTGCTCGGACTGCTGGATCCGACCAAAATATTAAAGGCCGCCGAGGCGGGTGGTCGCGGCCATGAGCGCTTGGCGCTTATGGAACAATCGAAGGCGATGCCCTGGGGCGCGGTGTGGGATATGCTCTGCGTGCGTGGCGGGACCCCCCCGGCCGCCACGTGGCTCACGGCGGTGGCGAATTACGAAACCAAAGTACTCAGTCGGCGCGGTTAATTTTAAATCAAGCTGCGCTCGGCGCCCTGCGCTGAGCTCGGGCGCTCAGCGCAAAAATTGAATTATGGCCTATTCCAAGCACATTGAAAATCCGGACGTTATCCTGATCGGGAGCGGCGTGATGTCGGCTAATCTCGGCGCGCTGCTCAAGCGATTGGAGCCGAAGTTAAAGATTCAATTATATGAAGTGACGGCAGAGTTAGCGCAGGAAAGTTCGCATGGCTGGAACAACGCGGGCACGGGGCATGCGGGGATTTGCGAGCTCAGTTATACCCCCAAGCGGGAAGCCGATGGGACCGTTAAGGTGCAAAAGGTCATTGAGATTTATGAGCAATTTTCTCACTCCAAACAATTTTGGAGCTACGCGGTCGCGGCAGGCATGATCAATCAGCCCCGCGAATTCATTAATCCGATCCAGCATATCAGCTTCGTGCATGGGGCGGACCAAGTGGATTTTCTGCGCGCCCGGCACGCGGGCCTGGCGGCGCATCATTTTTTTACCGACATGATTTACAGCACGGACGCGGCGACGATTGGCGGTTGGGCCCCCTTGCTGGTGGAAGGGCGGGATCCGGCGGTGCCGATTGCGGCCACACAGATGGCGAGTGGGACGGATGTAAATTTCGGAGTGATTTCGCGAAAATTATTAAATTGGCTCCACGCCCAACCGGGGTGCGGCCTCGCGACTAATCATCGCGTGGTGGCTCTGAAGAAAACCGCGACCGGTTGGACGGTGAGCAGTCGCGATCTGACCACCGGCGAGCGGCGCCAGAATCACGCGAAATTTGTTTTCGTGGGGGCCGGCGGCGGCAGTTTACATTTACTGCAACAAGCCGGCATTCCGGAAAGCAAAGGGATCGGCGGCTTCCCGATCGGTGGCCAGTGGTTGGTGTGCGATAATCCTGCGATTGTGGAACGCCACGCGGCGAAAGTTTATGGGCAGGCGCTGGACGCCGCCCCGACCATGGCCGTGCCGCACCTCGATCAGCGCATCCTCGATGGCAAGAAGACGCTGCTCTTTGGGCCGTTTGCTGCGTGGACGACAAAATTTCTGCATCGCCAAGGAAGTTGGACGGATCTGCTGGCTTCGGTGAAACCCCATAATTTTTTAACGCTGCTAAAAATTGCCGCGACGAATCTGCCCTTGGTTCGCTATTTGGTGCAGCAAGGCACTCAGAGTATGGCGGATCGCTTGGCGGTGCTGCATATTTTTTATCCCCACGCGCAGGCTAAGGATTGGCAACTCATCGAGGCGGGCATTCGCGTTCAAGCGATCAAGAAAACTGATGGGGAAGCGGGCATTGTGCATTACGGCACGGAGGTCATCACCAACGCCGATCGCACCATTTCCGCGTTGCTCGGGGCCTCGCCCGGCGCCTCGGTATGCGTTAATATTGTCCTCGATGTCATTAAGCTTTGTTTGCCGGAACTGCTCGCCACGAGTGAAGGCCAGGCGCGTTTAGCAGCGATGGTGCCCACGTATGCCCTCGACGTGAAGCTCGCGGTGAATGCAGTGCATTTTGCCGCGGTGCAACGCGCGACGGATCGGCATTTGCAGCTTATTTAAGTTCGGGGGCGGTTTCCCCTCGCCGCGGGGAAGCAGACGGCTCAGCTTGCGAGCACGTTCGTTGCGGGGCCAAGCGCGGATTAATACCCCATGGCCATTATATTTAATTATGTCGCGGAACTGCAGGGACTGTACGGTCCCTTTACGATGGCGGAGCGGGTCGTGCAGAAAATTTGGTTGCGCGAAGATTTTGCCCGAGATCGGGCCACGCTGACCGATGGTCGCGCGATCCAGATTCGCTCGGTGGGGGCGTGGAATTTATTGGGTGGCCCCGATTTTTATGGGGCGCGGCTTGTGATTGCTGGCCAAGAAATCACGGGGGACATTGAGGTTCATTTCCATCAGGCGGATTGGCGGGCGCACCAGCATGCGACTGATCCGGCGTATGCGCGCGTCGTGCTGCATGTTGTCTTATTTCCGCCGAGTGCAGGTGAATTGCCCGCGCAGCACGCTGCGGGCCCCGTGCTGCCGACGCTGGTATTGCTGCCGCTGTTGCATCGCGATCTTGAGGAATACGCTTCCGACGATGCGCTTGAAATCATCACCGCCCGCGATCAGTGGGAGCGTTTCGCCGCGCTGGCAGCGGAGCCGATCGAACCACGCCGCGCGGTCATGCGCATGCATGCGCAGCGCCGGTGGCAGCAGAAAGTACATTTCGCGCAGCGCCGGATTGCGCAGCTGGGGTGGATGGAAGCGGCGCACCAAACCGCACTTGAAATTTTAGGCTATCAAAAAAATCGCGCCGCTTTTTTGGCCGTGGCTACGCATTACCCGCTGGCGCGTTGGGTGGCCGGGATCGAGCCCGCTGAAATTTTCGCGACCAGAGACCTATCGTGGCGGCGGCAGGGAATTCGGCCGGCGAATCATCCGCTCACTCGCTTGCGGCAATATCAACGCTGGGTCACGCACCAACCGGAATGGCCCGAGCACTTGGGTCGCCTGCTCAGCAACCGCGTTGCACTAGGGGAGGGCGTCAGTCCGGGCCGCGCCCGACAACTCCTGGGCCTCAAACTTCAGCGCACGCAGTTAGTCAGTGAATTATTGGGGGGCGCGGTCGGGGGAAGTCGGTTAGATAATCTCGTATGCGATGGTTTCTTGCCGTTGCTGGCGGCGCGGGAAGGCGGTAATGATCTTTTTAATCTCTGGTTTTATTGGTATTTAGGCGATTTTCCAGACGGGTTGCGCCGGGCCTTGCCGAAGCTGGGGCTGACGGGTCCGCGCGGAGAATCGCTTTGCCACGGCTGCGCGCAGGGGTTGCTGGGTTGGATTTTACAGCATGAAGCTTGTGCAAGTCACTGATACACAGAAAACTTGCCGAGTGCTTGACAAGCGTTCGACCCGTTCAATATCTTCCGCCTCCTATAACTAGTTCACTTTCTAAAAAGTGGGCCCTCGGGTCCGCTTTTTTTTTCACATTAATCAAAACACATCATGAGCAGCGAAATCTTGTCCGTTCTCGAATATATGGAGAAGGAGAAAGGCATTCCCCGTGCCGATATGATCTCCACGATCGTCACCGCGATCAAAACCGCCGCATTGAAGGGCGTTACCTCTGGGCAGGAACTCAGGATCGAAATTAATGCTAAGAACGGCCAACTCACGGCCTGGTCACAGCTGAAGGTTGTGGATTCAGTGTCTGATTCGAAGCTGCAGATTCACGTCGAGAAGGCCCAGGCGTTGAAGCCCGGGGCGGTCGTCGGCGACACCATTGACAAAGAAGTTGATCCTTCCTACCTCGGCCGCATTGCGGCGCAGACGGCTCGTCAAGCCATCATGCAAAAGCTCCGTCAGTTCGAGAAGGAGCGCATTTACGATGACTTTAAGGATTCGGTCGGCGACATTGTCAGCGGCACCGTTCGCCGCCGTGAGCGCAATGACTTGTTCATCGATCTCGGCAAAGCTGAGGCGGTGATGCCCAGCAAAGAGCAGGTTCCTGGTGAAGAATACGCGCCCGGCGAGCGCATTCGCTGTATTTTATTGGAAATTGAGAACGGCAGCCGCGGTCCGGAGATTATTCTCAGTCGCGCGAGCCCCAAATTTGTTCGGCGCCTCTTCGAACTCGAAGTCACGGAAATTGCTGATGGCACGGTTAAGATTGAGGCTTTCGCTCGTGAACCAGGCTATCGTACGAAGATCGCCGTCACGAGCACCGATCCGAAAGTTGATCCCGTCGGCGCTTGCGTCGGCGCGCGTGGGGCCCGCGTGAAGAGCGTGGTGCGCGAACTGAATGGCGAAAAAATTGACATCATTCCGTATCATACCGACACGAAGGAAATGTTGATTGAGGCGCTCAAGCCGGCCGTGCCGCGCGAAATTATTCTCGATGAAAAAAATAAGCGTCTGCTCGTCCGAGTGGTTAATGATGACCTCGCGGTCGCCATTGGCCGCAAGGGACAAAACGCGCGCCTGACCTCACGCTTGGTCGGCTGCCGGCTCGACATCGAAGAATACAAGCTCGTCGCCGTTGATCCACGGGCTCAAGCCATCAGCTTGCTCGTCACGACCTATGCGTTTGATCCCGCGGTGGCAGAGCGCTTGGTGACCCAAGGCATTAACTCACCGGCTGCCTTTGAAGGCGTCGAGGCTAAGGATTTGGTTGAGTCAGGTTTCACCGAGGCTGAGGCGCAGGACGTCATCAACAAAGTTTCTGGATCTTAAACATTTTATTTCCCCCGCCGCCGCCTAACTGAATGAGTGCCCGTATCCACGAGATCGCCAAGCAATACAATATTGAGCCCAAAGACATGCTGGTCTGGCTCAAGGCGCAGGGTTACGTCTCGGCGGATACCAAGTCGGTTTCGAGCACCGTCAGTAAGATTTACTACGACGAGATTGAGAAAAAATACGGGGTTCCTGTCGCCGCTCCCGTGGTCCTCGCCGCTCCCGTCGTGGTGGCCGAGCCGAAGCTCAAATTACCTCTGGGCGTTTTTGTAAAATCGGTGCAGGATATTGCCCGCGAGAAAGAAGAGGTGGTTAAAGCCGGGGCTGCGGCGCGCGCGGCAGCTAATCCGGCGCCGGTGGCTCCCGTCGTGCTCGCCCCAAGATTGCCCGTGGCGCCGGTGCTGAAGGCCCCGCCCCTACCACCCATTCCAGCCCCGCGGGTAGCGGCGCCGTTCTCGTCGGCCCCCAGACCCGCGCCGGCCCCAGCCTTGCGCAGTGCGCCGCCGGCTGTCCCAACCTTAGCTAAATCGCCGGTCGCGCCGCCGCCGGTGAGCATCCCGCGCGCGCCGGCCTCGACGGTACCTTCACCGGCTAAATTTGCTCCGCAGTTTCCGACGGCGGCTTCCGCCTCGGCCCCGACCATCACGGTTACGGAAGAGGATGGGGTTAAGGTGATTCATCTGAAGCCGCCGATTATTGTCCGCGAATTCGCCGTCGCGCTCGGCCTGAAGCCTTTCAAACTGATCTCGGAATTGATGGAGATGAAAATCTTCGCCTCGATGAATCAGTCCATCGATGAGGCCATTGCGACTAAGGTCGCGGAGAAGCATGGCTTCCTCCTCGACATCAAGCACCGCGGTGAAGCCGTCGTGGCGCCCGTCGCGCCGGAGATCATCAAAATCAACAAAGCGGAAAAAGCGCGCGAAGAAGATATCAAGAATCTCGCTCCTCGTCCGCCCGTGGTTTGTATTCTCGGTCACGTCGACCATGGAAAAACTTCTCTGCTCGATGCCGTCCGTAAAGCGAACGTCGCCGCGGGGGAAGCGGGTGGCATTACGCAGCACATTGGTGCTTACCAGATCGAGCATAACGGCCACAAAGTAACTTTCCTCGATACGCCTGGTCACGCCGCTTTTACCAAAATGCGCGCGCGCGGCGCCTCGGTCACGGATATTGCGGTACTCGTGGTGGCGGCGGATGACGGCTTCATGCCCCAAACTGACGAGGCGTTGCAGCATGCGCTCGACGCCAAAGTAGTCCTCATGGTTGCTGTCAATAAGATGGACGTGAAGGGCGCCAATATTGAGCGGGTCAAGCAGCAGATGCAGGAACGGCAAATCGCGCCGGAGGATTGGGGCGGGACGACGGTTACGATGCCGGTCGCGGCCATCAAGGCGCAGGGCATTACGGAAATGCTCGATATGATTTTACTCCAAGCCGAGGTGTTGGAGCTCAAAGCTAATCCCAAGGCGGAAGCCAGTGGGGTCGTGATTGAGTCACAGATCGACATGGGCCGCGGCCCGCTGGCCACGGTTATTATTCAACGAGGCACCCTCCGGATCGGTGATGCGATCGTGTGCGGTCCGCATTTCGCCAAAGTGCGCGCAATGTTCGATGACCAAGGTAGCAATATTAAAGAGGCCCCTCCTGGTTTGCCGGTCCGCGTGATTGGCTGGTCGGGCGCGCCGGATTCTGGCGCTAAATTTGTGTCGGTTAAGAACGTCCGCGAAGCGGAAAAATTAGCGGAAGAGGTCGAGGATAATCTGAAGAAAGTGACGACGACCGGCGATGCGGTGCCGAAGGATACTTCGCTGGAGGCGCTGTTTGCCAATATCGCCGCCACGCAAGGCAAGATGCTGCGGGTGGTGATCAAATCCGACGTTTTTGGCTCCTTGGAGGCCGTAAAAAATGTTCTCGAGGGAATCAAGAGCACCAAAGTTTCCCTCGATATTGTCGCTGCCGATGTCGGGATTATCAGCAAGAACGACGTGCTGATGGCGAGCGCTTCTCAGTCGGTTATTATCGGATTTAACACGAAGCAGGAAAATGGCGTCACTGCCTTGACCAAACACCATGGTGTCACCGTCGAGAATTTTGCGATCATCTATGAACTCGCCGATCGGGTGAAAGAGTTGATGGCCGATCTGCTGGATCCTGATTTGAAGGAAAATAAAACCGGTGGCGCCGAAGTTCGTCAGGTATTTCCTGTGGCGAAGGGTTTTGTCGCGGGCTGTCTGGTGACCGAAGGGAAAATCAATCGCGGCACCACGGCCCGAGTGCGCCGCGGTAAAGATGCTGTGTTTGAGGGTAAGGTCAGCACGCTGCGTCGCTTTAAGGATGACGCCAATGAAGTCCGCGCGGGTCTCGAGTGCGGTATTCGCCTCGAGGGCTATGACGGCTATCAGCCCGGCGATCGGATCGAATGCTTCGAGGTGCAAAAGGTTAGAGCCTCGCTCTAAAATTGATTACCGCTTTACGGTTTTTCCCGCGGCGGGACGGGTCACAAAAATCAAAAAGCAGTCATCCAATTTGAAAAATCGATGAGCAACCGACTTATTCGCGTCAACGAGCTGATGCAGCGTGAAATCAGCGCTTACTTGCATTCGCGTTACAGCAGCGAGTCGGTGGCCATTACGATTACCGGGGTAGAGATCACGGGTGATCTGCGGGAGGCTAAGATTTTCTATTCGGTGCTCGGTGCCGCCCTCGAGGCGAAGCGCGCGGGTAAATGGCTGTTGAGTAAGCGCACGGAGATTCGCGGTGCGGTGGCGAAAAGTGTTATTATTCGCCATGTCCCCTTAATAACTTTCGTGCATGACGATCACGCCCCGCGGGCTTTACGCATTGAGCAATTGCTCGGGGCGATTGATCAGGCGGCGAAGAAGCCGTGAGCTATTATCCCCAATTTGCCGGTCGGTGGACCGATTTGCTGGAGAAATTACGTGGTCAACGGATCGTGGTCACTGGTCATCAACGCCCGGATGGCGATTGTATCGGCTCCCAGGTGGCACTTTGTCGCGTGCTCCGCTCCCAGGGAATTGATGCCGTGTGCATGAACCCTGATCCCGTGCCGCGCCGAATTAAATTTCTGCTCGGCGATACCCCTTGGGTCACGCGGGATGATTCTGCGCTCGTCGGGCGACGAGCGATCTTTACTGATTGTGCGGATCACGCCCGCGCCGGTGATCAGGTGAAAGCATTATTTCCGAGTCCTTGGGCTTGTTTCGACCACCACGTTTCGAATCAGGGCTTTGCGCAGCATAATTTTGTCGATGTCGGTTCGGCGGCGACGGCTGAAGTTTTAGCGGGTTTATTTTTTGATGCTGCTTTGCCGGTCGATGCGACCACCGCGCAGGCCTTATATACGGGGATTATGACCGATACGGGGCAATTTCGTTTCCCCTCAACTACGCGCCGCGTTTTTCAGCTGTGTGCTCAGCTCGTCGCCTGCGGAGCGCAGCCCGCCCAGGCCGGCATTGAGCTGTTTGAACGGGAGTCAGTGGGTAAGTTAAAACTGCTCCAGCATTACCTCGGTTCGCTGAAATTTGAATGTGGCGGGCGGGTTTGTGTCGGGGTGCTGCCGCAAGGAATTTTCGATGAGGTCGGCGCCACCGTGGAAGACACCGAAGGCTTAGTTGATTATGCGCGCTCCATTCAAGGGGTGGAAATCGGCGTGCTCATCGAGGAACGCCCCGGCACGATCAAGGCTAGTCTGCGGGCGGAGCATGGTTCTTACCGCATGGACACGATTGCGGCGCAATTTAATGGCGGTGGACACGCGAGCGCGGCGGGGCTCAATTGCCCTGATCGGTTAGTTAATTTTTATCCTCGGCTAGTGGCGGCTTTAACCCGGCGCTTAGCTGAAATCGACACCGCCTAATCATGAGTCTGCTGCCGCCCAAAGAAATGGAAGGAGTATTGTTGGTGGATAAGCCCAAGGGGCTGACCTCGCACGACGTCGTCTATCATTTGCGGCGCAAGCTGCAGATTAAAAAAATTGGCCACGCGGGCACTTTAGATCCGATGGCAACCGGGGTATTGGTCATGCTGATCGGTAAGGCGACGCGAATTTCGCAATATCTGATGAGCGTCGACAAGGTGTACGAAGGCGAAGCTACGTTGGGCGTGGTGACAGATTCCCAGGACGCGGAAGGTGAAGTCATGTCGACGCAGCTCGTGCCGGAGTTAACTGCAGCCCGCGTTGGCGAGGTGATGAAAGGTTTTCTCGGCGACCAGTACCAAACGCCGCCCATGCATTCCGCCATAAAAATAGGGGGGGTGCCGTTATATAAATTAGCCCGCAAGGGAGAGGAGGTGGAGCGTGAGCCCCGTTTCATTCGGATCGCAGCTTTTAATTTACGGTCGTTTGCTACGCCGAAAATTACCTTTGAGCTCCACTGTACCAAGGGCACCTATGTGCGCACGGTGGCAGCTGATCTGGGGCAGAAATTGGATTGCGGCGCTCATCTTTCGGCTTTGCGCCGGACGGGCAGTGGCAAGTTCACGATCGGCCAATGTATGCCCCTTGAGCAGATCGAAGCGCTCTCGTTACCTGAAATTCAAAAGCGCCTGATTCCGATTTACGAAGCGGCGCCGAGTGTGGCGTTGTGAGCGCTCCCCGCCAATTCGCCGATTTGGATCAGGTGGCGCTGCCCCCGCAGCCCCTGCATTTGGCTATTGGCATGTTTGATGGCCTGCATCGCGGTCACCAATCAGTCATCAATGCGGCCCTGAGTGGCGCGCGACGCAATGGTGGGCTCGCGGGCGTCCTTACGTTTTGGCCACATCCGAGCGTTTTATTTCGACCGACAGCCCCGACGCAGATGCTGATGTCACCGGCGATGAAACGCGCGGTGCTCGGGCGGCTTGGGCTGGATTTTATTATCGAGCAGAATTTTTCGCCCGCACTTGCCCAAATTGCCGCCGAGGATTTTTTGCCCTACTTGCAACGTTCCTTACCGCAGCTGGCGGCGATTTACGTGGGAGAAAATTGGCGCTTTGGTCGAGACCGTCGGGGAGATGTTGTCCAGTTAATCGCGGCGGCTAAGCAAGTCGGGCTCAGTGTTTTTAGTGCACCGCGACTCAATCATGAAGGGGAGCCGATCAGCAGCTCGCGTATCAGGGGGCTGCTGAGCCAGGGGGAGATCGCGGCGGCCAACGCTCTGCTCGGCTATGTCTATTTCGCGACCGGTATGGTCCAGCCTGGTCGGCAACTGGGCCGGCAACTCGGTTTTTCCACGCTTAATATTGCGTGGGTACCGGAGCTCCAGCCTCGGTTAGGAGTCTATGCGGTAAAAGTTACGTTGCCCTCCGGTCAGGTGGTTAATGGGGTCGCTAACTACGGTCTGCGTCCGACGGTGGGCCTAGCGACCGCGCCGCTGCTGGAGGTGCATTTATTAGAGGCTACGACCGCTGATGCGGGAGATTATCTTACGGTCAACTGGCTGCAATATCTCCGGCCTGAGCAAAAATTCGCAGACGTAGATACCTTGCGTGCTCAGATCGCACTTGATCGGCAAAAAGCCATGGATTTTTTTGGTTAATGAATGGCCCCGTGATGGTTTTTTGGCTGTTAGTACTAAAGCGCGGGCGGGCGAAGAAGGACGCTTGACACACCTCCCGCCCAATCTACTTTTTCTACTTTTTCCCGATTTACGGGGTGGTAGCTCAGTTGGTTAGAGCGTCTGCCTGTCACGCAGAAGGTCGCGAGTTCGAGTCTCGTCCATCCCGCCAGTTTTCTTATCCGCTAAATAGCATAATTTAGCAGATTTTTTTGCCCGCGCCCTGAGGGTATTGGAGATTTCCTACTAGCGGGCCGTTTTGGTCAGAATCTTTACCCCCAAGGCCAGCTTAGCGCTTTACCGGATCGTCGAACTTACTATCGGCTCTGATTTTTTCATGACCTAAGCGTATTTAACGGATAGCCTGCTTAAAATGAATTAGGGATAATATTCAACTCGCTCAATTAATCCGCTCAGTTGACTCTAAAACAATTATTGATATTGTTACAATTAACTACAAAAAAAATGCTCACTAAGTTCTCGTTTGCCGATAAATTACTTTTTCTTGCTTCATTCTTGGTCATAATTTTTTCTAAACTGTTATACTGGCAGGGAGATAAAATTGATGCTATTTTTGTTGGCCTTTGGGCTCCTTCTATTCTCGCGTTCGGAGTCTATTTGAAACTGATAGGGTTTTCGAAAGATGAGTGATTATGTTTCCTATTTTGCAGTTCTGATTTTTGTGCTATTTGGGATCGCATTTTTTTCGGCCATGCAGGGATTCAAGCGTTTGGACAAAGACAGTAAATCCGCAACGAGCAAAACCCCCAGGAGCTAATGCCACGGTCCGTCAACTGGCTTAAAACAAAGTACACAAATAGTTCTTGCATCGATTGACCTAAGTTTATTTGGATTTTCCCAGTCGTTTGTTTAAATACACCCACCCAATAATATGATGAAAAATATGTTAAAATCGAAGTTAACCAAGGCAGCTGCGTTTTTGTTGCTCTGCTTTTTAATGCCCGCTCAATCAATGGCTGCTACGGGTGCCGCCAATCTTAAATCAACCGATTTTGTGGGGGTGTCCTTCTGGGTCATCTCCATGGCATTGGTTGCCGCTACTGCCTTCTTTTTCCTAGAAATTCAACGCGTCTCCCCGAAATGGAAGACATCACTCACGATCTCTGGTCTAGTGACTTTGGTGGCTGCGACGCACTATTTCTACATGCGCGACGTCTGGGTGGCTACCGGCGAGACCCCGACGGTTTTTCGTTATATTGATTGGCTCATAACCGTGCCCTTATTGATGGTGGAGTTCTTCATCATCCTTTCGGCCGTGACCAAGGTTCCTGCTGGTGTCTTCTGGCGCTTGATTATTGGCACCCTGGTTATGCTTATTGGTGGCTACCTAGGCGAAGCCGGTGTGATTAGCTCTATGTTGGGCTTTATCGTCGGCATGGCTGGTTGGGCCTACATCATCTTTGAAATCTACGCCGGCGAGGCCAGCAAGATCAACGCTGCGAGTGCGACTCCTGCTGTGCAGACCGCCTTCAAGACGATGCGCAACATTGTGCTAATCGGCTGGTCGATTTATCCTCTTGGCTATTTCCTTGGTTACCTCACCAGCGCCCCAGCGGCCAACTCGGCTAATATGCTCAACGTTGTTTACAACATTGCCGACGTCATCAATAAAATCGCATTCGGGGTGATTATTTGGAAGTGCGCGGTCAGCGAATCTGACAGAGCTTAATCGCTTTACGCTACTCGGACAATGAGGCCAGCGGCCTCATTGTCCTTTTTTTTATCACGTCAAAGCGCATCGGCAGCCTATTCTTGAGCTGATGAGTATTTTGTCTAGCGGAACTGTAAAGCATCCGTTGCACACAAGCACCGACGCCACCCTCCGGGCGGTGGAAAGTCTTATCATGTCCCTCGTCCAGGTATCCGAGAGACCCAGTGTTGGAGGAAGCTTATCGGCAACTAACCGAGCGGCTGTTTATCATTTGGAGACAGGCGGCCAAAGGGTGCGCGCTCGTTTGGCTCTGCACGCCTGTGAATCGCTAAGCGTCGGGCGGGAAGATGCGGTCCGAATCGCTGCCGCGGTCGAGCTGCTGCACAACGCCTCTCTAGTGCACGACGACCTGCAGGATAAGGACAAGCTCCGGCGCGGTCGCCCCACGGTGTACGCGGCCTTTGGTCAAGACGTTGCTATCTGCACTGGTGACCTCCTCCTGTCAGCCGCCTACGGGGCCTTGGCTGAAATCCGCGATGCCACCTTACTTCCCAGCTTGCTCCGCTGCGTCCACGATCGAACCTCCATGGTCATTCAAGGCCAATGCGCAGAACTGGCGACGAAGGACTTCCCCATTACAGAGGTCGTTAGATACGAGCGAATCGTCATTGGTAAGTCAGGTGTTCTGCTAAGCCTGCCCATCGAGCTCGCTTTCCTAGCTGCTGGGCAAGAACATTGGGTTCCACGTATCCGGGCCGCGGCCCACGCCTTTGGCATCGGCTATCAGATGGTAGACGACCTCGCGGATGTAATGGCTGACGCTGAGCAGCACAATCTCAACATCGTGCTTTTGCTGGAAGCAGCCGGCCAGAATAGGTCTGCCGTGGGCCAAGCCCGCCGATTGGCGCGTCATCACTTGGATCGCGCCGCAGAAATTGCGGAGACCCTACCGCATCAGGCCGGTGCTCTGTTAGTAGAATTCGCCTTAGATCTCGGAAAACGGCTGAAAGCTGATTAATTTTAAAGTGGTAAAGGCCATTGTAATCGGGGCGGGTTATGGCGGTATAGCTTCCGCCCTTCGCTTGCGCGCAAAAGGTTATACGGTGACGCTGATTGACCGTTGCGCAGCTTTAGGGGGACGCGCGCAGGTCTACGAGCGCGGAGGATTCAGGCACGATGCTGGCCCGACCGTGATCACGGCCCCTTTTCTATTCGAGGAACTGTTCGCGCTCTTCGGCGAGCGGTTTGCCGATCATGTGAGCTTGGTCCCGTTGAAGCCGTGGTACCGGTTTCGCTTCGCTGATGGAGATACTTTTGATTATGGCGGAACCTTGGAAGCGACGCTAGCAGCGATTGAGCGCATTGAGCCGCGCGACCGCTTGGGCTATATGGCACTATTAGCGCACAGCCGTAAAATTTACGACATTGGCTTTACTCGCCTATCGACGCAGCCGTTTAACGACTTTGGCACTATGCTCCGGCAGGTGCCGCATCTCCTAGGCCTACGCAGCTACGAGACGGTGTGGGGCTTGGTGACGCGGCATCTGGTCAGCGACAAGCTGCGTCGCGCCTTCTCAATCCAGCCCCTGCTTGTGGGCGGTAATCCTTTTGATACAACCAGTATCTATGGGCTGATCCATTTCCTTGAGCATGCCCACGGGGTCCATTTTGCGATGGGGGGTACCGGCAGCATCACCCGAGCCTTGGGAGCACTGATGAACCGGCAGGGCATCGCTGTTCGGCTTGGGACAACCGTGGAGCGGATCCGCATTGAACAGGGCACCGCTTGCGGCGTCGAGCTGGCTGACGGCACGGGGCTGGCCGCCACCGTCGTGGTTTCGAACGCGGATGCAGCGCACCTGTATCAAAACATGGTCCCGCGCGCTGAGCAGTCGCTCGCCACTCGGTTGAAGCTGGCGCAGGCCCATTATTCGATGGGCCTATTCGTGCTCTATTTCGGGACCACCCGCACCTACCCGCAGGTCGCGCACCACACCATCTGGATGGGCAATCGCTACCGAGAATTACTCGACGATATCTTCCATCGGCAGCAACTGGCGGAAGATTTCTCTCTTTATGTTCATCGTCCCACGGCGACCGACCCAAGTTTCGCGCCTGAGGGTTGCGACAGTTTTTATGTGCTCTGTCCGGTACCAAATTTGCAGGGCAAGGTCGATTGGGCGACTGAGGGGCCACGCTTGCGCAACCGTATCGTTGAGGCATTGGAGCGCACGCTCCTGCCTGACCTGCGGGCAACGATCACGGCAGAATTTTTCAAGACCCCAGTGGATTTTAAAGACAACTATCAAAGCGTGCACGGAGCCGGATTTTCCGTCGCGCCCATCTTTCGTCAGTCTGCCTGGTTCCGTTTTCACAACCGCTCCGAGTCCGTCAGGAACCTCTACCTAACCGGCGCTGGCACGCACCCCGGCGCCGGCTTGCCCGGCGTGCTCTGCTCGGCCAAGGTCGTTGATGCTTTGATCCCCATGGCCTCATGAACCGCCCCGCCGCGCCCTCGTCGTCGATCGCTGCTGAGGCGGTCTTAGCTCGGCAGGGGCGCAGTTTCTATTGGGCACGTCGGCTGCTTGGTCCGACTCACGCCGCGCGGGCTACGCGGCTTTACGCCTTCTGTCGTCACATCGACGAACTCGTCGACAAAGCGGCATCAGGTGAAGCGGCGCGGGCGGCGCTGGCGGCGGCGCGGCAAGCGATCTTGGACGGCGCAACAAACGATCCAGCGCTCCAAGACGGTTTAGCGCTCATGCGCGAATGCGAGATCGAGGCGGCGGTTGTCCTCGAACTTATCCACGGCATGACCACCGACGCTGAATCAGTGCGGATGGCAGATGAAAGCGAGCTCCTGCGCTATTGCTATCGGGCGGCCGGCACCGTCGGTCTCATGATGAGTCGGGTACTCGACGTTGTGGACCGAGCCGCCGCGGCCCACGCCGTCGATCTCGGGATCGCGATGCAGCTCACCAATATTTGTCGGGACGTCGCCGAAGATGCGCGGATGGGGCGGCGTTACCTTCCAGCCAGCCTAGTGGGTGACATTTTGCCGGTTGACTTGATTGATCCGGGAAAAATTTTACGGCCGATATTGCGGACCGGTTTGGCAAATCTATTGGCGCAAGCGGAGGTCTTCTATTCGAGCGGTGAGGCGGGACTTGCCTTTCTGCCGGCGCGCTCGCGGGGTGGGATTCTCGTCGCTAGCCGCGTCTACCGTGCGATCGGTCGTCGGTTGGCGGTCGATGACTACGCCTATTGGGAGCGTCGGGCGGTGGTTACAGATTGGCAGAAGGCGGGTATTACCGCGCACGCCTTGGTGACACTGCCGCTGCGCGCGGCTTTCTGGTCGCGGCCGCCGCCGCACTCGTCAGGCTTACACCGCGCCTTGCTTGGCTTACCTGGCATTGCCGCCCGTCATGGAGACTGAACTCCTGATTTTGGGCGGGGGTTGCGCCGGCCTGAGTTTGGCGCGTAGGTTGGTCGCGCACGGCGAAGCCGCTCCGCGGACAACGGTGATCGAAAGCCGCTCCGAATATGCTGATGACCGTACGTGGTGTTTCTGGCTGCACCCCTCAGCACAGTTGACGCACTTGGTCCGCCGGCGTTGGTCAAGCGTTTCCGTGGCTTCTCCCAATGCGCGGGCGTTGGTGGCCTGCGCCGATTTTCCCTACGCTATGTTACCGGCTGGCGAGTTTTACCAAGAGTCTATTAAAATGCTCGGCCGGTCCGAGCAGATGCGGCTCGACCTTGGCGTTTCGGTTCTTTCCGCTCCGCGGAAGGTAGGCGAGGTCTGGGAAGTGGAAACCTCTGGCGGAACCTATCGGGCCAAGTGGGTCGTTGATACCCGTCCGCTCGCGGCACCTGCCCGCGGCGGGGCGGTGCTTTGGCAGTCGTTTCTTGGCCAGGAGGTCGAGTGCGCGGCGCCGGTTTTTGATTCTGATATCGCCGAGATCATGCATTTTACGTCTCGGTGTGACGGTCGAATTCTTTTCTATTATTTATTACCCATTTCCCCGACACGGGCGCTGCTTGAAGTTACGGTCTTCGCGCCAGAGCCGATCGGCCCCGAGGCTTTTCGTGGTGAGTTGACGGATTTTATCGATCGGCGCCTGCATGGTCATCAATATTGGGTTCGACGGACGGAGCACGGGATGCTGCCAATGGGAATGCTCGATCACCCGTCAGCGGCAGACGGTTCATACGTCCGAGCAGGGCTTATGGCTGGTGGAGCGCGTGCCAGTAGCGGCTACGCGTTTCAGCGGATCCAGCGATGGGCAGAGGAATGCGCGCACGCTTTGGTCGCGGGTCGAGGCCCCACACCTCACCGGGCGGATCCTTGGGCACTGCGCAAGATGGACGCGCTTTTCCTGCAGGTGCTTAGTCGCCGGCCGGAGCTTGCCGCGGATCTTTTCCTCGCCTTATTTCAGAGGGTGGCGCATCCCAGACTGGTACGTTTTATGAGCGATCGGGCCACCCTGGCCGATTATGCCACCATAATTTTTGCCTTACCCGCCCGCCCGTTTTTGAAAGAATTGTTTTCCCTGACTTAGAATCCGGACACTTATGAATGCTCAGCGTCTCCAAGGTCTTGTTTTTAGTTGCAGCGCGCTTGGGATGGCCTTCGCCGCTACTACGCTGGGCCGTTTTTCGCCACAGTCTGAACTTATCGTTCTGGCTGCGCTCATCGTGGTTTTGGGTATCCCCCATGGGGCGATGGACACGATTTTTGCCCAAAAGCTTTACGGCATTCGCACGCCTTGGGCTTGGGCTCGTTTTGGCCTAGTTTATCTTTTGCTCGCATCCCTCGTGGTGGGACTATGGGCTTGGGTCCCCGCCGTG
Organism: Opitutus sp. GAS368; assembly: GCA_945861645.1. Lineage (GTDB taxonomy): Bacteria > Verrucomicrobiota > Verrucomicrobiia > Opitutales > Opitutaceae > Lacunisphaera. Next base: position 41,798 of record CAMAVZ010000008.1, on the reverse strand, counting down.
TTCTTGGCGGGCTTTTTGATCATCTCTGCCGCGCATTTTTCAGGCGATCCGGCCGAGGGCACTCCGCTGCTTTCCCGGATATTATATGGCGGCGCTGTCCTCGTTTTGCCGAATATTTGGCACCAGGCAGAGATTACCGCGTTATTTTCTAAGCTGGTCGGAACCCCAGCAGCCGGTGCCATTGTCCCGATTTTAGTAGGGCTGACTTGGCCTTGGTTAATTGGCCTCGTGCTAGCGATAGCCGAGCGTTGGCGGAACGATAAGTTAACCGCCTTTGAACTCGCCTCAGTTGGGCTGCTGGCGTGCGTAGCCCCTCCGCTACTATCATTCACGCTCTTTTTCTGCGGCATGCATAGCGCTCGTCATATGATCCGCGTCTTTATTTATTCCGGGCGAGCGTCATGGCGTTTTTTATTGTTAGCCTCGCTACTTCCCCTGCTCGGTGTGGCCTGTGCATCGGTGGCCGCTTGGTACTTTATGAGGAGTACGCCCTTGGACGAACGAATGGTGCAGATCGTATTTGTGGGGCTGGCGGCGCTAACCGTACCGCACATGGCCTTAGTGGAGAGAGTAAGGCTTAGGGCTTGGTTGCAAGAGTCGCAACCAGCTTCGAAGCACGGGTAAATTTACGGCCCGCTTAACTGTAATATCGAATCTGCGGACGAATGAGTTACGGTTGATCCATTGACGGGCACAATGAGTAGGTCGATGGCGTTGGTTAATGGTTAGGTAGGGCCGTTTTAATTAGAACCTGTAGCCAGAGGCTAGTTTCGCCAGCAATGCCGTGGGTGGTGAGTTTTTCGGCGATGAGCTCGCGGGCTGGTTCCACCACCTGATGCAGGGGGTCAGGCGGAAATTCTGGGCGGACGCTCCGGCAGAGGGCCCAGCAGGCCCACGTGCGCCAGCGACGTTGTTCGCGTCGCGGCTCGTTCATCCGGTCCGCGAGGTGCTGAAAATGCACGCGGGGGTTGCCGATAAAGACATCCGGCGGCGTGTGCCGCAAAAACCAGGTCATGGCCTCGTAGGGCAAGGGCCAGTCACGCAACACGGGTTCATCGCCCCGAAGATCAGCCAACAGCGCTCGATCTAATTTCAAAATAGCGCGGGCCGCTTGCCCGTTTTGCCAGAGAAAATGACCGTAGGTGAGAGCCGTGAGATAAAAGGCACCGTCTCGGGCGGAGCCGTGGGCGGAGAGGGCACTCGCGGCCATCTGCGCGGGCGGGACCGGAAGATGGGGGCAGGACGGCAAGCAAAGGGGCATGGGGGCAAGGGTCTTAAGTGATGGAGGCCGGCACAAGTTTAACTTGGCGACTGGCCTACGTTCCCTGCATAAAAGGGGGTAGAATCATGGAAGATCCTGACCCCATTAACGTGGTAAGCGGCTGGCGCCGGCTGTTGCTCTGGCTAGTGGCGGCAATCTTGCGGCTGTGGTGCCGGACATTACGTTTTGAAGCTGATGCCGCCACGCAAGCGCGCTTGGCCAACGCGGACGAGGCCATGGCGATCGTTATTTGGCACAATCGACTCTTTATTTCGGCGGAATATTTTAGCCGCTACCGGACGCGCCGCAGTGTTTATGCGCTGGTCAGTGCCAGTAAGGATGGGGCCTTGATCGCGGAATTTTATCGTATGGTGGGACTGAAGCCACTGCGCGGATCGAGTAGCAATTTTGCTCGAGAATCGGGCCAGGCGCTCATCGAGGTGATGCGGGCGGGTCACGATATTGGCATTACCCCCGACGGCCCGCGCGGTCCGATGTATGAAGTTAAACCGGGAGCTTTAGTGGTCACGCGCCGCACGAATTCCCCTATGCTCTTAATTGGCGCTGAATTTATGTGGGCGAAACGTCTGCGGAGTTGGGATCGGATTTATATTCCTTGGCCCTTTTCTCGGGTCGTTATGCGTTGCACGATCTTGCCGGCTAAAAAAATAGATGGCGAGAAGTGGGATGTCGCAGAGGTACGGGCCGAATTGCTGGCGATTAATCCGGATCGCTTGGATTAATCGCGGGATTTTCTGGGCTAAACGCCACCGGTCACCTGGAACGCGCCGGCGGCAGGCAAGGCCACAAGCGGCCTAGAAAGTCGGGACGACGGTGATACTTTGGCCGGGCGCGGTGACGAAGTCATGGCCCTGATTCCAGGCGACATCGTTCACTAGTAATTTAAAGATCACGGGCTCTGCGGCATTTTTAATGGCGATGGTCCACAAGTCGGGGCTGACGCAATCCATGGCCAAACCCTGTTGCCAGCTTAGGCCCGGACCTTCGCCACGGAGATAAAGATGTTGGCCGAAGCCCACATCGATTTTGGCGGAAATAAAAGTAACGGGCGGTTCGGCCATTGCCCCGATTTTTTTCTTGGCGGGCGCTGCGATTTTTTTCATCGACGGTAATTTATTTTTAGCAAGCGCGGTAGGCTTTTTGACTGCCGGTGAGCGCCCCGTAGATTTCTTGATGCTTTTTTTCATGCTGGTTTTAGTATTTTGTTAACGGGGTAGGCGTTTTCTTTTCGTCTGTTCCCGGGAGCTGCAAGAGCAATTATAGCGCCAATTTTGCGGTTGTTTTAAGTCGCGCTGGGTAAGCGGGTAGGGTGAGCAATAAATTTTTGTTTTACTCCCGCGAAAGCTTCCCGCAGAAGCAACCTTCGCTTGGGGGGCAGTAGCTCAGTTGATAGAGCGCGTCGTTCGCAACGACGAGGTCGTCGGTTTGATCCCGATCTGCTCCACCATCCTTCGCCGAGCGGAGCGAGGACGAAGGATGCCCTCCGCAGCTTCAGCGGAGGAGGGCATCATGTGCGCGGGTGATTAAGGCTAGGGATGGCACGGCCATCCTTCGTTGGTTAAAGCAGCGCGCTTTGAGCTGCGGCTGGGGAGCTCGGGCCGAGATCTCGTCTCGCAAGCCAATCCTACGTTCCGAGCAAAAATGGCGTCCTCGGCGGGACTCGAACCCACAACCGCTTGCTTAGAAGGCAAGAGCTCTATCCGGTTGAGCTACGAGGACACTTTAACGTCAACTAGTTGAAGGCACTTTTGGGGGATTGCAGCATTTTTTACAAATCGAGTGGGTTTGCGCTAGCTGAAATCGCCCCACCGGGTCCCCTGAATTGCGGCTAAGGATAGGGCTTGCATCACACCAAGCGCTGAGGCTTTTTGATCCCTCGTAGAGACGGGCTGTAGCGTAGTCTGGTAGCGCGCTTGCATGGGGTGCAAGAGGTCGTGAGTTCGAATCTCACCAGCCCGACCATTTTAAGCAGATAGTTGCTGGCTTAGACGCAGGCTGATGGCGCTCATGGGTGAAAATCCCGCTCGCCGAGGATTTTATGATCTGCAATCTTGAGTGGATGGATGCTGCTCAATCGGTCTGGAGGGAACGTCGGGCGCTCGCTTGGCCGATCTTACTGGCTGGAACCATCACTTGGTGTTCCGGCTTTGCCGTTGTTAATGTCAAAATAACGGCGTTCGCGCCCGACAAGGTGGGGCATTTTGCAATTTACGGGATGCTCGCCACCGCCTTGGTGCGCTTGCCAGCCTTGGCGCGATGGCCAGTGCTCGGGGCCTGGTGGGCTATTGCTATGGCGTCTGCCTACGGCTTGGGCGACGAATTCCGTCAGAGCTTGACGATTATGCGCCTGTTTGAATGGGCCGACTGGCTGGCCGACAGCTTGGGGGCGGGGTTGGCGGTCGGGCTGTATCTGCGCTGGGCCCGTTACCGTCGCTTGCTGGAAACGCCGCTCAAATTTAGACAAAATCAAGCCCAGCCGGAGCCACCGTTAGAAAATGAAGCAGCGCCCTTGGATAGCGTGTAATTACACCAAAGCTCCGAGTTGAAATTAAGCCCGAATCCGTGCCTACTTTGGACTGATGAATCCTGCTGAAGCTCAATCCCAGATGGCGGCCTTGCGCGCGCAAGTGGCGCGGCATGATGAGTTATATTATCGGCAAGCCCAGCCCGTCGTGAGCGATTTTGATTACGATCGCTTGAAACGTGAATTGGCGGACTGGGAGCGACAATTTCCTCAATGGGCCACGCCTGATTCTCCTACGACGCAGGTGGGTGACGACCGCTTGGCGGGTTTCGTGACGTATCGTCATCGGCAGCCCATGCAGAGTCTCGATAATACTTACTCGGAAATTGAGCTCCGCGCGTTTCATCAGCGATTAGTGAAATTATTTGGCCGTGAGGATCTCGACTACGTGGTGGAGCCAAAAATTGATGGCTTAGCCGTGAGTGTAACTTACGAAAACGGTCAGTTGGTTAAAGCGGTGACGCGCGGCAATGGAGTGGCCGGGGATGATATTACGAATAATGTGAAGACGATTTATTCACTCCCGCAGCAATTACGGGCTATCGCGCAGCAGCCTTGGCCGGAGATGATAGAAATTCGCGGTGAGATATTTTTGACGCTCGCTGAATTTCAGCGCATCAATCAGGCGCGGGAAGAAGCCGGTGAACCGCTTTATGCTAATCCGCGTAATCTCGCGGCTGGGACAATTAAGCAGCTTGATCCGAAGGAAGTCGCCCAACGCAAACTCGAGATTGTGCTCTACGGTCTGGGTTTTTGCCGCCCAGCCGTGGCTGATTCGCAACTTAATTTCCATGCTTTGGTTAAGCAGTGGGGCCTGCCCACGGTGGAGCGTTATTGGCCGGCCCGTGGCGCGGATGGCATTTGGAGTGCGGTCGGCGCCTTAGATGCACTCCGGCATTCTTTTGTCTATGGGACCGACGGCGCCGTGGTGAAATTAAATTCCTTGGGTTTACAACGCGAGGCGGGGGAAACGGCGAAAGCCCCCCGTTGGGCGATCGCTTATAAATTTGAACCGGAGCAAGCGGAGACGCGTATCAACGCCATCACCGTGCAGGTCGGTCGCACCGGCGTACTGACGCCCGTGGCGGAGTTGGCGCCAGTCCTGCTGGCTGGCTCTACCGTGGCTCGGGCGACGTTGCATAACCAAGCGGAGATCGCCCGTAAGGATATTCGGGTGGGCGATTGGGTTAGGGTCGAGAAAGCGGGAGAAGTTATCCCCGCGGTCGTGGCCGTAAATCTAAAGAAGCGCACCCCGGAATGTCAGATTTATCAATTCCCCACCCATTGCCCGATTTGCCTGACGGCCACAATTCAGCTGGAGGAGGAGGTCGCGCTCCGCTGTCCCAATCTCAATTGTCCCGCGCAGGTTCGGCGACGTTTAGCCCATTTTGTCTCGAAGGCTTGTCTCGATATTGACGGCTTAGGGGAGGCGATGATTGATGATTTAGTGGCGCAAGGTTGGGTGAAGGCGTTGCCGGATTTATTTAAATTACAGCGCGAGAATTTATTAACACTCGGCAAGAGCGTGGAGAAATCTACCGATAAATTACTAGCGGCGATTGCCGTGAGCCAGCATTGCGAACTTTGGCGCTTGATCCACGGCTTGGGGATTCCTCACGTGGGCGTGGCCGCCTCCAAGGACCTCGCGACACATTTCCGAACTATGGAGGCTCTGGCGGACGCCCAACTGGAGAATTTTATTTTAAATAAAAAAAGTGTGATCGAGGGCATTGGCGAGACCATAGCACGGGCGATTATGGGTTATTTTAAGGAGCCGCGAAACCGTACAATGATCACAGCTCTAGCGCAGGCCGGCGTAAGGCCGCAGGCTCCAATTCCACGAGCAGCTTCGAGTCGTCTGCTGGCTGGAAAAACTTTTGTGCTTACCGGGACCTTGCCCCAATTAACGCGCGAAGAGGCCGCTGCGCAAATTGAAGCCGCGGGCGGAAAAGTTTCTAGCAGTGTGAGTAAAAAAACGAGCTATGTCCTCGCCGGGGCTGAAGCAGGCTCCAAACTCGATAAAGCGAAAGAACTCGGGGTGCTCGTCATCGATGAAGCGGAATTGCGGCGCTTGCTGGCCGGTAATTGATCCCCCTGACGGTTCAACCGATCGCGCGATCTATGCTGGGTTGGCCAGCTCGCGGCGGATCTTTAAGCGCTCGCGTTTAACTTAGTATCCCTGCCGCTGCAGCTGAGCCTGCAGCTCTCGCTGAAAAGTCTGCACATCGGCCGGACTGGGCTGATAACCCTTCTGGGGGGTATCGAGCATCAGGCGACCCTGCTGGTCGAGGGCCCATTTGCCGGAGACGCCGTCGCTGAATGTCACCGTACCGCTCACCACGGTACCAGGGCGCATGATTCGATCAACTTCGAGGGTTAGGGTGCTCGTGCTAGGGAGTGCGTCGCCTTCGGCCGGCAAATTAGCTTCATCCGAGGCCGGCGGGACCTCATCAGCGCCGGCGGTATATTCAGCGCCCGCTGGATGCGGTGGAGGGGTCGGGCTGGCGGCCGGAGTGGTCTTCGTGACATCGGAAGCATCCGCTTTTGGGGCGGCGTTTTTCAATTCTAGGCCCAAATCATCCACGAGGAAGCGCACATCCATATAGGTCATCGAGACCTTGAATTGCTCGGTTAGCTTCTTTTGAACCAAGGACAGATTATCTCCAGCGGCGACCCAGCTGGCGACGGCTTGTTTTTGTTCAGGCGTGAGGGACATCTAATTTTTTAGGCTGATTGCTTTTAAGGCTGACCGAGAAAACAAGGCAATGCTGCGGTTAATCGCAAAACGCGAAAGGGCCCCGAGCTTACTTGGTCAGCTGGCTCTTGAGGAAATCAACGCTGCCCTGAACGGAGTCATCTTGCTCCATCATATTCTCGACCGTCTTCACGGCATGAATAACGGTGCCGTGATCGCGACCACCAAAAGCTTGGCCAATTTCTTGAAGCGAGTGGCGGGTGAGTTGCCGCGAGAGGTACATCGCGATCTGCCGAGGAAAGGCAATGGCGCTGGGCCGGCGCTTGCTGGTCATATCGGAGTGACGAATCTGATAATGATCGGCGACGCGTTTCTGGATCCCCTCGATATTGAGACGATTTTGTGCTTCCTCCATCAACACGTCTTTGAGCAACAATTCAGCTGAAGCGAGGTCCAGGGTTTTACCTGTTAAGGCGGCGTAGCTCGAAATTTTAATTAGCGCACCTTCCAACCGGCGGATATTTTTTGAGATATGTTGCGCCATGAATTCAATCACCGGCATCGGCAAGGTAACCTTGAGGGTCGCCGCTTTGGTTTTTAGAATAGCGACGCGCGTTTCAAAATCGGGTGATTGGATATCGGCGGACAGGCCCCATTGAAAGCGAGAGACGAGGCGTGCTTCGAGCGTGGCAATTTCCGTAACGGGACGATCGCTAGAAATTACGATCTGCTTTTGTGACTCGAATAAGTCGTTAAAGGTGTGGAAAAATTCTTCCTGAATGCGCTCTTTACCCGCTAAAAATTGTACATCGTCCACGAGGAGAACGTCCACGCTGCGGTAGCGTTGGCGGAACTTCGTCAGCGCATTTTCCTGAATAGCGTGAATATATTCGTTCGTGAATTTCTCTGTGGAAAGATAAGCGACGCGCGCCTCGGGATTGCGCTGGAGGATGCTATGGCCAATGGCATGCATCAGGTGGGTCTTGCCGAGTCCCGTCGAGCCGTGAATGAAAAGTGGGTTGTAGGCTTGGGCGGGGGCCTGCGCGACCGCGAGCGAAGCGGCGTGCGCCAATTGGCTGTTGGGACCAACCACAAAATTCTCGAAAGAGTTGCGGGGATTAAGTGAGCCGGCGGAGGCGAGGCGCTCGTCGTAGCGCAAGGTGCGCTTAGCCTGCGGGGCGCGATTTTTGGGCTCGGTGATGGGAGCGGAGGCTTCCCCGCCAGGCTGATCGGCTTTCTTCAGGGAGACATGCACCATGCGCCCGGCCGCCAGTCGAAGGCGCTGAGAAATGAGATCGAGATAGTTGTCGTGAATCCAAATTGCCGCAAAATCGTTGGGTACACCCAGCACCAGGGCATCTTCCGTAGCGGCGAGGCAGCTCAGGGGCTCAAACCACATCTGGAATACGTCCTCCGGGAATAATCCCTTGAGGTCACATTTTACTGTTTCCCAGAGATTGGATTGGAGGGTGGCGTGGGGCATAACGGAGATGAGATAGTTGGTGATTAATTCACCCCTCAGCAACTGCATTTGCGACAACTACCGTGGCATCTACCATAAGCCGTAAATCACAAGAGAAAGGGGGGTGGCGATCACTCATCATCAGACCAAAAATCTGGTCTTGAGGCAGGGTGATTTTGACCAGAATCTGGGAAAACCTTGGACGAACCGGAGTACGGGGTACGCGGCGGAGTTGGCAAAGAACAAGCGAAAGGAAGGAACAGTAAAAGTGACTCCGCGACTAACGTGAATCACAAAATAGCTTTCAAGCGCAACTTTCCGACATCTTGTTCACAGTGGGACGGGGGATAACTTTTCTAATTTTAGGGTTGCGAATATTCGCGCTCCCCTCGCGTCCACTCGCTAGAGGGAGTTTTCCTTGTCGGTGGGAGTGGCGGCCGAGGCTTCGGGTTCAGCCCACTTGCCGTGTTCCCGCATGAGAGCAATGAGCCGAGCGTCAGCTTCAGCCTCGGGAATGTTATATTGGACGCAATTTTTACCAACGTAGAGGTTGATTTTTCCGGGGGCTCCGCCCACGTAGCCAAAATCTGCGTCCGCCATTTCCCCTGGGCCATTCACAATGCAGCCCATGATGGCCAATTTGACGCCCTTCAGATGCCCCGTCTGGGCGCGAATGCGTTGGGTGGTGCTTTGCAAATCAAACAAGGTGCGGCCGCAACTTGGGCAAGCGACAAATTCTGTTTTGGACAGGCGCGCGCCAGCGCCTTGGAGCACATTATAAGCGAGGAGGGTGGCGCGGCCGACATCGGGTTCAGTCTCAATGCTGATTAAATCACCGAGTCCATCGCACAAGAGACTGCCGCTGAGGAAACTCGCTTCGAGTAAGCGTGAAAGATAGGTCGGGTCAGCTTGTAGCGCGTTGGCGGACGTGTTACGAATCCAAATGGGGGCCTGACAGCCAGTAGCGGCTAATTTTTCTGCTAATTGACGGTAGGCGCCCACAGCGTGACCAGATTCAGGGTTGGGGGAGCGAGTCGAGAGCGAGAAAACCAAACCAGCATCACCCAGTGAGCGGAGAAGAGTCGCGTAGGCCGAGAAATCCTCTGGGGTGATTTCGGCGGCAAGGAAGTGGCCATGCCGCCGCACGGCCATGACAAACTCTGAAAAAATAGCTAAATCGGTTGAGGCAAAGGCTCGACTCAGCATGAGCCGGCAGGAGGACGCTGCGAGGGTAGGCGCTAAGGCTGCGAGCGACAGTTGCGGATTGAGTTGGAGCACTAAAAATTGGACCGGCTGATTGGGGTGCAACGTGAGCTGCCCCACGGCAACCAAATCGTCCGTGGTATTAACTGGGACCAATAGCCCCTCGGCCGGGGTGTCTTTAAATTTTTGCGCGGAGAGAATTTGGCTCGATGCTGCCAGCGCCGCCAAGGTGGTGCGGACAATAACGCGGGGTGGTTGGGTGGGACCCACTAAGCAAGTAGCCGCGAGCCTTAAGGTGGTCGTAGCCCGACGAGTAAAAGGATAGGGGTCGATACCAGCGGCCCTCGGGGTGGCGAGAGAGGGCTGGGGCGAGGCAGCGGCTTGATTTCCCCGCCATTGCTGCATCGCTTTATCGGCGATCGCGCGAGCGACCGGGATTTCGTAAACCGAATCTTCGGTCAGTGATACGCGGATGGTATCACCCAGCCCATCGAGCAGCAAACTGCCGATGCCGATCGCGCTCTTGATGCGGCCATCTTCTCCATCGCCGGCTTCGGTGACGCCGAGGTGCAGCGGGTAATGCATGGCCTCCTGCTGCATGCGATCCACTAACAAGCGGTAAGCTTGAATCATCACCTTGGGGTTGCTCGCTTTCATGGAAAGCATGATGGCGTGGTAGTCATGCGCGCGGGCAATGCGGAGGAATTCCAGGGCGCTCTCAACCATGCCGAGCGGCGTATCCCCGTAGCGGTTCATGATCCGATCCGAGAGCGAACCATGGTTAGTGCCAATGCGCATGGCTCGACCCAGCGTCTTGCTGCGGATGACGAGCGGGGAAAATAAATCGTAGAGCCGCTGCAGCTCGGAATCATAAGCCGCGTCGGAATACTCTTTAACGGCGAATTTCTTTTTGTCGGCGTAGTTACCGGGATTGACGCGCACTTTTTCTACGTGCTCGACCGCTTCCATCGCCGCAGCCGGCAGGAAATGAATATCTGCCACCAGGGGCACGTGCGCGAAACCCGCCGCCGAAAATTGGGTGCGAATGGCACGCAAGCATTTCGCGGCCGCTACATTGGGCGCCGTAATTCGAATGATTTCGCAACCGACTTCGGCGAGCGCGATAGACTGCCGGACCGTTGCCGCGACGTCTTGCGTGTCGCTGGTCGTCATCGACTGCAGGCGAATCGGCTGATCTCCTCCTACGCCGAGATTGCCCACCATGACGCCGACGGTTCGGCGGCGTAGTGTATGCGAACGGGATGCGCAGTAGGACATAACTGAAAATCAAGCAATAACCGGCCGGGGCTGGCAAGCGTTGGTCGCCGAGCAGCGTAATAAATTGAACTCGGCGGAGGCAGGCAGCCTGCAGGGCGGACGACCAACGGTTTAGGGTTTGGCGGGATCGGCGCTTTTTTTCGACTGCGCGGCGGCTTCCTTCGCTTGCGTCGCCGCTTTTGATTCTCGGGCCATCCGCGGTAAATCACCGAGCAGCGTGACGTAAGCCATCATCGAAAGGAGTAAGACCACAAACACGCTCTGAATAGTCGCAACTATTTTTATGGGCAGATCTTTGCCGCGTAATTTTGCGATGGTGGCAAAGGCTATATGTCCGCCATCCAGCACGGGAATCGGCAGCAGGTTGAAGATCGCGAGGTTCACATTTATCAAGATGATGAACCAGAGCAGGAGGCGGAAATCGACTTGGGCAAATTGGTGGACGCGGTCAGCGATCCCGAGGGGGCCACTCAGCTTAGAAATGCCAATATTGGAATTCGGGCTGAGTAGACTTTGCAGCGTGCGCCCCGTCCACACCGCCTTATCCCAAACCTGTTCCCAAGGGGGCGTACGAATGGTTTTCAACGTGAGCGCCCCGCGCAGTTGCACGCCGAGCCGGTAAACCTCTCGTTTAGTTTCCGGATCGTTTATTTTAGCCGGTACAACTGTGACTTGATTGATTTGGCTCTCGCGCAGATAGGTCAGTGTTACGGGCTTTTCGCCATTCAAGCGTAAATAATCAGCGATGAAGCCAACGTAGCCGACGGGTTGACTATTGATGTGGGTAATGACATCACGAAATTTAAGACCAGCGGCTTCGGCGGGGAGGCCCGCTTGGACTCCGGCGATTGTTACTTTAGCTGCTGGTTCAATGCCAATTTCGCGCACTTCTTCCGCGCCAACTAATTCCGGGACCAAGGTGGCACGCTGCGCTTTGCCTTCATGGGTGAATTCAATTTCTACACTCGGTCGGCCTTGCGGAGTGCGGCCGCTGCCGAGGACTACTAATTGGCCGATATCACTGAGCGTTTTAACCGTCTTGCCATCGACCGTTAAAATAACATCGCCACTCTGCAGCCCGGCCAGAAAGGCTGGTCCCGGAGTTGATTTGCCGTTAGGCAGTTCGATGGTCGGGTGAACAAAGCCAATTTTTGTAGTTTGTTCTTCCTCTACCACCGGCTGACCCACGATCCACAAAACGGCGGCGAGGGTAAAAGCAAAGAGTACGTTGAAGACTGCCCCGGCGACAAAAACGATGAGCTTGGTGCTGTAAGAGATCGGGGGCAGTTGGGCCGCCTGGGGGTCAACTTCACCCTCGAGCCCACTGAGATCGGCCAGCTGAGGTAAGGCCACATAGCCACCGAGCGGCAGCCAGTTTATACGGTATTCAACGCCGTCGCGGCCGGTGTGGGAGAACAGGGCCGGCCCGAAGCCAATGGAAAAGCGCGATACTTTCAGCCCCCGGCGGCGAGCCGCGAGGAAGTGCCCCAGCTCATGCACGAAAATCGATCCGCCGAAAAAAAGGATGATCAAGAAAATTGACCAAATATTGCCGAGCAAAGCAGTGAGAGTAGCCGCAGACATTAGTGGGAGAGGAGGTGGTGGGCGATTTGGCGAGCTTCGGTATCAGCCGCTAGGACGTGGTCCAAAGAAGTTGGCTCAAATATTTTGATATGCGCCAGAGTCTGTTCGATGATCTGGGGAATCGCAAGAAACGGTGCTCGTTTTTCGAGAAAAGCCGCCACGGCTACTTCGTTGGCCGCATTAAATATCGCGGGGGCGATCCCGCCGGAGATCATGGCTTCCCGGGCCAAACGCAGGCAAGGATAGCGCTGTTCGTCGACTGGGCGAAAATCGAGCGATAGCAACCGATCTAAGGGCAGCCCCGCGTCCGTGCTCGTGGGCGCGCGCTCGGGGTAGAGCAGGGCGTGCTGAATCGGGAAAGTCATCGAGGGCGGACAGAGCTGTGCGAGGAGCGAGCCATCGGTAAATTCCACCAGAGCATGAACGATGCTTTGGGTGTGGAGGACGGCCTGACATTGCGCGGGCGGCAGACCGAAGAGGTACTGGGCTTCGATTAGTTCGAGGCCTTTATTCGCAAGAGTCGCCGAATCGATCGTGATTTTAGGACCCATGGCCCAGGTGGGATGGCGGAGCGCATCGGCAGGGGTGACCGCATTCAGCTGGTCGATTGGCCAATCGCGAAAAGCACCGCCGGAGGCCGTTAAAACCAACCGACGTACCGCGCTGGAGTGCTGGCCTTCGAGACATTGAAAAACCGCATTGTGCTCGCTGTCGACTGGGAGCAAGCGACTGCCGCTCGCGCGGGCAGCAGCCATGACAAATTTCCCCGCGAGCACGAGGATTTCTTTGGCGGCGAGCGCTATCGTTTTTTTTGCCGCAATGGCAGCGAGGGCGGGTTGCAGACCGGCGGTGCCGACGACCGCGATTAAAATAATGTCCGCTTCGGGCAGAGTGGCGAGTTCACTCAAGCCACTCGCGCCACCGTAAAATTTTGTGCTGGCGGGAAAATCTGCACTGCGGCATGCGGCGGTATGGGCGGCTGAGTCGTAAAGTCCAACATGACGCACGCCGAATTGCCGCGCGATAGTTGCCAGCTCGGCATATTTGCCGTGGGCCGCTATGCCGACTAACTCCAGTCGGTCGCTTTGGGCGGTGATGACGCGCAGGGTGCTGGCTCCGATGGAACCAGTAGCTCCGAGGAGCACGACGCGGCGTTTAGGTTTTTTTATCACAACAGAAGAAATTTTAAGTCCCGTAGATCAAGGGGGCAACCCAGCCTGCGCAGCCCCGAGTGGCTAGGGCCGTGTGGCGTCGGCGATTCATTATTCTAGAAACAAGAAAATGAAGTAGGCAACGGGAGCGGTCAGAATTAGACTATCGGTCAGGTCAAAGGCGCCGCCGATCCCAGGAATAAGTTCACCCGTATCTTTGGCATCGGCGCGACGTTTAATCACTGATTCGATTAGGTCTGAAATGATCGCCACGATGGCGAGTGGCACGGCGATCAGCGCGGCAACAGCTGGAGTCAGGCTTTCCGGGAGAAGTCCGGCCGCATAAAACGCGCTGGCGGCGCCTACGCCTGCGGCAATCAGCACTCCGCCGACGGCGCCTTCCCAGGTTTTTTTCGGACTAATATTAGGCGCTAATTTATGCCGGCCAATGGCGAGGCCAGTGAGCAACGCACCGACATCGCAAAATTTTGCTACGGCGATGACCCACAGACAGAGCGAGAGATTAGCGCTGCTGTCGTTATCCCGCATCAAAATGCCGGTGAGAAATTGCAGCATGAAAGGAATATAAAGTAGGCCCCCCATGGTGGCCGCGACCGTTTCAACGCGATTGTGGGCGTCACGCTCGCGCAGCACACGCCCACAGGAGATGAGTAAGGCGAGAACCATTAAATCAGCCGCAAGATTGGTGTTTTCGTAATTTTCCTGTTGGAAAAAAGCGAGATAGTAGGGCCCCGCAGTCATTAAGCCGCTCACCCACAAACCCATCCAGCGGAAGGGGCGGGCGCCCATTTTTTCCGTGAGGCCATAAAATTCACGGAGGGTGAGGGCTGAGAGTAGGGTCAGCAGGACCACCGCCGCGTGGGCACCGAAAAACCAGAGACTGGTCAGAATAAGGCCCCAGAGAACTAGGGTGCTGAGAATACGGGAAAGCACGGCGAAAGTAGGTTGGGCTGAGTTAACGGGGGCCAGTCTTAATTTGCCCGCTGGTTAGACCATAACGACGTTCGCGCTGGGCGTATTCCGTAATGGCCGACTGCAGATCAGCTTTCTGGAAGTCAGGCCATAAAACTGGGGTGAAAACGAGTTCGGCATACGCGCATTGCATGAGCAGAAAATTACTGACGCGCTGCTCGCCGGAAGTCCGAATCAGCAGGTCGGGGTCAGGAATCGCGGTGGTGTAGAGGTAACGGCTAAGATTTTCCCACGAGCACTCCGTTAATTTTTCGGTACCCGCGAGCACGGCGGAGGTATAATGTTTGGCGGCATCGGCCAGTTCGGTGCGGGCGCCGTAGTTCAGCGCGAGGACCAGATGCCATTCGGTGAAATCTCGGGTCGCCGCAATCACCCGATTGAGTTCGTGTTGGACATTAAGCGGGAGGGCATCGATCCGACCGATCGTGAGCAGGCGAACTTTGTGCTTAATCAGATTATCCAATTCGCGCTTTAGGAAATAATCGAGCAACCCCATCAAGCCCGAAACCTCGTCGGCTGGGCGTTTCCAGTTTTCAACCGAGAATGCGTACAGCGTTAGATACCGAATCCCGAGTTCACGAGCGGCGTCGACAACCGTGCGTACCGTTTCGACTCCACGGCGGTGGCCTTCGAGTCGCGGCAGGCCGCGGGCTTGGGCCCAGCGACCATTGCCGTCCATGATAATGGCGACGTGCTGAGGGATTTTTTCGGGCGCGGGTGGCGGCATGCGTGGAAGGCAGATTTAGGTCAGCGGTCGTCGGTTTGACAAGGGGCGATTCGAGGTAATGTTAGGGCATGGTTATACCGCTCACCCCCGCTGAATGTCAGGCTGCCTTGACGGATCTGCCTGGCTGGAGAATGGAAGCTGATGCGCTCGCGAAGACCTTCGAATTTCGTACTTTTCGCGAGGCAATGTCGTTTATGTTGCGCGTCAGCTATGAGGCTGAGGCGATGAATCACCACCCTGAGTGGACCAATCAGTATGGTCGCGTTGCGCTCCGCTTGAGCACGCATGATGCTGGAGGGAAGGTCACCCTCAAGGATCGTGCCCTCGCGCAGAAAATTCAGGCCCTCTCGTGGGTTGGGTAGGGGCATCGGCCGGGCGAACGCCTCGCCCTGAGCTGAGCTTTAGAGACCTTGGAAAAAATTGAAAATTCGATCGGCGTGTCCGGGCAAACCCTCGTGACCATAGTCGGGGTAAATCACGATATCCTTGGCGCTAGTAATTTTATTATAAGCGGCAAATTGGGTCGAAGGCGGGCAGATCATATCCATGAGGCCAGTAAACATGAGTACGCCGGCCCGAATGCGTGGGGCGAGGTGTTGGCAGTCGATATAGCCTAATTTAGTAAAAGTCGCGGCCGCGCGTTCGTGGCGCGGATCAAAGGAGCGGAAGTATAAGCGGAGCTCTTCGTAAGCGTCCTTAGCTAGATCCATCTCCCAGATCCGTTGGTAGTCGCAAAGAAACGGAAAAATGGGGGCCGCCAACTTAATCCGTGGCTCGAGGGCGGCGCAGGCTAACGTCAGAGCGCCGCCTTGCGATGGACCAAAGGCACCCACACGGGTGGAATCAACTTCAGGAAAATTCATGACAATGCGCGCGAGCAAGGCGGTATCGAGGTATACGTGATGATAATATAATTTGCGTGGATCAGTTTCATCCAGTCCACGGATAATATGGCCGCGCAGAGTATTCCCGCGCACTCCCCCGAGGTCTTCGGATCGGCCGCCTTGGCCACGGCAATCGAGGGCCGCGACGCAAAAACCGGCACTGACATAGGCGAGTTTATCCATCCAGTCGCCGCTATGGCCGGAGTAACCATGAAATTGCAGAACAGCGGGGCGGCGCCCAGCCGCGTTGAGGGGCCGGAGGTATTTAGCGTAGATGCGCGCCCCCCCAATACCGGTGAACCAGAGATCAAAACATTGGGCGGTCGGCGACTGCAGCGTGAGATTGGGGCGCAATTCGGCTTGGGGGTCGTGGGCCGCTAAGGCGCGGAGGGCTTGGTCCCAGTAAGCCTCGAAGTCTGCGGGACGTGGGTTGGTGCCTTGATACTTTAGCAGATCAGGGAGGGGATAATCGAAGAGCGGCATGATTTCGCAGTGAGACAGAGTTTTAGAAGCGGCGCAAGAAAGAGGATATTTCGAGCGAAGGGTGCTCGGTGGTTGAGTTAAATCAGGAAAGCAGGGAATCCGTTTGCCTCAAGCATTCGTACTCATACTCATAAAACTATGAGTGACCTTGCAAATGCGGCGGAAGTCGCCTGGACGCGTGCCACGATCGAACGGCTTAAAGCTAACATGCGCCTGACGATTAAAGGTAAGGATGAGGTGATTGAGCAGGCTTTGATTTGCCTGCTGGCCAGGGGTCATCTGCTCATCGAAGATTTGCCTGGGGTTGGTAAAACTACGCTCGCTTATGCGCTCGCTCGCTCCTTGGACTGCACTTTTTCACGCATTCAATTCACCAGTGATTTACTGCCTACCGATGTCATTGGCGTCTCGATCTATGATGAATCGGTGAAGGAATTTATTTTTAAGCCCGGTCCTGTTTTCGCCAATATCGTACTGGCTGATGAAATTAATCGCGCTACCCCCAAAACTCAATCGGCGCTGCTCGAAGTCATGGATCGCAGTAAGGTCACCGTCGATGGGGTCGCCCATGCCGTCGGTGATCCCTTCATGGTCGTCGCCACGCAAAATCCGGTGGATTATGAAGGTACTTTTTCATTGCCGGAAAGTCAGCTGGATCGATTTCTGATGCGGCTGACGATGGGTTATCCCCAACGTGATGATGAACTGACTATTCTCCGCTCAGCGCGTCTGGGCTATGATGCCATCGCGGTGAATCCCGTGGTCACGCGCGCTGAGGTGCTCACGATGCAGGCGCTAGTGGGCAAGATTTTTGTTGAGGACAGTGTGCTGGATTATCTTTTACGGCTAGTCACAGCCACCCGCACGGAAGGGGAGTTTAAGGCTGGGGTGAGTGTGCGAGGCGGGCTGGCCCTGCGCGTCGCGGCGCAGGCTCGGGCACTCCGGCACGGTCGCGATTTTGTGCTGCCGGCGGATATTCAATTTTTAGCCGGCCCCATTTTAGCGCATCGTTTGTCCTTGGCGCGGCCGACAGCTGATGCTCGCGAAGAGAGTCGAACCATGCTCGTGGCTTTGCACCGCATTATCTTGTCTCTGCCGGTGCCCTCGTGAGGGCCGCTGAAATATTATTTGCGCCCGCTGCCTTGGGAAGACGTCCGCATGAGTGGAAATATTAAACTGCTGGCCGGCTCGGACTGGCAAGGTCCCGGTGCGCCGCAGTCGCGGCAGAATTATCGCGCGGTGCAATTGGTTTGGGCGCTCGTTTTTCCGCTCAAACGACACCAGATCGCCCCCACCGTTTTAGGATTATTCCTCATCGCGCTCGCGATGGGCATCGGAACCGCCGCTTATAATACTGGCAGTAATATTCTTTTCCTAACGCTGGCGCTGCTCTTGGCCTGTCTTTTGCTGAGTGGCCTGCTGTCGTGGTTTAATTTTCGCGGGATTTGCTGGCGATTTCGCCGACTTGGCCCCTGGCGAGTCGGTCACGACGCGCTCGTGATACTTGAGGTCCAAAATCGGAAGTCCTGGTTGTCTACTTATGGACTCTGGTTTGATTTAGTGACGCATCCGCTAGAGGCATCCTCGGTTGCGCAAGCAGCCCCGGTCCCTTCGGTTCGGGCCGGGCTCGCTGCGAGCGAACAATTCATCACGCGCGTTCGGCTTTTTCAACGCGATCGATTGTTGGGTGGCGGAAATGCCGCGATTGAATGGGGCCTCCAACCTCACCAGCGCGGCGCCGCCCTCGTGGCGGTTAGCGCCGTGGGTTCGTTATATCCGTTTGGTTTTTTAAAAAAAAGCCTCGGAGCCTTTCGGTCCGAGCGGGTCTTGGTTTGGCCAGCCCAGATTGCTTATGCGTGGGTCGGGGCCGCGGGGACTCGCGTCGGCGGCACCGGTCAGCGCACCGTTCGCGCCGGCTCAGGTCAGGATTTACGGGCCTTGCGCAAATATAATCCCGGGGACTCGCAGCGGTTGATTCACTGGAAAGCGAGTGCGCGCCTGGGCCAACTGATGCTCCGGCAATTTGCCGCCGAGAGTCAGCCGGGCTACGTGTTAAAGTTAGAGCCATGGGCGAGTCACTGGTCCCAACCCGCGCAATTCGAACGGCTCTGCAGTTTCGCCGCCACCTTGGCCGAAGATTTATTTGCCACGGGACGCTTACGCGCCGTCGCCCTGGCTGATGCTCCTCATCAAGCCATTCGACGTTTGCCTGAACTTGAAGGATTTTTGGATCAACTGGCCTTGCTCAAATTAAGTGCAGACGCACTCCCCGCTGGGGTCGGGACTCCGCTTCGGGCCTTTGGCAATATTATAACTTTCACCCCGGCCGGCACCCATGGGGTGAACGCTTTTCTCGATGGACAAATTATTGCCACCGCTTAATCTCGATGAATTGCGGCGCTTAAAATGGCTGCTCGGCGGCGCGCTGGCGTTGATCGCGCTCGGGACGGTCGTTTTTTTGGAAATCGAGGCCCTCGGTTTGGTGGGAGTCGCCGCGAGTTTAATTATGGCCGCCATGCTTTGGCCTGTCCTGCCCTCGCGAATGCCTCCGCTCGTGTGGCGTGGGGCGGTGCCGGTCATCATCCTCAGCCTGATTGCTGATTTATATTTTAGTCCGGATACTCTGCCGGCCTTGATCCGGCTGGCCATTTTACTCGTGCTCTATCGCGCGGTGAGTTACCGCCGAAAGCGAGAGGATCTTCAACTGATCCTCTTGGCTCTGTTTTTAGTCGTTGTGGCCGGTGTGCTGACGGTGGCTCTAGAATTCGCCTTCTTACTCTTGTTGTTCACCGGCTGCGCCCTGGGGTTTTTGTTCGTAGTGACGTTGATCGATCTCACGGAAAACACCCGCCAAGCTTTGACCTACGAAGAAATGAGTCGCTGCCCCGCGTGGGCGCTGGGTTCTTGGCGACCGTATCTTTATCGCCTGCGCCAAGTGGCTGATTGGCGCTGGGTGGGTTTTGCGAGTGGGCTCTTTTTTTGCGTAGTTATTTTTTCAATGCTGCTCTTTATCGTTATTCCGCGTTTTGAGATTACGGCGGGCTTTTTTCTCGATCAATATATCACGAAGCAAAGTCGTACCGGTTTTACCGACGTACTAAAATTTGGCGAAGTGGGCGCCCTCATCCAAGATGATCGCGTCGCGCTGCGGGTGGATGTGTCGGATCCAGCGATTGTGGGCCTAGCGCCTTACTGGCGTCTCGTGGCCTTGGATGAATATACGCCCGATGGCTTTCGGGTTTCCGCGGGACTCAAGCAGGAACTGTTACGCAGTCAGACGGTGACTCAGCAAATTACCGATCAGCAACTGGGGTCAATTCGCGGGATGGTGGCGGGCAGCTGGACTTTTTATCTTGAGCCTGGGGTCAGTCGTTTCTTGCCCATTCCCGGTCGTTATCGGCAGTTGCGGTTGCGCGAACCGATGCCGTTGCAAGCGAGTCGGCGGCATCGTCTCGTCGCGTTGCGCACCGAAGCGATGACCATGACAGCCTATCAAGTGGAAGCGGTTGAGTTGACGGACACGGTTCCGGATCCCCGTTTTGCGCAACGACTCCGCTCGGTGCAGGATAATCGCACCACGCCTTCGGCTCAGGATCGAGCGGAAGCTGAGACCAACTTGCGGGGTCCGCTGGGACCAGTGAATGCGGCGATTTTACGCCGCATCAACACCGAGATTATCGCCGGCGCCGTCTTGACCCCCGCGGAGTATGCGCATCGGGCGATCGCATGGTTGCAGGCGCATCATGCTTACGCGCTCTCGGTCAAATTGCCCGCCGGTGATGGTCAGGATGCAATTGTGCGCTGGCTGGCTTCCAGCGAGCCAGGATTTTGCGAGTATTTCGCCGCTAGTTTCGTGCTGCTCGCTCGGGCGGCAGATTATCCGGCACGCGTTGTTGCGGGTTTTCATGGTGGAATTTGGAATGGGGTCGAAAATTATTTCATGGTGAGAAATTCTGATGCTCATGCTTGGGCTGAAATTTATGACGGTACGGGCTCGTGGTTGCGGATGGAGCCAACGCCGGGGCTACGGCGGCTTTCATCCACGATCGCCCAAGCCGGATCGTCCTTTGCCCCGGATCGCAGTTGGCGCGCGCGCTTGGATAGTGTGCGGGTGCTCTGGTATCGACGGATTGTAAATTTTGATTCCCGGGCGCAGGTCGCCATGGTCGAGCAGGTTAAGTCCTTCACCACTGATCTGGGCTCAGCTTGGCTCGGCCAGTTGGCTAAATATCCGCAACGATTGAAAACGTGGTGGACTCAGCCCTGGAATTTCGCACGGGTGCGGGAATTGTTGATGGGGATCTTGGTCCCGGTCGCCTTGGTTGGTCTGCTGCTGCGCTGGGGCCGTTGGGGGTGGTTGCGTTCCGGGTGGGGTCCAGCGGATTATGATCCGGTACGTCGAACGGCCGGTCGCTGGCTCACGCAACTGGCGGCGGGACCTGACGACGACGTTATGGCCGATTTAAGGAGGCTGCGTTATGGACCGCGGGAGACGTGGCCCGAGTCGCAGGTTGTGTTTCGGCGGGCGAAAATCGCGCGACGACGCGGCCGCCCTCGCTGATTACTCTACCTTAAAATTGACCGCGGGTGCAGTTGGGGCCCGTTCGCTTTTCTCTTTCCAAGCTTCGAGAATCGCTTTGACCACTGGGGCCGCATAAGTGCCACCGTGGTAATCAACACCTGGTTCGGTCCCCTCCATAACCACCGCGATGGCAATCTGGGGGTGATCAATCGGGGCGAAGGCAACCATCCAAGCGAGATCGATTCGGCCTTTTTGCGCCGTGCCCGTTTTATTCGCCATGCGTAGGCCATCGACGTGGGCTAAACGCCCCGTGCCAATTTGGGCGCACTGTTCCATCCCATTCACGATTGCCTGATAATCTGCGGCGGCGAGACCAATGGCGGGGGAGTGTTGCGCGGGCCGCTGAGGATCGTGGAGCAGGGTCGGCTTGGTTTCAGTTTCTCCGCGAGCAAAAGAGGCGACCATGCAGGCGACCTGCAAGGGGGTAACGAGCGTATCACCCTGGCCAATGGCGGTGTTGGCGGTATCACCTGGCATCCAGCGTTCCTTCAGCGTCGCAAGTTTCCAGGTCGGGCTAGCGACATGGGGCGTCGCAAATTCAAACGGCAGCTCGATCCCGGTTTTATGGTCAAAGCCAAAACGATGAGCCTCGGCGGCGATTAAATCGGGGCCGGTCTCGAGACCGTATTTATAAAAAAACACATTGCAGGAATCGCGAATCGCTCCGACCAGACTGCGTTCGCCGTGGCCATTGCGGGCGTCACAGACAAAACGCCGATCACCGACCAGATAAAATCCCGGACAGAGCACGCGTGAACGGTCCCGTTCGATCGCACCACTACGCAACCCAGCGGTGGCCGTAAGAATTTTGAACGTAGAGCCGGGGGGGTATTGTCCTTGGATCGCCCGATTGAGCCAGACTCCTGATTTTTCTACCTCCTGTTCAGGGTTGAGAATCGGAACGCGGGTATTGAGATCATAGCTGGGGAGTGAGGCTAGGACGAGTACTTCGCCCGTACGAATATCGAGAGCAACGGCGGCGCCGGTGCGACCGGTCATCGCGGCCTCCGCCGCGAGTTGGAGTTCCAGGTCGAGGCTGGTCGCGATGTTGTGACCTTGCACGGGGCGCCGTTGCTGCAGGCGCTTGCTGATGGGGTGCTCCACTTTGTAACCAGCCGGATCGACGAGATAAATGGCGCCCCCCGTTTCTCCTTGCAGCTGTTCGTCGAAAACTTTCTCCAGACCGCTACGGCCGACGGAACCCTTCATCTTGAAAGTGAGCAAGTCAGCCCCCTCAAAATCTTCGACGGCGGGATCGTTATTGCTTCCCGTATAACCGAGGGTGTGAGCGGCGGCCGCGCCATACGGATAGTCGCGTGTGCTGGCGGTGTAGACTTGGAGCGGAGAACTAACCGGCAGGCGTTCAATTAACCGAGCGTACTCTTCGGGGGCGAGATCGTTCAGCAACACGTAGGGCAACAGGAGGGTCTGATTGATGTGTTGCGTCAGATCAGTGGAGCGTACCGTCTCATGCCGGCCGAGAATAAAATTAATCGTATCGAGATAGCGTTGGGCTACACTGGCGCGCGCAATCCGCGCTAATTGCTCGGCATCAGGTCGCTCGGTAATCGTGAATGAGAGGTAATTATTTTTAATTTTTCGATACTCGGCTCTAAATTCGCCGCGTAATTCAGCCAAATTCAGCACGACCGAAAAACGCGGACGATTGCCGACCATGATCTTGCCATCACGATCATAGATATAGCCACGCGGACCGGGGACCACCACCCGCCGCAAGTTTTGCAGGCGCTCTTTGCCGCTGTAGAGATGCGATTTTATGAGCTGGCGGTAAACGAGCCCGCTGATCAGCACGAGCAAAAGCCCCGCTCCTGCGGCATAAAAAACCCAAAGACGTGGATTGCGCGTGTGATGAGTTTCGATGAGTCGGCTCACGGGTGAAAAAACAGGGGGCCTCAGCGCGCCAGCGCGCGCCCCGTCTCAGGATGGATGTGCATTTTTTCAAATACTCGGCCTTGCAGAGCTAAGAACCAAGGTGTGATGAGCAGGATAATTATTTGTGAAACGATGAGGTCGACAAAGATGCGCAACCAAGCCTCCCCGGGACGAGGATTCTCGCCCACCAGCAGAAAGGAGAGGGTAATGAAAAGAAAAAGGTTAGCAAATTGTGCCACGACGATGCCAAAGATCGACCCTTCGCGGGGGAATCGGCGACGACCATAGAGCAGCGTGGCATGAATCAGTCCGAGGAGCACCAAGTGCGTGCCAAAAGGTACCGGGATGGTGGCGTCGAGGAGGAGCCCCGTCAGTAAAGTGGCGATCAAACCCTGCTTGGGATCTACCCGCAGTCCCGCGAACACGACGCATAGCCCAGCAATGTACAAATGCAGCGCCAGGGGCGCGAGGTAGTGATTGGCCAAGCCAGTCAGCCAGCTTAGGACTAGGTTGGCAGATACCACCAGTAGCCAGCGGGAATCGTAGCGGCGCATGGATGATTAGGCTCGTAAAAACCGGCGGCTAATCACGCACCGTCGGATGAGGCCGGCACCGCGCAAAATCATTTTAAAGTTCCTCGGGGTTTAGCGGCACAAGTACGGTAACTTCCGTGAGCGTGCCAATGCGCTCATCAAGCTGCACGTCGCCGGCTTTAAATAGCCCGTCGGCACTCAGCTCGAGGTTGAGGATCTCGCCAATCGAAAGCCCGGCGGGAAAAATGCCGCCAAGGCCAGAGGTCACCAGTCGTCGCGGAGCGTTTCGCGCTGCGGTAAATTCGAGAGGAACAAACTCCACCGTGCCCCGGGGGGCCTTGAATGAATCGTTCAGACCGCCTTGATAGCTGATGGGGCGGTTGTCGCCGGCAAGACTGGCGGCGAGGCGAAACGTTGGACTGGTGACCAAATCGACGACCGCGGTATAGCGATGAACCTCCGTGATGCGCCCGACCACGCCCCCGGAGAAGACGACCGGAGCGCCCACGGTTAGGCCAAAATTTTGCCCCTTGCGAATGGTGAAGCGCTGCCACCAGCCAGAGAAATCGCGTTGCGCGACGCGGGCCGCCTCCAGTCGAAAGGCGGGGAGCGGCGGAAGATTGAGCAGATTTTCTAAACGCAGGATGTCGGCTTCCAACTGTTGGTTTTGCTGCACACTAAAATTATATTTGGCCACTAGCCCAGCCAAGTCACGGCCAGCTTGGAGGAGCTCATCTTTAGAATGCAGGCGGTTGGACCAAAAATCCTGCAGATCGTGGGCGTAAGAATCAGCAACCGTCAGGGGTGCTTGAATCTCAAAAAAAGTGGCCCGCGTAAACGTTTTGAAAACAAATGGCAGCAGGAGCCACGTGAGCAAAATAATCCCCAAGGTGACAAACGGACTAACCTGATCGAAGCGTTTTGGAAGCACGACGGGGTCGGCGATTGAGCCGGCAAGCGAGGCCGGCCTCGCTTAGAAATCAGCGGCGACGCGGGACAATTCGTCGATATTGTTAAGAAAAACGCCGGTGCCGTTGGCGACCGCTGATAGCGGATCGTCGGAGACGATGACGGGCAGCCCCGTTTTTTCGGAGAGCAGTTTATCGATTCCTCGGATGAGCGAGCCGCCGCCGGCTAAGACAAAACCGCGATCGACCAGATCGGAAGAAAGTTCGGGAGGCGTGCGTTCGAGGGCGGCCCGCACGGCCTCGACAATGGCACCCACGGTGTCAGACATTGCTTCGCGCACTTCTTGCGAGGTGATATGAATGGTTTTGGGTAAACCGGCGACCGAGTCGCGGCCTTTAACCTCCATCGATAATTCCGTGGCGAGGGGATAAGCGGACCCGATGGTTACTTTGATTTCCTCCGCGGTGCGCTCGCCGATCAGTAAATTGTAGGCGCGTTTCATGTAGTTGATCAGCGCGAGATCGAACTCATCCCCAGCGACGCGAATCGATTTTGAAAACACAATTCCGGAGAGGGAAATAATGGCTATTTCGGTAGTGCCGCCACCGATATCAACAATCATATTAGCCGCTGGTTCATCGACGGGAAGACCGACCCCTAAGGCGGCGGCCATCGGCTCGAGAATGGTGATAACTTCGCGGGCGCCGGCATGCGTGGCGGATTCTTTTACCGCGCGCTTCTCGACTTCGGTGATGCCGCTGGGAATGGCGACCACGACCCGCGGTGAGACCACTTTTGAATTGTTATGCACTTTCTTAATAAAATAGCGCAACATGGCCTCGGTGATATCGAAATCAGCGATCACGCCATCTTTCATCGGACGAATCGCGGTGATATTACCCGGGGTGCGCCCGAGCATCTTTTTGGCCTCGTCGCCCACGGCGAGCACTTTGCGCGAAAGAGTATGAACCGCGACGACGCTGGGTTCGCGGAGCACAATTCCTTTATCTTTTACGTAGACGAGGGTATTGGCGGTGCCCAAGTCGATACCGATGTCGTTAGAGAAAAGACCCAGCAGTTGGTTAAACATTGGAGCGATGACGGGGAAGAGGTTTACTAATACAAGTCGCGGCGCGGCGAAGTTGTCAAAAGCAAACTCGCTGGGGGAAACGGGTTAGGGCGGACTCGCGCCTGCCGTGTCGATCGCAATGCGGCGACCTTAGCCTAAAAAAGGCGCACCGGGTGAGGTGCGCCGCAAATCATCAAACGAGTCAGATGATTGGTTAATTATTCCCAGGCTTTTGGCCCGCGTCTGGTTTCTTCTCTTCTTTCTCATCTTCGTTGCCGTCTTTGGCCGCTTGCTTGAATTCTTTGATGGATTGGCCAAGACCTTTCGCGAGCGCGGGGAGCTTAGCGCCGCCGAAGAGTAATAAAATGATCACCAAGATGATCATTAGTTCTGGTCCGCCGAGACCAAAAATGGCGAGGGAGTGGGGCAAAGAGGTTGGCATAATCGGTATGAGTAGTTTGTTTGCGGTAAAACGTAAAGGGCGAAAGCCGCTTTAGGTTTGCGGGAAGAGCATTTTGCCGAGCAAGCCGCCTTGTTTGATAAATTGGGGCGGGATGGCCGGTGGCTTCTTCAGCAAGTTCTGGGGATTATCGATTTGTTCGGCATCGAAAAAGCCATGCAACTGCCGAATGCGGGTGGGGTGACGCATTTTACGAAGAGCTTTAGCTTCAATTTGCCGAATGCGTTCGCGGGTAACTTTAAATTGCTTGCCGACCTCTTCCAGCGTGCGGCTGTAACCATCAACCAAGCCGAAACGCAAGGTGAGCACGCGTCGTTCCCGTTCTGTGAGTGAATCGAGTACATCCATGATTTTTTCGCGCAACAGCGAGAAGGCCGTCATGTCGTAAGGATTATCCGCGGACTTATCCTCAATAAAGTCGCCAAAGCTGGTGTCATCGCCGTCGCCGACGGGTGACTGCAACGAGATCGGTTGTTGCGCCATCTTCATGATCTGCTGGACGCGTTCCACCGGCAGATTCATCTCCTCCGCGACTTCTTCTGGGGTTGGCTCGTGCCCAAATTCTTGGAGTAATTGTTTCTGCACCTGCATCACCTTATTCAGGGTCTCGATCATGTGGACCGGGATGCGAATGGTACGGGCTTGGTCCGCGATGGAGCGAGTAATCGCCTGCCGGATCCACCACGTAGCGTAAGTGGAGAATTTATAGCCGCGCCGGTATTCAAATTTTTCGACGGCTTTCATCAGGCCCATGTTACCCTCTTGGATCAAATCGAGGAAAGAGAGACCACGGTTAGTGTATTTTTTGGCGATGGAGATGACCAGGCGGAGATTGGCTTCGACCATCTCCGTTTTGGCCTTATGGGCCTCCCGGATAAAGCCGCGCGCGGTTTTAAGGGTGTCGATCAGGCCCTGGGGCGTGATGCGCATATCGATCTCGAGGTGTTTGAGCTTCGCGTTGACGGCGCGCACATCAATCGCCGTATCTTTTTTCGATTTTGGATGCTTCGCCCGATGTAAATCATGGAAGCATTTCTCGACCTCTTGAATTTTCGGCCGCAATTCGATCAGGAAATCCTCAAACACTTTCAATTTGAAGAAATATTTAACGTAGCTCGCGCGCAGGACGTTATCGCGCTTTTTGAAACGAATAATCGCATTCTTTCGGGCTTTTTCATCGCGAGCTTTCAGGGAATCATTCCAAGCTTCCGTGGCGATCTCGTCGTTGCTCCGCGTGATATCGACCAGCTTCTGGAGATTTTTGAAATAGATGTCGCGGCTTTCGATTTTCTTATCGATGACCAGACGATCAAAACGCTCCGTGCGGAGCAGGAGTTTCTCGCCGAGATTAGCGAGATGCTTGCCGACGGGCCCGAGTGCAAAAAGCGCGGCTAACGCATTGATCTCCGCGGTCTCGATGCGCTTCGAGATTTCGACTTCCTGTTCGCGCGTCAGCAGTGGGACTTGCCCCATTTGCTTGAGGTACATGCGGACCGGGTCATCGAGAATATCATTGTTTGAGGTGCGGGACTCTTCTTCTTCCGCCTCCTCTTGCCGCAGCTTGTAATTTTCAACTTCATCAGGATCGAGTATGTCGATTTCCAGATTCTGCAGGATGGAAATGACGTTTTCGATATCCTCCGGATTATCGACTGACTCGGGGAGCGCTTCGTTAATGTCAGCGTAGGTGAGGTAGCCCTGTTCTTTGGACAGGCGGATTAGGTAGCGGATTTTTTCGTTGAGATCGCCAGAGAGATTTTCTAGAGCCTTTTCCTTGAATTCCTTGGTCGCGTCGGCGGTGGCCGCGAGTGGGGCGCTATGCTTGGTGGGCTCTGGATGTTTCCCGTGGGCCAAAGTTGAGGGCACGAACGCCGGTGCCGTCGCGGCCGGTTTGGCGTGGGCGGTAACCGCCTTCACTAATTCTTGGGGCTTAGGCGCAGGGGGGGTGGGGGGCTTTTCGTGAGCCTTGCCGGCGGGGGCAGGGGCATGCGATTTGACCGGCGCCTTTTTTGGGGCGGATTTGGTCGTGGGCTTGGCTTGCTTGGGATGGCTCGGCATAACGTAAATGATGGCTTCCTCTATGAGTTAGGATAGATCGGCTGAAAATAGTAGCAAAGTCAGGAATCGAGGGTGAGCTTTGGCGGATGTTGCAGCTGTCGAATAATTTCGGCACGCTGTTTCAAGAGTGACGGAAGCTGACTGTCAAGGTCCGCGCCTTTAGTAGCTATTTCAAGTTCTATTTGCCGCACCTTGGGCTCAAGAAATCGTCGCTGCATGGAGCGCAATCCCTCATTCGCCATTTTTGCTAAATCATCATCGCCAGCCGCTTCAAAAAGCAGGGAAGCGATGAGCGACTTTTCTTCTTCGGTCTCAAGGATTTGGTCAAGTTGTGCGCGACCAGCCCAACCGTTGTGGGCGGCCTCGGCCAAAATACGATCGAGGAGCAGGCCCGCTGGTTGTGATTGGTCGATCCATTCATGCGGCAAGTGACGAGCGAATGCGTGCAACAGCGACTCATGGTGGAGGCAGAGAAAAAGTAGGTGGGCCTCGGCGACTTTGGTCGAGGAGCCCGCACTGAGATTCACCGTCGGGGTGGAGGCGCTATGCGTGGGAGCAAAACGTGAACCGCTGCCGCGCGAAAGATAGGCGCGTAAGTCGCGTTCGAGAGCTGCTTGGGGCACGCGCAAATTTTGCGCGATCTCGTTGAGAAAAGACATCCGCGTTACTTCAGAGTCGGTTTGGGCAATGATCTCGTAAAGGGCGGTAGCGGCGCGCGATTTTTGTTCAGCCGAAGCCGTGGCGGCTTGGGGCAACAATGACTGGCACGCAAAGGCCATGGCCGAGCAGGAGCTTTGCTTAACATCGTCGTAGGCAGCCAAGCCGCGCTCCAAGAAAAGGAGATCAGGGTCCATTTTTTCGGCACCGCCCAACAGTAAGAAGCGAATTTCCAAACCCGCTTTCAAGGCCATTGGGAGAAAGCGTAGCGCAGCTTTTTGCCCCGCGCTGTCACTATCAAAAAAACATTCTACTTGCGGGTGATAGCGGCGCAGCAGCGCCAACTGCCCTTCGGTAATCGACGTGCCTTGCGGGGCAATTGCCGTCCGCAGGCCCACGCTCCAACAGCGGAGGGCATCCAGTTGTCCCTCGACGAGCACGAAGGGATGTCCGTCCGTGGCGTGACTCCGCGCGCGGTCGAGATTGAAGAGCAAATTGCTCTTCGTAAAAATAGGTGTTTCCGGTGAGTTAACATATTTAGCCTCGCGGGCCGGATCATCCGCGGGGGTTAATTCCAGTTGCCGAGCGGTGAAGGCCACAATGCGACCTTGGTGGTCTCGAATCGGAATCATCAGCCGCCCGCGGAAGCGTGGGCGCAGCGCGCCGATTGCGAGCAGGGCCCCTTCGCGGGTGAAAAACAAGCCACACTGGCGCAAGGCCTCCTCGGTAAATTGGCGCTTCCACAGGGCCGCGGCGAGTCCGCTATCCTCGGGCGGGGCGAATCCGATTTTAAATTCCTCGGCCAATTCGAGCGTGAAGCGGCGATTTTTTACCCAATAAGCACGAATGAATTCTCCCTGAGGCGTCGCCGCCAAAAAAGCTTGCCGATAATAATCGGCCGCGAGGTCGTGGATCTCGAAAATTTCCTGCCGCAATGAACGCGTCTCGGGCGAGGGTCCCCCGGAGCCCGCTTCGTACTCTAGGGTCACCCCAAAGCGCTGCGCGATCGCCTCCACCGCTTCGGTGAATTGGAGGCCCTCGGTCTCGATCACAAAATTAATAACGTCCCCGGCTTTGCCGCAGCCAAAGCATTTGTAAAAGCCCTTGTCGGCGGAGACATTGAACGAGGGCGTTTTCTCTGAGTGAAAAGGACAGAGTCCTTTAGAGCGCCCGCCGCCGGCTTTTTTGAGCGTCACGACGCGGCCCACGACATCGTGGATGTTAACGCGATTTTTTAGATCGCGCAGACTGGAGGCTTTAATGACGGGCACCGGTTAGCTCTAATGGTCGAGCAGCAGGTTCGCCGAGCCTAAAATCAGCCAAGTGGAGAGCGGTGGCTGCGGCGCGCCGGTCGGCGTGCGCTGATCACCGTCATAATCGCTAAGTGAAAGTACCATCCGGGCCGTGCTCAAAAATAATTCACTTTAAGATTAAACTTTTAACCGTCGTTCGGGTCTGTCACGTTGCGCCGCTTTAATGCTGATAAGATCGGCGTTATTTTTATGCGCTTTC
This sequence comes from Opitutus sp. GAS368, assembly GCA_945861645.1. Lineage (GTDB taxonomy): Bacteria > Verrucomicrobiota > Verrucomicrobiia > Opitutales > Opitutaceae > Lacunisphaera. The sequence continues at coordinate 11,859 of CAMAVZ010000008.1, read as the reverse complement.
TCCCCTTACTCTCGAGTGTTTTTATCTCTCTGCTTAGTGTGCTCCCTGCTTGGGCTGCGCCTAAAGACACGCCGCCTGCTCCGGTGTGGGAGCATCGCCTCGTAGATTTTAGCGACGCTGATTATCGTTATGCCGTGGAGCAATTATTACAGGATTTTGAGCGATCATCTGGTCGTCAGCTTATCCCGCGCGCTAAGAAAAAAGTTGGGCTAAAAATTTATGCGGATTCTGGTCCGGGCTTGGCGACTCCCTTTGGCTTGGTGCGTGGCCTAATTGGGGCGCTGGAGAAGCGGGGCTTTGCCCGCGAAAATATTTTCCTCGTTGGCCTCAACCCACTGCGGTTGCGACTCACCGGTTATTTGCCTTCGTTTTCAAGTGGGACGGTGCCGTTTCCTGGCCATCCAGTTTATGTGCTCGAGTCTGGGAAATTTTATGATCCGACCTGGTTTTATGATAGTCCGTTGCCCTCACGATTCGATCCAGTGACCAATGATCGTGCGGTGGAAGCGGCCGCGGGGGGCAAGTCGACCACGACAACGGAGGAAGATCGCAAAAGTTTTCTGGCGACACCGCTTTTTCTGGATGCCGATTTTTGGATTAATTTACCCGTTTATACGGATCATCCGATTCTCGGAATTAATGGGGCGCTCGTGAATGCCACGCTTTGGAATGCGAGTAATACCTTCCGCTTTTTTAAAAGCCCAGCCACCGCACCGGCGGCCGTGGCCGAAATGGCCGCGATTCCTGAGCTGCGCGAAGGGTGGGCGCTCAATATTGCCAGTCTGCAGCTTTATCAGTTTATCGGCGGACCTTATTTTAATTCACTCTACACCAATTCAGAGCCGCAGCTTTTGATGAGTGCGGATCCCGTCATTCTAGATGCCCTCATGTTGCAGAAGCTTAATGCGGCGAGAAAGAAGGCGGGCTTTGAGCCCATCTCAGAGGACGACGCCCGTATGCTTGATTTTGCGCAACAACTCGGGGTGGGCACAAACGATCCTGCGCATGTCGCGTGGCAGCGCTCAGGCGGCAGTTCGCCTTAACTCGGAGTGATCGTTAGCCTCCGGTCGCGCGGGTGCGCACGGGTACATGAACTTCAAAGCGTTTCAGGAAAAACGGCACGAAAGGTGCATTCCAGTACACGGCGTAAGGTTCGCCGGCGGGGGCTAAGTCCGGCTGGGTGACTATCCATGCGAGTAGCTTGGTGCGGGCCTCGACAAAATTTTCACGAGTGTAGCCCCCTCGCTCGCCTCGGCTCGCGACCCGCCTTGCGGGCACGGTGATTATTTCAACGCCCGCTTCGTTCCCGGCTAATTTATTTTGTTCAGCCGGTGCGACCCAGAACAACATCGCGGCACTTTCGATGCGGGCTTCGACCGGCGTGGTCATGGCGATTTTGTGTCGCGAGATGTAGCGGAAAAGTGGGCTGAAGAGATTATCTGCGCCGTCGAAATAATTGCCGCGACCAGCTGCTTGGAGCAGGATACCAGCGGGTAAGGTTTTAACTTCGTTGCTATCTGGCGGGGTCGGGGGGAAAGCGGCTTGGGCGAACATGGCAAGCGGGAGGGTGCAGAGGCTAAGCATTAGGCTAAGTTTAAGCATACCGCAGCAAAAACAAATTTGCGCCAAAAGCAACTGGGCTGTCCGCTGAAAAATCCCCTTGAAGCTGGGCCCGCGATGCGCGCATCTTCTGGGCATGGTTTCTGCCGCTTATCTTCCCTTACTTATTCAAGTAGCGCTCGCCGCGGCCATTACCGTGGGGGTGGTCATGGCCAGCCAATTAATCGGGCAACGCTTTCGGCCGAACGCGATCAAGGACACTCCTTATGAGTGCGGGGTGCCGAGTAATGGCAGTACGCACACGCGCTTCGCGGTTAAATTTTACGTCACCGCGATGCTGTTTCTCTTATTTGATATCGAGGTCGTTTTTCTGATTCCTTGGACTTTTGTCTACCGGGATTTCCTCGCTAACGATATTGCGATTCTTTCCCCCATGCTTTTCTTTTTGGGCGTCCTCGTCTTGGGCTTATTTTATGAGTTCAAGAAGGGTGCGCTGAATTGGGAAAAATAGCTCTGCGCACGGCAAAATTAAACCATGCGGTTAGATCGATATATTTCGCGGGGTCGGATTCTTGATCTCGGGAGCGCGGATATGGAAGGGGCCCTAGTTGAATTGCTCAATCTTACGGTGGAGCGTTTTCCTGATTTGCATCGAGATAGTCTCTTGAAGGGCTTGCTGCGGCGGGAAAGTACGATGACCACTTACCTTGGCCTCGGGGTAGCCATGCCGCACGTTCGGGTTAAGATGGGCCGACGCTACGTGCTGGCGGTCGGGCGGAGTCATTATGGGATCCGCTACGATGGGGCGATGGAGAATGAGCCCGTGCGGCTCGTCTTCATGTTGATTGCGGATGAGAAAGCTCGTGATTATTTGCAAGTACTAGCCGCGTTGGCGCGCTTGTTGAAGGAGCAGGATTTCGTCGATAGTCTGGTGCAGGCCCCAGATCTTGAAACTCTCTACGATCGTCTTTTTATTGGGTTTGGCGGCATTGCGGCCAAGGCGGTAGCCGCTCCGCAAAGTCGCGTAAATCGAGTGGTCCTGCGCGAAGCGGAAAAAATCGCGCGCGGCAGTGGTTGCACTGGCTTGATGGTGTTCGGCGATACCTTTACGGGAAATTTTGAATCGCCGGCTTGGAAGACTTCGCTGAAAACAATTCTCGTCACCCGCAGCTTAACTGATGCGGAGGATCACCCCGCCAAATTTACTGAGACCATTCAGGTGCGCTCCTTTTCAAATCAGCGCATGGCTCAATTGCGCAGCGCGGTGCTCGTTGGTCTCACGCGTGGCCTGATCGTATTTAACGATCGGATTTGCTGTGTGGGTGGGATGGCCGGCAGTAATCAGTTTGATACCATTGTGGTCGTCGACGTAGAGAAAGAATTTCAAACCTTGCTGACGGGGCAGGCTGATTTGTTACCCGGGGACGTGAAGCCAGAAGTGCTGGAGCGGGTCATCGCGGTAGCCACTGAATTAGCGGTCGAAGGCCGCGAGGGCCGGCCGGTCGGCTGTCTGTTTGTGGTGGGGGATAGTGAAAAAGTTGATAAATTGACCAAGCCGCTCGTACTTAATCCATTTTATGGCTATAAGGAAGAGGATCGAAATATTCTTAATCCTTTTATGGACGAAACCATCAAGGAATTCTCCTCCATCGATGGCGCTTTTGTCATCAGGGGTGACGGGGTGGTGGAATCGGCTGGCTCACTTATTCAAGCAGCGGACTATAACCACAATTTGCCGAGCGGGCTGGGTTCGCGTCATGCCGCCGCCGCCGCCATTTCCGTAGCTACCGATTGCATTGCCCTCGTGGTTTCTTCCAGTTCGGGGCAGGTTACTTTATTCCGCCGTGGGGTTATGATGGCGTTGACCGAAAAGCGAGTTAGCGCCTAACGCTGAACGCGGGGGTTCGGTTAGTTTTCAAATTTACGCCTCGGGAGCTGAGCAGGTTTTTCGTAAACTTTTCGCTGACAAATTTTTAGCTACTAGCGTGAGCGTGATCTGGGGGGCGTCCGGCCGAACTTTGGGGGGCACTTCAGATTTAGGTTGCACGCTCCGCCTGCGCGGCTTTGCTCTCGCCCCTTACAACTCATTTAAAGCCATGCAAGAAACTGTCACCCTGGAATGCACTGAAGCCCGCAAAGAAGGTAAGCCACCTTCTCGCTATCTCACGAAGCGTAATAAGAAGACCGTGACCGAGCGCATCGAGAAGAAGAAGTACAATCCCTTCCTCAAGCGCCACACGCTCCACAAAGAAATCAAGTAAGGCATTTTTGCTTAAATTTTAAGGCCGGTTCCTCGGGGACCGGCCTTTTTTTTGCGAGCGCTGGGCGCCTAGCGTTGGCGTCAGCGGTAATGGCCTCCCCTTAGGGCTCAGCACCTGTCCTGCCGTGATCCGCGAAAGGCCGGACTTAAGCGTGTGGGGCCGTATGATTCACTCTGTGGACCCGTCGCGCCGCCCGCCAGCTATCGCGATGCTTGCGGATCCAATCGAGCAGAGCGCGTTCGAAGCCGATATCGTGACCAAGGCGTTCAGACTCGATCCACTTATGCTTTAAAATTTCTTCCCGCTCGGCGAGGAATTCTTGGTAAAGGCTCGATTGTTTGACGAACTCGCTGCTGCCATCATCGTTCACTTTGGTTAAGGTCGTCATGGTCAGGCCAATTATTTTAGCGGCAAAAACAACCAAAAGTGAGGGGCGCGCTTATCTGAAATAGTCCCTGCGGCGATGTCATATATTCCGAACCTAGATGTTTTGCCGCATTCGTGTCAATCTGCCTCCGCGTTTTTCTGGGTTAGAATATTGTCCCGATGCTGGATAAATATTCAACCGTGCTCGGGTTCGCATTTGACGGCTGGATCAAGTGGGGGTAGCTTTTTCTTAGACACCCTGTTGTGTTCGAGGTGCTCCACCAACGCTCTTTGCCTTTGCTATAATTTGGGAACCGCTGACAGGCGGGCTGATGTCAGGCCGTAAATCGGAAGACAGGAGGTCCGTCGGGTGGTGCCCACCTTTAACTTAAAAAGGACATGAGCTCCGGAGTATACGGCACGAATGGAGTGTTATTTTTTTAAACCCACCCACTATGGAAAGACTACCCTACTACCAACTGTTACACATTTTCTCCCTGCTCGTGCTGACGGCGCACACTTTCATGGCTTTTGGGAACCCTGATCCCGCCAACCGCAAGCGTACGTTAATGGTCACCGGTAGCGCTGCTTTACTGATGTTCGTCAGCGGTTTTGGGATGCTAACCATCCAGAAAATCCCCTTCGCGACGGGCTGGGTGCTGGTAAAATTCGTTTGCTGGCTGGGCTTAGCTTCTTTGGGCGGCATCGTCTACCGGAAGGCTCACTTGCGCGGCGCGCTTAGTCTCGCGGCGCTTTTGCTCCTGCTTGTGGCGGTGGTGATGGTCTATCTTCGTCCGTTCTGAGGATAGCACGCAGCCATCAGCGCGTTAGTTGATGGCTTAACTCCACCGCAAATCAGTTTTGCTGATTGGTGAATCCGGTGCCCGGTGGCGGCAAAGATGGCATTACAGATTGCGGGCGGCACGGCGGGGTAGACGGGCTCACCTAGCCCGGTCGGGGGTAATCATTAAAATTACTCTGCATGATGCGACCGCGGTCATGGGTTATTTCCTGCAACCAAGCCATGCTGATACCATCGATAATAGAGCCCTGCACTCGGTTTTCCGCGCCGCTTAAATTTATAATTGGGCCCACCTCAACGGCGGCGGTTACTTGGCGCACGGTGAGCGTGCCGTCGGCCGCCTCGGTTTTAGGTACGGCGCTATTAACTTTAAGATTATAAGTCGGCATAACCATTAGATTAGAATGGGAATTTTACGGCACAGCTAAATTAGTCAGCGCGACTGGCTGCGTTGCTGGACCCAGTCGCTAATGGCGGCGTGATTATTACCGTGACGCCAGATGAGGCTAAGAAATTCTGCGGGTTGAATATCATGTTGTTGAAAAAATGCTCGATCCCCGCCACAGGCATACATCATCGAGGTCGGTAATTCGCCACGCAGCTTAGCGTGGGCTTTGGGAATGAGTCGCGCCAACCAAGGCAGCCCTGCGAGGAGAATCGATTTTCCCGGTAGCTCATTTTCAGCCATAAAATGACCGGTCGATTTTCCGCCTTGAACATTGAGAAAATAATCGCGGCGAATCAGCTCGATACTCAAGGCAATGTCCCAACCAGGCTCGCCCCCGTTCAACTCATCTTCGGCGTAGTCATACAGGTTTTGGGCCGTCCAGCCGTTGGCGGCTAGAAAAGCTTTTTCCTCTGCTGTGAAATAAGTCTCGGCCCCGCGCTGACCAGCGGCACTTAATTTAACCGCTTGGCGATAAAGTCGCTGCAGCCGCTCGATGAAATTATAGTGCTGCATGCTTTAATTACGAAAATCAATCAGGGCTGCGGCGCAAGTGAGTCGTGGTCTGAGTCAAGGCACGGTGAAATCGATCAAGCGTTTCTGCCGATCTACTTTGTCCACGACGACTTGGACTTGGTGACCGAGCTCGAATTTTCGTTTGCTCTTGCGGCCGATGAAAGCGGTGCCCGCCCCGTTGAGGACGTAAAAATCATCTTTGAGTGAGGAGACGGGCACCATGCCGAAAGCCCCGGCTTCGGCGACTTCGATGAAAAAACCATGGTTGCGCACGTCGGTGATGATCGCGGTGAAAAGCGTCTTTTTCTTTTTTTCCGTCTCGCGCTCAAAATATTCCATAAGTTTCACCTTAACGGAATCTCGCTCGGCTTCCGTGCTGTTGATTTCGGTGAGGCTCAAATGTTCGGCGAGATTATCTACTTGGGCGATGCGGTAACTAGCGGGATTACCGTGGCCGCCTTTATGTTTGGCGAGATAGGCATCAAAGACTCGATGGACCACTAAGTCAGAATAGCGACGAATCGGTGACGTGAAGTGCGTGTAATCTTTTTTATTAAGGCCGTAATGCCCATCAGGTGAGGCGCGGTAACACGCTTTGCGCATGGAGCGCAGTAATTGGGTGCGGAGGATATAGCCTTGCGGGTGCTCCTTGAGCAGGGTCAGGAGGCGGACAACTTCCGCGCGTTGGGCTAAATTACTCACTTTGATGCCGAAGGTGGTGAGGAACTGGCGATAGTCGTTAAGCTTCTCCTCGTCGGGGTCGTCGTGCACGCGATACAAGGAGGGGAGGTGATGCGAACGCGTCAACTGGGCCACCGCTTCATTCGCCATCAACATAAACTCTTCGATCAACTGGTGGCTTTCATCATTATGAATCAGCTCGATGCGGTCAGCGTAGCCTTCGGCATCGACGAAGATTTTGGTTTCGGGCATATCGAGATCGAGGCTGCCGCCGCGCATGCGTTCTTGGCGGAGTTTTTGGCCAATGGTCCACAGCTGGCGCACCCATTTTTGCAGGTCGGCGAGTTCCTGCTGCGAGAGCTCATTGAAGGCCCGTCCCGTTGCTCCCGTTTGATGGGCCGCGGGTAGGGGGAGTTGGCGAATTTTATTAAAATCGTCCTCAAACATCAGCGCGAAAGCCTGTTTGTAGGTCATGCGCTTCACGCTGCGGATAACGGTATTCGCGAAGGTGGTTTCTTTGAAGCGACCGCTCGCGCTGAAAGTAAAGAGTGCGGCTTTGGTTAAACGATCTTGAGCCTCCACGAGCGAACATAGCCCGTTGGACAATTTCTCTGGCAGCATGGGGATAACTGTGCCGACGAGATAAGTGGAATTACCGCGATTCTGGGCTTCGCGATCCAGGGCGGTGCCGGGCTTAACATAATGGCTAACGTCGGCGATATGGACGCCGATGCGAATATCGCCGCCCTCGAGATATTCGACGGAGAGCGCATCGTCAAAATCCTTGGCGTCGTCGGGGTCGATTGTGAAGGTCGGGATCGCGCGATAATCGCGGCGGCCAGTCAGATCGCCCGAGCTGACGGCGCTGGGCAGACTGGTGGCTTCGCGGGCCACCTCGGGCGGGAAGATGGGGGTGAGATTATATTTGTGGTAGATCGCGGCCAGTTCGGCGCGGGGCTCGAAAGTTTTGCCCAGTCGCTCGACAATCACGCCGTCGGGATTTTGTTGCCGATCCTTCCACTCGTTGAGTTTAACGACCACTTTGTCGCCCACCATGGCGGGAGGCTTGAGCCCGCCCTTCGTGGGATCAGCCACGATGATATTATGATTCATCCGCGGATCATCCGAAATGACGTAAAAATAAGTCGGGGCTTTTTGGAGTGATCCGGTGATCGTGGCGGCCCCGCGAGTGAGGATTTTGATCACGCGTCCGGCTTGTTCGCCCGGTTTTAAGAAATGCGGAAAATCGCGTTCTTTGGGTGAGCGAAGGCGCACGATGACGGTGTCGCCCTGTAACGCTACCCCCGTGTCTTCCCCTGCTATAAAAATAGCCGGCTTGCGGGGTTCGGTTACTTTGACCTCGGGCGCCACCATCGCGGAGCCTTTTTGGCGGAAATTTATTTTTCCGGTAACCAGATCGGCCTCGCTCGGCACGCAAAGGCGATCGCCTTTAATGACCGCAATTTGCCCGGTGCGAATAAGTTCGTCCACTTGCTGGGCAAACTTGCGGCGATCCTTGGGATTGAGGCGCCACTCTTTGGCGATGGTTGCGGAAGCGGCGGGCAGGTAGCCGCGGCGTTTAAGATGGGAGAAAAGACGGTCAGAATAACTCATGAGGCAGGACTACGGGGGCCAGTGGAATTTACCGCGGCGTATCGATCCCCATAATTTTCTGGTGGAACCATGCGGGTTGGCCGGTAGGGTGGCAATATGCGAATTGTTCATGCGACGAGTGAATTGTTTCCCTATATAAAAACGGGGGGATTGGCGGACGCCGTAGCGGCGTTGACGGGAGCCCTCGCGGATCGCGGCCATGAGTTGGCGGTTTTTCTGCCGGGCTACCGAACGGTGCTCGCTGGTCCGCACGCCGCCGGTGCGCAACCGAGCCACCAATTCAAGGTCGAAATGGGGGATACTTTTTTAAGTGGAGAGGTTTATACGCTTAAACCACGCGCGGGTCTGACGCTTTACTTGATTTGTCGCGAAGAATTTTTCGACCGCCAACGGCCTTATGGGACCGGTACGCGTGATTACGATGATAATGATGCCCGTTTTATTTTCTTCCAGAAAGCGGTGGTCGAATTGTTGCGGCTGACTGATTTTAAGGCTGATATCGTCCACGGTCATGATTGGCAAACGAGTCTGCTGCCGATTTTCCTGCGCGAGGCTGAGCGCCGCTACGAAGTCACGCTCGCCCTCAAAACCGTATTCACGATTCATAATATCGCGTACCAAGGAATTTTCCCGAGGAAGTCCTATGCGCTGACCAATCTGCCGGATGAGCTCATGAGCATCGATGGTTTGGAGTATTACGATCAAATGTGCATGTTGAAGGGAGGAATTATTTTTGCCGATCTTGTGACTACCGTAAGTCCGCGATATGCTAAAGAAATTCAGACCCCCGAATTCGGTTATGGCTTGGATGGCGTCATCGCCACACGGCTCGATGATTTGCACGGTTTATTAAATGGGATCGACACCGCCGTCTGGAATCCAGCGACGGACCAATGTCTGCCCGCACGCTACAGCGCCACCAATCTTAAGGGTAAAGCGATTTGTCGCGCTGAGTTGCTAAAAGAATTTGGTTGGAGCGCCAAATTTAAAGGACCTATTTTCGGCATGGTTTGTCGCTTTACTGCGGCTAAGGGTTTAGATCTGGTCCTCGCGGCTAAGGAATTTTTCGCGCAAGAAAATTGCCGCCTCGTCGTCTTGGGCTCTGGCGAAAAAGCCTACGAAGAGTTGTTTCAAAAGTTAGCGACGGCCTATCCCACGAAGGTGGGCATTTGCCTGCGCCATGATGAGGCCATGAGCCATTGGGTAGAGGCGGGGGCTGATTTCTTTTTAATGCCTTCGCTCTTTGAACCCTGCGGGCTTAATCAAATGTATAGTCAGGCCTATGGTACCGTGCCGATTGTGAGCAACGTGGGGGGGCTGGTGGATACCGTGACAGATTACGCCGTTAGTCCGGCTACTGGCACCGGCATTATCACCGTCGCGGCGCCGACCGAGTTCGCGGCGGCCTTGCAGCGTGCGCTCGAGTTGTTTGGGCAAAAGCCGGCTTATGCCGCCGTCCAGCGTCGCGCGATGTCACGAGATTTTTCTTGGACTAAAGCCGTCGGGGCTTACGAGCAACTTTACATGGCGGCACTTTGAGCTAGGCTGAGTCATGGCTTTAACGATCGTCTGGTTTCGGCAGGATCTACGGCTGCAGGATAATCCCGCGCTCGCCGCGGCCTTGGCCGAAGGCGCTATTTTGCCGGTCTACATTTGGGATGAAGCGCGCGCCGGTCGTTGGCCCCTCGGTGGAGCGAGTCGTTGGTGGCTGCATCATTCTCTAGGAAAATTGGATGAAGCGTTACGCGAACGTGGCTCACGCTTGCTGTTAGCTAAAGGTAAGAGCGGGGCGGTTTTGCAGGATCTGCTGAAGACGACCGGGGCGACCAAAGTTTATTGGAATCGTAACTACGAGCCGGCCGCGATCGCCTGTGATAAAATCATTAAAGCTACCCTGGCGGCGGCGGGCGTGACCGCGCAGAGCTTTAATGCCGCGCTCCTCTTTGAACCGCATACTATTCAAAATAAATCGGGCCGACCGTTCCAGGTCTTTACTCCTTTTTGGAAGCATTGTCTCGCGCTTCCGGTCGAGGATCCGGTTAAGCTTCCGCGCGGAGAATTTTCCGCCCCCGCCCGCTGGCCGGCTTCACTTAATTTGGCCGCGCTCGGGTTGCTGCCCACGGTCAAATGGGACGCTGGTTTGGCGGCGGCCTGGCAACCAGGGGAAGCGGCGGCGCTCCACCGGCTAAAAAAATTTACAAGTGGGGCCATTGACCAGTATGCCGACGAACGTAACCGGCCTGATCTGGCGGGGACGTCCTCGCTGTCGCCTTATCTTCATTTTGGCGAAATAGGTCCGCGGCTGATTTGGGCGGCAGTGCGCGCCCGCTCAAAAGACTCTGGGGTTTTTCCCACAAGTCGCGGGGAGCAGGTATTTCTCAGCGAAGTTGGTTGGCGTGAATTTGCGCACCATTTATTGTATCATTTTCCGCATACCCCGGAGGAACCGTTGCGGTCTGATTTCACCGCCTTCCCGTGGCGGAGCGATGCGCCGCAGTTGCAGGCCTGGCAACGCGGGCGGACCGGATACCCGATCGTCGATGCAGGTCTCCGGCAACTGTGGGCGACGGGTTGGATGCATAATCGCGTACGGATGATCGTGGCCTCATTCTTAGTGAAGCACCTGCGGATTTCATGGCGCGATGGGGCTGCTTGGTTCTGGGACACGCTCCTCGACGCTGACCTGGCCAGCAACACCCTGGGCTGGCAATGGACGGCGGGTTGTGGGGCTGATGCCGCTCCTTATTTTCGTATTTTTAATCCGATTCTCCAGGGCGTTAAATTTGACCCAGAGGGAAGCTATGTTCGGCGTTGGGTGCCGGAGTTAAGTCGAGTGCCAACGGAGTTTATGCATGAGCCTTGGGTCGCCCCGAGTGCAGTCTTGGCAATTGCTGGGGTTAAACTCGGGGTAGATTATCCGCAACCTATAGTTAATCATGGAGAAGCGCGAGTTGCGGCGCTGGCGGCATTGCAAGCGATGCGGGCGCCGCAGATTTAAAGATTCCTTAAATCAGGGCTTTTCAAACCGAGCGCGAAAAGTATGTTGGCCCGTCTATATGCAGAGAACCTTCATCATTTTAAAGCCGGACTGCATGGCCCAACGCCATGCCGGTAATGTGCTTAATCGCTTTGAACATGCCGGCTTCACCGTGGTCGGGTGCAAGATGGCCCGCCTGACGCCGGCCCTGTTGCGCACGCATTATGCCCATGTCGCGGATAAGCCTTTCTATCCTGAGATCGAGCAATTCATGAGTTCACGAGCGGTCATTATGTTGGCGCTCGAAGGCGATGGAATCGTGCAGAAAGTGCGCGATTTGCTTGGGCCGACTGATTCCCGCAAGGCCGCGAAGGGCACTATTCGCGGCGATTTTGGCACCGAGATGATGAAAAATGTTTGTCATGCTTCCGATACCGATGAGAACGCCCAAGCGGAATTGGCGCGTTTCTTTAAGGCGGACGAGCTCTTCAACGCCTAATTATACTGCGCACTTGACGCCCGCAGGTTGGGTGCGCTTTTCTGCTTTTTCAGTTTTTTGGCCTTATCGTCTAGCGGCTAGGACAGCGGATTCTCAATTCGTTAACCGGGGTTCGATTCCCCGTAAGGCTACCAATTT
>CAMAVZ010000007.1:0-72861 GCA_945861645.1 Opitutus sp. GAS368 | reverse complement strand
GCCCCCCAGATAAAAAATTCTAGCACCATCATGAAAAAAAGCTGAGCCTTACTGGTGGAAGCGGGGGAAGTCATAGAAAGACAGCCGAGCGATTGAAAATAATTTACGGGGTGGAACAAAAGCCACGGTCTCGGTTATCTGGGCAAAGGAAGCCCGACCCCGCCAGCGTAAAATAACTCGCGGCACGAAATCAGTCGCGACCCGCGCCAATCTTTCACTGGTTAAGGATTGCGAGCGACCCAGCTCTCGGCCACGTACGTGGGCGTGGCCCCACCCCTCCCCAGGAAATCTCCCCTGATACAATCCCGTCGTGCTTTTGTTAAAACGATCAGCACGGCCACCTTGGCGGCTCCTTTTATAACGCGTCAGTTGATTGCCAATCCGCCGAGCACAATCCTGCGGCACGCTAGCTTTGGTGCTTCCGGCATGGCGTGGTCTGATCTCGAGGTTCTGTGCAGCAATCCGTTCGTCAAACTCGTCGCCGTGGCTGAAGTTGATTTAAATCGACTGGAAAATGTAAAGGCGAATTTTCCGGGCGTTAAAATTTATCAAGACTGGCGCGAGCTGTTGGATAAAGCAGGCTCTCAGATTGACTCCGTTAACGTCTCTGTACCCGACCATCTCCACGCGCCGATTGCGCTCTCCGCGATGCAACTGGGCAAACACGTCTACTGTCAAAAACCACTGGCGCATGATTTGCACGAGACGCGCATCTTAACTGAATACGCCCGCGAGAAAAAGCTCATCACGCAGATGGGCATTCAGATTCATTCCCAAAAAGTTTACCGGCAAGCGGTCGCGTTAGTGCAAAGTGGCGCGATCGGTAAGATCAAAGAAGTACACACCTGGAGCAGTAAAAAATGGGGTGATACGGGCGCCCCCCCCATCAAGGGCGCCACTCCCCCCAGTGGCTTCAATTGGGATTTGTGGCTAGGGGGTTGCGCGGATCGGCCTTTTGTCGGCCACGACTATTATCACCCAGCCCAATGGCGCCGGCGGCTCGATTTTGGCACAGGCACTTTTGGCGATATGGGCTGCCATATTTTTGATCCAGTTTTTGAATCACTCGCCTTGACGGCGCCGCTGTCACTGCGTTCCGAAGGTCCAGCCCCCGACGCTTGGAATTGGGCAAACAATGCGAATATTCGCTATACTTTCCCAGGCACGCGCTACACGGAAAATTCCACGATTGCGGTGACGTGGTATGATGGGGACAACCGCCCACCGGCGGATATTCAAGCGCTGGTGACCGCGCCTAAAGTGAGTCCGCGAAAATCCGCCACCGCGAAACCCGAGGATGAACTCAATCAAGGCTCAATTTTTATCGGCACCGCTGGCGTGCTGCACGTGCCACATATCGCCACCCCCAAACTTTATCCGGTAGAAAAATTTCAGAATTACCCGATGCCCCCCGTGCAAGGTTCGCACCATTGGAACGATTGGGCCGAAGCCTGCGTGGGAGGCCCCGGCAAGCCGACCGCCTCGTTTGACTATTCCGGCCCACTAACGGAAACCGTCTTACTCGGCACAGTGGCGGTGCGCTTTCCGCACACTACCTTAGATTGGAACGCGGCGCGTCTGCAATTTACCAACGTGCCCGCGGCCAATGCATTTTTGCGCCGGACTTATCGGCCAGGCTGGAATGTCGCCGGACTATAACCCCGCTGAATATTAAAATCTTGCCACCATCGTCTGTTTAAAAATAACCCACTTATGCCTTCTCCCTCCGTTGCTCGCACTGCTGCTCACCGCCTGACCCCTGGCGAAGTCGCCCAATACCACGACCAAGGTTATCACATAGTCCGGCAGCCAGTTTTTTCCCCAGAAAAGTTTGCCGGACTCAAAAACTGCTTCGAGAAAATTTTAAGCAACCTTGAGACCGATGTTCGCCCTGAGTCGATGGATGTCCCGCACTTTCAGCATCCTGAACTGTTCGAGTGGCTGATGGCCGATGAAGTACTCGACCTCGTCTCGCCTATCCTCGGACCAGACCTTGCTCTTTTTGCTAGCCATTTTATCTGCAAACCACGCGGCAATGGTAAGCGCGTTCCGTGGCATGAGGACTCCCATTATTGGAACACGATGATCACGCCGATGGAAGTGGTCACCGTCTGGGTCGCGATCGATCCTTCCACCACTGAAAATGGCTGCATGCGCATCATCCCGCGCACGCATACCTCCGGTAAACAAGGTTTCTCCGATTACGATGACCTCAAACCCGGCGAGGCGGTTTTCAATGATGAGATTAAAGCGGCGCAGCGTGATACCACTCAAGCGATCCCCATCGAGCTCGAGGCTAACCAATGCAGTTTACACGATGGCCGCATTATTCACGGCAGTGAGCCCAACACGAGCAGCAAGCGGCGCTGTGGCTACACGATGCGTTTCGTGAGCACGCGCGTTCGCGCCAATCACGAACAAATTGGCGCATGGCATCACCTCTATTTAGTTCGTGGCAAGGATCACGCGGGCAATGTTTACGGCGACACCACTAAAGCCTATCCTGAGCTCGCCCGCTTCCGAGCCAAGCACGGGAAAAACGGTCATTAAGCAACGGCCAATCAGTTGTTTCCCGCAGCTGACGGTTACGAGAGCTTGCAGATAATCTAGCCCCTTCCCCGCCCATGGAAAACTTGGCCAGCTATGGATTCGCCATCCTAGTTGGCTTTGCTCTGAGTGCAGCTTGCGGACTGCGCCTCTTCGCTCCCCTGGCGATGGTGTCGATTGGGCTGCACTTTGGCTGGATTAATCCCGGCCCCGGGTTTGCCTGGCTCGGTTCGCTACCGGCCATGGTCTGTCTTTCCTGCGCCTGTGTAGTGGAAATTTTCGGGATGCTGATTCCATGGCTTGATCACGCACTGGATGTGGCCGGGGCACCGATCGCAGCGCTGGCCGGCACCGTTATCATGGCCGCACAACTCGCCGCAGCGTCGGGCCTCGATACGAGCACCGTACCCCCATGGTTGACGGGGACGCTAGCCATTGTGGTGGGCGGTGGCGCCGCGTTCAGCGTACATGCAGCGACGGGTACCCTGCGGGCAGGTTCCACGGCGGTGAGCGGCGGATTATTCAATCCACTCTGGGCCCTCGCCGAAACTTTTTCGAGCATGCTGCTAGCAGGACTAGCCATTATATTTCCTCTCCTCGCAGTGTTAGTTGCCATTAGCTTCATCATCGCACTCAGCATAATGGTCTACTGGGCACGCCAGTGGCGTCAGCGGCCAAACCAATAATCTCATCGGGACGCAAGTCGGCCAAAGTCTGGACTTCCCCTCAGCTCCCGTTCGTGTTGATTCGTTAGCCCTTTATGTCTCCCGCCCAAGAAATCGCCCGCCGTCGCACTTTTGCGATTATCTCGCACCCCGACGCAGGCAAAACGACGTTAACCGAGAAATTCTTGCTGTACGGGAACGCGCTCCACCTCGCCGGCTCCGTCACGGCCCGCAAGAATCAACGCGCCACGGCTTCCGACTGGATGGAATTGGAAAAGCAGCGCGGCATTTCCATCTCCTCCACGGTCCTGCAATTCGATTACGCGGGCTGCGCCGTCAACTTACTCGACACCCCCGGACACAAAGACTTTTCGGAAGATACTTATCGCGTCCTCACCGCCGTAGACGCGGCCCTCATGGTGATCGACGCCGGCAAAGGCGTGCAGGCACAAACCCGTAAACTTTTCGAAGTTTGTCGCCGCCGTGGTGTGCCTATTTTTACGTTCATGAATAAGTGCGATCGCCCGACGCTCAACGCTTTCGCCTTGCTCGATGAACTCGAGAGCGTGCTCGGCCTCCAATGTTCACCCATCATCTGGCCCCTCGGCAATGGTCCGTCTTTCAAAGGTGTCTATGACCGCCGCTCGAAAGAAGTACATCTGTTTGAACGGGTACCGGGCGGCAAATATCAAGCCCCCGTCAACGTTACCTCCCTCGACGATGAGGCCGTGCGCGGAAAACTCGACGACTTCACCTTCAACGAAGTTAAGGAACAACTCGCGATGCTCGATGGCGCCGGCCATGCCTTTGATCTCAAGGCCGTTCAAGCGGGCCAACAGACGCCGGTCTATTTCGGCAGCGCCGTTAATAATTTCGGAATTCAACTCCTCTTAGATGGTTTCCTCAAAGACTCCGTGCCACCCGCACCGCGAACTTCGGTGAGCGTCACCGTGCCCGGCATGGCGGCGACCACCACCGCCCGCGAAGTGACCGTTACGAGCGAAAAATTCTCCGGCTTTGTCTTCAAGATCCAAGCCAATATGGATCCCAATCATCGGGACCGCATTGCCTTTTTGCGTATCTGCTCCGGCAAGTTTGAACGCGACATGGTCGTTACGCATCAACGCACCGGCAAACAAGTGCGCCTTTCCTCCTCGCATAAACTATTTGGCCAAGAACGGGAAACGGTCGACGAAGCTTGGCCCGGCGATGTCATCGGTCTAGTCGGCCACGACTCCTTTGGCATTGGCGATACCCTGACGGAAGATCGTAGCATCGCCTTTGACGAAATCCCGCGTTTCCCGCCCGAGGTCTTCACGTATATCGCAAATCCCAATCCGTCCGATTCCAAAAAGTTTCGCGCCGGCCTTGAGCAACTGCTGCAAGAAGGTGTCGTGCAATCCTTCGCCGCCAAGAACGCTCCTTCAGGGGCAACGCTCCTGGCGGCCGTGGGTCCGTTGCAATTTGAGGTCGTCGAATATCGCCTCAAAGCCGAATACAATGCAGAATCACGCCTCACGCCCACTCCTTGGACGCTGCTGCGCTGGATTTCTTTCGCGCCTAGCATCGCGCCACTGCCCGGAAAAAGCTTCGACTTCACGCGCCTGATCGTCGCTACCGGCGTCAGCTTTGGCACCGATAAATTCCAGCAACCGATTGCCCTATTTCCTAACGACTGGACGCTTCGCTATTTTAAAGAAAAAAATCCTGAGCTGCAGTTGCACGAGCTTACACTCGAGCAAATTTAACCACTAAGGCGACGGCACCAACGCGGTCGCGACCATTCTGAAAACTAAATTCGAGGGCTTAGTTTTGCTGCTGCTTCTTACCGTCATTGTCGGACTCACGCACCGCGGGTGTCACCGGCTCAGGGCCGGGACGAGCGCGGGGCGGAAGAGAATAAGATGGCCCACTCGATCTATCCGTTGGCAGCGGGCGCACCTCCGATCGACGCCTTTCTGGTGGGACCTCCTCGGCTCTTCCACGAGTCGGGTTATATTGAGGGAGAGGCGCAGCGTCCCCGCGCGGTGCCGGCGGCCGAGTTATTTTGCGATTATCCGCCGGCGGATTAGCCGACCGCCCCGAGGCGCCATCAGGCCGGGTTCGCGTTGCTTCGGGGGATGAAGGATTAGTGGCCGGAGGCGAGCGATCATGATCAGCATGACGCCTGGCTGGCGGTGAGTTCTGATCCTGAGGCTCGGGCCGTTCCTCAGGCTTTCTCCGATGATCAGGAAAATGCTGCGGCTCTAGTTTTCTTTGAGGTAAGCGCGGCCTACCAGAATATCGCGGATAGGTGGGATAATAGTGACCAGCGCGATAATCAAATTGCTGATAGTAGGGGGAACTCGAGTAGAGCGAATTAAAATAAAGGGGATCATACGGTTCATAGGCCAACGAACCGCCCGCCGAGTAAGAAGGTAAATAGGTGTAAGTCGTGGTGGTAGGGATCACGGTGAGTTGGACTACCATATACTCCCCCACTCCCCCCTCGCTCTCCGGCGGAAAATTCACGCGCACATAGTAGGCGCCAGGCTGAAGGGCACCTCTCGCTTGCAGAAATTCCACGATGGACTGACGCAATTGCAGATTCTCTTCCGCCGTGAGCGGGTACGACCGAGAAGCTTCCACCACCTTAATTTCATAATTGGCCGCTTGCGACCACGCGGCAGTAGCCGGATTGACGGCGACACAACCGGCCAAAAAATAAATCAGCCCCAAGCATATTCCGATTTTAACTACCGGGAAATTTATTTTCATAAATTAGTTAATTAGAATGTATTCAGTGGAAGGAAAAAGGCGAACCAGCACCACGACCCTGTTGATTAAGACCCAGCCTGCCCGCGGCAGTTCCGCTATCTTTATTTTGTTTAGTGACTGTGCTGAAAGCCCAGCAAAAGAATCCCTAAAACCGTGAATATAGCCCCCAGTAAGGCCGCTTCGTAGCGCTCAAACCGCTGCAGGCGGAACCGCTCGAAACCCAGTAAAGTCAGCCAAGTAAAGGCAAGCATCCCCGCCAACGTCCCGAGAGCCAAAATCGCACTGAGCACGAAAAACCCCCGCCAGCCGAACTGTACTCCTGACAAATAGACGGGCAGAAAGCCTTCGCAGGGGGAAAGTGTCAGCATCATGAAAAGGCCACTGATGGCAGACCAATCACTCGCGCGGTCCGAAATCATGGTGCTATCTTTGAGCTCATCCTCCCAATGGCTGTGGTTCACTTCATGGCCGCAGGTCGCACTTTCTTGATGCTGCCCGCCAACTAAATGATGATGCAACACTCCGCGGCCACGCCATTGTCGCCAAAAATAGAAGGCCCCAATCACCAGCAAGACACCTCCTGCCAATAGCGGAAATAGCTGCTCCACTTGCTCATCAAGTTTAAAGCCGAACCAAGCCACCCCAAGCCCCAAGAGACTCGTAAGCGCGACGTGCCCTAACCCCGCGAAAATCGCGACCGCAAATGTCTTACCTCTACTCCAACGACGGGCGCGTGACACCAAGACAAAAGGCAGCCAGTGGGTCGGGATCGCCGCATGAAAAAATGCGACCGTAAACCCGGTGGCGGCAATCGTGGTTAAGACAGCGGAATTCATGCTACAATAAATAGAGAGGGCAAATTGACCCCAACGCGCAGCGCGTGAACAGGTCAAGCAGAGCCACTCTAGCAGATGCGTCAAGCCGTAGGAAATCTTTATCGAAGACTGCGTGCGACTAAAGGACGATTAAACGAGAGCTTTTTCGTGTATTTTTGTAATTCTTTATGACTACCTACTCATTGTAACCATGCTCACCGTGCCCACCGATCTCGACGCCGTCCGCACCTACCTGCTGCAACTGCAGGACAGCATCTGCGCGGCATTAGAACGAGAGGATGGCTGTGGTCACTTTCAAGAAGATCCTTGGACGCGACCCGAAGGCGGCGGCGGTCGCTCGCGCGTAATGAGTGCCGGAGCTGTATTCGAAAAAGCGGGGGTCGGATTTTCCCATGTTACCGGCATCAGCCTCCCCGCTTCGGCAACCGCCACGCGCCCGGAACTGGCCGGAAAGTCCTTTCAAGCGCTGGGGGTGTCGCTCGTGCTGCATCCCCTTAATCCGTACGTACCGACCGTTCATCTAAACGTTCGTTTCTTCATCGCCGGCGAAGGCGCCGACGCGGTCTGGTGGTTCGGCGGCGGCTTTGATCTCACCCCCTATTATGGTTTCACCGCCGACTGTGTTCATTGGCACCGCACGGCCCGGGCCGCCTGTGAACCATTCGGAGCCGATCTTCATCCGCGCTTCAAACAAGGGTGTGACGATTATTTTTTCCTGAAACACCGCCAAGAAGCGCGCGGCATTGGCGGATTGTTTTTTGATGACTTTAACGCGTTGGACTTCACCCGCAGTTTTGCCCTGATGCGCAGCGTGGGTGATGCCTTTTTGCCCGCTTATCTGCCCATTGTTCAGCAGCGCAAAGCAACCCCCTACGGCCAACGGGAACGTGATTTCCAACTCTATCGCCGCGGCCGATATGTTGAATTCAATCTCGTCTGGGACCGCGGCACGCACTTCGGTTTACAAAGTGGTGGTCGCACTGAATCCATTTTAATGTCTCTCCCACCTTTGGTGGCCTGGCACTACAATTGGCAACCCACGCTCGGCACGCCCGAGGCGCAGCTCATAGCTGAGTTTCTTAAACCAAGGAACTGGGCCGAGGTCTAATTTTCACCACGGCCCTCCAGTAAAAAAAATCATGAATTCCCGCGAACGTTTCCTCGCCGCCGCTGCCTGCCGGCCTCTCGACCGACCACCAGTCTGGATCATGCGCCAAGCCGGCCGCTATTTACCTGAGTACCGAGCACTGAAGGCGAAGTCGTCATTCTTGGAGATGGTCAAAACGCCAGAACTGGCCGCGGAAGTGACTTTGCAACCGCTCCGCCGTTTCGCGCTCGATGCCGCTATTATTTTTTCTGACATCCTCGTTATTCCTGAGGCGATGGGCCAAGGGTACAAATTTCGCGATGCGGGGGGAATCGCGATGGATTTTCGGCTCGATGATAGCACTCAGCTCGCTCGCCTCGATAGCACGGGCGTGACCCAGCGCCTCGCTTACGTCGGCCAAGCCTTGGAGCGCGTCAAAGCGGAACTCAAAGGAGAAAAAGCCCTCTTGGGCTTTGGCGGTTCCCCTTGGACTCTCGCGACGTACATGCTCGAAGGCGGCAGTGCGGACAATTTCGAGCGCAGCAAAACCATTTTTTATTCAGACCGCGCATTTTTCGAGGCGCTGATGGAAAAATTAACGGCGGCGCTCATCGATTATTTTAAAATGCAAATCCGAGCGGGTGTTGATGCGATTCAGATTTTTGACTCTTGGGGCGGAATGCTCGCGGGCCAAGATTACGAAGCGGCCTCCCTCCGTTGGATTCGCACCATTATTGCAGCGCTGCCGAAGGGGTTTCCCGTGATCCTCTATGCCAAAGGCACTCCGGCCCAACTTACCGATCAGGCCTTCAGCGGCGCCAGCGTCCTCGGCGTCGATTGGACCATTGATCTGGGAGTCGCGCGCAAACTTTTGCCGAGTAACGTCGCCCTCCAAGGTAACCTTGACCCCGTGCTACTCAACACCACGCCGGAGATCGTCCGCCGCGAAACCTTCCGTTTGTTAAACACCATGCGCGGCACGCGCGGCCATATCTTCAATCTCGGTCACGGGATCATGCCACAAGCCAAGATTGAGTGCATGGAAGCGCTAGTTGCAACGGTGACCGATTGGCAATAACTGGGCGCAGTAACGGGTAAGCTATGCGCATCCAGTCATCTGATCTCTGCGTATAATCCAATCCACTCACCATCACTGTGTCATCCGCCTCACCCACGATTGCGATTATCGGAGCCGGCCTCACCGGCCTCACCGCGGCTTACCGATTAAGCCAACGGGGTTATGCCGTAAAAGTATTGGAACAATCGCCCCAAACGGGGGGCGCGATCCGAACGCTGCGCGAGAACGGCTATGTGATCGAGGGCGGCCCGAACTCTCTCCGATTGGGCGCCAGTGAGGTCCGCCAATTAATCAAAGATGTCGGTCTTGAATCCGATCTACAAATCGCCAACGCCGTCGCTAAAAAACGATTTATTGTGCGCGGCGGGAAATTTGTCCCCGTGCCGATGTCGCCTCTTTCTTTTTTCCGCACGCCCCTATTTTCCTTTCGCACGAAATGTGCAATTTTCTCTGAAATGCTCAGCCGCGCTCGGGTGCGGCCGACTGATGTGAGTTTGGCGGAATTAGTGCGTTCACATTTTACGCAAGAATTGGTCGACTACGCCCTCAACCCACTAATCGCCGGTATTTACGCGGGGGATCCGGAAAAGCTCTCCGCTCGCCACGCCTTTCCCGCTTTGTGGGAGGCCGAACGCTCCCACGGTTCCCTGCTCCGCGGTATGCTGGCCAACGCTAAGGCCAAAAAGGCCCGCGGTGAATCAGGGTCGGCGCCCATCGTTTCTTTCACAGGGGGACTACAAACCCTCACCGACACCCTCGCGGCAAAGTTACCGGCGGGCGCAATCCACCTTAACGCAACCCTCGAGTCCATCCAACCCGGTCGGCCCCACCGGCTCAATTGGCAGCAATTGGGCGCAGCCCACACGGCGGAATTTGATCTCGTGCTCCTCGCCCTGCCCGCCACCAGCTTGGCGCAACTCTCCTTTGGATCGGCGACGGCACGCCCCCTCGCCCTCCTCAGCGAGATTACGCAACCCCCAGTTTCGTCGCTCTTTCTCGGCTACCGACGCGAACAAGTGGGCCATGCGTTGGACGGCTTCGGTGGGCTCGTGCCGGCCGTCGAACATCGCTCTGTGCTCGGCATTTTATTTTCTTCGACCCTCTTCCCCGCACGCGCCCCCGCTGGCCATATCGGACTAACCGTCTTTGCGGGTGGCTTGCGTCAACCAGACATCGCGCAACTCACCACCGACGAGCTCCTCGCTCGCATCGGCCTAGATTTACGAGAGCTCGTGGGGATTACCACTCCGCCCCAATTCGTCAAACACACCTACTGGCCTCGGGCTATCCCCCAGTATAGCCTCGGTTATGAACGCTATCTGAGTACCCTCGACCAAATCGAAGCGGCCCATGCCGGTCTTTTCATTGGCGGCAACGTTCGCGACGGGATTTCGCTCCAAGATTGCCTTAAATCCGGTGAAAAAATGGCCAAAAAAGCCATCGATTTTCTGTCAAAATAAGCGCTTTTTAGAGAGCTCCGTCTAGCCACTTGACTACCCCCCTTGGTTGGGTAGCCTCCCGCGCCTTTATTCCTATGGCGCAAGATCTCAAAGACACTCTCCTGCTACCGAAAACTGATTTCCCCATGCGGGCCAATCTGGTGCAGCGTGAACCAGCGCGGGTGGCCTACTGGGAAAAAAACGGTCTTTACCAAGCGATCCAAGCCAAGCGCGCCGCGGCCCCTGCTTTTATTCTCCACGACGGCCCGCCTTTTACTAACGGGGACGTCCACATCGGCACCGCCCTCAATAAAACCCTCAAGGATATCGTTAATCGCTATAAATCCATGCGCGGCTTTCGCACGCCGTACGTGCCGGGCTGGGATTGTCATGGCCTACCGATTGAGCAAAAAGTTGCCCGCGAATTTCAGGAAAAAAAACAGACCGTCACGACGGCTGAGTTGCGCGCGCAATGCGATGCATTTTCGGAAAGCTGGATCGCTAAACAGACCGCGCAGTTCAAACGCATGGGCGTACTCGCTGATTGGCAAAACGAGTACAAGACTAAGGCCCCCGCTTTTGAAGCGGACATCATGCGTACGTTTGCGGCGTTCATCGAACAAGGGCTCGTCTACCGCAGCAAAAAACCCGTCTATTGGTCCATTCCCTTTGAAACAGCGTTAGCGGAAGCTGAGATCGAATATAAAGATCACACCTCGATTGCCATTTGGGTAAAATTTTCTGTCCCGACCGCCGAAGCGACAAAATTCGGCCTGCCGACCGACAAACCACTCTTCGTCGTTATCTGGACGACCACCCCATGGACGATCCCCGCAAATATGGCGATCGCCCTGCATCCGGACGTTGACTACGTCGTGGCAGATACGGGGACCGAACGCCTGATCGTCGCCGCCGCGCTCCTCAGCGCGGTCGCGGCCGCCGCTAAAATTGAGCCCACTCCCACGGTCGTGCTGACCATACCTGGGGCCAAACTTGAGCACCTGCAACCGCGCCATCCCTTCATCGATCGCGCCTCACCCATCGTCCTCGCCGACTACGTCACCACCGAAAGCGGCACGGGTGCGGTGCACACTGCCCCGGGCCATGGCGCGGATGACTATCTGACGGGACTGAAATACAAATTAGAAATTTACTGCCCCGTTGGTGATGACGGCAAATACCTCGACGACGGCAAGGTCCCCGCCGATTTAGTGGGCCTAACCACCCTTGAAACGGTCGAGGATCTCGCCGCGAAACGTCCCGCCCCCGCTAATCTTGGCGTACTTAAAAAACTCGCGGCCGCCGGCGCGCTCTTAGCTAAAGTAAAATACCCTCACAGTTACCCGCATTGCTGGCGCTCCAAGACGCCCATTATTTTCCGCGCCGTCGATCAATGGTTTGTTTCACTCGATAAAAACAACATGCGGCAAACTGCGCTGGCAGAAATCACCAAGATTGCGGCCGCCCAAGGCTGGATTCCCGCTTGGGGCGAAGCCCGCATTCGCGGCGCCGTCGAGTCACGACCCGACTGGTGCATCAGCCGCCAACGCTCGTGGGGCGTGCCGATTCCCGCATTCTACGATGCCCACAAAAAAGCTTTTCTCGATGCCGGCGTCGCGCGAGCCGTCGCCGCCAAAGTCGCCCAACGGGGAACCAATTTTTGGTACGATGCCACCCCCGCGCAGATTCTTGAAGGGGTGACGCTCCCGGCAACTTGGCCGGTGCCCAGTGAACTGAGCTGCGGGCGCGATACCTTAGATGTCTGGATTGACTCTGGTTCAACCCAATCCGCCGTGCTTAAACGTGGCCAAGGCGGCACCCAGTGGCCGGCCGATCTTTACCTCGAAGGCAGCGACCAACACCGCGGTTGGTTTCAATCCTCACTCTGGTGCAGCGTGATTGCGTGGGGCGGCGCACCCTACAAGGCAGTGCTCACCCACGGCTTTATCGTCGACAAAGATCGGCAAAAAATTTCGAAGAGCAGCACCTATCAAAAACCTCAGACCGCAGATGCTTATATCGCGCAGCATGGCGCCGATGTCATTCGGCTCTGGATTGCCTCGCAGGATTTCCGTGATGATATTCCCGTTGATGACGAAATCCTAAAAAATGTCGGCGAAGCCTATCGGCTATTCCGGAATACTTTTCGTTTTCAGCTCTCTAACCTCTTCGACTTTGCCGCGGACCTGAATGCTGTTCCTCTCGCGCAAATGAATCTTCTGGATCGCTGGGCGCTCCACCAAACCGCTGGGCTGATTGCTGAATGCACGAAAGCTTACGACGCCTATGAATTTCACCGCGTCTACCAACTTTGTAATCAATTTTGTGCGGTAACTCTCTCCGCCACTTATCACGACGTGCTGAAGGATCGTTTGTACACGCTCGGCACTAACCATCCCTTGCGGCGCTCAGCGCAAACCGCCCTCCACCATATTTTTCAAAGTCTCGTGAAGCTGCTGGCGCCCTTCCTCCCCTTCACCGCTGACGAAGCTTGGAATTTCGGCACCACGGGGCAGGAATTCTCGCCCGATTCCATTCACTTGCAGGACTGGCCGACGATTCCAGTCGGCTGGCGCGAGGCCGGCATCGAGTCGGACATGAACACTTTATTACAGCTCCGCACCAAGGTGAACGAGACGCTCGAACCCCTGCGCCAAGCCGGCACGATCGGCAAAGCGCTGGATGCGGTCCTGACGGTGACCAGTGCCCCAGACGATCTTTGTTTGGTTGTTGCCGAGAAGCACCGGAGCTTTCTCCCGGAATTATTCATTGTTTCCCACGTTACCCTAGCCCCGCAAGCCGCCAGCAGCTTAAACCTCACCGCTCGACATGCGCGAGAAGACGGTTTAGTTCGCTGCCCGCGCTGCTGGCGATGGGTGGCCTCTCTAACCCCCTCCGCTGGGGGAGAAATTTGCCCGCGCTGCACTGAGGCCCTTCAATCTTAACTCACTCCCTTTATGGCTACCAAGAAAAAGCTCCCGATTAAAAAATTCGCTAAAAAAACCGTCGCGGCCAAAGTAAAGCCATCTGCGGCAAAAAAGCTGCCGCAGAAATCAGCTAAGCTCGCCGCCAAGGTTACCCCGCCAAAACCGGCGGTTAAGCCTCCCCTCGTGGCCAGCAAGAAAGTGCTCGCTCAAGCGAAGGGAAATAAGCCGACCGCCAATGCGACCGAATTGAAGCGCATGATGCTCGAGCGGAAGGTCGCGCCGAAGGCCATCGCGTTCAGCCTCGATGAGGTTCGCGAAATTGCTAAAAAGAATGAGCACCAAATTGAGAGCACCGCCAAAGCAGGCAAGAGCACCAAATCGAGCGAAACGGCCAAGCAGGCGGGAAACACGGGAACCTTAAATCATCCCGCTAAACCGCGCAAACCGAACCATGTAAAGGCGGCATCGCTTGCTGATATTTTAGGCTTCAACCCAAAAAAAGGTAAACCCCGCGCGGCCATGATCGACGAGAAAGATGTGCCCGACAAGTACCGGCGCTACTATCGCCTACTCTTAGCCCTGCGGCTCCATGTGCTGGTGCAACTTGGTGAACACACCGAGGAAACCCTGCTGAAATCTTCCAAAGATGATTCGGGTGATTTATCCGGTTACGGCCAACATATGGCGGATGCCGGAACCGATACCTTCGATCGCGACTTCGCACTCAGCTTGGTCTCCAATGAACAAGAGGCCCTCGCTGAAATTGAGGCGGCCATCAAGCGAGTCCACGCGGGCACCTACGGCATTTGTGAAACCACTTTGAAGCCGATTGCTAAAGATCGTCTGCTAGCGGTCCCCTTCACCCGCTACTCAGCCGAAGCCAAGAAACAGGTCGAACGCCACTCCCACCGCTCCGTCGAACGCGGCGGTTTATTTGGTGACGGTACTGAAGAGGAAGGCGGCAAGATGCCGCGCGTCGATGACGACGGCGAGTAAGCCGCCAGTCGCTAGAATTTCACGCAATGTCGGCGCAGCCTAGCCAGGACGATAACCGCGAGGAACCCGCCTCGCTCTTACTGCGCGGAATCAGTTATCGAAGATTTTGGCTGTTGGGCGGACTCATCTTAGCCCTCGACCAATTAACAAAATATTGGATCAACACGCGACTGCCCTTGGGTAGTTACGGGTCTGCGGGAATCCCTATCTTTCCCGGCTTCTTTAATTTAGTTCACGTCGGCAATACGGGGGCGGCTTGGAGTATGTTTGCGGGCCAAAGTACGGTACTGGCGTTAGTGGCAGCCGCTACGCTGGTCGCTATTTTCGTCTGGCGCCAGGCCCTCGGTTTAAGCGAGCCCACGGGCCAATTAATTTTTGGCCTCCTCTGTGGTGGGATTAGCGGGAATCTTATCGACCGGCTCGTTTATCAATACGTTATCGATTTCATCGATCTCCACTTTGGAACGTATATCTATCCAACATTCAACGTAGCCGACTCCGCGATCTGCGTGGGAGTTTTTTGGTATATTCTCTGGTCGATTCGGCAGCCAGCTCTCGGCCGAGCAGAGTAAGTAGTCCCGCGGTCAAGCGACGGGGTTCGAATGAATCAGCCGCAAAACAGCGCCGCTTACTCGACGTTAGCCATTTGCTCCCGGACGCGCTCAAGTTCATTTTTAAACTCAATCACCTGACGCGAAACCGCTAGGTCATTAGCCTTACTGCCGATCGTGTGAATTTCTCGCCCAATTTCCTGTAGAATGAATTCAGCTTTTCGGCCCACTTCACCCGCCGCGCGGAGCAACTCGATGAACTGAGTGAAATGACTCCGCAGGCGAGTGATTTCTTCCGTCACATCGCACCGATCAGCAAATAAAGCGACCTCCTTGAGTACGCGCTCATCGGTAATGTCGAGCGTCAGCTCAAGCTGACGCAATCGCTGTAACAAGAGATCGCGATAAGCGACCGGTACGAGCGGCGCCCGATGCGCAATCGTCGCAACGGCCAGCTGCAATTTTTCAAAACGCCCCATGAAATCAACCAAGAGCGCTTCGCCCTCGCGAGCGCGCATCGCCGCAAAGCCACGCAACGCCTCGCCCAGCGTCTTTTCGAGGAGCTTTGCCGTAGCTGCGTCGGCGGGCAGCTGAGCGCTCGTGCGTTGCGCGTTGGCAATCTGCCATAGCAATTCACTCGTTGGGGAAAATTTAATTCCCCGCGCCTGAGCCAGGAGCGCGAGCTGCTCCAGCGTGGTAGCGACCGCCGCCTGATCCCAATCCGCCGTGGCGGTAGCTTTTCCCGTTACCTCGACCGCGACATGCACCTTACCGCGAAGGGCTACTTTGCGGACCGCTTCACCCACGCTGGACTCAAAAGCTTGCCATTCATCTGGCAGCTTCAGCGTCAAATCGAGCCCACGGCGATTCACCGAGTTGATCTGCACGGTCAAGGTCAGGTTACCCAGAGAAGCGGTCGCCCGCCCATAGCCAGTCATGGAATTCATGATCAGAAGTAACGGCCAACAGCGGCCCAGAGGCAAGACCAGGCCACCCCTTACGCTACTTTCAAGGTTCGCCGACTTTCTAAGGGAGCCACGCGATCAAAAGCCCACGGCAGAGTCCACGCATCCGATCAGTCGAGCCTTGGAGTTTTTCTCTAACTATTTGCTCGCCGCGAGGAGCGCGGCAACTTGTTGGACATCCTTGTCGCCGCGCCCGCTGAGATTAATCACTAGAATTTGCTCCGGCTGCATCTCTTTGGCGCGCTTTAGACCATAAACTAAAGCGTGGGTGGACTCGAGCGCGGGAATAATCCCCTCCAAACGGGAGCAAAGCTGAAAAGCTGCCATAACCTCATCATCGGTGGCGTAAGCGTAACCAATCCGGCCTTGGTCCCGATAATAAGCGTGCTCAGGTCCGATGGCCGCATAGTCCAGCCCGGCGCTCACTGAGTGCGTCAACTCGATCTGGCCGTCAGGATTTTGTAAAATGTAAGTCTTGCTGCCCTGCAGTACGCCGAGCTTGCCCCCTTCAAATCGGGCGGCGTGCTCGCCGCGCACGATGCCGCGTCCGCCGGCTTCGACGCCGGTTAATTTGACTGCTTTATCTTCAAGAAAATCAAAAAAACAGCCCATCGCATTACTCCCCCCACCAACACAGGCCACCAATTCATCGGGGAGACGCCCTTCGCGCGCTAGAAGTTGCACCCGCAATTCGCGACCAATCACGCGGTGAAAATCTCGCACCATCATCGGATACGGGTGCGATCCGAGCGCGGAGCCTAGAATGTAGTGGGTATCGCGAACATTGGTGACCCAATCGCGCATCGCCTCATTAACGGCGTCTTTGAGCGTCTTCTGACCCGCTTCAACGGCGACGACCTGAGCGCCCATCAAGCGCATCCGAAAAACATTCAAGGCTTGGCGCGCCATATCGACCGAGCCCATGTAAACCGTGCATTCTAAGCCGAATTTTGCACATACGGCCGCGGTCGCTACGCCGTGCTGGCCCGCTCCGGTCTCGGCAATGATTCTTTTTTTACCCATCCGCTTCGCGAGCAAAGCTTGGCCGAGCGCATTATTAATTTTATGCGCGCCGGTGTGCAAGAGATCCTCCCGCTTAAAATATATTTTCGCGCCGCCACAATGCTGCGTCAGCCGCTCCGCTAAATAAAGCTCCGTGGGACGTCCCGCAAATTCCTTGAGATGATGAGCCAACTCATTCTGAAAAACTGGATCTTCCCGGGCCTGCTCATAGACCGCCGTAAGTTCAGCCAGCGCTGTCATGAGAGTTTCAGGGACAAAGACGCCGCCGTAAGGCCCGAAGTGTCCCGCGGCATCCGGCAAATGCGCGGGGCCCACCGAGGGAGGCAAAACACCGAGCGGGGTCGTTGGGCTAGTCGAAGGCATGTAAACTAAACGATGGTGACTAAAAAGGTGAACGCAAACGGGATTTGCACAGAGCTAGAGCGAGCGGAGGCAGTGCCGCTAGCTAAGGCAGTGGACGCGGGGATAATCCGGCCACCCGACCCTATTTAATTCTTCGCTACAATCTGGCGCAGCACGTAGGGTAAAATTCCCCCGTGTTGATAATATTCAATTTCGATTGGCGTATCGATGCGACACCGCACGGCAACATCTTCTACCGTACCATCTCGCCGAGTAATTTTAAGATTCAGATCTTGCTGCGGTTTGATCGCCGCGGTCAGACCCACGACGTCGTAGCTTTCAGTGCCATCAAGCTTGAGGGTTTGCGCCGTGGTGCCCTCCTTAAATTGCAGGGGCAAAACCCCCATGCCAACTAAGTTCGAACGGTGAATCCGCTCAAAACTTTGCGCCACGACAACTTTCACCCCCAGCAAGTTGGTGCCCTTGGCCGCCCAATCCCGCGACGAACCCGTGCCGTATTCTTGTCCAGCCAGGATGATGAGAGGGGTGCCCGCTTTCTGGTAAGCCATCGAGGCGTCGTAGATGGAAGTTTTGGCGCCATCCGGCCCAATGGTATTGCCCCCCTCTTCACCACCCAACATTAGATTTTTAATGCGGACGTTCGCAAACGTGCCGCGCGTCATCACGCGATCATTGCCGCGGCGTGAGCCGTAGCTATTGAAATTCTCGAAGGTGACGCCGTTCGCCAATAAATATTGGCCCGCCGGCGAATGCTGCTTAATCGCGCCCGCTGGTGAAATATGGTCGGTCGTTACGCTATCACCAAAAATACCGAGAGCGCGGGCGCTTTTAATTTCGGCGATCCGCCCCGGCTGCATCGAAAAATGAGTAAAAAACGGCGGCTCCTGAATATAAGTGGAAGCAGCCGCAAAAACGTAGACATTACCCGTGGTCGCAGGAATTTCATTCCACTTTGGATTTTGCGCCGCAAAATCAGTGTAGAGTCGACGGAAGACTTCTGGTTTGAGCGCCGCCGCCATCTGGTCGCGCACCTCCTGCAGCGTCGGCCATAAATCTTTAAGATAAACATTCGTCCCGGCCTGATCTTGCCCAATCGGCTCATGGGCCATGTCAATATCAACTCGCCCGGCGAGCGCGAAAGCCACGACGAGGGGCGGCGACATCAAGAAATTAGCCTTAATATTTTGATGCACGCGGGCCTCAAAATTACGATTACCAGAAAGCACAGAGGCCGCCACGAGGTCATGCTTAACTACCGCCTCCTCAATGGCGGCCACGAGAGGTCCAGAATTGCCGATGCAAGTGGTGCAACCGTAGCCGACCGTCTGGAAGCCGAGTTGGTCGAGATAAGGGGTCAAGCCCGTCTTGTTAAGATAATCGGTCACCACTCGTGAGCCAGGCGCCAGTGACGACTTTACGGCAGGATTTACCTTGAGTCCCTTGGCGACCGCCTTTTTCGCCAGTAAACCAGCCGCGAGCATCACGCTCGGGTTGGACGTATTAGTGCAGCTCGTGATGGCCGCGATTAGGACCGAACCATGGCCAACCTTCTGACCGTTCACTTGAGCGCTGACCGTCGTGAAATCTTCGGCTTTTTTGCCAAAGCCAGCTTCAGTGATGGGCTTAGAGAAGGCGCTGATAAATTCCTGCTTAAGATTTTTTAACTCAATGCGATCTTGCGGCCGCTTCGGACCAGCGACACTCGGCACCACGGCGCCGAGGTCGAGTTCGATGACCTGCGAGTAATCGATCGCTCCCCGCGCGGGAATACCCCAAAGGCCCTGCGCCTTATAATAAGCTTCGTAGGTGGCTATCTGGGCATCCGTTCGTCCCGTCGCCCGGAGGAAATTGCTGCACTCTTCATCAATGGGGAAGAAGCCCATCGTGGCGCCGTATTCTGGCGCCATATTGGCAATCATCGCGCGATCGACCACTGGTAGCGCCGCGGCGCCGGGGCCATAAAATTCGACGAACTTGCCGACCACCTTGGCCTTGCGCAT
The DNA here is from genome assembly GCA_945861645.1 of Opitutus sp. GAS368. Classification (GTDB taxonomy): domain Bacteria; phylum Verrucomicrobiota; class Verrucomicrobiia; order Opitutales; family Opitutaceae; genus Lacunisphaera. The sequence continues at coordinate 53,627 of CAMAVZ010000007.1, read as the reverse complement.
CACCTGCGTGACGGTCAGCGCGAGATCGGTTGCGGTCACCCCTTCCTTGAGTGCGCCCGTCAGATAGACGCCCACCACATCGGGCGTGAGAAAATAAACGGGCTGACCGAGCATGCCGGCTTCCGCTTCAATTCCGCCAACGCCCCAACCCACAATGCCAAGACCATTAATCATGGTCGTATGCGAATCGGTGCCGACGAGCGTATCAGGATAGTAGACGTCACCTTGGCTGAGCACGCCTTGCGCGAGATATTCAAGATTCACTTGATGCACGATCCCGATGCCGGGCGGCACAACCTTAAAAGTTTCGAAGGCCTGCATGCCCCATTTCAAAAATTCATAGCGCTCACGATTTCGGGTAAATTCCAAATCAAGATTCTGGGCGAGGGCCGTAGCACTACCGGAAAAATCGACTTGCACCGAGTGGTCAACGACGAGGTCAACTGGCACGAGTGGTTCAATAATTTTAGGATTTTTGCCCAACTTAGCGACCGCCGAGCGCATCGCGGCCAGATCAACGAGCAAGGGCACTCCAGTAAAATCTTGGAGCACAATCCGCGCGACCACGAAGGGAATTTCGGCGGTCCGAGGCTCCGTGGGTTTCCACGCGGCGAGTTCGCGGATATTTGACTCCAAGACGCGCTGCCCATCGCAGTTCCGCAACACCGCCTCAAGGACGAGGCGAATGCTCACCGGTAAACGAGCAATCGGGAAACCCGCTTGCTCAAGTGCCGGCAACGAGTAGAAGCGCTTGCCGTTGGCAAAAGTCTGTAAGGTATTAAACGGATTAGGCGGATTGCTCATGAAAAATTGCTCTAGGCGGATGACGGAAGCGGATCAGGGACGAGCTGCTGGCTAGCATCAAGCAGCGCGAACCAGCAGACTCGGCCCTATAAATTACTGGGCCAGGGCGGCTTTAACGGCAGCAAAGTTTGGTAAATCCTTCGGCGTCGCGGTCTGCTCCGCATATTTTACCACCCCATCCTTGCCGATAACGAAGGCCGCGCGCGCGGAAGTATCACCCACGCCAGCGAGCATCGGGAAGAGCACATCATAAGCCTTCGTAACCGTTTTATTGAGGTCGCTGACGATCGTGACCGTAATTTTATTAGTTTTCGCCCAAGCTTCTTGAGCGAAGGGACTGTCTACACTGATCGCAATCACGTCGGCCCCGAGACTGGCATAGGCTGATAAGCCACTGGTGACGTCGCACATTTCCTGCGTGCAGACCCCCGTGAAGGCTAAGGGGAAGAAAAGGAGAACGGTCTGCTTCTGGCCGAAATTAGCACTGAGCGTGATGTCTTTAAGACCATCTGCGGCTTTGGACTTAAGGGTGAAATCTGGGGCTTTGGCACCGATGGCAATAGGCATAGAGAAGAGGATTAGTGAATGATGGTTGAACGACGGCGACCCGTCGCGTGGAACAAAATACTAATACCACCCACCTCTGGCCGGCAACCCATTTTAGGTAGTTATGAAGGTAGTTAATAAAACAAGCAGGTCGCGTATAAGTTCTACTAGTATAACCGCTCGGTCTAGCGACCCAGCAACGTCCAGAAATCCCCCTTGCCACTCCGATCACCGCCGCTGATAACAACGAGCATTCCATGACGATTTTGGACGAACTCGAATGGCGAGGCCTCTACGCCGACTGCACTGACCGCGAGGCGCTCGCGAAGCGCTTAGCCGAAGGCCCCATCACGCTCTATTGCGGTTTTGATCCCACCGCCGATTCCTTGCATGTTGGCAACCTCGTCCCGCTCCTAGCGTTGCGGCGCTTTCAGCAGCACGGGCACCATCCGATCGCCCTTGCCGGTGGCGCCACCGGTATGGTCGGCGATCCTTCAGGAAAATCAGATGAGCGTAACCTGCAGACCGCCGCCCAACTGGAGCATAATCTGGCGTGCATAAAACCTCAGCTAGCACGCTTCCTGGATTTCACCGGCGCGCATAACCCGGCCCGCGTCGTCAATAATTATGACTGGACCGGCCAAGTGACTTTTCTCGAATTCCTTCGCGATATCGGCAAGCACCTCACGGTTAATTCCATGATCGCCAAGGATTCTGTCCGATCGCGCATGGAAGATCGGAGTACCGGAATCAGCTTTACCGAATTCAGCTACATGCTGCTGCAGGGCTTTGATTTTCAGCACCTCAAAAAAGTTTTTAACTGTGAGCTGCAAGTCGGCGCCACGGACCAGTGGGGCAATATTACCGTTGGGACGGAACTGACTCGCAAAAAACTTGGCGCGACCGTCTGGGGCCTCGTGTTCCCTCTGCTGACGAAAGCGGATGGCTCCAAATATGGGAAAACCGCCACGGGAACAGTCTGGCTGGATCCCAAAAAAACCAGTCCCTATCGTTTCTACCAATTTTTCGTCAACACGGACGACGCTGATGTGGTCAAGCTGCTCAAGACGCTGACTTTTCTTGCGCCAGCGGAGATCGCTGCACTCGAGAGCGAACTTAAAGCTAATCCAGGCGGACGCGTTGCCCAAAAATCTTTAGCGCAAGCCATGACCACGCTCGTGCACGGCGCGGAGGCCGTCGCCACGGCCTTAAAGGCGACGGAAATTCTTTTCGGTGGATCGCTCGAGGGGATCAACGCCGCTCTGTTTCAAGATATCGTCGGCGAAGTGCCGACGAAAGAGCTGGCCAAAGATACGCTCGCCGCCCCGGGGATAGCTATGACTGAGCTGATTGTCCTAGCTGGCTTAGCCCCTTCCAAAGGCGCCGCCCGGAAGGACCTCGAAGCGGGTGGCATTTATTTAAATAACATCCGGGTGGCTGACCATACGAAGCTCGTCACTGCGAGTGATTTGCTGTTTGGAAAATATCTCCTCCTGCGCAAAGGCAAAAAAAGTTACGTGGTGCTGAAGGTAACCGACTAAAGTTCCGCTGGGGACCAATCTCTTAGCGCAAGGTAACTGGCGGCGCCGCGGCCGCATCGCCTACCCTTTTGTAACAATCGCGGCAGCCTACTTCCGCGCCCACGGTAGTCACCGGCAGAATTATTTTAGACGATTATACGGTTAGGCCCGAACTCTGGGATTGGCCAGTGCGGCAGTCGCTGAATCCAGCCGCTTTCGCGGCTGGCCAGAAGACTAGCCCCTCATCGCACCGGGCGGGCGGTTAGCCCCGATCAGTAAAACATAGCCTCACTCAACGCCAACTCGGGGGATAACAAGTACGCGCCGACGATCTGGGTGGATGGACTTGGACCAAGATCACTCGTGAATTCAGCGCAATTTTTATCCAAATCAGCCGTCCAGCGGAACATTTTCTCGGAAGTGGCGTACGTAAATTCGAGGGAAAGACCACCCGCACTCGCGAGCGGCTGCACGGTGAAAATAAGCGCGGTATTGCCACTCGCCCCAGAACGCCCGAGCCCTTTTCTAACCCAATGCAGCAAACAATTTGCCTCAGCGGACAGCGACCCCCGATGCCGAATGGTGACTGATCGCAATCCGGTGATTATCAGTTCCGGGGCATAACGGCTAAGATATTGACCGAGATTCTGGCGCAGCGACAGCGTACGGGTGTAAGCGAGGTCACGGACGGCCGAAAGATTGGGCCAGGCCAAGCTCAGCGCGTCGGGTGAAACGATGGCGCTGTCGAATATCACCCGCTGCGCCCGCGTGAGTAAATATTGGTAATCGCTCATCTGTTTGCTGGCAGCAAAGCGATGCGCCCAATAATAAAGGGGCAGGTCAGTTGCGAGACACACGGACACTTGATCCTGCAAATAAGCTTTGGCGGCAGGCGGGTAACTCAGGGCGACAAATTCGACGCAGCGCGTATCATCTTTGGCTTTTCCAAAAAAACATTCCCCGTAAATTTTAGCCCTAATTTTGAGCGGACTTTCGGCCGATTCAGTCGGACATAACACGACAACCCGACACGGGTAGCGCTGCGCGAAGCGTTGGGCGACGGCGAACTGCTTAACGGCATCAGTAGGCGTAGTAGCGACGCCTAAATGCAGCACGAGATTGAGCTGTAGCGCCTTTTGCTCACTCACGTTAGGCTCAGCCCAGAGTTGATCAAATCCCCGAGCGATGGCGCCAACGGGAACCTCCATCCCCGGCAAGGCATTAAAGCAAGCAGGCATCGTCAGAAATAAAATAAGGAGGGGCGAATTTGAGGGCGCAAAAAAAATCCGGTGGCCGCGGGGCCGCCGCGAGGAAAACCGACTCACGCAGCGAAGGGGCGGCAAGCTTTCCTGCGCTCACGGCTCTCTCCAGGTATGGCCGTTAGCCTGCAGCAAGGCAGCGGCGTTCGCCGGGCCCCATGATCCAGCCGGATAAGCCTCGAGGCCGGCGCGCCCCTGCTGCGCCCAATAAGCGAGCAGCGGAGTAATCAATTGCCACGAGCGTTCAGTTTCATCACCCCGGATGAAGAGGGTCCCATCACCAATCATAGCATCAAGCACGAGGCGCTCGTAAGCCTCTGGGGTGTTCGAGCCAAAAGTAGTGGCGTAGCGAAAATTCATCTTCACCGGCTGCGTCCGCGTCTCCAAACCGGGAACCTTAGCATTTAGGATGAGACTTAACCCCTCATCCGGTTGAATTTGAAAAGAGAGCGTGTTGGGCGCGAGGTGGAAGCGCTCCGTCTCGGCAAAAATATTTCCTGGGGCGCGTTTGAAACGAATAGAAATTTCGCTAACGCGCCGGGCCAAGCGCTTGCCTGATCGCAAGTAAAATGGCACGCCCGCCCAGCGCGCGTTGTTAATACTTAAGCGCAGGGCCGCGTAAGTTTCGGTGGCCGAGTTAGCCGGCACGGCCGGCTCGGCAAGATAGCCCGGCACGGCCTCACCGGCAATCATGCCCGCCGCATATTGAGCGCGAGCCACGTCCGGAGCGTCGCCGCCGAGTTGCAGCGGCTGAATGGCCGCGAGCAATTTTACTTTTTCGTCGCGAATCGATTCGGGGTCAAAAGAGACGGGAGGCTCCATCGCCATTAACGCGAGGAGTTGCAGCGTATGATTCTGGATCATATCGCGCAAACATCCGCTCTGCTCATAATAGCCAGCACGGGAACCAACCCCCACCTCTTCTGCAACGGTGATCTGCACTGATTCAATATAATGGCGATTCCAGAGCGGCTCAAAAATCGAATTAGCGAAGCGCTGCACGAGCAAATCCTGCACCGTTTCCTTGCCGAGGTAATGGTCGATCCGGAAGACTTGAGCTTCAGTGAATACCGTCGTCAGCTCCTGATTGAGCGCCTGGGCACTAGTGAGATCACGGCCAAAAGGTTTTTCGATGATCACTTTCGTCCGCTGCGCTCGCTGCGCGTAGCGTGCCGCCAGCCCACTCGCTCCTAAGTTTTTTAAGATTGGCGAAAAAAGCGATGGCGGCGTGGAGATATAGAACAAGGATTGCAGGGGCTGGCCGACCTCATGTTCCAGCGCCACGATGCGCTGCGTCAGCCGATCGTAGGCAGCCGCTTCATCGTAGCCTCCGCTCAAATAGAACGTGCGTTGCGCGAGGCGGGCCCAAACTTCAGGGTTCAACTCCCGGCGCGAAAATTCCTTAATCGCCTCAACCGCGATCTGCTGAAATTCCTTATCTGATATAGGCTTTCGCCCAATCCCGATCAAATAAAAATCTGCCGGCAGCAGTCCATCGTGGGCAAGATTGTAAATAGCCGGAATTAATTTTCGCGCAGTTAAATCCCCCGATGCCCCAAAAATAACGATAACGGTAGGCGGCGAGCCGCGGTGCTTGCTCAGACCATGCAAAAAAGGATGCCGTGATTCTTCCGCCATGCGCCCGCAAGTTCATTCTGATGCGAGTTACCCGCAAGGTTTTTCCCGTAGCCCAGCCCCAGTATGACAGGCTGCCTAAAGCGCGCCTTCGCCCAGCGAACTGCTCTGCCGAGCAATATGATAACCAGCCGGAAAAAGAGGGGCATTAGCGAAGTGCATCACCTGCGGAGGTAAACGGCCACTAAGAGTAACCTCCACGACATCAAAACGAAAAGTCCGTGGCGGCGTCGAGAGCGCCGCAAGATAAGCGTGCACCGAGCGCCGCAGCGCCCGTTTCTTGCGCTCATCCACGGCATAATAACCCGTGACGAGCGCACCGACGGCCCGGGCTTTTACCTCGACGAACACCAGCACCGCCCCGTCACGACAGACCAGATCAATTTCATCACGCAAATCACGCGGGTTTCGCCAATTTTGGACCAACACCGTAAAACCGTGACGGCTTTTTAAAAAATCTGCCGCCGCTTGCTCGCCCCGGGCCCCCGCCACCGCCCGCGTGGTGAGCGTTTTGGGCCGCTTTAATTTTTCCCATCTTTCTTTGAGCCAGTACAGCATCGGTAAGTTCTCCCTCGACCACGCAAAAAAACGCTCATACAAGCAAGAGCGTTTTTAATGAACTGCGACAATTTTTCTGCCTCACCTTTGCGCAATCCGCCCTCCCCCACATATGTCAACTGCTAGCATTCTCACCGGCACGCTCCGGCGGTCTCTCCTCATCAAGGTCATTTCCAAACCGGCCCCCAGCCGCGAGGATGTTAACACCGTCATCGAGTTGACCGCGAGCAAAGTAGTAGAGTCCCTCCAAGCGCAGTCCATGACGCTCTATCTCGTCGAGAATGGGGAAATCGCCTTCAAGCAGGTGTACTATTCCCCCACCCTCTGGGGCAGTGATACGGGCAAGGAAGTGCAGTTTCGGGATACGGCTAAAAAGCTGCTCACCCTTAAATTACCGGCGGGCACTGGCAACGTCGGCAAAGTTATCGCGACCGGCGAGCCGCTATTTTTTAATAGCAAGGGATCTGCGGCCGCGAGTTTGAAAAACCTGAACGTCGGCTTCGAGGTCAACTCGATGCTCACGGTTCCACTCAAGACGAACATCATCATCGGCGCCATCCAGGTCCTCAACAAGGAGCCGGCCGCCGGCACTGAGGGCCAATTCACGGACAAAGACCTCGCCGTGCTGCGCGAGATGGCGGAGTACTCCTCGACCCTCATTCAGCGTATGTTGGATCCGAAGTTCCAACTGACCCCCGAGGACATGGCAAAATTTATCGCCAAGTTCACGGAGCTCCCCTTAGTGACCCAACCAGACGAGGTCGAAATCGATGAGAAACTCGTCGAAATCACCGGCGATGCGATCATCCGGCGCGAGAGCATCTTCCCCTACAAGAAAACGGGATCCAACTCCTGCTCAGTCTTAATGACTAACCCGCTGGACTACGCCAAGCGGGAAGCGTTCTCGATGGCGACCGAGCTCAGCATCGATGAAGTCAGCGTCATTCCGGCCAGCCTGCTCGACGTCTTGCTCAAAAAATATTTTAAAGACTCCACGGCCGCAAAAAAATCCGATGCCACGGAGGTAGATATTGATGAGGTCAAGGATCTGATTGCCGGCGCTTACACCGAAGGCGGCACTGGTGAGGTCAAGGCCGCGGACCTCGAAAGCGAGGATTCCGCCCCCATTATTCAACTCACCAACCGCATCATCGAAGATGCTTACGTCTCCGGCGCGTCGGATATTCACGTTGAACCGATGGAGAAGGATTTGTTGGTCCGGTACCGCATTGACGGCATGTGCATCGAGAAAATGCGCCTGCCAAAACAGGTCTCCTTTGCGATGGTCGCGCGCTTGAAAATCATGTGCAACTTGGACATTTCGGAGCGCCGCCTCCCCCAGGACGGCCGCATTATTTTCAAAAAATTCACGAAAAAAAATATCGATATCGATTTACGCGTCGCGACTGGCCCCATGAATCACGGCGAAAAAGTGGTTATGCGTATTCTGGATAAGCAAAAATCGACTTTACCGCTCACCGCTCTCGGTTTTTCCGAGGAAAATCTGGCTAAATATCGCGAGTGCGTCCGGCAGCCTTACGGCATGATTTTACACTGCGGCCCGACGGGCTCAGGAAAATCCATGACCCTTTATTCGGCGCTGGGCGAAGTAAATACTCCCGATGTAAACATCCAGACCGCCGAAGATCCCATCGAGTACACCCTCGCCGGCATCAATCAAATGCAGATGAGTCGCCAGATCGGCTTAACCTTTGAGCGCGCGCTGCGTTGTTACCTTCGGATGGATCCCGATATCATCTTGGTCGGTGAAATTCGCGATAAAGAAACCGCCCAAATCGCCTGCGAAGCAGCGCTGACCGGTCACTTACTCGTCTCCACCCTGCACACCAATGATGCGCCTTCGACGGTTGCACGGATGGGAGAAATGGGCATCGAACCCTTTAACATCTCGGCTGCCTTGGTCGCCGTTTGCGCCCAGCGCCTTCTCCGCCGTGTCTGCAAAAATTGTAAAGTTAAGTATGTTCCAGAAGGTCGTGAACTCGCGCTGCTCACCAAAGCGCTCGGTGAAGCTGGTCCTTTTGAAATTTATAAAGCGGCTCCGGGAGGCTGCCATATTTGCGGCGGCAACGGTTACAAGGGCCGCGTCGGCATTCATGAACTCATGGTCAATTGTGAGGCCATCGTCGAAGCCATTAACAAGGAAGTCGAGGTCGCCGATCTCAAGCGTGTCTGCATGAAAAATGGCATGAAGACGCTGCACCAAGATTCGATGCTGAAAGTCAAAATGGGGCTCACCACCATGGAAGACGCCCTCAGCAACGTGCCCCCTGATTTAATTAGCTAACGTGAGTTCGGGGCACCCGCATGGGCGCCCCGTCCCAGCACTTAAGCCTGCTCGGGCGCACTGGGCGCTGCACTCCGCACGTCGTCAGCGATGATCACCGGCAAGACTTCAGCTGCGCCCTTCGATCGATCAAATTTCATTGAAAGCGTCCTCGAGACGCCCCGCTCTTGCATGGTCACCCCGAAGATCGCATCGGCCGCCGCGATGGTGCTCTTGTTGTGGGTGATAATGATAAATTGCGACTCTTTCACGAACTGCTTCAGCAAATTCGTGAAGCGGTGAATATTTGATTCGTCGAGCGGCGCGTCTAACTCGTCGAGTAAACAGAAGGGGGAAGGCTTCACCATGTAGAGCGCAAACAGAAGAGCCACTGCCGTCAGCGTCTTTTGGCCGCCCGATAGCAACGTGATGCCCTTAAGTTTAGTGCCAGGGGGCTGCGCCACAATTTCGATGCCACTTTCCAGCGGATCTTCCGCCGTCACCAATTCGATCTCCGCGCGACCGCCACCGAATAAAATCTGAAAAGTGTGTGCGAAATTTTTTCGGATTTGATCAAAGGTGACCTTAAATTGCTCCAACGACGTCTGGTTGATATCGTCAATTGCCTTCAACAGCTGAGCCTGGGCGTTCGCTAAGTCGTCACTCTGCGCTTTGAGAAATTCATAACGCTGCTTGAGCTCGGCATATTCCTCAATCGCCACCAAATTAACCGCGCCCATGCTCCCTATCCGTTGGCGGAGCGCGTCAACCTCAGCCTTGACCTCCGCCCAGTTGTGTTGATCAAACGCCGCTAAACCAGCTGCCGTGGGCTCGCCCTTATTTTCTTTCTTCTTACGGCGTTTGGGCGCCGTCGCCTGATCAGCGGCTACTTCTCCACTCGCGTTGGCCGACTCTTCTTCTTCATCGAGATCGAGTGCCTGGAGCCCTTCAGGCTCATCATCAGCGTGCCACAGTAGCCGTTTCCAGTCCTGACCAGCCACCTCCGTCTGGAACTCACGCCTAACTTCCTCCGTCAGGAATTGGACCCGCGCCCGGGTCTCGGCCACTTTTACTTCATATTTAGATAATTCTGACTGGGAGGTCTCCGCTTCGCTGCGAGTGGAGGTCATGCCCTGTTCAACGGCCGCAATTTCTTGCTCAACGGTCGAAAGTTCTCCGCGGACTTGCTCCACATTGGTTTGCGCGACCGCGAGGGTTGTGACCACTTCGCCAGCGCGGCTTTGTTGTAGGGCAGTCTCTTGTTCCAACTGAGCGACCTGCTCAGTCCAGGTCTCCAGCTCAATTTGGCGTTGCACTAAGAGCTCATCCAATTGGGCCCGACGGCGGCCCATTTCACTCAAGCCACGATCCAGGACCTCCACTTTTTGCCGACGCTCGGCTAGTTCCAATCGGGCGGCAGCCAAAATTTCTTTCTTCTCATCACGCGCGGTGCGCTTCTCGGTGATACCGGATTCCGTCGCAGTAATTTTTTCTTTCTGCGCCGTGACGTTCGCCTCTGCGGCGGCCAGTAATACCTGTGCCTGGGCGAGACGGCTCAGCGCCTCGTCATGATCACGCTGGTGATTGGCTAGCTCGCTTTCCAAGCGCGCGAGCCGTTGCGCCGCGTCAGTTTGGGCCCGTTGGGCATTTTTCTCCTCCGTCGTGTTCGAGGCGGCAATCTGAGAAGCGACGAGCACATCCTTGCGTTTTTGCTCGAGCCGAGCCTCGGCCTCAACCAACGCCGTGTTTAGCTGCTCAATGAGAGCGCGCTGGGCATCATGGGCTTTGGATTCCGTGACGACCGCTTTGCCGGTTTCGCGCAGGTCAACCTCACGCTGCACGATGCTATTAGCCGGCTTTTTGTGATAGCCGCCAAAAATGAGCCCGCGACGATCCACGAGATCACCCTTAGCCGTCGCGACCATCAGAAAACTAAAGGAGGGATTAGCTTTCCAGAAATCAAGAAAGGCATCGAGGTCATCGGCCAAATAGCACGCGGAAAGTACGCCCGCGGCCGGATGGGTGGGCTCGAGATTGGCGATGGCGTCGGTGGCCGGCCGCAGACCGGCCGGTAAGCTCCCGCCCGCAACGCTATTACCCCTGCCTTGTTCGGCAATTTGCAAACAGACACTGCCAATCTGATCGCCCTCAAGCCGGGTAAGAATTTTTTGGGCGGTGGCTAGATCGGCCACCGCAATCGCCTCCACGGAAGAACCAAGCAGGGCTTCCAGCGCTTTGGCATATTCGCCGCGCACTTCGAGTCCCGAGGTGATGGGGGTAAACTTCTGTTCACCGAGCTCGGCGACAAAACGCCCCTGCAGCAACGCCTTGGCCCCTTCACCGAAACCTTCCCACTTTTCCTGCAGCTGTTGCAGCAATTTCAAGCGGGCAGTTTTCTGCGCTAAATTACGATCAATCTCCTGAAGTTTACGTTGGCCTTCGCGAAAATCTTGGGTGGCGGCCTGGAGGCTGGCTTGAGCTGCTTGGGCCTCATTACTGCTCCTGCTCTGATCGGCGCGCGCTTCCTCTACTCGGGCCCGCACTTGCGCGAGGGTGTCAGTCGCCAGCACCACGGCCGCCCGCAACTGTGCGAGCTCAGTCGAGAGTTGATCAAATTTATTCTGACTCGTGCGCGCGTCAACCTCGAGCCCGGAGCTTTCGGTGCGATGGCGCGCGACCGCGCTTTCGACCTGCAAAAGGTGGAATTTTTCAGCATTGAGCTGCTGCTCGGCCTTGGTCAACTCGCCTTCGAAGATGGCCAACTCACGATTACGATCCTGAAAGACGGCATCGGAACTGCCGAGCATCGTGAGCTGCATTTGCTTATCTTGTGCCCCCGTATCGACCTGCGAGGCGAGCTCCCGGAGTTGCATCTCGAGTTCCGCTAAATCATCCTGGCTTGAGGCAATGCGTTCCGTCAGACCCGTGCGCTTCACCTGCGCTAAACCGGCGGCATTTTCCGCCTGTTCTTTCTGGGAGCGAAGATCAAACACCGCCTGCTGAGCGTCTTGGACCCGTTGATTAAGTGAACTGCGCGCCAATTTTTTGTCATCGAGCGAGCGCGTGCGTTCTTCCAGTGAAGTGCGGCGGATCTCAGCCTCTCCGCGCAGGATGGACACCCGACCATCCAACTCCGTGAGCGCAGCACTGAATTGATTAAATTGGTGACTGCTGTGAGCCAGCGCCAAGTGGCGCAAATGGAAGCTGACGCGCTTAAAACGCATGGCCTTGGCCGCTTGCCGTTTCAGGGAACCAATTTGGCGCGCGACCTCATTGATCACATCCGAGACGCGCGCCAGATTTTGCTCCGTCAGCGCCAGCTTGTTCATGGCCTCACGGCGTTGGCTCTTATATTTTGTAATCCCCGCCGCTTCCTCGAACACGACCCGCCTTTCCTCTGGCTTTGATGAGAGAATCTGATCGATCTGACCCTGCGCCATAATCGAGTAGCTGGTCCGGCCCACACCGGTATCCATGAACAATTTATTGATGTCCTTTAACCGACAAGGCTGGCCGTTAAAATAATACTCGCCCATGCCATCGCGCGCCACTCGGCGCATAATCTCGATTTCATGAAAATCAGAGCCGAGCTGCTTTTCGCAGTCGGTCATGACCAAGGCGACCTCGGAGAATTGTGCGGCTTTGCGCGTATCCGCACCCTCAAAAATAACGTCCTGCATTTTTCCACCGCGGAGGGCCTTGGCACTTTGCTCGCCTAAGACCCAGCGGATGGCATCAGCGATATTGCTTTTGCCGCAGCCATTGGGCCCAACGATCGCCGTCACGCCAGGCTCAAAACTCAGCGTCGTGTTGTCCGCAAAACTTTTAAAACCGTGGAGTTTTAGCGCCTTAAGATACATTGAGTAATAAGATATTTTCCCGCCGATGAGGGCGAGGTGGCAGAATAAATTGGAATGCTAGCTAGCCCGCTGCGCCGACGTAAGCAGGGGCAAATTGTACGATGCGCAGACGACAAATGACGGGTGAAATAGCGTTCAAATTGAAGCACAATCTAGAGGGAGCGGCCCCATGCTCGGCAATGGTAAAACACTAAAAGATTACCGACGGCTGAGGTGAAGTGACCGTTGACTTAATGCCACGAACTTACTTTGGAGCGTAATCGGCCGGGAGTGCGCCCCCACTTTATTATTTATGGTCCCAAGGCAGTTGGATGGCTAGTTTGGGGAATTTCCAAATCCGCACGACCGAGAACATTTTGCCGGGATTACAAATGCCGCGCGGATCGAGTGCTTTTTTTACGGCCAGCATCGCCTTCACCTGCGCGGGGTTGTGTTGCAGGCGCAGGAAAGGTGTCTTCGCGAGACCAATGCCGTGCTCACCGGAGATGGCTCCGCCCATCGCCACGACCGTCTCCATCAATTGCTGGACCGCCGCCTCCGCCGCCTTGGTCTCGAGTGCATTGGCGCGGTGATACATAATGTTGACGTGCAGATTACCGTCCGCGATGTGGCCAAAGGTGGGAATGGGTAAGCGGGAATCTTTTTTCAAACGGGCGAGGAATTTAGCGAATTTAACGTAGTTGCGCATGGGGATCACGATATCCTCGTTCAGCTTGGCGTCACCTAATTCGAACATCGCACCGGAACACTTGCGCCGCACCGCCCAGAGTTTTTCTACCTGCGCGCGGCTGCGTGCCTCCTGGTAGGCGAGCGCCTGAGCGCGGGCCCACGTCAGTACTTCCCGCTGCAGATCTTTGACCTCACTCACGGTACCGGCGAGTTCGAGGAGAATAATCGGACGACCCGGTTGTCCGGGAAACACCGTCTGCCCGGTGGCGCGCTCGGCGCAGAGGACGCTTTCGCGATCGAGGAACTCACAAATCGCGGGCTGCACCCGCGCTCGAAATAATAGGCGCGCAGCTTTTAGCGCGGCGACTTCGTCCGTAAAAGCGGTCAAGAGCGTCCAACGAGCGGCGGGCTGAGGAATCAGTTTGAGCACGGCGCCAGTCACCACGCCGAGCAAGCCCTCACTCCCGATCCAAAGGTCGCGCAAATTAAATCCGGCGGCAAATTTTTTGGTCGCCGTGCCCCACTGCACCAATTCGCCGGTCGGCAGGTAACCGCGAAGGGCGATGACAAAATCTCGGGTGACGCCATATTTTCCCCCGTGCATACCACCAGCATTGCACGCGATATTTCCGCCAATGGTGCAATACTCCTTTGATGACGGATCCGGCGGATAAAACCAACCTTGAGCGGCCGCGGCGCGCTGGACCTCAGCCGTCGTCGCACCCGCCCCGACGTAGGCCATGCCCGCATCACCATCGATCACCACTTTGTTTAATTTCAACATATCCAGCACCCAGCCGCCCCGCACGGGAGCAGCGGAACCCATTAAGGTGGTCCCGCGACCGCGCACGGTAACGGGCACGCGATATTTATTCGCCAATACGAGCACGAGGCCGATATCGGTTTCTACCTGCGGCGTGATGACCGCGACAGGGAGAAAAGAGATCTTACTGCTATCGAAGGAAGCAGCCCAGCAGCCCGCGGCTGAAACATCGACGCGGGCGCCGAGGCGACGTTTGAGTTGGCGAGTGGCGACAGTGTGCGGGGCGGACATGAACGAACTTTATAATTACTGGCTCCAAACGTGCAAGCATAGCGATACCGTGCCCGGCCTTTGCTTCACCCCACCGGCCCGCTAATCCACCGGCAGTCGGCTCGCTTCAAGCGCGAGGATTCGACAACCCTTTAAATCAGTCTTCCCCGTTCCGAGCATAGGAATTTTAGGCACGCGATGAATTTGCCTTGGAATCCATAAATTAGGCAGGCCCGCAGCGAGGAGTTTCGTGCGCAACTCCCCCACCACCACGGCTTGGGTGGTAAGTAAAACGATCGCCTCGCCTTTGGCCGTATCGGGCACGCCGACAATGATAGCGCTAGGGCCATCGGCATCGGTCCAACCAAAGGCTTCACAAATGCGCTGCTCCACGGTACCGTGCGGTACCATTTCGCCTCCAATCTTTGAAAAACGCGAAAGCCGACCCTCAATATATAAAAATCCATCGGTATCGAAACGGCCGAGGTCGCCGGTGATAAACCAGCCATCTTTGAAAGCGGCGGCCGTTTTTTCTGCATCTTTCAAATAGCCGGGAAAGACATTAGCGCCGCGCATCCAGAGCATCCCCGTCTCAACCATGGGCAATTCTGCACCGGTGTCGGGATCGACAATCCGCGCCGTCATGCCCGGCATCAAACGACCGACGGCACCCACTTTTTTTCCAATTTGGGGATGAGGATGAAGCGTTGTGGCAGCGGGGTGATGTTGGTTGATATTAGAAGCGGGCGTAGTTTCGGTGAGACCATATGCTTGCAAAATCTCAATGCCGAAGGCCGCTAAAAATCCCTCGTAAAGGTCGAGCGTTAATTTTTCCGCGCCGGTGACCACCAAATCCAAGGACTGGAGTTCCTCCTTGGTCGCTTTTTTCAACAACGGCCGAATAAAAGTTGGCGCCCCCAGCAAGACGGTCGCTTTTTCTTGTTGGATTGACTCCGCAATTTTACGCGTATCGAGCGGGCTAGGCACTGTAACCACGCGGCACCCTCGGAGCAGCGGGTACCACAAAGTGGCGGTGAAGCCAAACGAGTGAAAAATGGGTAAACAGCCCAGCACAACTGCGGTGTCAGGGAGAATCGAGAGCGAGGAAATTTGCGCGCAGTTGGCTAGAATATTTCGGTGCGTTAGCACCACCCCTTTGGGCTCACCGGAACTACCACTGGTAAAAAGCAAGGCGGCCTCAGCCCGATCACCTTCGCGCGGGAGCCCGAGCAAATCGGCAAACCACTGATTGGGCAGCAGCCATGCCGCGACCAGCCACGGGAAAATCGCGCGTTTCCCGCCCATCGCACCCAATTCAGTTTTGAGATCCAGGGTATGCGCAGGGAAAGGAAAATCGGGGATGCGCACCCGCAAGGCATCGGCGGTGATCACCGTTTTAATTTCTCCAAGACGCAGACTGGACTCGATCGCGGATCGACCCGCCGTAAAATTCAAATTAACGGGCGTTTTATTGGCGCACGCCACGGCGAGATTGGTGATATGCGCGCCCAGCCCAGGTGGCAGCACAATGCCCACCCGCTGCTCGGGTATATGGCGAACAATATGCCGCGACAGCGCCGCGGCCACCGCGAGTAATTGACCAGCTGTCATCGTGCGGCGTTCAGCGGTGCGATCAATAATTTCCAAATGGCGTGGCCGCCGCGCGAGGGAACGCACCACTTCCCGGGCGAGGTGGCGCCGCAGTATCGGACGCTCCTGAAATGCCTCCTCCGCTAAATCGAGTAATGCTCTGCGGGCATGGGCTCGATCCGATTGACCGGGCAAAAGCGGCTGCCCAAAAATCACACAAACAGCGGTCGGCAGTAGACGCGGCGATTTCCATAAATAGCGATTGCCCGCGAAAGAATAAATGGAGCCCCAGAGTCCATCGATCACCGCGGGGATAACCGGCACCTGCGCCAATTCGGCGATGCGCTCGAAGCTGCGACTGAGCTCCATTAACTGACCGGTGCGCGAGATAGTTCCCTCCGGAAAGACGCAGACCAATTCGCCGCGCTTTGCCGCCTCGGCGGCCAGCCGAATTCCCTTCATGGGCTTATTGGCGTTAACGGGAATAATACCCGCAGCGCGAAATAGAAAGCGCAGCGCCGGGCTTTTCGAGAAACCGGCAAAGGCCACAAAACGCAGGGGACGCGGCGACGCAATTTGGAGCACCACGGCATCGACGTAAGAAAGGTGATTACAGATCACGAGCGCGCCAGCGGCGGGAACATGTCCGCGACCTTTTGCTTTAACTTGATAAAATAGCGGACCGATCAATCGCATGATAGTGCACACGGTTTGGTGCGGCAAATGCCACAGGCCGTAAGCCACCATCAGCAGCGTGCACCCCGTGAGCGCGAAAAATTGCGTCGGGGCGCTCCACCCGAGCATCGCTTCGCTCGCCACCAGCCAATAAAGTCCACTCACCCCGAGGCCCGCCAAACTATCGAGTAGACTAACCCCAGCTAAAATCCGCCCACGGCGATGCTGGCCCGCGTGATTTTGAATAAACGCATAGAGTGGCACCAAAAAAAGTCCGCTCGCAAACCCGGCCAAAATTAGCAGGCCGGTAAATAGTCCCGTGCCGGGCGGCGTAAATCCCAAGCCGAGCAAAGCCCCGGCCAGCAAGCTCCCGCCGAGTGGAGCTAAGCCGAGCTCAACGCCACGCCGGGAAAAAAGTCCGGCAAATAAATTCCCCCCGAGCGTCCCCACCCCCAGCATCAAAAGCATTCCGCTAGAAATAGCCCCTGTCCGCGCCCCGCCCGCCGTCATTTCGTAAGCAACTTGCGGCAGCAATACCCCAATGAATCCACCGATCCCGTAAAAGAAACAAATCCCCAGCGTCGCTCGCCACAAGGGCCGATCGCCGTGCACTTCCGCCGTGAGTGATAAATGCTGCACCAACAAGCGCCAAGTAAACGGCGTCTGCGTTTGCGCGGGGGTCGGTTGGGCCAATTGAAAAATCCCCCACGCGACCCCAGCGAGAAACCAGAGCACGACACTAACCAGCAGCGCGGCCCGCCACGGATCGGCGCCGAGGCTCAGCCAGTGGGAAAATAGCCAGCCCCCCGCAAAGGAGCCCACCAAGACCGCCGTCACGGCGCTCATCTCCATGTAGCCGACATAGCGGGACAGCTTCTCAGGCCCGACGTATTCGAGCAAAATGCCGCGCTTGGCGGGCGCCAGAATCGCCGTTTGTACCGACAAGAGGAAAAAAGCCGCCAGCACGATCCAGAATAATTTAAGCCAGAGCGCGCCGACGACTAGACCCATGGCGACGACTTGCAACACGAGTGCTCCATTAATGACAGTGCGCTTAGAGAAACGATCAGCCAACCAGCCGCAGAACGGGCCCAAAAGAATGTAAGGAGAAATCAGCAAAGCCGCGATCAGCGCGATGAGTGGCTTGGGGTCAGTGCCCGCCTGCCGCGCCAGCTGCTGGGCGAGCGCGATGAGCATAAATTTTGCGGCACAATCATTGAACGTGATTTGAGCCTGCGCCCCAATGAGCGCCGCTAGAGAAACGCGTGGAAATTTCATGCAGGGTAAACGAACTAAAACTCTGCGGTTGAGCCCGAAGTGCGCAAGCCCATCCTTTGGCGTGAGCCCTTCAGCGCCCTGACTCCGCCCTCCAGCTCCGCAGGTCGCGAGCGAGCGAACCGAAGCCTTGAGGAAAATCATGCTCCAGTCGGCGAAGGTCCCCCTGATGCCGGGTCACTTCCTGGACCGCGCGTTTGATCTCATGAGGTAAAGTAGGGCGCTCGGTGCCATAGACCTGCCATTTTAATTCGCTGCGGGTGTACGGCACGCGCCCAGCCGCTTGGCCCTGCGTCCACGCCGCCTCCGTGATCGACGTGTCGCGTCCACACAAATACCAAGCCTCCATGGCCGGAACCGCTAAGCCCACGGCGCGCAATACCCGCTCGCGCCGGACGTGCGGATGAGCGGTATTGGCGGGCGTCGGGTGAGCTGCATTGAGGGGAAGATTCTTTAAAGTCCGCCGAAAAACTGTACGCAACCGGCAGATGCGACAGCCGGGGTGATGATAAGCGGGCGCCTCGTGCTGGGGCGTGTGCACCACCGAATCATCGGAATCGACGACGACAATCAAGCCATCGGCTTCCGTATTAAAATGCAGATGACGCAAAATTGCGGGCAGCACCTGCTCCACCGAAGGCCAGCCTCGGGCCCGCAAGGTGGGTTGCACTCGAGTGAATGGTGCGCCGAGGGCATAACCCGCTAAAATGCTGAGGGCGGCCTCATCGGCCGGCGATTCACTGAGGAGCGCAAGCTTCATAGCTTCGGGAGCTCGCATAAATTAATCGCCAGGGATGCCGCCCAAAATCCCGCTGTACCATAAGTCACCAAGATTAGTCTCGCGCATTAATTCAAGAATATCGGGGCGTTCGCTTAAGCGCTCAAAGGTCGCGGCGTTCCCTTGTTTGTGCGCCAAGACGATTTCGGAGGGATGATCGCGGAATAAATCCAATAAATAAGGTGAATGCGTGGTAGCGATTACCTGCACCACTGGTCGAGTCGTCTCGGTTGCCACCGGATAGCTCAGTCGATACAGGGCGTCTCGAACTTCGCGCAGCAGGCGAGGATGCACGCCGCGATCAGCTTCTTCGAGACACAACAAGGTCGGCGGCTGGGGATCATGCGCGAGGGTCAAGATGGCGAGTAGATAAAGAGTCCCTTGGGATAAATTTTCACAACTGAGGTGCTCGGGACTATCGCGAAGCGCGGCCCGCAGCTCAACGTGCCCCTCGCCCACCCCACGAAAATCGAGTCCAGAAAACTCGGGCATGATGCGGCAAAAATCTGCCACCAGATGAGCGAAGGCGACGGGAGCTTGCTGGGCTCGCTGCGCCAAAACCGCCGCAAGGTTGCTGGCGTTAGCGGCCAGTTCGGTCCCCGCCGAGCGCAACACCGGCGCGCCCATCGCCTGATGATCTAGCAAGTAAGCCCGAATCCCGTGCAGTTGGGTACGCAACTCGGCCCACTGCCCTGCCCCCGCTAACCCCAGGGGATGATCTACCCGCAGCCGATGACAACTAAGTTCATCGGCCTGACAGCCGAGGGTTACGCGGACGTTTTGAAATGGGGGGTGAAAATGAAATTCAATCTGCGGGCCGCTTAAAAATGCTAACGCACTCGCTGGGTCGGGGGCCGTCGCTTGACCCGCGAGGTACCGGAGGCGCAGCAGCGCCTCAATTAAGCTCGTCTTGCCGCTGCCACTGGGGCCGATCAAAAGATTGAAGGGCTCCAAGCGAACCGCCGTCGAGCGCAGCGCTTTAAAATTCTTAAAATGCACCGCTGAAATCATGAGCCGCAGGCTGCCAGAAGCGCAGGCCAACCACAAGCAGTCTCGCACCTCAGCCCGAGGTTACGCCGACTGGACAATCACTAAATCATCGAGATGCAAGCTGCAGTAAACTCGCTCGCCTTCATGATAGGCCTCATTCATCGCGCTTTCATTGGCCACCAGTGCATGGAGTCGGGTGCCCTGATCGGTGACGAGCCACAGTTGATCCGTCGCCCCTTGAAAAATCTCCTCCTGAATGCGGGCCGAAAAAACATTCTCTGCTTCAATCGGGCGTTTCGAAATATGAATTTTTTCCGGCCGGATAGAAATCAAGGCCGTCTGAGTCGCGGCGGGGAGCTCAGCGGCACTGACGGTTAATTCCAGTCCGTCATCGAGGCGCACCCGCGCCGTCGTCGCATGACGGCTCAGCACAGTGACGCTGAGTAAATTAGCCTGTCCGATGAAATCCGCGGCGAAGGGCGTCCGTGGCTTGTGATAAATCTCACTCGCATCGCCCAACTGCTCAATCCGGCCGTGATTAATAATGGCAATTCGATCACTCATGGTGAGCGCCTCCTCCTGATCATGCGTCACGAACACAAAGGTTAGCCCCAGTCGGCGCTGAAGGTGCTTGAGTTCAAGCTGCATGGCGTGACGCAATTTGGCGTCGAGGGCGGAAAGCGGTTCATCCAATAATAATACCTTGGGGCGGCACACAATAGCGCGCGCCAAGGCGACGCGTTGCCGTTGCCCGCCGGATAATTGATGCGGGAAACGGTCCGCCATCGGCTCGAGCGAAACCGTGGCCAGGGCCTCGCGAATGCGCTCGACGGCGGCGGCGGCGGGGACCTCTTGCATCCGCAGACCAAAGCCCACGTTTTCGCGCACGGTTAAATGCGGAAAGAGCGCGTAGCTCTGAAAAACTTGGTTCACACTGCGCCGATAAGGCGGCAGGTGCGATACATCCTCGCCCGCGAGCAAAATACTGCCCGCATCAGGAGTTTCAAAACCGGCCAACAAGCGCAGCAGCGTCGTTTTACCACAACCGGACGGCCCGAGTAAGGTGATAAATTCGCCCTCGCGCACCGAAAGCGAAATATCATTAACCGCCGTGAAACTGCCGAATCGTTTGGTCACACCGCGAATCTCAATCATGCTATTTGCGGGAGCGCTCATGATTCGAGCCGCGCATGACGGCTTTGGAGAATTCCGTACGTCACCGCAAACATCAGCATAAAAACCACCCCCAAGGCCGCGCCAAAGGGCCAATCACGAGCTTGTAGAAATTGATTTTGAATCACGTTGCCAATCATGGGGACTTTGGCGCCTCCCATCAAGTCAGTGATCGCGAACATCCCAATCGCCGGCACGAAAACGAGGAGCGTGCCCGCCGCGATCCCCGGCATCGTCAGTGGCACGATCACCGCCGAGAAAGCTCGCAGGGGGCCAGCGCCGAGATCGTAGGCCGCCTCGATGAGTGCATTATCTAGCTTTTCCGCGCTACCGTAGATCGGCAAAATCATGAAGGGCAAATAAGCGTAAACGAGTCCGATCACTACGGCGGTGGGCGTGTAGAGCAGACTCAAGGGGCCAGTCGTCACGTGCATCGACTGCAGTAGGCCGTTCAGCAATCCTTCCTGTTTTAGAATAGTAATCCACGCATACGTGCGGATCAGAAAACTCGTCCAAAAAGGAACCATGACCAACAACAAGAGCCGATTGCGCCGTTCCTCCGTGGCGCGAGCAATATAATAGGCCACCGGATAGCCCACGACGACGCAGATGATCGTCGTCAAGCCGGCGTAGCCTACCGACCGGGCGAAGATCAATAGATACACTGGGTCGAGGACGCGCTGGTAATTTTCCCAAGTAAAATGAAAGATTACTCCCCCCACCTCATCGCGCTCGCAAAAGCTATAAACAAATAAAATTGCTGTCGGCACGATCACAAACAACAGCAACCAAGCCACCATCGGCGTGATCAGCGCCCAAGCGCGCCAGCCGGGCCGGCGACGATCGCCGAGGGCTAGCGGAGGGGGAATTTGGGCGGCCAGCATAAGCAGCTTAATCAGCGGCGCCCCGGCCAGTCGCCGCTACCCCAATCGACCGAATCTGAAATGACCGCCAAGGCCGGCGAAGTAAGGCGGGCGATCTCACTGGGCGCTCTTAAGATCCGTGACTAATTTATCGATCTCGGCCGCGGCTTTGCCGATATCACGAAAAGTCTCGAGCTTGCCGCTCGCGGGATAGCTCGCGGGATTAGCCAGTTGGTCGGCGGTCAACAACTGCCGAGCGGCTAAGTTTGGATTAGTGTAAGGAAATTTATCCGAGATGAGCTTGGAGACATCGGGCCGCAGGATATAATTAATCAGTTGATGCGCGGTCGCTTTATTTTTTGCGAGGGCCGGAATGCACAGTGTATCGACGAACAGGTGAGCACCATCCACCGGCAAGACATATTTAAATTTTTTATTTTCATTCCAAAGAATGGCCGCCTCCCCGCTCCACACGATACCGATATCGACGTCACCATTCAGCAAAGCCGTCTTCGGGCTGTCGGAATCAAACACCTTCACCAACTTAACCCAGGCCGCCAGGATGGGTCGGACCTTGGCCAGACTCGCCGCGCTGACATCACTGGAGGTAAGCCCGAGTGAATACAGCACCCAAGTCACAAGTTCGCGGTTATCATTCAGCACAACGAGGCGGTCTTTAAATTGGGGTTGGAATACATCACGGTAGCCGGTGATCGGCGTTTTTACCTTCTCCGTATTAACCACAATACCGACGGTGCCGGTCATGTAAGGCACGGTGAACTTGCCCGCGGGATCGTGCGGCAGATCGAGCAAATCGGGGACGATGTTTTTTCGATTCGGGAGCAGGGAAAAATTCAGCGGCGCCAACATTCCGCGGCGGACCATGACTTCGGCGGTGTAATCAGAAGGCTGGACCACATCGTAGGCGCCGCCCCCCGCCACGAGCTTGGAGAGCATCTCTTCGTTGGAAGCATAGGATTCAAAATTCACTTTGATCCCAGTTTCCTTCGTGAAGCCATCAAGCACTTCCTGCGGCACGTATTCCGACCAGCCAAAAAGATTAACTTCACCGGCAGCAGGCAAAGCGACCGTGGCCCAGAGTACGGTCAGCGCGAGGAGCATAGTTTGCAGTGTTTTCATAGATAGGTAAATTTACCGACGACTTAATTTATTCAGGTAGTCCGAAAAAAGCACGAATGCCACGGTGGCGACAATAAAGATCGCGGAGAGCGCATTGAGCATGGGATTCAGCCCGACGCGAGCTAGGCCGAAGACTTGGATGGGAAGCGTGGTCGCTGCGGCACTCCGAATAAAAAAAGTAACGATGAGTTCGTCCATCGAAAGGGTAAAAGCCATCAAGGCGCCGGCAACGATGGCGGGACGCAGGCACGGCACGATGACATACCAGAAGGCCTGCAAGGGCGTAGCGCCAAGATCGAGGGCGGCCTCTTCCAAGGCTGGGTCCAAGCCCTGGAGGCGGGCTTGCACCGCGACCAGCACAAAGGGGAAGCAGAAAGTTACGTGTCCAATGATCACCGTGGTGAAGCCCAAGCTCACCCCCGCCGTCGCGAAGAGAATCAACAAGCTGATGCCCATCAAAATTTCTGGCATGACCATCGGGATCGCGACTAAAGTCTGGATACTGCGCGCGAGGCTAAACCGGTAGCGATGCAAGAGCCACGCGCCGACCGTGCCAAAAATGACCGAGATAAAGGTACTCACGCTGGCAATCAGTAAACTGTTTTTTGCCGCCTGGATGAGCGGACCATCCGCCCACAACCGCGCATACCAATGCAAGGTGAAGTTCTCCCAGACAATATTCAGTCTTGAGGAATTAAACGAATAAATCGCCAGCACGGCGATCGGGACATAGAGAAAAATAAAAACGAGTGCGGTCCACCCACGTAAAAACCAATCTAACAATTTTAAGCCGGAAGGAATCCGTGAACGTAAGGGATGCAACGACATGAATACAGCGACCAAGATTTATTGAACCAAGCCGGCGCCTTGGCAAGAAACGAGTACACCGTGCGTAATATTTTTCCGCCTGAGCCAATTAAGGCTCAGGGGTAAAAAAATCGGACAATTTGCTCGCCGCGAGTCCGATAAAAAATGCGGAAGCATCTGGCTTGGCTACGGAGCCAGTCACGGTCAGCGGGTCACGCAGCGTGGCATAACCCAGGGCATCGCGCTGGCCATCGAGCAACTTAAGCTTGCTCAAAATTTGTTCGATTTTGCCCCGCCCAGCCATCGTTAGCTTCAGACTGAGCGGCTGCTCGAGCCACGCCAGCCCAGCTTGATAGGTCACGGCACCCTGACCCGTCAGGCTAATATCGGGGGTCCGCAGTCTAAAATTTTTAAGTTCCAGATCGAGTTTTTCGGTGCGCACCACGTGGACCTTTAGCTGCTCGAATTTTAATTCCCCCAAAGTCTGCGCGAGTTGATCAATAAAATAAGCCGTGCCGACAACTTTCTCCGCCGCGTGCGTTACTTTCTGCGCCCCAAAGATTGACCCAAAAACCGTGGCCCCGAGCTCAACGGCCTTCGAGCTTAGCGAGAGTTTGTTGGTTGAACGCTGAAGGCCGCGAAAAATCCCTTGCGGGCTCGCCAGCTCGAAACTGCCACGCGTGCGCGCCATGAGTTGCGGCAGCGTGAGGCCCGCGCCCACAAAATCTCCTTGCGCGGTAAATAAACCCTCAATCGTGGGTGGCTTCGTCGGCGTCAGCGCCGAGAAAAATTTACCGGCATCGAAATCCGGCAAAGAAAAATTGGCCCGCAGGGCGTAAGGCATAACGCCGGCGCTAAATTTAATTTCTCCCTGCGCGGCGAATTTACTTTTTTCGCCCATGGTCGCACTCAGCTGCTCGAGCACTAAACGCGTGGGCTCTAGGCCGAGCTGGCCCGTCAAATCGCTCATGGCCCAATCCGCCCCCCAGTGCACCGCCTTCACGTCCAAGGTGACTCGACCGTTGTACTGGGCCCAAGCAGGCGTGGCGTCAGCGTTATTTTTAACCACCCCCGCCGGCGCTGAAGCAGCCGCCAATAGGGGCAGCGCCGCCGCACTGACCAGCCCACCGACTGCGATGGCATCAGCATAATCTACCTGCGCCCCGCTGACCCGCCCCGCCACCGTGTACCCGCCAACTCGTGGTTGGAGCTCGAGCTTTAAATTTAAATCCGAGCGCTGACCGGCGCGGTCTAATAACAACGGAGCCTGCACTGTGACTTGGCCGCTTGGTTGCACGATCATGCGAAAACTTAAATTGGCGACCGGCAGTGCGTCGTTGCCCGTAGCTGCAACGAGTCCATTGCTCGTCAAACGAGCCTCCACTTGCTCGAGTCTGTTGCCCGCCACCCGAATTTCCCCGCTCACTCGGCCCGCGGACAGCAACGGCGACCCGCCCCAGAGGGGTTGAGCCAATAGCGCCGGCAACTCCAGCGCCAACGTCAACGAGCCCCGCAAGCCGATTTCAGCGGTTCGCGCTAATTCACCTTGCCCACTGAAAATTTTTGCGCCCGCCGTGTTCTGGATTAGGACGTCCCCAGTCAGTAGTTTAAAATTATCCGCTCCGGTAAACTCAACCGAAGGTTGGGCCGTGAGCTGTAAGTCGCGCACCCGCGAGCGGCCAGCTTGCACCCAAGTTAGTTGGCGGAAATTTAACGGAGCCTCCGCGCGGAGGGTCAGCTGATTCCCTTGGGCCCCGAGCAAGAATCCCCCCGCCGCGGCTATCCCGCTAAATTGCCCACCAGCGAGGCTGAACGGCAACCGATCGATCGGTATTGCTCCCCAGGTCACCCGCATTAGATCGCTCGCACCGCTGTGGTCCGCGATCGCTGGCTGGGCCTGATTAACCCATCCGCGGCGGGCAGGTAGGTCCACCGTGAACGGCTGCAAAGCGAGTATTTGGCCAAGAGGCACGCCTTGATCACCGGTCAAAGATAAATCACAGCGGTGAATGGTTATTTTTTCGCCAGTTTTGCTAATCTCAAGCTGTCCCGCAGAGCGAATGCGGCCCACCGGCAACCAAGGGGCCAGTAACTGAGGCCAGTCACCCGTGTAATTCGCTTTAATCGTAAGGGAGGGCGCAGGTGTCACCGGAAGCATGACCGTAACCTGGGCCTGCAGGCGATCCCCCGCCGCGGTCTGCATCGCTAATGCGCTCACCTGCACGGTCCATACTTGCGCCGCGAGTAGCGCCTCAGCCTGTAAGCTTACCTCAGCTTGGTTTAGCCACGGCTGTCCACCTTGGGCGATGGAGAGTGCCGCGACGCGCAAGGGCTGCACCATGCGCAAGCGCAAGCGCTGCTGGTCCACGCCGACCGCAAGGCGGCCCGTGATTAACCCTCCAGTGAGTTCGACCGGCGGCACCCAAGGTCGAAGCCAAGCGATCGGCAGACCCATAATATGCAAATCGAGTTCGTCGCCAAGGTCGACCGGCCCAATCTGCAGGTGCTGCTCCTTAATATTTACCGGGGCGCCGCGCTTCGCCTGCAACACCAGCATTGGCTGCGCACCGTCAACCCGAACATCGAGTTGGTTGAAGCGGACGATTCCCCCAGCTCCTGCGATATCAAATTGCGCCGTAACCGAAACAGCCCCCAAGTCGCGCCAACCTGCGTGCAGCGCCTCCAGTCGGCTGAGGTCGGTTTGCAATTTTCCTTGGAGGGTCAGCGCCGTGCGGTCGGGGTTAAAAACAAACTGACCGCTGCCGTTGATCTTGAAATCGGGCAGCGCGCCGCCGAGGAAGAAAGGCTCCACTTGCGCGGTCCGGGCCTTGAGCGACCATTGCCCCGCATATTCGATTGCCCCCCGAGGCAACGTTGCGGCTAAAGCCAAGATATTTTCTGGGACTCCCTCAACCAAAGTATCGGCGCGGAAAGAATATTTTTCGCCGCCCGGGGACTGGTGCAATTCAGCCGCCAGCTTGAGCTGGGTTTGCTCAACAATGGGGTCTCCCACTGCGTTGGCGATAGCCGACGCGCTAATCTGAGTAAAATAATTCCCCGGACCCTGCGTAGCCTGCACCTTGACCTGCGCATGCAAAACGCCGACCCGCGCGCTGGCGGAGGGGTTTTTCAAGACGGCCTTCAGCTGCAAGGTGCCGACTCGACCCGGAGCAAACTGGCCGCCGCTGAGCTTAAGGTCAGCCAGCACGGGCGAGGCCCCCGGTAATAAAACCTGCCCCTCGATCACAATGTCATCCAAGATAAATTCGCCAGGAAGCTGCCATTGCGCCAAGAGCCCCAGCGCCGCCACCGGCGACGCCACGGTGGTGAGTGCGGCTGGACGGGCCGCCATTGACCTAGCATCAATCAGCAAATCGGTTACGGTCAGTTGATGAATCGATAGACGCCGCTGCGCCAACACCTCCCAGAGTGAATAATCGGCCGTCAAGTGGCCTAATTTTACGCTTAAACCGGCCCGCTGAAAAGTCAGGCCGCGCACCGCAACCTTCGACCAGCCTACCGCAATGTCCGCCACGTCGAGACGCAGACTGGGTTGATTCTTCGCCCCCCGCAGCAAGGCCCACCGCTGCACGGCGGGATTGAAAGCCAGCGTCCCCAGGCTGACCGCCACCAGCATCACTAGGCCACCGATAATTAATGATAACCGAAATAATTTCATGCGGTCCGTGGCTTCAGACTGACAGCAAAGAGATTGATGGCACGCTTGAAAACCGCCCGGCTAGGGTGCGCGGGCTCGAAAAATTATGCGTCAGGCCGTAACCAGGAACTTTATTTGGCGGGCCTGCTCAACGAGTCAACCGGACGCAGCTCATCCGCCAGGCCCATGGCTTTACGGGTCGTCGCGACGGCTACGTTGTAGCTGTAGTAAGCCTGGACTTGATTGAGCCGCGCCGTCGTGAGATCGACCTGCGAAGTCAGCACATCGAGTTGAGTAGCGGTGCCGGCATTGTAGCGTGCATTGGCGAGACGCAGCGCCTCGGTGGCTTGCTCAACGACTTTCTTGGAGGCTTCCGCGAGTTCATTAGCCTGCTGGAACGTCGAGATGGCCCGGCGAACATCAACATCGACGGATAACTGAGCCTCCTCGACAAAAAGCTTGGCCTGGGCGAGCAGCGAGCGGGCTTGGGCTACGCGGCCAGAGGTGGCCTGACCATCAAATATATTCCAAGCCGAGGAGAGCCCAAACATCCAGCCGTCGCGATCGCCAGGGAAATTATTCGACCCAGCGGCTTTGCGCCAGTCGTAGGCCCCAAAAAGCGCCACGCTAGGCAGATAGCCGGCCCGACGAACGGTGACTCCCTCTTCGGCGGCCTGCGCCAGTTTCTTCAAGCGCAGCAGGTCAGGCCGCTGTTCCCGCGCGGCGACCAAGGCCGTGCGCAGGTCAAAACTAGCGGGGGTAAATTCTAAAGTGCCCTGAAATTCAGGAACATTCGCCAAATTATTCTCGGCCGCTGTGACTAAGCCGAGCGAGCGGCGCAATTCCTCGATCGCCAAGCGATAATCATTGCGCGCGGTGATGAGCGGGGTCTGCGCGTTCGCGAGCGCAACTTCAGAGCGGAGCACCTCAAAATTGGAAACGGTACCCGCTTCATAGCGGTTTTTCACATCCTGTAACTGCCGCTGCAACAACTCGGTGTTTTGCTCCTGCACTTTGATCCGCTCGCGATTAACGAGCACGGTGTAAAAGCGCGTGCGCACCTCGAGCAGGGCATCGTTGATCACGGCCTGCAAAGTAAGGATGGAGGCATCCAAATTGAGCTGTTGCCCGCGCACCTGAGCCGAGACTCCCCCACCCGAATAAAGCGTTTGCTTAGCCGTGATACTGAAAGACCAGTACCTGTCCTCGCCCGTTGGGCCGACGCTGGTGTCGTTGCGCTGGAGGCTGCCGCCCGCCGCGACAGTTGGAATTTGCGTGCTGCGCACTTCCAAGACGACCCCGTCCTGCTGGCGAATGCGCTCTTTCGCTTGGCGGATAGCAAAATTATTATCGAGGGCAAAGGCCAAGGCGTAAGGCAAATCAAGTGCGGCCGGCCCGGAGTACGTTGGGTCCGGCTTACCGGCATCGACCTGAGCGGTGAGCGGCAGGCCGTTGAGCAGAAGAGCGAGGCCAAGGGAAGCGCAGGAACTTGAAATAAATTTCATAAAGCAGGCTGGAATAAAAGATGTTGGCTGGTCACTTGGCGAGCCCGGGTTGCACGGAGTTAGCGGTCCGCGCATTATGATCACGAGCGATCAGCATATAAAAGGCCGGCACCACGTAGAGAGTGAAGATGGTTCCCACCGCCATGCCGATGACGAGCACCCAGCCGATGCTGTTGCGCGCGGCCGCGCCGGGTCCGGTGACGAAGATGAGCATGAGATGGCCAAATACCGTCGCGGCTGAGGTCATCAAGACGGGCCGCAAGCGGGTGGCGGCGGCTCGGCGTATGGCCTCGCGCTTCGCCAGCCCCTGCTCTTGCAGTGTATTCGCGAATTCCACAATCAGAATGCCGTTCTTGGCGATCAAGCCGACGAGGGTGATGAGACCAATCTGCGAATAGATATTGAGTGACGTCTTCAAGAGAAAGATCGGCACCATGGCCCCGACCAGCGCGAGCGGCACGGAGCCGAGCAGAATGATAAACGGATCGCGAAAGCTGTTAAATTGCGCCGCCAAGACAAGAAAGATGAGCACCAACGACAACGCGGCGGCCTTCCAGAGTGCCCCACCCTCCACGCGCAATTGCCGCGATTGACCGCCGTAATCGATCGAGTAACTCGGCGGTAAAATTTCAGCCGCCTTAGCTTCTAATTTCTTTAACGCATTATCGATGCTGGGACCAACGCCGGTGATTTTCACGGAATTGAGCTGCTGAAAGCGGTTCAGCGTCCGCGGTTGCACCGTGCGCTTGAGGGTCGCAATCGTGGACAAAGGAATCAGTTGGCCGGCGGGGCCCCGTACATTGTAATTCAAAAGCTGATCCGCGTTGAGGCGCTGACTCCGTTCGACTTGGGGAATCACGCGATAGCTGCGGCCGTCGTTGACGAAGCGGTTGACGTAGCCGCCCCCCAGCAAGGAGCCCAAATCCCGAGCGACGTCGCTGAGGTTGAGGCCCATGGAAGCAACTTTGTCTTTATCGATATCAATCTCAACTTGGGGCAAATCGAATTTCAAATCGCTGTCCGCAAAATAGAAAGTGGGCGCCCCACCGGCCGCATTTGCCTCGGTGTTGGCGTAGAGCACGAGTTGCTGCGCGTACTCGAGCATTTCCCGATGCCCGTCCGTGGAACGAATCACCAATTCAATGGGGAATTGCCCGCCCGCGGGTAGCGGCTCGGGGGTCGTAACGATAAGTTGGACCCCCGCAATGGTGGCAGCCGGCGCTTGCAATGACTCTTGAATTTGCACGGCGTTGCGCTGCCGCTGGGACCACGGTTTCAAAATGAGACCAGCAAAGCCAAAATTGGCTCCCGTCACTTGAAACGAGTTTTCGTATTCAGGCACCGCCGCATACATTTGCTGCACCTCCGCGGCGAAGAGGGAATTTTGATCAATCGTCGCCGTCGGGGCCGGCTGCAAAATACTAAAGACCACCCCTTGGTCCTCTTTGGGCGCGAGTTCGCGCTGCGCAAACATAAAGAAAGGCACAAGCAAGAGCGTCAGCAGCGCCGCCCCCGTGATCGTTACTGGCACCCAGCCGAGGCTGGCCCCGATAATTTTTTCATAGCGATCCCGGACGCGGTCGAAACCACGATTAATGCGCCCGCTGAGTCCTTGATCCTCGTGATCATGATCCTGAAGTAAATAAGCACTCATCATCGGCGAAAGCGTGAGTGCCACAAATCCGGAAACTGCCACTGCCCCGGCCAGCGTCAGCGCAAATTCACGGAACAGCGCGCCAGTTAGACCACCCTGAAAAGCAATCGGGGCATAAACGGCGGCCAAGGTAATCGTCATTGAAATAACCGGCCCCACTAATTCCCGCGCACCCAAAATCGCCGCCTCCACGGGTGTTTGGCCCTCCCGGATATGGCGCTCAATATTTTCCACTACCACGATCGCATCATCCACCACGATCCCGACGGCCAAGACCACCGCGAGGAGGGTAAGCAAGTTGATCGTAAAACCAAAAGCCACCATGAGCGCGAGCGCCCCCACCAGTGAAAGCGGCATCGCGATGATCGGAATGAGCACCGAACGCAACGAACCCATGAACAGGAAAATCACTACCATCACAATGAGCAGCGTTTCAATTAACGTGCGTAGGATCTCGGTGAGCGCGTCGCTGATGTATTTGGTCCCATCATACGCGAGTTTGAAGTGTAACCCTGCCGGCAGGGCGCGCTCGATCTCCGGCATAATAGCCCGCGCGCGCGCGATCACCTCTACGGTGCTGTCCGTGGGCAAAACCCAGAGGCCCATAAAAGTAGCCGTTTGGCCGCCGAATCTTACCTCGGTGTTGTAATCTTCTGCGCCCAAGACGATTTCCGCGATATCTCTCAGTCGGATGATCGAGCCGTTGCGCTGGGCGACGACCAACTGCTTGAATTCTTCCACATTTTTCAAATCAGTATTTGCGACCAAGCTGACGCTAATCATCGAACCCTTGGTCGCCCCGACGGCCGCCAGGGCATTGTTCGCTTGCAGGGCGGCTCGGATATCGGAGGGACTGAGACCACGCGCCGCAAGTTCCTCGGGCTTCAACCAAATACGCATCGCGAACACGCGACCGCCTAAGACATCCGCGCGTTGAATGCCTTTAACCGCGGAGAGCCGTGGTTGCACCATGCGGTTCAAATAGTCGGTGATTTGATTCTGATCGAGCGTGTCGGAGTAGAAACTCAGGTAAGCAGAAGCAAATTGGCTATCCGCCGTCTCCACGTTGATCGTCGGCGTCTCCGAACCGGGCGGCAACTCGTTGCGCACCTGATCAATCTTTGAGCTGATCTGCGCCAGCGCGGCGTTGGTGTCGTAGTTCAGCCGGAGATAAACCTTAATGGTGCTAATGCCGGCCGTGCTAGTCGACTCAATGTAATCGATGCCATCGGCACTCGAAATACTGCGCTCCAGTTGGGTGGTAATGTAGCCGCGAACCGTGTCCGCGCTGGCTCCGAAATAAATCGTGGTCACGTTAACCACCGCGCTGTCGCTGCGAGGATACTGGCGGGTATTGAGCTTAGTGTATGAGACCAAACCGACAATCAGAATGACCAAGTTAACCACCAGCGCGATGACGGGCTTGCGAATGAACAGGTCAGTAAAAGAAGATTTCATAGGACGAAAAAGAAAAGTAGACTCGCTGGTACTGCAGCAACGGGTGATCGAGCGATCATGTTACCTCAGCTCGGCATTCAGGTATTTGCTGGTTTGGGCGTAGCGCTATCGGCGGGACGGACCGTATTATTAATTTGGACGGCGGCTCCGTTGCGCAGCTTGAAAACTCCCGTGGTGACGACCGCTTCACCCGCCTTAACCCCTTCCTCAATGGCGATAAGATCGCCCCGGGTGACACCGAGTTGGACGATTTGCTGGCGCACGCCGAGGTACTCTTGCCCCGCTTTGTTTTTCATTTTTTCGACAATAAAGACCGAATTGCCGTAGGAAGCGTAGGCGATGGCGGTGGCAGGTAAGACAATTTTAGCGGCGGGCACGGGTAATTCAATGAACACCTGAGCAAACATGCCGGCGCGGAGCACCTCGGCGGGATTGGCCAGCGTCGCTTGCACCCCTAAATTGCGCGTAGCGGCATCAACCTCGGAATTGATTGCAGAAATTGCTCCGGGAAAATTAACCCCGGGGAAAGCGTCGACGCTTACAACCGTCTTTTGTCCGATGACCAAATTCGGTAACTCCCGCTGCGGCACACTAAAATTAACGAAGATTGGATTGAGCTTTTGGAGCGGCATCAGAGCGCGGCCCTTGGCGACGTATTGGCCAACATTCACGAGGCGAATGCCGACCCGACCGGCAAAAGGTGCGCGCACGTGCTTCTTCTCTATAAGGGCCTGCAGCGCGGCCAAATCGGCGACCGATTGTTTGTAAGCTGCGGCGATCGCATCATATTCTGCCCGCGCCATGGCCTTGCTCCCGAGCAGATCTTGCGCGCGTGACATATTAATCCGCGCCAATTCACCGCGGGCTTGGATAGCATTTAACTGCGCTGACTCTACGCTGGTATCAAGTTCCACCAATAAAGCCCCGGCCGCGACCAGCGTGCCGCTCTCGGCGCCAATTTTAACAATGGTGCCGTCAGCATCGGCGCTGACCGTGACTCCTTCCACTGGGGCCAAGGAGCCGATGGCTTGGAGCCGCGGGTACCACGTAGCCGCTACCGCGGTACTGGTCGTGACCGCGCTAACCGGCGCGAGCCGCGGGGCTGAAGCTAATTTTTTGATCTGGGCCACTTTGACCGCGCCGAGCGTCGCTACCACCAAGATGAAACCACCCAGGGCGATGAGGAATTTTTTAAACATAAAGAGAGAAATCAGGATTAATTTTTAAAATTGCATTAGCCCACGGCCACCAGCGCCGACACGGGCTTGACTAAGCCTAGGACCGCCGCCTGCTGCTGGATTTTACCGAGCAAGCCAACCAACGTTTTACGCTCACTCTCACTCAGCGGACTCATCAGCGCCGTGATGGTTTGAAAATGTCCGGGTAAAAAATCCCGCAAAAAACGTTCCCCTACCGCCGTCAGCCGCACTGAAATCATCCGACGATCATCTGGGTCGGGGGCCCGCTTCACAAAACCATCGCGCTCGAGAGTATCTAAAAGCCCCGTCATCGTGGCACGAGTCACGCCGGCGGCATCGGCTAATTCAGCGGGTGTGCGCGGGTCCATCGGGAGCTCGGCCCCAAGCGAGCCCGCAGCACACCGCGCCGCACTCCGCCACAATAGCATTAAAACGCCAAAACGGCCCTGCGAAATATGGTGCTCAACCATGCTGCGGTCCGTAACCGAAAAAACCTCATCGCCCGTTCGAAGAAGATGCAAAAACGCCTCTGCAGCAGAAGGATCTAAATCCGGAAACTCTTTCGCCGCCTTCAAAAGGCAGTCATAGCGCGGAAGATCTTTTATGAGCAGGTGAGGCATAAATAAGGCAGCAGACAGTTAGCCTCCTAATGATTTTCGCAAGGAGTCTTTTGTGAAATCTGCGCAACGTGGCGGAAGCAGTTAGTCATCAGTTCGCTTGCAACCAGCCGGCCCGACCCTCGAGCAATATTGGCGGAACTCTCGGTTAAAAGGCCGAGTTTAAATTGCGGGCGTTCCCGCTCTCGACCACTTGCGGTTTACAAAGCCCGCGCCGCAGCCACGACTGCTTCGGTCGTGATCCCGAGTTCTTTCATGGCAATGTTACCTGGGGCACTGAGGCCAAAGCGATCGATGCCGATTACGTGGCCGTCGAGTCCGACATACTTATGCCAAAGCGCGGTGACGCCGGCCTCGATCGCAACGCGTTTACGACAAGCTGCTGGCAAGATTGCTTCGCGATAAGCCGCAGGTTGCTGATCAAAGCGTAGCAACGAGGGCATGGAGACCACGCGAGTACCAGCACCGAGGGTCTTCGCTGCGGCAACGGCCCATTGAACTTCACTACCGCTCGCGAGCAAAATGTGCGTTAACGGAGCGATTTCCTGAATCAAAATATAGCCACCTTTTAAGACGCCGGCTCGCCGTTCGTGCGGCGAACAATCATTCAGCATCGGCACGGCCTGACGCGTCAGGGACAAAAGCGTCGGGCCGGAGATGCGTTCCAATGCCGCCGCGAAGGCTCCCGCCGTTTCTTCAGGATCAGCCGGACGAATGACGTCGAGATTGGGGATAACCCGTAAACCGGAAACAGTCTCCACCGGTTGATGCGTAGGACCATCCTCACCCACCCCAATGGAATCGTGGGTGTAGATATAAATCACCGGCAATTTGGCGAGTGCCGCAATCCGCATCGCCGGACGGGAGTAATCAGCAAAAACCAAGAACGTCGCACAGGAGGGCCGGAAAATTCCATCATAGGCTACCCCGTTGCTAATCGCCGCCATGCCGTGTTCACGAATACCATAACGCAAATTGCGACCAAGGCGATTGGTGCGATCGAAGTCTTTATCAGCCGCAATATAATTCAATGTCGAGCCGTGGAGATCCGCGCTGCCGGAAATCAGGAGGGGTAACTCAGCTGCCAGCGGCTGCAATACATTGCTGCCCGCGGCGCGAGTGGCGAGTTTAGCCTCGAGGGGAAACAGAGGGATTTTGGTCAGCAAGTGCGCCGCGCTCGGCGTCGCGCCGGCCTGCTCGAGCAGCGCGGCTTTAGCTGGCTCGGCCGCGCGCCAAGCCGCGTAAAGTTTTTTCCACTTATTATAACCGCGCTTGAGCCGTTTTTTATGCTCAGCGAAATAAACCTGCACGGCGTCACTCACATAAAAATGCTGATCCGCCGGCAAGCCGAGTCCCTGCCGCGCCGCCGCCGCAAATTTCGCCCCGCCCTCGCCGTGACCTTTGGCGGTCCCCGCTACTTCCGGAATCCCCTGCCCAATCACGGTCTTCGCAATAATCAACTGCGGTTGGCCGCTCTTCGCTTTTTTGGCTTTAGTAATTGCTTTGAGAATCGCGCTGAGATCGTGGCCATTAGGCAGCGTCTGAACATCCCAGCCAATCGCCTTAAACCGGGCGACGGTGTTTTCGCTCTGCGACTTAGCCGCCATCGCGTCGAGGGTGACGTCATTAGCATCGTAAATCAGAATCAAATTATCGAGCCCTTGGTGACCCGCGAAAGCGCACGCCTCCATGGCGACACCTTCCTGCATGCAGCCGTCGCCCGCTAAACACAGGACGTGATGATCAAAAATCTTCTGGGTGGTCGTATTAAAATGGGCGGCGGCCATCTGGCCGGACAGCGCTAGGCCAACAGCATTGCCGATGCCTTGACCAAGCGGGCCGGTCGTCGCCTCGACGCCAGGCGTCTCGTGAAATTCCGGATGGCCCGGCGTTTTGCTGTGGAGCACGCGAAAGTTTTTTAATTCCTCGAGTGATAAATCATAGCCACTCAGGTGCAGCCACGTGTAGAGAAACATCGAACCGTGCCCAGCCGAGAGCACAAAGCGATCGCGGTTCAGCCAGCGGGGCTCGTCAGGATTATGCACCAAAGCATGGCCATAGAGCACGGCGCCGATTTCCGCACACCCAAGGGGCAGACCGAGGTGACCGGAGGAGCACTTATGAATGGCATCGATGGCAAGGCCACGAGCTTGAGCAGAGGCTTGGGAGAGAATCTCAGTCGGAAGTTTCATAATTTAAATAGACGCAGGCGTGAGCTTGAATTACGGTGGGATTCCCCAGCCTGCAAAGCTCAATTATTGGCACAAAAATCACCCGAGGCGAACAGCCGATGCCGAAAACAGCCACCGCAACGGCGGCTGAAGCCCAAGCGAGCGGTTCCAATTAACCCAACAAAAAGGCGGGATCAATGATCCCGCCCGGTGCTGAGAATAAACTAATGACGTTAGCTTAGGCTTTGGCCGCGGCTTTAGCCGTTGGGTCATAGCGCTTTTCCTTAACGGCCATCGCCGCCTTACCGGTGCGATCACGCAGGTAATAAAGCCGAGCCCTGCCGGGCTTGGAGTCTTTCTCGACCTCGATCTTCTCGAGGTTTGGTGAGTTAACAGGGAACACGCGCTCGACGCCCTCGCCGTAGCTGATGCGGCGGACCGTGAAGGTCTCGTGGATACCGCTGCCTTTGTGGGCAATGACCACGCCGGTGAAAATCTGTACGCGCTCCTTATCTCCCTCGCGGACTTTGGTGTGCACGCGGACACCGTCGCCGACTTTAAACGGCGCAACTTTATGTTTCACCTGAGCGGCGGTGATTTCTTGGATGATAGGATTCATAGCTGGTTATGTGAGTAAATCGGGACGAACTTGCTGAGTTTTCTTCAATTGCTGCGCGTGCCGCCACTTCTCTATTTCGCCATGATTCCCCGAGAGGAGAACTTCTGGTACGGACATGTCGCGATAAACGGCAGGACGCGTGAATTGAGGAAAGTCGAGCAACTTGCTGGTGAAACTTTCGGTCGTCAACGACTTTTCTTCACCGAGTACACCGGGAATAAAACGGGCCAAAGCATCGATCACCACCGCCGCTGCAAGTGTGCCGTTGGTAAGTACATAATCCCCGATACTGATCTCCTGATCGATGACTTTTTCCCGAATCCGCTGATCGATCCCTTCATAATGGCCGCTCAGCATGACCAAATGCTGCTGCTGGGATAACTCCAAGGCCAAGGCGGGGGAGAGTGGCGTGCCATCTGGGGTCAAATAAATGCGCCGGCAACCTGGAGTCTGCAATTGCTCGATCGCCGCGAAGACTGGTTCGCACCTTAAAACCATACCCGCACCGCCGCCAAAGGGACGATCATCAGTCGTGTGATGCTTATCGGTCGACCAGTCCCGCAGATTGTGCACCTTCACCTCAAGGAGCTTAGCCTCTTGCGCGCGGCCGAGCATACTCTCGGATAAAAATCCGTCGAGCATGGGTGGAAATAACGTCAGTACGTCGATGCGCATAAAAGCGATTATCCAATAAAAAAGGTTCGGCGCGAGCCGAACCTTAAGGGGTTACCAACGATAAAATCGCTGACTTAGGCAGCCGGTACGGCGCGGCGGGCGCGCTTGATCATCGAATGCATGGTCGATGTGGGCTTAGCGCCCTTCGAAACCCAGTAATCAACGCGGTCGAGCTTGATCGTCATTGGGTTACCCTTGGCGCGAGGATTGTAAGAGCCGATCTGTTCGACGGCGTCACCATCGCGACGGGAACGCTCTTCAGCTACGACCACGCGATAGTGCGGTTCGTTCTTGGTGCCGACGCGGGAAAGACGGATTTTGAGTGCCATTTGATGTGTCTGGTTGCTTAAAAGAGTACAGGTGTCGTTGGGAAAAGGGTGAGAATGCACGGCACAAGTTTGCTCTTGTCAAGCCCCCAGTGCCCCCGCTGATTCGACCCTTACACCCACCTATTTTATGCTAAAAGCAGGCATCGTCGGACTCCCTAATGTGGGTAAATCCACTCTCTTCAACGCCCTCACCCGTTCCCGTAAGGCGGAGGCCGCCAACTACCCGTTCTGCACGATCGATCCCAATGTGGGCGTCGTGATCGTGCCCGATGCGCGCGCTTATGTGCTCAAGACCATCGCCAAGACTAATGTCGTGGTACCAGCGGCGATCGAATTCGTGGACATCGCCGGCCTCGTTGCCGGCGCCAGCAAGGGCGAAGGGCTCGGCAATCAATTCCTCGCCACCATCCGCGAGGTCGATGCCATTCTCCAAGTCGTCCGCTGCTTTGAGGATCCCGATATCATTCACACCATGGGCAGCGTTGATCCGGTGCGCGATATCGAGGTCATCACGACGGAACTCGTCCTCTCCGATCTCGAGGCCGTCGCTAAGCGCATTACCAAAACTCAAAAAAATGCGAAGTCCGGTGATAAGGAAGCGATCATTGAACTAGCCCTCCTCGAAAAACTTACGCCTCACCTGAACTCTGGCAAGACGGCCAATACCCTTGTGGCCACGCCCGAAGAGGTGGCGTTGATGAAACTCTTTCAACTGCTCACCGCCAAGCCCGTGCTCTTCGCCTGCAACGTTGCCGAGTCGGATCTCGCGACCGCCGAGCAAAATCCCTTCGTGCAAAAAGTGGCCGAATATGTGCGGACCCACCACGACGCCGCTTACGTGCCGATCAGTGCGCGCATCGAAGCCGAACTCATTGATTTGGCCCCTGAAGAAGCTAAAGCTTTTCTCAAGGACCTTGGGGTCGATGATTCTGGAGTATCGGCGCTGATCAAGGGCACCTATGGCCTGCTTGGATTAATGACCTACTTCACTGCCGGCGAAAAAGAAGTGCGCTGCTGGACGATCAAGCAGGGCTGGAAGGCACCGCAGGCCGCCGGCGTCATTCACACGGATTTCGAGAAAGGTTTTATCAAAGCAGAAATCGTCAGCTATGAAGACCTCACGCGCCTGGGCAGCGTGGCGGCCGCCCGCGAAGCCGGTAAATATCGCCTCGAGGGCAAGGAATACGTCTTCAAAGACGGCGACGTCGCGCTCTTCCGCTTTAATAATTAAGGACCACTCGGCTGGGTGGCAATATCTCCCACTGCTCATGCCAGCTAGCTGAGTAGACTTAATGCGTCGCCCCGCCCGGCAGACGCACATCGCGGCGAACTTTGACCGCGGTCTCCAGAGCCACCGCGAGGGCGGAGGTCAGCACCGCCAAGGTTAGGCTCGGCTGACCCGCAGGCGCTTGTTCCGGCAGCCACGGCACATGAATAAAGCCACCGCGGATTTTTTTCTGCCCACGAAGTTCGTGCATCAGGCTGTAAAAAACATGATTACAGACGAAGGTTCCTGCGGTTTGCGACACACTCGACGGCAGGCCGCGTTGCTGCAGCGCTTGCACCATAGCCTTAATTGGCAGCGTGGACCAATAAGCGATGGGGCCCGAGCGGGTGATCACCGCATCGACCGGCTGCTGCCCCGCGTTATCCGGAATCCGTGCATCATCAAGATTGAGCGCCACGCGCTCGGGCGTGATGTCGGCGCGCCCACCCGCTTGGCCCAGACAAATAATTAACGCGGGGCGAGTCGTCCG
This sequence comes from Opitutus sp. GAS368, assembly GCA_945861645.1. GTDB lineage: Bacteria > Verrucomicrobiota > Verrucomicrobiia > Opitutales > Opitutaceae > Lacunisphaera. Next base: position 14,526 of record CAMAVZ010000007.1, on the reverse strand, counting down.
AATTTGTTTTTTAAGTTCCGTCCGCGCCGCGCCAAAAACGCACGGGAGAAGCGCACCCACCACAACATGCCCCGCAATCATCGTACCATGGAGTTTACGGGCAATTTCCGCCGACGGATTAAGGGTTTCGCCACCGAAGGGTTCAAAGCCGGTTAGTAAAATAGTTTTCATGCTGAGAGCAGGTTACGGAGCGCGAGGTAGATAAGAGAAATGTGGGGTCCGTAAAAAATCAGAAACGGTAAACACAAAAATACATAATGATCATATTTGCCGCCAATATTCCGAGCGCGAGGGGAACTTGCGCTTTGATCACGGCATTTTTGTCTTTCAGTTCGAGCAGCATCGCCGGCACGAGATTAAAATTAGCCGCCATAGGTGTGAGAAGCGTGCCACAATAACCCGACAACATCCCAACCGCCGCCATAATCGCGGGATTGCCGTGATGCAGCTGCACAATAAACGGCAGGCCAATACCCAGCGTGATCACGGGAAATGCCGCAAAGGCATTGCCCATGCAGATGGTGAACAGCGCCATGCCGCCGCAATAAGCCACCACCGCGCCGAGCGGATACTGGGTCGGCAGCGCCCGCGCCGCCAATTCAGCCACTACGGGACCAACCCCGGCTTGCGAAAATACGCCACCGAGAGCGGCCAATAACTGCGGCAAGATAATCGCCCAGCCCACGGCTTGAACTAAGCGACTTCCCTCGACTACTGGCGTGATCAACGGAGCTCGCGTCAAGCGCAACCCCACCACGACCGCCACGACCGCGCCCAAGCACACGGATGTCACGGTAAGATTCGCCGAGTCCAATAACCACCAAGCTCCCACATGGAGCTCGCTCAAAAATAACGTGCCGACCACCGCCGTGGCCGGAATCAATAACGCCGGCAAGAAAATCCAATTCTGTAACTTCGCCGCCGCAGCCCCACGCATCTCTGCCGTCACCGCCCAGCGCCGCGCTCCCGTGAGTTGTTTGGTCGCAGCTAAAATCACCATGAGTAAAATCATATAACCAACCACCACTGGCGGCAGCTCTTTACCCGCCAAATAAATTACCGCCAGCAAACCCCAAAACAAGGCTGAGCCCACGCGTTTCCCTGCCGTCGGTTCAAACGCGATGCGCCCCGCCACCAGCAGCAAAAATCCCCCGGCGATGATGTAAAATAACTCGAGGTTCAACAATTTCATCGCTCCGCCTCCGTGGTTGAGGGCGGCTTACTTTCCCGGGCAATCCGCTGATCAAGCACACGCGTGCGCCATATCATTAACCCGAATGCCACCAGCGCGGTGGGAATGCCCCAAAATGAAAGTACCCAGACACTCACGGGGTATCCTTGCGTCTCAAGCACACCTTTCATCAAATAAACTGCCCCCACGGCAAAGACAGTATCCTCGCCAAAAAAATTTCCGGTATTTTCCGCGGCCGCCGCGTGCGCGCGTATCGCCTCCGTGGTTTTTTCCGATAAAATGCCGTGCCGCGCCTGCGCCGCGCCTTCCGCCATCGGGGCCACTAAAGGACGGACCATCGCGGCGTGTCCGCCAATATTAACCCCGAGTGCGACTGACACTTGCCGCACCGCGGTGTAAAATAATAATACGCGGCCAGCTGTCGCCGCTTTCGCCCGCTGGATCAGCGTCTCCGCGCGTTCGCGCAGGCCGTAGCGTTCCAGCAACCCCACCACGGGCAACATGAGCAAAACCGTCAGCGTCACATAGCGATTTTCCACAAAATATTTTCCAAACCAGGTCATGATCTCGTTAAAAGACATGCCGGCAGCCAAGCCCGTGCTAATCCCCGCCGCCAACACCACCAGCAGCGTGTTGCCGCGCAAAGCGAAACCAACGGCGACAACTAAAATTCCAATTAATTTAATCATGGAGGAGCGCTTGCAGCTTAATCGGGATCTCGTGCAGAGCAGCGCGGAGCTGCAACGCAAATTCCACCGCATGCGGTCCATCGCCGTGCAGGCAAATGGTGTCAGCGGTGATCGGCACCATGGTTCCGTCCACGGCCGTGACAGTCCCATCGTTCACCATCTGCTTCACCTGCGCTACCGCCGCACGAGTGACTTCGTGCAAAGCGCCGAGCGCGTTTCGCGGGGTGAGCGTGCCATCGGCTTGATAAGTGCGATCGGCGAAAACTTCTTGAGCAACGCGCAACCCCGCGGCTTGCCCGGCCGCGATCAATTGACTTCGCGCCAGCCCCACTAAAATCAAACGAGGATCCGCCGCCCAGACCGCGGCTGCCACCGCCTGCGCGACGGCGCCATCACGCGCCGCTAAATTATAGAGAGCGCCATGTGGTTTTACGTGCCGGACCGTGCCTCCACTTTGTGCGGCTAGCGTTTGGAGCAACTGCGTCTGCGTCAGTACCAACGAATGAATTTCATTTAAACTCAGCGCTATTTCGCGTCGGCCAAAATTAACCTGATCGGCAAATCCTGGGTGGGCCCCGATGGCGACGCCCTGTTTTTGAGCCAGCGCGATGGTGGCGCGCATCGTCGCTTCGTCACCAGCGTGAGCCCCGCATGCAATATTTGCCGAAGTAATCAGCGGCATCAGCACGACATCCTGACCCGCGCCTTCCCCGAGATCACAATTTAGATCAATGAGCCGCATGTTGAATTAAGCCAGCAATCGACTGAGGCCTAGGCGGATGCGCGTGAGGTCACGGGCTTGCGTCAGGAGTAAATCCTGCGCGCCCACGACAGAAATTTCCTCAAAGCGGATGGAATCACCGGGGCGAAGTTGTGTGAAATGGCGCAGATCCACCGCGGCGACGGCCGCCAAGCGCGGATAACCACCAACGGATTGCCGACTCGGCAGCAAGACAATGGGTTGGCCTGCTGGTGGTACCTGAACTATCCCCGCATTGACCGCGGAAGAAATCATTTCGCGCGGTTGCGCGAGGGCCAAATCAGGTCCCTTGAGCCGCACGCCCATCCGATCCGCTTCTTTGGTTGCCACCCACGTTGCTTGAAAAAACGCCTGCTGCGCTGGTTCTGTAAACCAATCCCACTCGGGTCCCCGCATGGCTCGAGCCACGCCAACTCGTGCGGGGCGGCCGATGGTATCGGGCCTGACGCTCCACGCCGTTGCCCGTTGGTTGCTGGCGAGTAATTTTTCTAAAACCTGCTGGGACCACTCGGAGGGGTGTCCGCAGGAGAATTGGTCTGCGCCTTGCAAGGCTCGTCCCGCCAAGCCACCCAGCCCTGCCCGTCGATAAGTGCTGCGACTGCCCAAAACCAACGGCACATCGATACCGCCAGCGATTGCCAGCCAAGCCCTGAGTCCACGGCGCGCCAACCCAAAGCGGAGAATGTCGCCTGCGGCTACCCGCACGGGACGATCGCGCGGACAAGGTTCGTCATTAATCTGCGCCTCAAAATCAGCCCCACACCACGCGACCAATGTGCTCTGCGCAAAACACAACGCTGGGCCAGTCTGCGCCATCTCTAAGACCGCCGCATTTTCCTCATTGCCAACAAGCAAATTGGCTGTGCGTGCGGCCAAAGCATCCGAGGCGCCGCCGACGACCACGCCATATTGCTGATAACCGAGCCGGCCCAAATCTTGCACGGTCGTCAACAAGCCCGGTTGTTGCACGGTAATCATGCGCCGGCCTCCTGACGCAAAAATTCTTCGTGCGTGATAGCGCGAAACTTCACCCGATCGCCAGCCCTAAGCAACGTGGGCGGATGCAATGCCGGACGAAATAAAGCCAGGGGAGTGCGCCCAATTAAATTCCAACCACCAGGCGTCGCGCAGGGATATATGCCCGTTTGCTGACCGCCAATCCCCACCGAACCGGCCGGCACCACCATCCGCGGCTTAGCATGACGTGGGGTCGCCAATATTTTTGGCAATCCACCGAGATACGGAAAACCGGGCGCGAAGCCGACCAAGTATACCAGGTACTCCGTCTTGGTGTGCAGTGTGATAACTTCCGCGGGAGTAAGTTTAGCCTGTTTAGCGACAACCCCAAGATCAGGCGCAAACTCGCCTTCATAACAGACCGGAATTTCGACCGTACGGCCTTTGGTTTTCGCGGTCTTCGGTGGATTTTTCAGTCGCTCCCGTAATCGATCGCTCAGCCAATCCACAATTTTGTCGACTGGCGCGCCCGCTTGCACTGCTTGGACCGGATCATAGTAAGCCGTAACCGTAGTGTAGGCCGGCACCAACTCCGTCACCCCAGGCAGCGGCTCAGCGGCCAGCGATCGCCAAGCCGACTGCACTTTTTGGTGTGTCGATTCGTCAATGGTCTGACCCAATTCGACCAGCAAGGCCTGATCGCCGAGCGGGGTAATTTGCATACCCGTTAAATAATCCAACGTCATGATTTGGCACGAAAAAAACCCGACTACGCATATTTTGTCATTTGCTGGCTTGGCCTTGGTGGATTATCCAGTTCGAGTTGCACTTTGTCGCTCTGTGCATTCAACCGTATCTAATAACATGAAGCTTCACCTCGTATCCCTTTCGCTGGTCCTTGCTGCGCTTCCTTTCACGGGATGTCGGGATCAGAAAATCACGGCCTACCGGGCCCCAAAAGACCCCGCGCCAGTCATGGCCGCGGCGGCTCCCGCCCAGATGGGACCCGGCGCCACCCTTCCCGATGGGCATCCTGCCATTGGGGGCGAAGCAGCCCCAGCCAGCGCGCCGGGCGCGATGACGGGGAACGTGCCAACCGCTGAAGGGATGGCTTTGCTTTGGACGGCCCCGGCTCATTGGACGGCTAAAAGCCTCGGCTCAATGCGTAAGGGGAGCTACGCTATCGCTGGTGAGGCCGGAGCGGTCGGCGATTTAGCCATCACGGCCTTCCCCGGCGACACCGGAGGACTTTTTGCTAACGTCAACCGCTGGCGTGGCCAAGTAGGGCTAGGGCCGATTGAGGCCACCCAAATCGAAGCTTCCGTCCAAAATATTGAGGCGAATGGTCTAAAGATAACGATCGCCGAAGCCACCGGACAAGCCAGTGGAGTTTCCACCACCTTGCTGGGAGCCATCGTGCCCCATGAGGGCCAAACGTGGTTTTTCAAACTCATTGGTCCCGCCGCCTTAGTCACCCGCGAACAAACAGCCTTTCGCGAATTCCTCTCCACCATCAAGCCCCGCTAAGCCATGCCCGACTTCGTTCGTCTGCTGCGCGATTTCTTTGTTTCCATCCGTCTGACCGTTGTCCTGCTGGTGATATCGATCATCTTGGTCTTCGCCGCGACGCTAGCCCAGGTGGATCTAGGCGTTTGGGGGGTGCAGCAAAAATATTTCCATTCGTTTTTTGTAATGCAGGAAATTCCGCGCACTGGTATTACGGTCCCCGCCTTTCCGGGTGGTTACCTGATCGGTGGTCTGCTCCTGATCAATCTACTCGCGGCCCATATTTATCGCTTCAAGCTTGAGTGGCGGAAATCAGGAATCCAGCTCACCCATGCCGGTTTGATTCTGCTGCTGGTGGGCGAGTTGCTAACGGGTTTACTGGCCGAGGAAAGTTTCATGCGCATCGATGAAGGTCAGACGAAACATTACTCAGAAAGCTATCGGCAGTATGAATTGGCTCTGCTCGATCTGACGAATCCAGCGTATAATGATGTCGTCGCGATTCCCCAGACGGTGCTGGCCAAAACTGGCACGATTCAACACCCCCAGTTGCCGTTTCAGGTAAAAATTAAGGACTACTATCCGAACGCCTCCCTGCAACGGCGCTCACCGGCACCGGGCACGCCACCCGCGCGGGCAACCGCGGGAATCGGACCGAGCATCACCGCCATCCCCCTGCCCTTAAACCCGAAAGAAAGTGAAGGCAACTTGCCCGTGACTTTTGTCGAGCTCGCCGGCGCGGAAGGTTCGCTCGGCACTTGGTTGGTGTCACCCGCGCTCGGCCAACCGCAGACGGTGGTCTATCAAGGCCGTACCTGGGAACTCACTCTCCGCCAGCATCGCTATTATCAAACCCACACCGTCAAGCTGCTCAATTTCACGCATGAGAAATATGCGGGCACCGATATTCCCAAAAACTTCGCCAGCCGCATCCAGCTCACCGCGGATGATAAGAGCGAGGATCGGGAAGTGCTGATCTACATGAACAACCCCCTGCGCTATGCGGGCCTCACCTATTTTCAAGCCGGCTTTGAAAATAATGATCGCACTTCGATTCTGCAAGTCGTGCGCAATCCTAATTGGATTCTGCCCTACGTTGCCTGCCTCATGATGGGTTTAGGCCTCATCATTCAATTCGGCATCCACCTCATCAGTTTCTCCCGCAAACGCGCCGCCACCTGAATCAAATTCAGCGAGCGCTCCCAGTGTGCTTAGCCGTTTAATTGCGAATTTACCTCATCTGACCTTCTTTTTCTCCGCGGCCTCCGCGTTAAATGCATGAAAAAATATTTCCCCTTCATCGTTCTGTTGCTGGGCGCGGCTTTTGTCATCACCACTCTGCGCGTACCCGAGCCACCGACGGGGTCCTTTGACCTCAGCGGTTTCGGTCGGCTCCCCGTGCTCGTCAATGGCCGCCTCAAGCCGCTCGATACCGTGGCCCGCACTTCACTCTTGGCCATGCAGGGGCGTCAACGCGTCAGCACGCCGGAGAGCAGCCAAGCTTTTGTGCAATCACCCATCGAGTGGTTAGCGGATGTTTTATTCGCTTCGAATAAAGCCGACACTTATCCCGTTTTCAAAATTGAATCAAACGAAGTCCTCGATGTTGTAGGCTTCAGCGCCGCTGATACAAAAATCCAATACGACAGTAATGCCAAGCGGTTCATGGCCGTGCTCGGCTTCCTGCCTTCGAGCAAGTCGCGCTTTTCCTTCCAGCAGCTCCAGCCCAAGCTTGCGGAAATCGAACGCCAGGCACAGCTCGCGGAATCCGTTGAGTCCGCGGTCCGCACTCCCTTTCAAAAACAAATCGCTCATCTGCGCGAAGTGATGGTGTTGTATCAACGCCTCAAGCACAGCCTACAATTACCGGATAGCCCTAGCTTCCTCACAGAAGTAACCGCTTTTCAAAATGCCCTCCCCGCCGGGGTCGCGGCCGTGCGCGCTCGACAAAAAGGGGAAGCGCACGATGAGCCGGCCTTCAAGGCCATGCTCGAAATGGCGCGCCGCTACGAGATCATGGAAAAATTCGCTTATCTCCTCGCGATCCCACCCGCCGATAATGAGCCCAACCTCACCGCGTGGTCTAATATCGGCCAAGCTTTACTCGAAACTTTTGCCACCGGCAGCGTCAACCCCACGGTTATGGCGTACGCCACGCTCGGTCATACCTGGCGCGCCGGGCAGGCCGCGCAGTTCAATGAAATCGTGCAGCTCTACCACACTCAACTGGCCAAGCGCTTCACCACTCCCCTAGAAAAAAGCGACCTCGAGACACGCTTCAATGCGGCCGAACCTTTCTATAGCTCGATGACGCTTTATGCCTACGCCTTCCTGCTCGCCATTTTCTCTTGGCTCAAATGGCCCGAGGCTCTGGGACGCAGCGCTTATTATCTCGTACTCATTGCCTTCACTTTGACCACCGCTGGCATCCTGACCCGGATGTGGCTCGAGGGTCGTCCGCCCGTGACTAATCTTTATTCTTCGGCCCTCTTTGTCGGCTGGGGTTCAGTCGGCCTGTGTCTAATTTTAGAAAAAATCTACCGCAATGCCATCGGCTCCGTGGCGGCGGGCATGATCGGTTTCGCCACCCTGCTGATTGCTCACCATCTTTCACTCACTGGGGACACCCTCGAAATGATGCGCGCCGTGCTCGACTCTAACTTCTGGCTCGCGACGCACGTCGTGGTCGTGACCGCTGGCTACGCCGCCACTTTTCTCGCTGGTTTCCTCGCGATTATTTATGTCGTGCGCGGCTTGTTTACTAAGTCCCTCGATACCGTAACCGCTGAGGCCCTCACCCGCATGGTCTATGGCATTGTCTGCTTCGCTACGCTCTTCAGCCTCATCGGTACGGTGCTCGGTGGCATCTGGGCCGACCAATCGTGGGGCCGCTTTTGGGGCTGGGATCCCAAAGAAAATGGCGCCCTCATGATTGTACTCTGGAATGCCGTAATTCTGCACTGTCGCTGGGGCGGTCTTGTGCAACAGCGCGGACTAATGTCACTCGCCATTTTTGGCAACATCGTCACGAGCTGGAGCTGGTTCGGCGTCAATATGCTCGGCGTCGGTCTTCATTCCTACGGCTTCATGGACTCCGCCTTTGTCTGGCTCGTGGCCTTCGTCAGCAGTCAACTCGCCATCATTGGCCTCGCCTCCCTGCCGCTCAATCTTTGGCGCAGCTTCCGTACTCAGACCACCGCCAGCTAACTAGCCTGGCAATTTAGCAGGGTTGGTGGCCCCAGTCTTTTTCTTGGAGCTCCTTGGCGAAGCGCGCCATTTGCTCCTCGGGCGTGAGCTCACTCGCGGGGGGGACTAAACCAATTTCGGGCGACGCTTTATCCGCGGCCACCGGGAGCGCCACCGTCGCCGACTGAACGGACGTCAGTGTTATGACACTCGCTTTCACCGCTGATTGATCGGTCTGCTCACTCATGGCTCAGATGTAGCTTTCAAAAATCAGCGCCAAGGGCAAGCCCCGCGAATGATCAAGCGCGGGCATCGCCCGCCGGAGCAGAGTCGGGCGATCGAAGATCGGCCCTCTAACTGATCCTCCAGCGGGGCGAGGCTCAAGAGGACGTGAGCACTCCCTTTTTTAAGCAGTGGATGATTTAAATACTAAACCCTTCGCGTCACGTCGTGCGGTTCGCGGTAAAAATGCCTTGGTCCAGGTTGGTATTTTTGTGGCTGTACATAGGATTTAGCGCATGCGCGTCTGATTTTTTTGGCTCCAGTTTCTGGCTTTGCGCTTTGCGCGTTTTTTGTGACTAATCGTAATGCAAGTTTAAGCCTTAACTCATTTTCCTACCACCCCACCCCCGCATGCTTTCTCGTCGTCAGTTCACCAAGATCGCCGCGCTCGCGCCCTTCGCCTTTAAGCAAGTTGTCAATCAGACGCATGCGGATATCGGCCAACTCGGCGGCGGCGCCCATGAATTTACGATTCTTTACACGAATGATTTCCACAGCGCGCTGGATCCTATCCCGGCTTATTGGCTACCCCACTCCCCTAAACTCGGGGGTGCCGCGCACCTCGCCACGCTGGTCGAACAGGAGCGTGCCGCCGAATTGACCACTTTTCTCCTCGATAGCGGGGATATGTTCACCGGCACCATGTCGGCGCTCACCTCGGGTGAAGTGCTGATGGAATTAATGACGCTGATGCGCTACGATGCGATGAGCGTCGGCAATCATGAGTTCGACTATGGCTGGCAGATTTTTGACCAAGCGGTCACGCGCGTCCCTTTTCCTATTCTCTGCTGCAATATTCGCTATCAAGGCACGCAGATTCGCTTTACGCGGCCTTACACAATTCTGGAACGCAACGGTGTTCGTCTGGGCGTCATCGGTGTAATGGGACTCAAAGCGGCGCGTTACACCATTATGCCGTCGAAGGTTGCCGAGCTGGAATTTACGGACCCTGTCGCCGAGACCAAGGCCTGCTTGGCTGAACTCCGTGATACGGTCGATATCGTGGTCGTGCTGGGGCACCAAGGCTTGCCTGGTCCGATGCAGACGGATGCGGAAAATGATCCGGAGGTCCAGCGACCGCTCGATGAAGATATCGCTTTCTGCGGCGCCGTGTCGGGGATCGACGTCTACCTGGCGGCACACTCGCACCATGGACTCGAACAACCGATAATACATCCGACCACCGGCACCTTAATCACGCAAACTTACGGCTACGGGACTCGACTGGGACGGCTGCGGCTCAAGGTTAAAAATCGCCGGGTGATCGCGCACGAGAGTACTTTGCTCAAGGTCTGGAGTGACGATCTGCCCCCGCACGCCGCCGTGGCGGCCCGAATGGCGCATTACCGTGCCATCGTGGCGGACAAGCTTGGCGCACCAATCGGATTTGCTCCGCAACGCATCATTCGCCGCTACAACCATGAGGCCCCTTTGGGTGCATTAATTACAGATTATATGCGGGCCCACGCGGGCTCGGAGGTGGCGATCACCAATGCCGGCGGCCTGCGCGCTGATTTGCCCGCCGGCCCACTGGATCGTGGTCACGCGTTGGATGCTTTTCCCTTTATTAATCATGCGGTGACGCTCGCCCTAAAGGGACGCGATCTCCAAGCCGTGCTCGAACACGGCTTTTCGCTCAAAGCCGGCATGGTGCAGGCGTCAGGGCTGCGCGCCGTTTATGATTTAGCGCGGCCCAGTGGGGCGCGCTTAGTCGAACTCCAGATCGGCGGTCACCCCGTCGAGCCCGAGCGAATCTATCGCGTAACCACCAATAGTTTTCTGGCCGAAGGTGGTGATGGTTACCTCGCCTTTAAACACGGCCGGGAAATCTCTCGCGGCAGCCTGCTCAGCGATCTGTTGGTGACCAGTATTCAGGCACACCCTAATATTGAGCTCCCCGCGCTCGGCCGATTGGTGCGGGGGTGACATCTACTCCGCGCCAGAATCTTGGCTTCAACTGATTAAAAGCAGTCGCGGAAACGGCGTGACCGGAGCGCGATGCAGACAGGGCGGCACCAAACTGCCCGGATGCTCGATGGCAATGCGCCAGAGGTGACCCAGACCAAACGAAAAGGGCTGCGCTTCGGGCGTAGGCGCATAATGGAGATCATAACAATTTTCTTTTAGGTATTCTCGAAAATCTTCGTTATCTTCTCCGCCGAAAGTTTGCAGGCAGGCTGCGCGCGTCGCCGGAAGATCTACCCGCCGCAGCGCCTGATCATTCCGTAATCCTTCACTTGCGGCGCCAGCATACGTGCACAACCAAGTATCCGCCGGCACCGGTGCACTGTCGGCATGAAATGAGAAAACATCCGTCGCCACCGGGCCTGGCTGCTCATCGCGCGGGTAGCCCACAACACAGTTCAACACCGGGTCGAAGCCCTGCGCCCGCAGTAGCCGCTGGTCCTCGAGCAAGACCTCGCGCGCCAGCTGACCAGCCGGACTAAGCCTCAGCCCCTGCAGCCGAGTATCCGTGATATTTATAATGCCCTCACCACCGCCAACAAGATTCAGGATTTCCGTAAAATCACCGGCCAATTGCCTTGGCCAATAAAGCGCGTTAATCCCCGCGGCGAACGGCGTCGCGTCCAATTCGCTAAAATCATCCACCCGCTTAAGGCGGGGATAGTCGTGCAGAAGCAGCAGGGAATTCATGACACGCCTAGTTAAAAATATAAAAATCAACCTTGTCAGTTTCAACTTTGCGCCCCGCCAATCGGAATTCTTTTACTAAGTCCGGCCGCGAGCTCCCGTTTCCTGATTTTCTATTTCCCCGATTTCATTTTTTCCTCAGCTAAACCTTGGCCGATTCTGCGCCTTTTGTGCTTTTTGTGGCGGCTCGTAAGCTTGAGGCTTCAGTCAAGAGCTCTGAACCCTTCGCGTCATTTCGCGCCTTTCGCGGTTAAAAACGCCTGGGTCGATCGGTCGATCCGCTTCGAGCTTAAAACTTACCCCTTAAAACTTAAACCTAAGCTTCGCGCTCCCGTTTCCCAACTTCATCTTTTCCGCAGCCGAGCAAGTGCTGCTCATTTTTACTTCACCACCGCCTTGGCCTGAGTCGAAATAAGCACCGCCGCGTCACACATCGCACAGCACTACTCCGGCCCGCAACCCCGCGAGTGCGTCCGCGTTGCGCGGGATGAATTCCTGACCAACAAAACCGGTGTACCCCGTCGCTAAAATCGCGCGCATGATCGCAGGATAAAATAATTCCTGATTCTCATCCAACTCGTGCCGTCCGGGCACTCCCGCCGTGTGATAATGACCGATATACTGATGATGGCGTTGAATCGTGGCGATCACATCCCCTTCCATGATCTGCATGTGATAAATATCATAGAGCAGCTTAAAGTGCTCTGAACCCAAAGCCTGACAGAGCGCCACGCCCCACTCGGTACGATCGCACATGTAGTCCTTATGGTCGACCCGACTATTCAGCAATTCCATGCAGAGCGTAATGCCCAATTTCTCCGCCAAGGGTAAAATTCGCCGCAAGCCCACTGCACAGTTAGCTAAGCCTTGGGCATCGGGCATGCCCGCGCGATTGCCGGAAAAACAAATCAAACGAGTCAAACCCGCTGCCGCGGTCGCCTGCAACTGGACTTCATAAGCGGCGACGAGGGCGTCGTGATATTCCAACCGATTCCAAGCGCGCGGAATCCCGCCGACCGTAACGTCCCCCACTTTTGTGGTTGGATTGCTGACCATCGCACAGGTGAGACCATGTTTTTTGGCGATGGCAAAATCTTTGGGCTGCAGCAACTCCACCGACGCCAACCCCATCTCAGCGGCGGCCGCACACAGTTGTTCGAGGGGAATCTTGCCGTAGCACCAAGCGCACACTGATTGCCTGATGCGACCGGAGCGGGCCGGCATCGGTTGATCAGCCGCCGCGACCGGCCCCGTCGTCGCTCCCGCCAGCAAAGCAGCTCCGGCTCCGAGTTGACTAAGCGCCTGCCGCCGCGTGATCGATGATGTCATGTCGGGAGGATAAAATAATGATTTTATACATAGCAACTGACAACCCGCCGCGGCTAGATCCCCTCCCAGCCACCAAAGTTGCGCGGGATTTTGCGGCCGCCGCCCTACCCTTTCAGCAACTCTTCGGCGTGGGCCATCGCGCTCTTGGCATTGCGATCACCCAGCATCCGCGCGAGTTCGCTGACCCGGATTTTGCGATCAGCATGAATGGCTTCGATCGTCACCGCCGCGCGTTCCCCGCTCTGATCCTTAGTCACAACAAAATGGTTCTGCGCCTGAGCCGCGACCTGCGGCAGATGCGTGACGCAGAGCACCTGATGACGCTCAGCGATATTCGCCATCTTCTCACCCACGATGCGGCCAATTTCACCGCCGACATTCGCATCCACTTCATCAAAAACCAGCAGCGGCACATCATCAATTTCCGCCAACACTGCCTTGAGGGCCAACATCACGCGGGCCAGCTCGCCACTCGAAGCGATCCGGTGCAATGCGAGGGGCGCCTCACCGACATTGGGCGAGAAAAGAAATTCCACCCCGACATCGCCCTGCGGTCCCAGCTCCGAGAGCGCCACCAGGTGAACCCGAAAATCTGCTTTCTTAAAACCGAGCTGCGCCATGACTTTCCCGGCGGCCTTCGCCAACTGCAGGGCCGCTTTTTCCCGAGTCGCGCGCAACTCATGCGCAAATTTCTTCGCCAACGTGTGGGCCTCGGCAATCTGCTTTTCGAGCTTCGCTAACATGCCCTCAATATCGCCCTGCATTTCCAATTTCCGCCGCATCTCTTCCCGCGCCGCCACCACTAACTCCAATTTAGTCCCGTGCTTACGCTTCACCTCGAGCCAACTATTCATCCGCTCCTGCAGCGCTTCGGCCTGCTCGGGATCAAAATTCAATGATTGCGCGAGCGTGGAAAATTCCGCCTCGAGATCACCGAGTTCGACGGAGCAAGCCAGCAAGCGCTCGGCCAAAGGTTTACTCGCCGCATCGAGCGACTCCAACTGGCGCGCCTGCCGCAGCAACGCCGCCAACGATCCGAGCACCCCGTCTTCACCGCTCAACCCTTGACTGAGGCCAGCCGCTAATTGCGTAATTTCCTGCGCGCTTTGCTGACGCGAGAAATCGCGCTCGAGTGTGGCGAGCGCTTCTTCGGTCAACTCCAGCCCATCCAGCTTGGCCAATTGCGCCCGCAGAAAATCGATCTGCTCCACCGACAATTTCTCGGCTCCCGCCAGCCGGGTGCGTTCGTCGACCAATTCACGCCACGCTTGATAATGCAGTGCGTATTTCTGCAGCTCCGTCGTATTTTTGGCAAAGAGATCAAGTAATTCTCGCTGGCAGCCTTCTTTCAGCAAACGGCGCGGTTCGCCGGGACCATGAAAATCAATCCAGTACTCCCCCAAAGCCTGCAAGCCCGCGAGAGTGGCCATACTGCCATTAACCGAAATCCGCGGCGCTTTATCGCGCGGCAGGCTGCGTTTCAGAATGAGCACCCCGTCGTCACACGGAGGCAGATCAAGCGCCGTTAAGGCGCCATCAAGCTTTCGGCTATCGGTAAAAAATAACGCTGCCTCAACTTCGGTCGCGGGAGCGCCTTGGCGGATAATGGTTTTATCGGCCCGGGCGCCGGCCAGCAAAGAGAGCGCCCCCAAGAGAATACTTTTACCCGCTCCCGTTTCACCCGTCACGGCCGTAAACCCTGTCTCAAAGTCCAATTCGACTTCCTCCAGGAGGGCCAGATTACGGATGCGGAGACTTTGCAGCATGTCGTAGGTGATTTACTCGGCGTAGCTTTAAATGCACGCGAAAATGCGCCGAAATCTCGCCAAAGAATGATCAAGATTTTTTCTTGCACCGTCCGCCCCGCCTACTTCATAGATAGCCCTCTGCTGGACCTTTAGCTCAGTTGGTTAGAGCGTTTCGTTGACATCGAAAAGGTCACTGGTTCGAGTCCAGTAAGGTCCACCATTCAT